>CACBON010000039.1 GCA_902540805.1 uncultured Alphaproteobacteria bacterium | reverse complement strand
GATATCTGTTATGCAACTCAAAACAGACAATCCGCAGTCAGAGATCTCGTAGATCATGTCAATTTGATCTTAGTTGTCGGGGCAAAAAATAGCTCTAATTCAAATAGATTGAGAGACTTAGGAGAAGAATCAGGAGTTGATACTTATTTGATCGAAACGGCCGATGACCTTGATAGTAATTGGTTTGATAATGTCGAATCAATAGGAATTTCTTCAGGGGCATCAACTCCTGACGAACTTGTTAAAGAGGTTATTAAGAGAATCTCCTCATTTAGAGAGGTTAAAATTGAGAAAAGGCCTGGTATCGAAGAAAATATAGTTTTTAAACTTCCTCGAGAGCTGACAAATATTGAGGCACTAAATTAAACTTTACATTTAAATAACAATTAATTAAATTTATACGATGGGCATTCCACTAATACAACAAATAAGAGTTGGTTCTTACATTTTAAAACAGAAAATCCTTGGTAGGTCGAAATATCCGCTTGTTTTGATGTTAGAGCCTCTATTTAGATGCAATCTTGCATGCGCTGGATGTGGCAAAATTGACTATCCAAAAGAAATCTTAAACCAAAGGCTTTCTACTCAAGAATGTATAGATTCTGTTGAGGAATGTGGAGCCCCGATAGTTTCGATTCCAGGAGGTGAACCACTTATTCATAGAGAAATGCCAGAAATTGTAAGAGAGTTGATTAAAAGAAAGAAGTTTGTTTATCTCTGTACGAACGCAGTTTTAATGGAAAAAAAGTTATCTGAATACAAACCAAGCTCATATTTTACCTGGTCAGTTCATCTCGATGGGATGAAGGAAGAACATGATAAATCAGTTTGTCAAGAGGGAGTTTTTGACAGATGCGTTTCTGCTATAAAAAAAGCAAAATCTTTAGGCTTTAGATGTAATGTTAATTGCACTATTTTCGACAATGCTCACGCAGACGATTTAAAAAAATTTTTAAACTACGTTACTGACGACCTTAAGGTAGATGGCATAACCATTTCACCCGGCTTTGCGTATGAGAGGGCTCCTGATCAAGAGCATTTTATTAAAAGATCTAATACCAAAAATTTTTTTAGAAATATCTTTAAGTCAAAAGACTTTAAAAAGTGGGATTTCAGTCACTCTGGACTTTACCTTGATTTTCTTGCTGGCAATCAATCTTATAAATGTACGCCCTGGGGTAACCCTACTAGAAATATATTTGGTTGGCAAAAACCATGCTATCTTCTTGGAGAAGGTTATGTTAAATCATTTAAAGAACTTATGAATGATACAGAATGGGACAAATATGGAACTGGAAATTATGACAAGTGTTCCGATTGCATGGCACACTGTGGTTACGAAGCTTCAGCTGTTACAGATGTTTTCACCAATCCTTTAAAAGCAGCAACTGTTGCAATAAAAGGACCTAAAACCGATGGAGCGATGGCCAAAGAAATTGATATAAGTAAATCCAGAGGCCCAGATTTTTTTCACGATACGCATGTAAGTGAGATGATGAAAAAACTACATGCACAACAAAAGCATAATGAATCAAACAACTCACCCATTCCATCTGCTGGTGCAGCAATTAACCCGCAAAGCCGTTTAGCTAAAAAGCAATAGTACAACCTATCTTTAGATAGAATTAACAAGACTCTCGAGAACTTTTTTACTTTTTGAAAATTTAAAGTTTACATTTATAAGCTCAAAAATTCTCTCTGGTTTTAGGATCAAGCTTTTTAAAAAATGAACTATCTTTAGTTCACCCTTATCATTGATACAATCTAAAATATAAGAGGGTATGTCAAAAGTCAGATCATCGAATATTACTTTGAAAGATAACATTGGGATATTTACTTTCAAAAGTTCTTCCTTGATGTGATAAGCTTCCATATCAATCACTGAGATTGATTTAAATTTTTTTACAATTTTTAATTTTGCTTTTTTATCGCCAACAATCTTTTGTACGGTAAGTAAATTGCAGTTCACAAATTCAATTTTTTTTTCTAAATTTTTGAAGAAATCTTTATTAAATTTTGATGGTGTAAGTTTTTTATTTTTTTCATTTAATATTTTATTTACAAATACGATGTCGCCATTTTTTAAGCTCTTCGATACAGAACCAGCAAAACCAAAATTTACAACAATATCTACTCCTAACTTC
>CACBON010000038.1 GCA_902540805.1 uncultured Alphaproteobacteria bacterium | reverse complement strand
AGTTATTTTTTAAAAGATGCTTTGGCGCATGATGAGGTTGTTGTTGAATCCGTCAAAGAAAATAAAGTAAGACCAATTTTCAAATGTAAGATCATAAATCAAGAAGAACACAAGCGATTTGAGGGCTTTAACAGAGCAAGAAACTCTTTGATTGAAGCATGTATTTTAGCTTCGAGGGTAAAAATTTTAAAGAAAAAGCAAATATTAAAAGAATTGGAAGGCTTAAAAAATTCTGTTGAAAAAACAGCTGGAATTAAAGAGAAAAAAAGTTGGGATCTAATTAGTAAATTTATTTTAAATGAAACCAGGTGAGTATAAAAACATGCCAGTTAGAACTAGTTTGCTGATTAGCTTAAGAAAACTTGATGAACTTTCTGAGGAAATTATCAATAATGTGGATATTCTTGATTTAAAAGATCCTCTAAATGGTTCCATAGGCGCGTGGGATTTACAAGATATAAAAAAAGTAATATTTAGATTTAAATATCAAATTCAGATTTCGGCAACTTTAGGTGATATTTTTATTAATGAGAAATTTCTGATTAAATTAAAACAATTTGATAAGATAAATTTAGATTATATAAAGTTTGGTTTGCTATCTATGAATATAAAAAACTTATTTGATAAAATAAAAGTTTTAGGAGAAAGAAAGTTTAAGACAAAATTGGTATGTGTTGTATTTGTAGATATTTCCGATCACTTTAATTTAGTATATAAAAAGTTAGATTTATTTGATGCATGTGGAATCAAATATATAATGTTAGATACATATACCAAAAATAATGGTGACCTTTTATCATTTTGTAATATTTCTAATCTAGATAAATTCATTTCTAAATGTAAAAAGTTTGACATAAAAATTGGTCTGGCTGGCTCTTTAAGAGAAACTCACATTCCGGTAATGATGAAGCTTAAACCAAATATCCTAGGGTTTAGGTCTGCAATTTGTAAATTCAATAAAAGAATGTCTGTGGTTGATACAAGAAAACTAAAAAAATTATCACGTCATTTTAATCTTTGTAATAATAAAGCAATCGAAAGTGCGGGAGCATGATAAGAGGCCTCCTTGTTAAGTCTTGATTTATTTAAAAATTGTTTAAAGTAAAGTGTTTCATATTTTTTTTTTTTTAAATAATTATATAAAACATCTTGACCAATGCCTGAAATAACGACCGGTTGTCTTTGTAATAAAAATTTTTTTTGAAGTTCTAATATTATTTGAAAAATTTGGTTTAATTGTATGGATGAGATTTGTTGTGAAATTATTTTAAGTTTTTTTAAATTTTTTGATTTGTAATCAAACCCAAAACTTCTCGATAATCTAATAAGACTCTGAGTCATGTTTTTTCTAGATTTGTCAGCAGTATCATCCAGATCAATTTTTTTATCTAATCTACCTAAAACTCTATAAATATCTGATGTATTTGAGAAAAATTCTGGAATAATTTTTAGTTTTTTTTTATTATAAACTATTTGATTCGTTACACCAAATATAGGAGTTCTTGTAAACCCTGTGTATAAAAGCTCAGCATTGTTTATTCTTGAATAATCATCTGTAAATCTATTAACGATTTTGTTGTTTTTAATACATATAAAATCCGTGGTTGTTGACCCAAAATCTATGGCAATGCAGCTTTCAATTTTTTTTTCTAAAAATCTTCCAATACTTTGCCAATTAAGTGAAATAAGGTGTTTATACTTAGGTTTTTTTGTAAAAACCTCTTTAGAGCTAACGTAAAAAAAATTGTTAAATCGGAGTTTATTACATTCCTTGATTAGAATTTTTGCACCTATAAGTCTGTTTTTAAAATTATCACACATCTCACCAGACATGGTAATTCCACATTTAACCGAGTTATTATTTATTATATTATTTATATTACGGATCTTTTCTTGGAGTTTTTCTGTTCCTTCCCATATGGCGCAACTTATATAATCAACAAGTACTACCTTGTTTTTTTTATCGACACCAATGACTTTCAAGTGTGCGCCACCAATATCTATTCCTAAGTGTGAAACTTTAAGCATTAAAAATAATACTCGTATTTTTTCAAAAATCTAGGTTGCGTGTCATTTAATTTTTTATGAACGTAGAAATCAGTAATATCTTTAATTGTCAATGAACTGTAAGATTTGTTAAGTCCACTGTAGGCACTTGTGAACCTGGGATTAATTTCTATTATTAGCCATTTCTTGTTTTCTATTACTATA
>CACBON010000037.1 GCA_902540805.1 uncultured Alphaproteobacteria bacterium | reverse complement strand
GTTTTCAAAAAAAAAAGGAGGCACAACTACAGAAGAAAGATCGGCCATCGTCAAGATCTTACACTGATCAAAATAAAAGAAATAAAAATGGCAAATCAATCTATTGCACCTAAGAAAAGCTTAAGTTCATCTAAACAGAAAATTAACTCTATTACAGGAAAATCAAATGGCTCATAAAAAAGCAGGTGGAAGCACGAGAAATGGGAGAGATAGTGCAGGAAGAAGGCTTGGCGTAAAAAAGTTCGGAGGAGAAGTTGTAGTGCCTGGTAACATAATAATTAGGCAACGAGGAACAAAATATCATCCTGGGAAAAACGTTTCTATTGGTAAAGATCATACGATATTTGCAATTAAAGAAGGGGTGGTTTCTTTTAAAAAAAAATCTGGAAGTAAATCCTTTGTTAACGTAGATCAAAAAAAATAAACTTATTCGATGAAGTTCCTAGATGAAGCCAAAATCTACTTAAAGGCAGGTGATGGTGGTTCAGGTTGCGTAAGTTTTAGAAGAGAAAAATATATTGAGTTCGGAGGACCAGATGGAGGTGATGGAGGGTGTGGGGGAAATATTGTTTTTAAAGCAGTTTCGAATCTTAACACGTTGATTGATTTTAGGTATAAACAGCATTTTAAGGCTCAAAGAGGCAAGGATGGTTCAGGTAAAAATAGAACTGGAGCTGGTGGAGAAGATTTAATAATTGAGGTGCCAGTGGGGACAGTAATTTTGTCTGAGGATAAAAGTTTTGTTATCAAAGACTTTACAAAGAAATTGGATTCTTACATTTTGCTTCACGGAGGGATGGGTGGAAGAGGAAATGCTAGATTTAAGTCCTCAACAAATCAAGCTCCAAGAAAATTTGACGCAGGTATTGAAGGTGAAGATAAATGGATATGGCTAAGGTTAAAATTAATTGCTGATATAGGTTTAGTAGGGTTACCAAATGTTGGCAAATCAACTCTTCTGAAGATGTTGTCAAATGCAAAACCAAAAATAGCTAATTATCCCTTTACTACTTTAAAACCTCAACTAGGTATTTATAGAAGTGATCAAAAGGATGTTGTAATTGCTGACCTACCAGGATTGATAAGAGGAGCTGCAAATGGAGTGGGCCTAGGTCTTAACTTTCTTGCACATATTGAGAGGTGTAAAATGTTTTTGCATGTCTGTGACGTATCAACTAATGATTTCAATGAAATAGCAAATAACTACAGGATAATTAGAGATGAAATTAAAGCTTATAATCCTCAGACTTTAAAAAAAAAAGAAATTGTTCTTTTGAGTAAATGCGATTTAATTGAGGGGAAAGATATTAAAAAATTAAAAATATTACTCAAAGAATTAACCTCTTCAAGCATTATTGCGATATCAAGTCATACAAACTTAGGGATTCAAGAACTTAAAGAATCTTGTATTAAGTCAATATAATGAAAAATTTATCAATCTTAAATGCAAAACGAATTGTAATAAAAATAGGATCGTCATTGTTGGTTTCTAATAATAAATTCAATTCAAAATGGTTAGAGACATTTATAGAAGATTTAATTTTTCTCAAAAATAAAAATATTGAAATTCTAATTGTCGCATCCGGCTCAGTTTCTTTGGGTAAGGTTTATTTAAATATAGAAAAAAAAAACCTTAGAATTCATGAAAAGCAAGCTTGCGCAGCTTGTGGACAAGCAATTCTGATGAATAATTTTAAAAAAACATTTGAGAAAAAAAAAATGTCCGTAGCACAGATTCTTCTTACCTATTCTGACACCGAAGACAGAAAAAAAAGCCTAAACTCAAAAGAAACCATTTTTGAATTGTTGAGATACAACGTAATTCCTGTTGTTAATGAAAATGATTCTGTTGCAGTAGATGAATTAAAATTTGGTGATAATGATAGACTTGCTGCCAGAGTTGCTCAGATAATAGACGCAAACGTTTTAATACTTCTTAGTGATGTGGACGGGTTGTTTACCGTAAACCCAAAAAAAAATAAGAGTGCAATGCTTATTAGAGAAGTAGAGAAAATTAATAAGAAAATATATAATATGGCAAGTGCAGAAACCAATCATTATGGAACTGGGGGGATGTTTACAAAGATAGAGGCTGCTGAGATTGCCTCTGAATCTGGCTGCGATACAATAATTTGTAGAGGAACAAAAAAAAACCCAATAAGCGAATATTGTAAAAAAGAGGTGGGAACAATATTTAAAGGAAAAATTAACAATGATAAAGGTTTTAAAAAATGGTTAGCTGGAACTATTAAAGTAGATGGAGATATATTTCTGGATAAT
>CACBON010000036.1 GCA_902540805.1 uncultured Alphaproteobacteria bacterium | reverse complement strand
TCCGTGTTCCATGGCTTTCTTACCTGCTTCTTCGGCTGCAAGCTGAGCAGCAAATGGAGTTGATTTTCTGGAACCTTTAAATCCTTTATTACCTGAGGAGGACCAAGAAATAGCATTACCAGATGTATCTGTAATTGTAATAATAGTGTTGTTGAAAGTAGAGTTGATATGAGCAATGCCGGATGGAATATTTTTTTTTGTTTTCTTTTTAGATTTCGTAGATTTGGTTACCATATTAATTATACTGCTTTCTTCTTACCGGCTATTGGTATAGCTTTTCCTTTTCTTGTCCTAGCGTTAGTATGTGTTCTTTGTCCTCTAACAGGAAGTTTTTTTCTGTGTCTTAATCCCCTGTAACAACCCAAGTCTGTTAATCTTTTAATTCTTACGGAAACTTCTCGTCTTAAGTCACCTTCTACTAGAAAATTCTTATCAATAAATTCTCTTATTTTAATTATTTCATCTTCGTTAAGGTTATTTACTCTTTTACTTCCATCTATATTAACTTTTTCGCAAATATCTTTTGAAAACTTTGGACCAATGCCATAAATATACGTCAAAGCTATAATCAACCTTTTATTTGTTGGAACGTTAACTCCTGCAATTCTCGCCACTTGATTCCTCTTATAAATCCAAATCTGGATTATATTTTTTTTTTGTTTTAAGTCAACACACTAACAAATAATCTTTGTTATTTCAGCGTAAACTTCTTTTACCATTTGCATACCGTTAATTTTACTAATTATTCCTTTTTCTTCATAATAATCAACTATTGGTAGTGTAGACGATTTAAAAACTTCTATTCTATTTAAAAGAGTTTTAGAGTTATCATCTTTCCTCTTTTCGCTTTCTTTAGTTTCATTTGCTCTGGTATTAATTCTCTCTTCAAGAATTTTGAAATCAATTTCAAAAAAAATTGCATGATCAAGTTTTATTGATACATTATCTAAAGATGAATCTAATGCTTTAGCCTGTTTAAGATTTCTTGGAAAGCCGTCAAAAACAATATTTTCACTTTTATGTACTTCAACTTTTTTTACAATTATATCTATTACTATTTCGTCTGGGACCAATTCACCAGCTTCCATAATATCTTTTACTTTCTTGCCTAAGTCTGAATTACTATTTGATGTTTCGGATCTAAGAAGATCCCCAGTTGATAACTGAACAAAATTATCTTTTTCAACTAATAGTTTTGATTGGGTTCCTTTTCCGCATCCTGGTGGACCAAGTAATACTATCTTTTTCATCTTCCTCTTCTAAGGTTAGACTTTTTAATTAATCCTTCATATTGGTGAGCTAACAAATATGATTGAATTTGATTAACTGTATCCATTGTTACACTCACAACGATTAATAAGCTGGTCCCTCCAAAATAGAATGGAACTTTATATTTAGAAATTAGTAATTCTGGCAGTAAACAGATTAGTGAAAGATATATTGCACCTAGAACAGTTAACCTAGTAAGAATGTAATCAAGGTAATTAGCAGTATTTTCGCCAGGTCTTATTCCAGGAACGAAACCACCATATTTTTTTAAATTGTCAGCAGTATCTTTTGGGTTAAAAACAATTGCCGTATAGAAAAAAGCAAAAAACATTATCATTGAAATATATACTGTTAAATATACAGGGTGTCCCCGACTTAAAAATAAACTAATCGTATTCAACCACTCAGGCCCTCCACCTGCATTAAAACTTACGAATGTAATAGGTAACAACAAAAGTGAACTCGCAAATATTGGAGGAATAACTCCAGCCGTATTTATTTTTAATGGTAAGTGGGAAGATTCCGCAACTTTATTTCCAGCACCAGGTTGTCTTTTAGGATATTGAATAGTTATCCTTCTTTGAGCCCTCTCAATAAAAACCATGAACGCGATGACGGAAACCGACATAACAAGAAGAAAAACTATAAAGAGTGTTGACAGAGCCCCGGTTCTTCCAAGTTCGAAGGTAGTGCTCAAAGCTAATGGTAATTGAGCAACTATTCCAGTAAAAATAATTAAAGAAATGCCGTTACCAATACCTCTTTGAGTTATTTGTTCTCCAAGCCAAACTAAAAACAAAGTACCTGAAACCAATGTTATTACAGTGACAAATCTGAAAAACATTCCTGGATCCATTACTGCCTGCATACCTTGACTATTTGACATATTTTCGACTCCTACTGCCACGCCATATCCTTGCACTGTTGCCAAGAAAACCGTTCCATATCTAGCATATTGATTTATTTTTTTTCGTCCAATTTCACCTTCTTTTTTTAATTGCTCAAGTGTAGGTGAAATTACCGTGAGTAATTGCATAATAATGCTTGCAGAAATATATGGCATTATATTAAGGGCAAAAACAGTCATTCTTCCTAATGCTCCACCAGCAAACATATCAAACATTCCCAAAATACCTCCAACATTTCTCTCAAAAACTTTCTCAAGAGCAACTGGGTCAATACCGGGTATTGGTATGTAGGAACCGAACCTGTAAACTATAAGAGCTAAAAGTGTAAATAAAATTCTTTTTTTTAGATCATCTGCTTTGGTGATTGATCCAAAGTTTATTCTAGATGCGAGTTGTTCTGAAACTGATGCCATAT
>CACBON010000035.1 GCA_902540805.1 uncultured Alphaproteobacteria bacterium | reverse complement strand
TTATTGATGTATTAGAACAAAGTGGAAGATTACAACCTGTGGTTGGTATAGGACAGGTTGCAACAAACCAAATTAAAGCTGGTCTTATTAGTGGAATGATAAATTCTTATGCATTAGCTGAAGATACTTTAAAGGAAATAGATGCATTGGCCTCACTTTTGTCACAAAAATTTAATGAAGTAAACCAAGCTGGACTTGATCTTGATGGAAAAAGTGGGAAACAAATGTTTACTGTTTCAAGTCTTAAAGCTATAGAAAATCCAACTAACAGATCTAGTGTTGGAGTTGCAGTATTTGTCACAGATCCATTAGAAATAGTGAGTGCAGAATATAAAGTTATGTATAACGAGAATGAAGATTTGTGGAAACTTACCTCTGACAGTTTAAAAAATACTATTGCTGGAAAACAAACAATTGAGGGCCAAGGCTTCAAAATTTCTTTTTTTGGAGAACCACTTGATGGTGACGAATTTTCAATCGTTCCAAGTAGTGCTTCAAAAGGAATGAGTTTTTTATTAGAAAGACCACAAGATTTTGCAGCAGGAGCACGAACATTAATAAGTTCAAGTTCATCAAACACAGGCACGGCAACATTAGAAGAAATCACTAAAATTAACTTCGAGGACAAAACCACAATCGGAAACATAAATAATGTTTTCTCGAATGGACTTAGCCCAGTTACTTCTTCAGAATTTTCAGCTGATGGAGGTGCAGCAATTATCAAAGCAGGGACGTCTTTTGTAAATTTAAGTTCGTACAAAGCACAACCTGAAATTCAATTTGGAATCTCTTCATCTGATTTATCTTCAATAACTTCAATCACAGTAACAATGGCTGATACGAGTTCAGTTACAGTTGATCTTACTGGAATCACAACGCTTGAAGAGCTTGCTGATGTTCTGAATAGAAGTAGAGACGTTCAAGGTAATGCACATAACTTTAGATCAATGGGTTTATTTGCTTCTGGTGGTGGTTCATCTTTAACTATCGCAAGCAATGATAAAGAATTTTCTTCAGGGGCAATAACAGCGTCTTCCACAATTAATGCAAATGTAATAAATCCAACTGTAACAGCAGCCAGCGAATTACAAATTTTTACCAGAGAGGGAAGGCATATTGCAGGAAGTGTGTTATCTGATGCAGAAATTGCAGAATTTTTAACACAAGAAAATGGATTCAACAGATTTGCAGAGTACAGAGCAGACTATTTAAATGGAACTGGAAATGAAAAATATAGAGGTATCGATGTTTCAAGATCTACAACAGGAGGAAACTTTATAATAAGTTACGGAGCTAATGGTATAGCCGCAAGTGCACAAAGACACGCCACAACGGTTCCAGCAAGTCATGTAACTGCAGCGTATACTCTAACGGTAAACTCAACAGCAACTGGAAAATCAAAAAATATTTCTGTTCCTATTGAATCATCAGCAGGCTTTGTTGCTGGGCTCATTAATGAAGAAGCAAAAACGCTCGGCATTGAAGCTACTGCTTCAACTAAAGTCAAACTGAGTGCGCCATCCTCCGATGGAACTATTTCGTTTAATCTTTTAAGTAAACCTGGAGTTGGAAACGATGCTGATATCACGGCTGCAATTCTTTCAACCGATCTTACAAATTTAGCTAATGCGATAAATAATTTTTCTGGAAGAACAGGAGTCGTTGCGAACCTTTCTTCAGATAAAAAACATATCGTTATGGAGAATGCAGACGGTGATGACATCCAAATTTCAGCATTTAGCTCTCCAAACACAGTTGAGATGGAAGTATTAAAAAGCGACTTTTCATCATTTAGCTCGGCTATTACAGTTGATTTAGATAATACAAACTTTAAAGCTGCTCGATTTAGTGGTGAACTAAAAATTTCGTCCGCTTCAGCTATTAGCACATCAAATGATGGAGGTTCAACAACAGTTTCAGGAACACAAAATGCACTAAGTGATGGTTTTTTAAATATCTCATCATCTAGTACAGGAGAAATAAAAACTATAAAACCTGTTCTTCTGCAAGGAGACTTTTCAACGGGTCATCCTGAAGGTTCAAGTGCGTCAAGCTCAGTTCTATCATATGGATTAAAAATACCAGCTGATGGAAATGGTGCAGAATTTTCTTCAACAATTGACGTTTCATCGCTTGAAACTTTAACTTCATCGCAACTTGCAAAAAAAATTGCTGATGGATTAAGAAGTAATAGCCCATCTGCTGAAATAATTGGAACAGCAGTTGATTCAATTCCTGAAGATGGAAGCAGTTTTAGAATTAACCATGATGGTCTAACATATACGCTTACAATGGAGAATGGAGAAGTTGTCGTCTCTGGTGGCGAAAAAGATTTGATAACAGCTTATTTTGAGGATCCTGATCCTATAACAATTAATACAACGACACTAGGAGGAACAGACACCATTACATCAACTGAACATAACCTCAAAACTGGAGATGCAATTACATATAATGCAGCTGAAAAAGTAACTGTTGATACGACTAATTTTAGTTCGACTAACACAATTTCTGCTGTAAATGATTTCAGCGATAATGATCCAGTAGTTTATAAAAAGGGGGGTAGTTTTCCGATATCTGGCTTGGTTGACGGCACAACTTATTTTGTTAAAAATAGAACTGCAACCAGTTTTCAATTATCTGAAACCTCTGGAGGAAGTGTTATTACAATAACAGGAGGAACTGGTGGTAGTGTTTCAGATACATTTGCAAGCCCAAGAGGAGGTTTGGTAGATGGACAAACTTATTTTGTTGTCAAAGTTGATGACCATAATTTCAAATTAGCTAATAATTACACTCTTGCAACCAA
>CACBON010000034.1 GCA_902540805.1 uncultured Alphaproteobacteria bacterium | reverse complement strand
AAGATAATCATTTTTGAAAATGATAATATTCTAAAAAAAAATCAGGCTATTTTGGAAAATTTTGATCTCAGTAAAATTATAACTATTGAAAAACATGATAGTCATATAAATTATCTTTCAATTTCATCAGAAGAAAAAAAAAGAGTCAAAAGGCAAAATGTTTCTTTAAATGATATTTCAACTATTATCTACACATCAGGAACTAGTGGAAAACCAAAAGGGGTGACTCTAAGTCATAAAGCTTTAATACATAATCTTTTTGCATCGTTGAATATAATAAAAGATTTTGAAATTGATACAGAAAGGTTTATTTCTTTTTTACCATTATCTCATTCATACGAGAGAATGGCAGGACTTTATTTTCCTTTATTAATAGGGGGTGAAATTTACTTTTGCTCTTCTTTAGATAAGTTAATGAATGAAGTAAAAGAAATTAAACCTACAATATTTTCTGGAGTTCCTAGACTATTTGAAAACATTTTTAAAAAAATCAAGAGTCAGATAAACAAAGTAGGTTTTTTAAAACGTTTAATTTTAAATATTTGCTTCAATGGTCTTGAGGATAATCAACAAAATAAGTTGAGAAAATATTTAAGCCAAATATTTATTTTTCTATTTTTAAAAACCACAGTTAGAAAAATTTTTGGAGGAAAGGTCAAAGCACTTATATCTGGAGGCGCAGCATTAAGCCCACAGATTGGTCTATTTTTTAATAAAATTGGTTTAACATTACTACAAGGTTATGGACAAACAGAGGCCGCACCTCTGATAAGTTGTAATACAAAAAAAATTCAACAATCCAAATACAGTTGGTTTTCCTGTTAAAAACGTAGAAATAAAAATTGCAGTTGATGGAGAAATTCTTGTTAAGGGTTCCAATGTAATGAATGGTTATTGGAGAAGTAAAAAACTAACATCTCAAACTATCAAAAAAGAATGGCTTTACACAGGTGATTTAGGATTTTTAGACAAAATGGGAAGGTTGGTAATAAATGGAAGAAAAAAAGATCTGATTGTTACATCTGGTGGAGATAATATATCTGTACAAAAAGTTGAAACCAAATTGTCGGAACAAGTTGAAATTGAACAAGCTGTTGTTTTCGGAGATAACAAACCTTTTTTAATAGCTTTGCTCGTAGTTCAAGACTCGAGCAATAAAAGTAAATATACAGAACTTATAAAAAAAATTAATAGTTCATTGAATTCTTTAGAGAGAATTAGGAAATTTTTACTGCTAAAAGAAAAATTTACATATGAAAATGGATTTCTTACCCAAACTCATAAAATAAAAAGGGAAAAAGTTTATTTAAGTTATAAAGACGAAATAGAAAAACTTTACAAATAAATTATTTAATTTTGTAGTATTGCTTGTACCATTCAATAAACTTTGGTATGCCTACGTCTATAGATGTTTTTGGATTAAAATTTAATTCTCTCCTACTCTCATCAATGTTCGCTGAAGTTCTAGCTACATCACCCAATTGAATTGGTAAAAGATTTCTATTTGCTTTAACTTTTAAGTTTTTTTCTATTATTGATATAAACCTTTTTAAATCTTCTGGTTTATTGTTACCTAAATTATAAATTTTATGCTTATAATCACCTTTTAGATTAACTGCACCTTTTATACCTTTGACAATATCATCAATATAAGTAAAGTCTCTCTTCATGTTACCGTAATTAAATATATTAATTTTCTTATTTTCTAAAATTTTTTTTGTGAAAATAAAAGTAGCCATATCGGGTCTACCCCAAGGACCGTAAACTGTAAAAAATCTTAACCCAATACACTTAATTTTAAATAAATGAGAATAACATTCAGCTAGCAGTTCTGTAGATTTTTTTGAAGCAGCATATAGCGAGATAGGTTTATCAACTCTATGCTTTACTGAAAATGGCATCTTCTCATTTCCTCCATAAACGGATGAGGAACTTGCGTAAATAAATTTCTTAATTTTTATTTTTTTTGCAAATTCTAACAAATTTATTTGTCCCAATATATTTGAATCAATGTATGAAAATGGATCTTTGAGTGAGTGTCTAACTCCTGCTTGAGCAGCAAGATTAATAATTATATCCAATTTTATTTTTTTAAATTTATTATGTAAATTTTTATTCTGAATATCTGTCTTTAAAAACTCAAAATCCTTATTCTTTTTAAGTATCTTTAATCTACTTTTCTTAAGATTCACATCATAATAATTATTTAAATTATCTAAGCCGTATACCTTATGTTTTGTTAGTAAGTAGAGGCATGTGTGAAAACCAATAAAACCCGCAGCTCCAGTAACTAAAATATTCATTTATTCAATCGGGGTCTGAAATTTTTTTTTCCACTCATTGTAATCCATTCCATATACTTCAGAACGAACGTTTTCATAATCTAAACTTATATTTATTTTTTTTGCTTCTTCTACCATCCACTTTGAAAGACAATTTCGACAAAAGCCTGCCAAATTCATTAAATCAATATTTTGCACTTGGGTATTTTTTTGAAGATGGGCTATAAGTCTTCTAAACGCGGCAGCCTCTATACTTTCCATTTCACGGTTTTTTTTCATTGAGGAATTCCTTAAATATATTTGACATTAATGATATATATTTTTTAATTCCTTTTTGATCACAAATCAAATCGTTTCTAATTTCTATAGTAATATTTTCTAAGTAAAAATTCCTATATAGTCTGTCAATAGTATAATTATAATGAAAACCAGAATATGGATAATTTCTTCCAAAATGAATTTTTTTATCTTTTAGATTTCTTTGAATGGGAAGTAAAAGATCCATAGTTTTATTCCACAACAAACCAACTTCTATCCCCCTATTCACGTTTTTGGAATTTCTGGTAAAACTGTGAATTGAAACCAAAAAAAACTTTTTTGTATTTATTAATTTTTTTTTTCACAAAATTCCCTAAATTTTTATGGTAGTAATTATAAAAAAAGTTAATTCTGTATTCCC
>CACBON010000033.1 GCA_902540805.1 uncultured Alphaproteobacteria bacterium | reverse complement strand
TTGGATCGTTATGGATTTTTTTTAAATGAAAAAACTATTACTGATATTGATTTGTTTATTTGTGTCTTTTGAAGTGAAAAATATTGAAGTCCTGTAATGTCTGAAAGTCCATTTTTAGATAATAGAGAAAGAATTTTTGAAAACTCTGTGGGTTTTGTTATTTTTGATAAATTTCCTGTGAGTAAGGGTCACTGTTTGATTATTCCTAATAGAATATATTCAGATTATTTCGATTCATCAGAGGAAGAAATTATTGGATTAAATAATTTACTTTTTAAAACCAAAAAATACTTAGATGAAAAATTTAATCCATCTGGATTTAATGTAGGTATAAATTGTGGAAAGGTAAGTGGTCAAACAGTAGATCATTTACACATACACATTATTCCAAGGTATCCAAAAGATGTTGATGATCCTACTGGAGGAATAAGATGTGTTATACCAAACAAACAAAAATATAAATGAATACCGATCTAAAAGAACTCTTAAATTTAATAAACAATGGATCCATGGAGAACACTTACAAGATGTCATGGATTAGATCAATAGTCGAAGTTTGTGATGTGTCACCAAAACAAATTATTCATTTTGATGAATTATCTCCTCTCATTTTCAAATACTATTGGAATCAATGTATTTTTTTTAATTTAAATCAGGGACAAAACCGAAATAACAAACCCACAATTATTCAAATAGTGGAGGAATGTATTAGAGATTATAAAGTAAAATTTGGTTATAAACCAGAGTCGTTTATTAGAGTTCAAAATAAAATTAAGGTTCCTATAAAGAAAATCAGTAAAGTATTAACTCAAGATGTGTGTAAAAGGTTTTTGAAATTAGATAAAAAGATTTCTAACCTCTACAAATATGATTTACGAAAAAGAGAAATAAAAATTTCTAACCCAAAATTATTAAAAGAATATTCAGAGGTTCTTTATCAAATAATCAATTATAGATGGACTCAAAAACTTGAGGAAACAGATGGTTCACCAAGAATATCTAAAAAAATAAGAGGTGTGGAAAGGGATAAAACACCCAAAAGAGGAAACTTGAAATTATTTCACAAGTTTTTAGATATTGAGAATCCAAAAAAAGTGTGTTTCTTAACTGGAGAAAAGATAATTGGAACAACTTCAGTAGATCATATAATACCATGGTCATATATGTACTCAGATGATTTGTGGAATCTAGTATATGTTAAACCGGAAGAAAATAGTTCAAAAAGTAATCGTTTACCAAACGAAGATTTAATTAATAAATTAAATTTGAGAAATAAAAGGTTATTAAAAATGTTAATTAAGAAGAAAATTAAAAGTAAACATATTGAAGAACTTAAAATTTCAATTGAAAGAGATTACGTTAGGAAATACTGGACTGGATTTAAGGGGTAATATAACTTTAAATAATGAAAAAACTATTACTTATATTGATTTGTTTGTTTGTGTCTTTTGAAGTGAAGTCACAGTCACGACCAAATTTAAATGACATTTTTGAGTTAGAGGAAGAACGTAAACGTCTATCAAAGTATTATCCTACTGAAAATATCCAAACACAAGAGTGTTTGAAGTATTTTGAAAAAGGTAAAACAATTAGTTCTTGGTCAAATAAGGTAGGTAGTCTTGGAAATAGAATTGATACAGTGTTTGTTTATAAGGGGAAGACTTATCTCATAATGGTGAATACAAGAAAAAAACAATCTGATTCAAAAAAAGAAGGTTTATCTTATATTGGTTGTTTGAAATTTGATATTAATAGGAAACAAAAAGATTAGGAATAATTTCAAATAATGAAAAAACTATTACTGATATTGATTTGTTTGTTTGTGTCCTCCCAATTAAGTTCTGAGGAATTTACAGTTAGAAAAAACTTAAATAAAATTCTCAAAAGTTTTGATAAAAAGGGGGAGTTTTACAGTTGTTCATACGACAATAAATCTTATCATGAGTCACAGGGTTATATTTCTAACCCTCAAAAATATTCTCAAGAATATTATCCTGTCTTTAAACAAATAATATTGGTTTACACAAAAGAAAGAATTGGTTTGATTGTTTCTGAACCAGTTCCAAGATGGAGTTCAAGAATAAAATATATTTTCAGTAAAGAAGAAGATAATCATTTTGTTTTGGGTGATTTTTACGGGGAACCGTTGGGTTTTCATTTTCAATCTATCTATACTAATGATGGTATCTATTGGGATGACAAAGGAGATTTAGACTGGAAAAAAGTAAAAATAGATCCTAAAAGATGGGATTATGATTTCGAAAATGAAAATACTGGTACTTTTCCATATTTAGTCTTTAAAAATAGTAAACTCAAACTCTCCATGAATCTAACCTCTATAGAAGATTTTTATATTTGTAAAGAAATGGAATTGTTATCAAAAATACAAAAAAAAAAAATTGTAAGAAGATTTTTAAGTATGGATCCAAGATTTACTGTTAAAAAATATCGTTCAAGAACAGGAGAAACATATACTAATACTCCAGATCTTGGTATCCAATATGATTAATCAGAAAGTTTTGATATGAAAAAAATTACATCTCAAATTTTATAAAACTATTATAAATTAATTTATTATTAGGTTATCTTTAAGTATGAGTATTAAAATATTTAAAAATATAATTCTTTCTTATTTTCTTCTCCTTTTTTTCTTGGTTCTACTAAGTTTTCAATATTCTTCTGATGAACTTTATTCAAATGGTTTACAAGAGTTTTATGTAGTTTTTGGAGGTTTGGTTTTTCTGGTTTTTCTTTACTGTCTATATTCATTGTATAAATTCAAACCTAGAGGTAAGAAATTATTTGTTCCATTGGTTTTGATTGGATCGATGTTAGAATATTTGATTGGTTATGAGACTTATAATAGGTCTGATCTTGAAAGATTCTTATTAAATTTAGAAGGTGTGTTAGTTGGTATTATTTTTACTTGTTTATATTTTACTGATTTAAAGAAAGAATTTGAAAAGTAAAAAAGAGAAGATCAAAAATGAAAATTTTTTTCTTATTACTTAATCTTTGAAAA
>CACBON010000032.1 GCA_902540805.1 uncultured Alphaproteobacteria bacterium | reverse complement strand
TCACCTCCAAAACCTCTAAAAACTAGAGAAAATAAAGATGCTCCAATAAGAATAAAAAAAACCATTGATGAGATTTTTAATGTTTCTTCGCAAGCTGACATTAAAGATTTTAATTTAATTTTTTTTTTCATAGACAAAATTATGGAGCCTAAAGCACCCAATGCTGCTGATTCAGTAGGAGTTGCAATTCCAAATAATATAGATCCCAAGACAATTATTATCAAACTTAACGGTGGTAATATGATTTTTGTAATTTCTACTAAATCAAATGAAGATTTTTTTAAGTTTTTATTAATTGGAAATAAATTAGGGTTGTAAAATGAACATAAAAATATCCAAACAAAATAAAAACTTACCAAGAGTAAGCCAGGAAAAATAGCTCCAGCAAATAAATCAACACTGCTTACAGGATCTGGAGCCAACTCACCTGAAATAGCAGACGCTTGTTCATTTGCACCTTGAAATACGTCAGCCAAAAGAACTAGTACAATCGATGGAGGAATTATTTGACCGAGAGTACCGCTTGCACAGATAACTCCAGTAGAAATTTTTTTATTGTATTTCCACTTAATCATCAATGGAAGGGATAATATTCCCATTGTTACAACTGTTGCGCCGACTATTCCAGTAGAGGCTGCCATTAGGACACCAACAATCAAAATAGAATAAACTAATCCACCTTTTTTATTTCCCCAAATTTTACTCATATTTTCCAGTAATTCATTTGCTATTCCAGACTTCTCAAGCATAACTCCCATGAAAATAAAAAGTGGAACTGCAATTAATGTTTCATTAGTTAAAATTCCAAAAATTCTATTTGGTAACACACTTATTAAAACAAGAGGAAATAAATCAAAAAGAAAACCCATCATGCCTACGAAAATTGAAGTACCAGCTAAAGTCAAAGCTACGGGATAGCCCATCAATAAAAAAATTGCTAAGGTTACGAATAAAAATAATGCGAAAAACTCTTGATTAAGAAATTCAGTCATTTTCTTTTGAAATAATCAAAGATTTTTTGTACTAATTCGATTGATAACAGTATTCCTGAAAAGAATATAAAGAATTTTAAAATATAAATGTTTGCAAGACCACCAGTTTCTTTTGAATCCTCACTAATTAAAAATGATCTTAGAAAGTAGTCATAACCTTTTGTAATCATAAAAAAACAAAATGGTAATCCAAAGACAATAGATCCAATTAAATTTATTTTTTTTTTCCTTATCTCACTAAAATTTCTATAAAGAATGTCAATTCTTACATGTCCGTCCTTATTAAGGGTGTATGCAATACCGAACAAAATAAAACAAGCGTGAGTCCAAATATAAAGATCTTGCAACCATGTAAATCCAATTGAAAAAATATATCTTAAAATAACTGATAGGCTAACTAAAGTTATGAGAATCAATATGAGGATAGAAGACATTTTTCCAAAAAAAAAATTAATTTTATTTAATGTCATTTTTGATATGAATTTTTTCACTGTTTGATTGTAATACATTTTCTTTGATTGACAAATTTTTAGAATTAATTATTTTAACATAATTATGAAAGTATTGAGATCAATAAAATCAGCCAAATCTAGGCACAGAGATTGCCGTGTAGTAAAAAGAAAAGGTAGACTTTACGTAATCAATAAAACAGATGCACGCTTTAAGGCTCGACAAGGCTAGCCTATTTTAGCAATCCTCAAATTGTTTGTAGATCCAGATACACCAATAGGTGCTCCAGCAGTAATGACAACATAATCTCCTTTTCGAACAATCTTTTCCTTTTTTGCCAATTCACAAGCATTTTCAATCATTCCTGAAAAACTTTTTGGTTCTAATGCATGAATGTTGTGGACCCCCCAAATTAAAGCAAGTTGCCTGGCTGTGAGCCTTTCCGGAGATAAACCTATAATGGGAACTGTTGGTCTCTCTCTAGCTGCTCTTTTTGCCGTTCCACCAGACCTGGTGTAGGTGAAAATTGCTTTTGCTAAAACAGTTTTTACAACTTGAGATGCAGCTGAGCTTATTGCATCGGAGGTAGTCTCTTCAAGTTTTATTTTTTTACTTTCTAAAAGTTGTCTATAAGAAAAATCATTTTCTACACCACGAATAATTCTATCCATAATTTTAACAGATTCTATGGGAAACTTACCTGATGCTGTTTCGGCTGAAAGCATAACGCAGTCAACTGAATCGAATACAGCTGTGGCAACATCTGAAGCTTCAGCTCTTGTTGGTGATGGTGAATTAACCATCGAATCAAGCATTTGAGTTGCAACAACAATTGGCTTTCCGTGATTTCTACAGGCATCAACAAGTCTTTTTTGTATAATGGGTACTTCCTCTGGTGGCATCTCAACACCTAAATCCCCTCGAGCAACCATTGCAGCATCGCAATGTTTTAATATTTCGTCCATTCTTTTAATAGCAAGTGGTTTTTCAAATTTGGCCATGATTGCTGTTTGATCACCAGTAATTTTTTTTAATTCCAGTAAATCATTCGCTTTTTGTACAAATGATAACGCTACATAATCAAGACTGAGGTTAAGACATAATTCCAAATCTACCAGATCTTTTTGGCTTAGTGATGATACCTTTATAAAAACTTCTGGAATATTCACTCCCTTTTTATTAGAAATTCTTCCACCATTAATTACCTCTGTTTCAATTTTTTCTGAGCTAACATTTTGGATATTTAGAATGATTTTACCATCATCAATCAAAATCCTGTTATTTCTTTTAACGGATTTGAAGATCTCCGGGTGTGGAAGTAAAACCCTTGACTCATCACCTAACTTATCATTTAAATCTAATGAAAACTTTTGAAAATTTTTTAAAAAAGCTGATCCTTTTTTAAAGTTCCCGATTCTAAATTTTGGTCCCTGTAAATCTCCTAAAATTGCAATAGGTCTACCTAATCTTTTCTCGTATTGTCTTATATGAAAAACTCTTCTGCGATGATCTTCATGTGTCCCGTGACTGAAATTTAATCTAAAAATATCTGCACCAGCTTGAAAGAGTGAATGAATTTTAACTGGAGACGAAGTAGATGGACCCAAAGTCGCAATGATTTTTGTATTTC
>CACBON010000031.1 GCA_902540805.1 uncultured Alphaproteobacteria bacterium | reverse complement strand
CGAAAGTAGAACCTATAAATTTAATTAAATGGGATTAAGTTGATATCACTAAACAACATAGGTAAAGAATATTTACAAGGAGAAACTAATGTTAAAGTCTTAAATAAGCTTTGTCTAATTGTTAACAATAAGGAAAACGTTGGTATAATTGGTCCCTCTGGTTCAGGCAAAAGTACTTTATTAAACTTAATTGGACTTTTGGAACAACCATCATCTGGTGATATTAAAATTTGTAATGTTGATTTTAACAAGTTAAAAAATGAAGAAAAAGTAATTTTTAGAAAAAAAAATATAGGATTTATTTTTCAAAATAACCAACTTTTAGAGGATTTTAATGTTGAAGAAAACGTAGCGTTGCCTCTTCTAATGAATGGAAATTCATTCAGAAAGTCAATTTCTAAAGCTAATGATTATTTGCACCTTCTCGGAATCGCGGATAGAAATAAGTTTAAACCTGGATTATTATCTGGAGGTGAACAGCAAAGGGTTGCTATAGCGAGAGCTTTAATTAAAAATCCAAAAATTTTGTTGGCTGATGAGCCTACAGGAAGTCTGGATCATGAAAATACAAAAATTGTTTTTAATTTTATTAGAAAATTGTCAAAAGAAAATAAAATCATTACTGTTTTTGCGACGCATAATCTAAATTTAGTTAAGCTATTAGATAAATGCTTTTTGATGGAAGGTGGAAGATTAATTGATTTCAAAAATAAATAGATTCGTTCATTTAAGAAATTATACTCAATATTCTTTGTCTAAGGGGGCATTAAGAATAAATCAATTAACAGATTTTTGCAAAAAGGAAAATATACCAGCTGCTGCAATTACAGACTTTAACAATCTTTTTGGCTCTCTTGAATTTTGTATTGAATGTAAAAAACTTGGAATTCAACCAATTATAGGACTTAACCTTTCAGTAAGAGCAAATGGATTTAAAGATGGAAATATTTTATTATTTTGTAAAAATGAGAGAGGTTATAGAAACTTAGTTAATTTGGTAACACAAGCTTATTTAAACAACTCTTACTCAAATATTCCAGTTACATCACTGCCTCAAATTTTAAATCGTAAGGACGGTTTAATTTGTTTAGCTGGCGGTATTAATGGAATTATAACTAAGAATTTTGAAGAAAATCATGGTTTATCCGATCAATTAATTGAAATATTTAAAGATAATTTCTCAGATAACTTTTTTTTAGAAATTCAAAGATATAAAAAATTGAACATTCAAGATTACGAGAATTATCTAATAACAAAATCATTAAATAAAGAAATACCAATTGTTGCTACAAATGAGAACTTCTATTTAGATAAGAGCTATTTTAATACACATGACGCATTACTAAGTATTGCTCAACAGAAATACATTGAAAGCGAAGATAGATTTAAAAGTAGTGATGAATTTTATCTTAAAAGTGTTGATGAAATGAAAAAACTTTTTCATGATATGCCCTATGCTCTTGAAAATAGTGTTATTTTATCTAAAAAGTGTTCATTTTATTTGGAGGAAAGACCACCTTCTTTACCTAAAATCAAGTTAAAAGACATTGATGAAAACACATTATTAAAAAAAGAATCGATTAGTGGATTACAAAAAAAACTAGGTAAAACTCAAATCATAAAAAACAAATACTTTGATAGATTAAATTTTGAAATTGAAGTAATTACAAAGATGGGCTACTCAAGCTATTTTCTAATAGTTTCTGATTTTATTAAATGGGCAAAAAAAAATGATATTCCGGTTGGACCTGGAAGAGGTTCTGGAGCTGGATCCCTAGTTGCTTGGTGTCTTCAAATTACAGATCTTGATCCAATAAAATTTGGTCTTATTTTTGAGAGATTTTTAAATCCAGAAAGAGTATCTTTACCAGATTTTGATATTGATTTTTGTATGGAAAAAAGGGATGACGTAATTAGATATGTACAAAAAAAATATGGTGAGTTGAACGTTGCTCAGATTATAACTTTTGGCTCTTTTCAAGCACGTGCAGCTTTGAGAGATGTTGGGCGGGTAATGCAACTCCCTTTAACTCAAGTTGATAATATATGCAAACTAATCCCATACAACCCTGCAACCCCTGTTAGTCTAAAAGAGTTAGTTAAAGATGATAATCAAATAAAAAAAATGATAAGTAGTGATAAAAATTTACGAATATTGTTTGAAATATCTTCCAATTTAGAGGGTTTATTTAGACATGCATCAACACATGCTGCAGGGATTGTTATTGCAGAAAATCCCTTAGACAATCAAATCCCCTTATATAAAGATCCAAAATCAGAAATTCCAGTAACACAATTTTCAATGAAATATGTAGAAAAGATTGGGCTGATAAAATTTGATTTTTTAGGTTTAAAAACATTAACTGTAATTGACGAGACTTTAAAAATATTAAAAAAAAAAAGATCAATTAATATTGATATTGGAAATATAAATCTTGACGATTCAAGAACCTATAAAATGTTAAAAGATGGTCTTACAACTGGTGTTTTTCAGTTGGAAGGGCAGGGAATGCGAGACACGATAATTAAAATACAACCAGATCGTTTTGAGGATTTAATTGCCATTGTTTCACTTTATCGTCCAGGCCCGATGGACAATATTCCAACTTATATAAATCGAAAACAAAAAAAAGAGAGTTATAGTTATATTCATGATGATTTGAAAGAAATTTTAGATGAGACCTATGGAATTATGGTTTATCAAGAACAAGTAATGTTAATCGCACAAAAACTGGCTGGATTTAGTTTGGCGAAGGCTGATTTATTACGACGAGCTATGGGGAAAAAAATTAAATCTGAGATGGCTGCTCAAAGAGAAGCGTTCATAAGTGGAACAAAAAAAAATATGATTGATTCGGATAAAGCTTCAGAATTGTTTGATGAAATAGCTAAATTTGCTGGATATGGTTTTAATAAGAGTCATGCTGCAGCTTACGCAATGATTGCATATCAAACTGCATTTCTAAAATCAAATTATCCTCTTGAATTCTTATGTGCGTTAATGAACTGTGATATTAATAATTTTGATAAACTTTCAGTATATTGTAATGAAGTGAAGAAATTAGGTTTTGAGATCATTAGACCAGATATTAATATTTCGGAAACAAACTTTACAGTAAATTACGATAGTTTGAATAACCCG
>CACBON010000030.1 GCA_902540805.1 uncultured Alphaproteobacteria bacterium | reverse complement strand
GTCTCCATTATTATTGATTTGAATAAATTCTGAGCTAAGGGAAGAAAAACTTTCTAGATAATTTAAAATTCTATCTCTATTTATATTGCTAAATGCTTTGTTATGTATAAATATATATATAAGGATAATTTGAGCAATTTTTTTTAACATGAAAACATCATATACGATGATATTTAATCTGTGTAACTTAAGATTATTTTTATTTGCAACCCTTCTTATTATTTCTGGTTGTCAAATTGATCAATCTGTAAGCATCCTCAAAGAGAAACTCTTTGCAGATACTGATGAGCTAGAAAAAGAAGAGAATAAGACTTCGAAATCTCTAGAGTTTGAAAAAAAAGAATTTAAAGAATCTTCAAAAAACAAGGTGTCAGAACAAAAAAATGAAAATCTCAATAAAGATAAATTAGCAGTTAAATCAAAGAATGAAAATCCAAAAATAGATTCGACTTTACTACAAAAAGAATTAAAAGCTATTGATGTTCTACCTCTAAAAGAAATGGGACAAACAAAGAAAACTGATCGAAAGATAATTTCATTTTTTACAAAATTTTTTGAAGATGATAGCGCAGAGGACTTGAGAGACAAGAAACTTCTTAATGATTCCACCGTTCAAAATATTCAAACGAAAGTAAATAAAAACTCCTTTAGAACAGAAGACGATAACCTTGCTCAATTTAATAAAGATAACTCAAAAGATACTAGTAGTTCAGAGGTTGTTGAAAGCGACTCCTTTTCAAGCGAAGGTATTAGAAAAGATTTAAATGACGTGGAATACTCTAGCAATCAAATTAAAGCTGAGATTGTTGAAGATAGTAAAGTTGTGGAAGAAATGAACGACTCAAAAAGCAAATCGTCCGGATATGCTTTTTTAAATCTTAAGAAACCAGAATTTAAAGAAAAAAAAATAGAAACGGATAACCTAGTAGGGTTGTTGCTCCCGTTAACTGGTGAAAAAAGTGAAGCGGGTAATTTGGTTATTAATTCTTTAAGATACAGCATGTTGCTTCGACCTAATCAACTAAACTTTAAGATTTACGATACAAAAGGCACACAAAAAGGAGCCATTAATGCAGCAAAACAAGCCATATCAAATGATGTTAAAACTTTTATAGGCCCGATTTTTTCTGACGAAACGAGAGAGGTAAAAAAATATTTTCAAAATAACAAAAGGTTAACCTTTTTTAGTCTTTCTCCAGATTTGAACAATGTATCTGAAAATATTATTGTTTCAGGACAAAACCCTAATGATCAAATGTCTTGCATTACAAAACATATTGCTAAAAATGATAGTAGTAATGTTTTGCTGATTTACCATGCCGATAAATATGGGTATGTAATCAAAAACAGTTTTTTAAACTACGTAAATGATTTCGGAATGATGGGGGTTAATATTGAGTTTTTCGAGGTAGAATCAGATACAGATTTGAATAATGAGATAAAAAAAATAAGTCGATTTAAGGAAAGAAAGCAGAAATTAGAAAATGAAATTATGAGGATTGAAAATAACGCAGACTTGGAAGATGATTTTAAAAGTAGTGAAATCAAATCTTTAGAAAGGATGCTAACACTAGGATCCCCGTTTGATTCAATAATAATAGCATCAGAGGGAGATAGATTGCTTGAGATTTTGTCTCATTTAGCTTTTTATGATATTAATTCTGAAAATTCTAATATTTATGGCACTAGCTTATGGGAGGATACTAGCAAAAAAGACAATTTATTTAAAGGCACATATTATGCTTCAAGCATAAAATATGAAGATGACAAATTCATTCAAAACTTTAAAAATGTTTTTTCTAAAGATCCAATGTCATTCAATTATCATATGCACGATCTCTTGGATTTGGTTGCAAATTATAAAATAATGAGTGAAAAAGAAAAGAAAAGTGTGGTGTTCAATGGAGAATTCACAAAAAGTAAAATACAGTCAGGTTTTTTGCAAAGAGAGATCTATCTTAAAAAAATTAAAAAGAATAGAAAATCTGAAGAGGTTTTTAACTGTCGTTTAAATGTAATTTAATTAGTTTTTTAAGAGCAATACTTCTGTGGTCAATAAATATTTTGTTAGAATGTTCCATTTCAGCAAAAGTCTTAGTATGCCCCTTAGGAATAAAGAATGGGTCGAACCCGAATCCATTTTTTCCTTTGGGTGGCCAGACTATTTTACCTTTGATTTCCCCTAGATAAGAATAAATTAAATTTTTAGAAAATTTTATAGAAAGACAACAAATGAATTTTGCTGAAAAATCTTCAATTTTTTTTGTTTTAACATCTGAATAAATTTTCTCCATTGCTTCGAACCATCCACCACATTTTTTTTGAAATCTTGATGAAAATATCCCTGGCTTTCCTCCAAGAGCATTTACACACAAACCAGAATCATCAGATATTGCAAGATAATTGTCAGGTATACTTTTTACCTTAATTAATGAATTTTCTTGGAATGTGCTTCCTGTCTCTTCAACATCTTGAATTCCAAGATCACGTGAAGTGATAATCTTTAAGTTATATGCTGAAAGAAGTGTTTTAAATTCGTAAATTTTACCTTCATTGTGGCTCGCTATCACAATTTTGTCTCCTCTACCAAACTTATTACTTAATTGCATCTTTTTGAATTTTAAAGATATGCTTCATAGATTCTTCTGTCTTATCAATCATTTCTTTTACAGCATTAAAATTAAATGTATTTTCTTCTCCTGATATTTGAATTTCTGAAAACCCTGATGTTTTTGATAAAACAAAATTTGCATCGACTTGAGCCGCAGAATCTTCATCATAATCTAGGTCAACTAAAATTTTTTCATTTAGAATTCCGCATGAAATAGCTGCAACAAAATCTTTTATTGGATTTTTCTTAATTAAACCTTTATTAACAAGTTTTTTTATGGCTAGGCATAAAGCCACATAACCGCCTGTTATACTGGCAGTTCTGGTTCCACCATCTGCCTGAAGAACGTCGCAATCTATAATAATTTGGTATCCTGTCAGTTTTTCTAAGTCTATAACTGATCGCAAGGATCTCCCGATTAATCTTTGTATTTCAATTGTTCTTCCAGACTGTTTCCCAGCTTTTGATTCTCTTCTATTTCTCGAATTAGTAGATCCAGGAAGCATTCCGTACTCTGCTGTAATCCATCCAGTTTTTTTTTCTCTCAACCATTTT
>CACBON010000029.1 GCA_902540805.1 uncultured Alphaproteobacteria bacterium | reverse complement strand
AGGTTTGATTCAGGATGCAATTTTTTCTAGGTCAGTGAATAATGCAAAAAAAACAGGTGTTTTTATTTGTGGCAAAGATGCATCCCTAGCACTAGATATGATGAATACTGCCAAAGATTCTATGGTTCCCCCATTTGAAATATCAGTTTTTCCCGATCCAGCCGGCTCTTTTACTACAGCAGCTGCTATGGTTGCTTGTACAGAAAAAACTTTAAAGAGTAAATTTAATACAAACTTAAAAAATAAGAATATAATTATATATGGTGGAAAAGGTATAGTTGGCGGAATTTCAGCAATTATGTGCGCTAAAGAAGGGTCAAAATGTACAATAGTTGGTTACGACGGTATAACAAATGTTAAAAAAAAAGCTGAAGAATACAAATCTCGATTTGGTGTCGATATAATTCCAGCAGACGGAACTACAGACGAATTAAATTCCTCGTATTTGTCCCAAGCAGATATAATTTTTTGTGCTGCAAGAGCAGGAACTCAAGTAATAAGCGAAGAACAATTAAAACTTGCGAAGAAGGTAAAGGTTCTTGCAGATGTTAACGCAGTCCCGCCTTCAGGATTGGGTGGCGTGAATTTAAAAGATGATGATGCCAAGCATCCGTGTGGAGGTGTTTCAATTGGACCTTTAACTTCAGGCGATATAAAAGTTAAAACACAATATAGGATGTTTGAAAAAATGTGTGCAGCTGACAAACCACTTTATTTAAATTTTGAAGAAGCATTAACAACCTCAAGAGAAATATTGAAACTTTAGCAAAAAAAAATATTTTATTAATCGCATCGTCTTGTGAAGATTTAGCTAAAATATTTTTTAGACTTAATTACAATGTTTACGCAGTGTGCAAGCACAAAAGTCTAAATTTAGAAAAATATTGTTCTAAAATATTACTTGCTGACTTAAATGAAGATAATAAAATAATCAATTTTATTAATTTAATTAAAGACAATCAAGATCTAGAATTTATTATTGGTTCTGGATTTTCTGAATCTCTAGAAAAAGAATTACCTTTAAACCAAAGCTTAAACAAAGGAAATAGCATTAATTTACATCGAAAAATTAAGTCTGAAAAATTTTTTTTAGATTTAAAGAAAAATAAAATCTGTATACCTTATTGGACATTAAAAAAAGATATTTCAAATAATTACCTTATCAAGGATTTTAAATCTTTTGGAGGTAACATGATCAACAATTACATAAAAACAAAAAAATTAAATAAAACTCAATATTTTCAAAAAATAATTAAAGGTGAACATATTTCTGTTCAATTTTATAGCAAGGATATTGACATTAAAATTTTATCGATATGTGAACAACTTTTTAGAAACGACCACAGTAATCCTTTTATAATCGAATCTATAATATCAAAGAAATTTAATAGGACCATAATTAATAAATTATATAAAATTTGTTCAAAGATCAGTCGTTTCTACAACTTAAATGGTATTAATAATTTAGACTTAGTTTTGGAATTTAAAACAAAAAAATTATTCGTAATTGAACTTAATGCTCGACCAGGTTTGAGTACCAACATGATCTACTCAATACACAAAGCAATATTTAAAAAATCTTTTGAAATAGAAAAGTATAGAAACCCAATTTTTTTTTTTGGAACTCATATAGTATATAGTAATAAAAAAATAATATTGGATAAGAAAAAATATGAATATATTAAAAATATTCAATGTAGTAATAATTTCTCTGAGCTCCCTCGTAAGAATGAGATAATTGAAAAGGATGAACCCATTTGCCTTGTTCATTGCAAATCAAAGAAATTAAAAATTCTAAGAGATAAATTAAAAAAAATGTCGTATAAATTTATTAGAAATCTTGAGCTTCCAGATGGTTAAATATAGTATTAATAAACATTCTAATTTTCTACTAAACAATCTAATCAAAAACGCAGATGGTCTTGGCTTAATTATCAAAAAGGGGCCCCTTAATTCGATGATTGTTGATGCTGGCATTGACACTTATGGAAGTATTGAAGCTGGAATAAAAATTTCAGAAATTTGTCTTGGTGGTTTAGGAAAGGTGAATGTTACACCTTCATTTGAAACAAAATCTTCATTTAATAATATTTCAGTGCATGCTTCAAACCCAGTATTGGCGTGTTTAGGGTCTCAGTATGCTGGTTGGAGCCTAAGTCACAAAGATTTCTTTTCTCTAGGGTCGGGACCAGCCAGATCATTGGCACAAAAAGAAGAAATCTTCTCTAAGTTAAAGTATACTGATAAAAGTTCTTCAACCTCAATAGTTCTTGAAGTCGATAAGATCCCGCCAGATGAAATTGTAAAAAAAGTTTCCTTTGATTGCAATGTTCCAGCAGAAGAAATAACTTTTATTTTAACACCAACTACCTCTATTTGTGGAACTATTCAAATAGTCTCTAGAGTTTTAGAGGTGGCAATTCACAAAATACATGAACTTAATTATCCTCTTGAAAAGATTTTATTTGGCATTGCCACTGCGCCTTTACCTCCAGTTGCACGTGATTTTATTTCAGGGATGGGAAGAACAAATGACGCTATAATTTATGGAGGAAGAGTTTATCTTTGCATAGATGATGATGATGATAAAATAAAAAAATTAGCGAAAAATCTTCCAAGTTTTAATTCAAAAGACTATGGAAAACCTTTTAAACAAATTTTTTTGGATTATGAAAAAGATTTTTATAAAATTGATGGATCTTTATTCAGTCCAGCGACAGTTTTATTAAACTCAAAGAAATCTGGTCAATCGTATTCGTCTGGTGAAGTTAGTCTTGAGCTAGTTGAACAATCGTTTAAATCGTAATATGCTATCTATAGCAATCATTGGTGATTTACATGATTGGCATAGTCAACAAATAGAATCAAGTTTAAAAAAGAGAGGTTGCAGAGTTATAAAATTTAAATTTGATGAACTACAAGCAAACTTTCAAAGAGGTAAATTTTTTTTTAATCCGGAACTAAAAAAAGTAAAAGGCGTTTGGTTAAGATTTATAAACAACGGCACATTAGAGGAGATAACCACAAAATTAACTTTTCTTCATCTTTTAGAAAAAATCGGTGTTTACATTCATAATTCTCCTAAAACAATTGAAATGACCGTTGATAAAGTAAGAACAACTGGGCTTTTAGAAATAGCTTCTATAAACTCTCCAAATACGTTGGTAAAGATTGGAAAAATTAAAAAGTTAAAAAAAAAAAATTATTTGCTAAAACCAATTTTTGGATCACAGGGTAAAAATATTTCTTTAATAAAAAATAAATTTAACTTAAGTAAAAATAAACCAATAGGAAATGTTTCTTATCTTCAAGATTTTATTGGGGATTTAAAACAAAAAAAACACTGGGATGTTAGAGTCTTAGTAAGTAATCATAAACATGTAACAAGTATGAAGAGGTCCTCAAAAAAGATTTTAACAAATGCTTATCAAGGGGCGGTGTTAGAAAAATTCACTATCACTGACGAAGTCAAAAAAATGTGTATTAAAGTTTCAAAACTTTTCAAACTTGGTTATGGAGGAATAGACATAAAAAAAAAAAACGGAAAATATTATGTTTTAGAAGTAAATAGTATTCCATCTTGGAAAGCTATCCAAAAGATAAGTAAGAAAAATATCACAGAGGTCTTGGTAAGTGATTTTCTA
>CACBON010000028.1 GCA_902540805.1 uncultured Alphaproteobacteria bacterium | reverse complement strand
AAATAATCCGCAGTGGAGACCAAGTAAGTTATATTTTTGTTGGGAAGAAAGCTTACCAATCTCTTCAGAGATATTGCGGCGAATCTATTCTAGACTTCTTCTCTGATATTGCTAACCCATCAATTAAATTTGATCTAGCCAAATCAATACGAGATAAAATCTTGGATCTATTTCTTAATAATTCAATGGATGAATGTCATTTAATATACACTGAATTCAAAAGTGCAATTTCCCAAACTGTTCAGTCTCTTCAACTCCTTCCTTTAAATGTATTAGATACAAACGGTGAAAACAAATCAAATAGATCGTATGATTTTGAACCAAGTGAAGAGGAAATTCTAAATGAAATTATTCCTAAAAATATTGCAATACAAATACACACAGCTCTTCTTGAAAACCTAGCAAGTGAGCAAGGATCAAGAATGACTGCTATGGATAACGCAACAAGAAACGCAAATGATATGATCGATAATTTGACACTATTTTATAATAGGTCGAGACAAGCTCTTATCACAAAAGAGTTAATTGAAATAATTTCTGGTGCAGAAGCTGTTTAACAAAATGAAGGAGAAATAATTATGAGTACAAATGAGGGAAAAATTAAACAAGTATTAGGAGCAGTTGTTGATGTGAGTTTTGAAAATCAACTACCTCAGATTCTAGACGCACTTATTGTTAAACATGAAAATAAAGACTTGGTTTTGGAAGTTGCACAACATTTAGGTGAAAATACTGTCAGAACTATTGCTATGGATTCCACTGATGGTCTTGTAAGAGGTCAGAAAGTACTTGATACTGGTAATCCTATTTCAGTTCCAGTAGGTCCTGAAACTCTAGGAAGGATTCTAAATGTGGTTGGGGAACCCGTTGATGAGAGAGGTCCATTAAAAACAAAATTAAAATTTCCAATTCATAAAGATGCACCTGAATTTACCGATCAATCAACTGAAACTGAGGTTTTGGTTACAGGAATAAAGGTCGTAGATCTTTTAGCTCCTTACTCAAAAGGAGGAAAAATTGGTCTATTTGGTGGTGCAGGTGTTGGAAAAACAGTTTTAATTATGGAATTAATAAATAACATAGCCAAAGGTCATGGAGGTTATTCCGTGTTTGCTGGTGTTGGTGAAAGAACGAGAGAGGGTAATGATCTTTATTATGAAATGATAGAATCTGGTGTTATAAAACTTGATAGTGATGAGTCTAAAGCAGCACTTGTCTACGGCCAAATGAACGAACCACCTGGAGCCAGAGCCAGAGTTGCTTTAACTGGTTTAACACTTGCAGAATATTTTAGAGACGAAGAAGGACAGGATGTTCTTTTATTCGTTGATAATATTTTTAGATTTACACAAGCAGGCTCTGAAGTCTCAGCATTGTTAGGTAGAATACCTTCAGCTGTAGGTTATCAACCAACACTTTCAACAGATATGGGTGCTCTTCAAGAGAGAATTACATCAACCAATAAAGGCTCCATCACATCTGTGCAGGCTATTTATGTTCCTGCAGACGATCTTACAGACCCAGCTCCTGCAACTTCTTTTGCGCATCTAGATGCAACAACTGTCCTCTCAAGGCAAATTGCTGAGCTAGGAATCTACCCTGCAGTAGATCCTTTAGACTCAACATCAAGAATACTAGACCCAAGAATTATTGGTGAGGAACACTATGGAGTAGCGAGGAAAGTTCAAGAAACACTTCAGAAATACAAATCCTTACAAGACATAATAGCAATTCTTGGGATGGATGAACTCTCAGAGGATGACAAGCTAGTAGTTGACAGAGCACGAAAAATCCAAAAATTTTTATCTCAACCTTTTCATGTTGCTGAAGTGTTTACTGGATCTCCTGGAGTTTTTGTCGGTCTTCAGGATACAATAAAAGGCTTCAAGGGATTAGTTGAAGGAGAGTTTGATAATATTCCGGAAGCAGCTTTTTATATGGTTGGAACCATAGAAGAAGCAATAGAAAAGTCCAAAAAATTATCTAATTAATAAAATGAAACACTTTAAACTTGAAATAATCTCACCCAATGAGATTGTATTTGAAAAGGAAATTGATCTTGTTATCTTTCCCGGAAGTGAAGGTGACATTGGTATTCTTAAAAATCATATGCCATTTTTAACATCTTTAAGAGTTGGGATTGTATATATTTATCTAGACAAAAAACTAATTGAAACTTTTTTGGTAACAGGAGGAATCATTGAAGTTTCAGGAAACAAGTGTTCACTGCTAACTGAAGAAATAATTAATACGAACTCAGTTAGTTCAGAAACTATAACTGATAAATCATCAAATAAGGATGATATAAACTTGAAAAAAATGAAAGATAAAGCATTGAAGAAGTTTTACTACTCATGATAAAAATTTTTAAAATTTTTAAGCACTTTTTCATATAATGTTCTTTTAAATGGTACAACTAAATCTAAGCAATCAACTGGGTTTATCCATCTCCACTCGCAAAACTCAGGATTTTTAAATCTTTTTATATCAATCTGATCATCATTACCAAAAAATCGGCATGCAAACCAAATTTGTTTTTGTCCAATATATTTTCCATTCCAAACCTCATTTACCAATTCTTGAGGAAGTTTATAATCTAACCACTCACTTGTTTTACTAATAATTTCGTAATTTTTTTCTAATCCAGTTTCCTCCTCTAATTCCCTTTTCATTGCCTTTTCAGGTGATTCGAGTTCATCTATCCCCCCTTGTGGCATCTGCCAGTATTCGTTCTTATAATCAAATCTTTTTCCTACCCAAAGTTGATTTTTTTTATTTATGAGAAAAATACCAACACCTTTGCGATATTTCTGTTTCATGAAACTTTAAATAATTAGTTTGCTTTTTTCTTATTAATCAAATTAATAGCAAGAATTAAGTCAAAGGCTCTTGTAAGTTGATAGTCATCAACATTGTCTTCATCTTTTTTAGAGGTTGACGTATCTTCTTCTTTATTCGAATTTTCTTGATCATTCTCTATCGCACCTCTAAGATCTGACTCTTTTCTGCTACTAAGTTCATCAACCTTTTGAAGCTCAGCCTGTTCAACTAAAATATCAGGGTCGATTCCAGTTTTCTGAATCGATCTCCCTGATGGAGTATAGTATTTTGCAGTAGTCAACTTCAATGCAACATCTTCTCCTGAAGGAATTATCGTCTGCACAGACCCCTTACCAAAAGACTTCGTTCCCATTATAATTGCTCTTTTATGATCCTGAAGTGCTCCAGCAACAATTTCAGATGCAGAGGCACTTCCTTGATTTATTAGAACTATAAGAGGCAGCCCCTCTGTAAGATCGTTTTTTACAGCGTTATATCTACTTCCTTGCTTTCCATTTCTTCCTCTAGTTGAGACAATTTCCCCTTTTTCGAGGAATATGTCAGTAACATTAACAGCTTGATCTAAAAGACCACCTGGGTTATTTCGAAGATCTAAAACATAACCTATAAGTTTTTCTTTTTTAAAACTTTTTATTGAATCGATTATTTGTCTATCAACCTTTTGGTTGAAAGATGATACTCTTATATATCCAATATTGTTTTCAAGTCTAGCTTTAACAGCTTTTAACTGTATGATAGCTCTAGTTATAAAAATTTGAAGATTTTCATTTTCATTTCTATTGATAGTTAGTTTTATTTTAGACCCAACTTTTCCTCTCATAATGGATACTGCTTCAGACAAGGTCATACCTAAAACGGGTTCATCATCTAGATGTGTTATTAGGTCACCTGACTTAATTCCAGCCTTATCAGCAGGAGTATCGTCAATTGGGGCTATTACCTTTACAAAACCATTTTCAAGTGTCACTTCAATGCCTAATCCGCCAAACTCTCCTTTCGTCTGCACCTTCAATTCATTAAGTTCATCATAATTTAGATAGGTAGAATGAGGATCGAGCGAACTTAACATACCTTCTATTGCTGACTCTATCAGATCTTTTGATGTGACATCCTCTACGTAGTTATTTTTTATCTTCTCAAACGCCTCACCGAATAAGTTGAGATATTTGTAAACATCCTTTTCTTCCTCTGTTTTCAACGAAAAGGGGAGAGTCAGAAGCGTCAAAAAAATTAATAAATTCTTCATAATTATAATATAGTGTTGATTATGCAGTTTTTTTATAAAATCTCAACTTTTGATTTTGGATCAACAATTTTACCATTTTCTCTCAACTCAAAATAAAGTTGACTTTGTAGCGTTGGAGAAATTTTCGCAATTGGTTCTCCAATCAGAACTTCGTTTCCAGTTGAAATTAATAAATTTCTCATACCTATCAACACCGAGGTGAATCCTTTATTATCTTTTATCATTACTAAATTTCCGAAACTCTTGAACTTATTAGCATACACGACTGTACCATCCATTGGGGATGTAACAAATGAATCCTCCTTGACCTTAAAAACCAAGCCGTTTTTTAGTTTATGTTGGTCTTTTCCTTCCCCATAGTCTGAGATTATTTCGCCTGAGACCGGCATTTTAATTCTTGATTTTATTTTAGAAATTATTTTTCTTTTTGTTTCAGCGGCTT
>CACBON010000027.1 GCA_902540805.1 uncultured Alphaproteobacteria bacterium | reverse complement strand
TTAAATCTATAAATTTTTTATACGAAGCATTATCATTAATGGAAACAATTTTTGGTTTAAACAATTCAACTTGTTTAAGTAACCTCAAGTAATTTTTATTTGCTGTAAGTGCAATTACTTCATATTTGTCACGATTATGTTTAATTATATCAAGAGTTGATTGTCCAATTGAACCAGTTGAGCCAAAAATTGTAATTTTTTTTTTCATAAACAAATTATACTATAAAAAAAAAATTATAATCTAGTAACTTAATTATTGAAACAAATATGATTAATGCAAAAATGCTATCTAATCTGTCCAACAATCCACCATGACCAGGAATTATATTACTACTATCCTTTACACAACAATATCTTTTAAACCCTGACTCTATTAAATCGCCAATTTGAGAGATAAAAGAAAATAGAAGTGAGAGATAAATAATATTTGAAATATTTGAATTTTTAAAAAAAATTATTGTGCAAAAAAAAATTGGAACCACCAAACCTCCAATACATCCGGCAACAGTTTTATTAGGACTAATCTTGGGCAAAATTTTTGGTCCACCAATTAAAGAACCAATAAAATATGCAGAAATATCTACAAGCATTGTAAAAAAAACAATAAAAAAAATAAAACTTATAAATTCACTACCTTGACTCATTTTATTTAAAAAAACAAATGAAGAAGTAACATATAATAAAGAAATGACTTTCACTATTGAAATATCTGTTAATTTTAATAGACAAATAGATATAAGGATAAAACAAAAAATTTGAGAAGCAAGGAATTGAAAATTTAATAGAAAAACAAATAAATTAATTAAAATAATTAAAATTAAATCGTATTGTTTAATTTTGCATCTAGATAATAAAAAATTACTTCTATCTTCTTTTTTATTTTCAAAACTTTTGAATTCCAACATCCTTAGAATTTCCCAGCATGTTAAAAATAATAAAAATTGAGAAAAGATTAAAAAAATCAAATTATCAGAATGAACTATAGCAATAAAAACTGTTAACATCACAAAAGAAGATAACGTCCTTAAAAACAATGAGTTTCTTTCAATCACCACCAAACCTTCTTTTCCTGTTAACATAATTTTTAAGTGCTAAAACGTATTTTTGCGTATTAAATTCTGGCCATAAAGTTTTAGTGAAGTAAAGCTCAGAATATGCGACTTGCCAAAGCAAAAAATTGGACAATCTCATTTCACCAGATGTCCTAATAACTAAATCTGGATCAGGAATATCTTTGGTCATCAAGCTCTTTGCAATATCAGCCTCCGTCAATAAACTTAACTTTTTATTTATTTTTTTAATAGAATTTACAATTTCCCATCTTGAACCATAACTTAATGCTAACGTAAAATAAAGTTTGTTAAAGGAACTCGTAAGCACTTGTAAACTTTTAAGCTTTGATTTTATTTTATCGTCGAATTTATCTATTTCTCCAATAAACGAGAATTTAATTTTTTTTTTTATAAAATGTTCTTCTTCAGAATCTAAATAAAAACTTAATAAAGTCTGTAAATTTAATATTTCATTCTTACTACGGCTCCAGTTTTCTGTTGAAAAACTGAAAAAAGTTAAATATTTTATATTAAATTCAAGAGACTTTTTTACAATTTTTTTTACAATTTCTGAGCCCTTTTTGTGGCCATCAATTGCTTTTAGTTTCTTCTTCCTTGCCCATCTTCTGTTACCATCCATAATAAAAGCTACATGATTTGGTAATTGCTTCTGTAAATTTGAATCAAAGGACATTAAACTTGCAAAACGTCCTTTTCCTTATCTTGAAAAGTATTTTCTATTTTTTCAATATATTTATCAGTGAGTTTCTGAATTTTTTCTGAAAATTGGAAACTATCATCTTTTGAAATTGTTTTTTGTTTCTCTTCTTCTTTTATTTTGTCCATGGCATCTCTTCTTATATTTCTAACTGTAATTTTCGCATCCTCAGAATACTTAGATGCAACTTTAACGATTTCAATTCTTCTTTCTTGAGAAAGTTCAGGTATAGGAACTCTTATATTATTACCCTCAATCATAGGGTTTAAACCCAGTTCTGAATTTCTGATTGCTTTCTCAACTGATTGAATTAAGCCTTCATCCCATACTTGAACTGTTATGAGCCGTGATTCTGGAACACTAATATTACCAACTTGGTTTATCGGAACTTTAGCACCATAAGCATCAACAGAGACAGGTTCAAGCAAAGAGGATGTAGCCCTCCCTGTTCTTAAACCCAAATATTCTTTTTTAAGATTATTTAAAGTTTTATCCATTTTTTCTTCGTATGAGTTAAATTCTATTGTCATCACTGAATAAGAGTAAAATTACCTTTGCCGTTAACAATTTCTTTAAGTGAATTATATTCTTGAATCGAAAAGACAAGAATTGGAATTTGATTTTCCTTCGCAAGTGATATTGATGAAGTATCCATAATCTTTAAATCATTATTAATAACATAATCATAACTCAGGTTGTATAACTTTTTAGCATTTTTATTTTTTTTTGGATCTGAATCATAAATACCATCCACTTTTGTTGCTTTTAAGAGAATATCACATTTAATCTCAGAGGCTCTTAATGCTGCTGCTGTATCAGTAGTAAAATATGGATTTCCAGTCCCAGCAGCAAAAATGACAATTCTATTTTTTTCGATGTGTCTCATTGCCCTTCTCCTTATATAGGATTCACAAACGTTCTCAATCTTTAATGCTGATTGAACCCTGGTATCAATTCCCTTTTGTTCAATAGAGTTTTGTAAGATCAATGAATTCATTACTGTTGCCATCATACCTGTATAATCAGCAGAAGAACGATCCATTCCTTTAGACGATGCAGATATACCTCTAAATATATTTCCTCCACCTACTACTATAGACACTTTAATTCCTTTTTTAAAAACATAAATTATTTGATCTGTAATTGAATTTATTGTGTTTAAATCTATTCCGAAATCTTGATCTCCCATCAATGCTTCGCCGGAAAGTTTAAGCATAATGTGTTTGTAATCAAATTTTTTCAAAACAAAACTATTCTTGACCTAATTTAAATATAACATAATTATAAATTTCAAAAATTTCTTCATGCTCTTTATTAAATGCAGAGATACACTCATTAACATTTAGCTTATTATCCATGACAAATGTTTGCTCTAAAAGACAAACTTCTTGATAAAATTTTTTGATTTTTCCATCAACAATCTTTTCAATTATGTCATCAGGCTTTTTAGAAGATTTTAGTTGTTCAATGTAAATCGATCTCTCTTTTTCTACAAGATTCTTATTTAGACTATCAATATTCATCGATTTTGGATCTGTGGCAGCAATATGCATGCATATATTTTTAGAAAAATCAGTAACACTTTCATTTATTTGATTTGATTTAAAAGAGAGTAAAACGCCAATCTTGCCAGAATTAATATTGATAGAATTATGAAGATATTTTTCCAAAGAATATGATTTTTCATGTATGTATTCAAGTCTACGAATAACAATATTTTCTCCTAGTTTTGAAATTAAATTTGTAAGATTTTCCTGAACTGTTTGATTTGAATCTAGAAATTTGCACTTTAGTAAACTTTCAACACCTTGAACTTCATTTTTTAAACCTGTAAATGCAAGTTCATCACAAAATTTTTGAAAATTTTCGTTCCTTGCGACAAAATCTGTTTCAGCATTTACCTCGATAATGATGCCTTTATCCCCATCTATTTTTACTGTCACAAGACCATCAGAGGCTAATCTTGAAGATTTTTTTTGGGCGGTATTAATTCCTTTTTTTCTTAACCATTCAATTGCTTTTTCAACGTCCCCTCCAGATTCGTCTAACGCTTTTTTGCAATCCATCATTCCAGCACCAGATTTTTCTCTTAATTCTTTTATAATTGCAGGTGAAAGATTCATTTTATCAACTAGCTTTTAGATTCAAGCTTTTCTTGTTCATTCTCGTTTTTAGCATTTTTAATCGCTTCAGAAACTGCACTACAATAGTACTCAATTGATCTTATTGCATCATCATTACCAGGTATTGGGTGATCAATACCTTCAGGGTTTGAATTTGAATCAACCACTGCCACAATTGGAATACCTATTTTATTAGCTTCCTTAACAGCCAAAACTTCTTTATTAGTATCAATTATAAACAATAGGTCTGGTTTACCATTCATATTTTTAATTCCTCCTAACGCTTTATTAAGTTTCTCTACAGAATTTTCAAACATTAAAAGCTCTTTTTTTGTGTATGAATTACTTTTATTCAAAAGTATTTCTTCTAATTCTTTTAATTTTTTAATTGAGTTCTGAATAGTGTCCCAATTTGTTAACATACCACCGAGCCATCTTTTGTTGATAAAAAACTGTTTACAATCAATAGCATATTTCTCAATTATATCAGAAGCTTGCCTTTTGGTACCAATGAATAGGATATTTTTTCCTTGTTTAGCGAAATCCTCCACAATTTTTAAGGCATTTTTTAAGAAAGATAATGTTTGTTGTAAATCAATTATGTGAATGCCATTACGATGACCAAAAATGAAATCTGACATTTTGGGGTTCCATCTGTTGGTTC
>CACBON010000026.1 GCA_902540805.1 uncultured Alphaproteobacteria bacterium | reverse complement strand
GGGTTATAACGGAAGAAATGAAATAGTCCATAGAGATTATTTGACTTTAAATGAATAAACAAAAACAAATTGAAGAAGAAGTTTTAAAAATTGGTAGTAAAGCTAAGGAAGCTTCCTTAAAAATTTCTTTACTTTCCTCTAAAACAAAAAATGATATTTTATTAGATGCAGCTGACAATATAAAAAAAAATAAACAATTAATAATTGAACAAAATTCAATAGATATAGAAGAAAATAAAAAAAAATTAAATTCGTCACTTCTCGACAGACTTATGTTGAATTCAAATCGAATTGACAATATTTGTAAAGGTTTGGTTGAAATCTCAGAATTAGATGACCCAATTGGTAAAATTTTAGGAGAATGGAATAGGCCCAACGGCTTAAAAATACAAAAAGTGTCAATTCCACTTGGCGTTATAGGGGTGATTTATGAATCGAGGCCTAACGTTGCTGCAGATGCGGCAGGCTTATGTCTTAAATCCGGGAATCCACTTATTTTACGAGGGGGAAGTGAAAGTTATCATTCTTCCACAAAAATAGTAGAGATTATTAACCAATCTATTAGAAAATTTGAACTTCCTGAAGGAACTTTACAGAATATTCCAACAAAAGATAGATTAGCCGTGGGAGCCTTGATTAAAATGGATAAATATGTCGATGTTATTATCCCTAGAGGTGGAAGGTCTCTAATTGAAAGAGTGTCAGATGAAAGTAGAGTGCACGTTATCAAACATCTGGATGGAATCTGTCATACTTACATTCATAAATCTGCTGACGAGGAAATAAGTCAGAAAGTTACGTTAAACGCTAAAATGAGAAGACCAGGAATTTGTGGTGCAACAGAAACAATACTTTGTGATAAAGAGGTGGTGAAAACCCATCTACCAAGATTGATTAAATCTTTATCAGATTCAGGTTGTGAAATTAGGGGAGATAGTTATGTTAAAGAAATTAATTCAATAATTATTGAAGCAAAAAGAGAAGATTGGAAAACAGAATATTTGGATAAAATAGTGTCTATAAAAACAGTTAAAGAAGGAGTAGAGGAAGCAGTAGATCACATTAATAGTTATGGATCTGGGCATACAGACGCAATTATTTCTAATGATGAAAAAGCTACTGAATTTTTTTTGAATAATGTTGATAGTGGAATTGTAATGCATAATACTTCGACACAATTTGCGGATGGTAGTGAATTTGGAATGGGAGCAGAAATAGGAATTTCAACTTCAAAAGTTCACGCGAGGGGACCAGTAGGAGTTGCTCAACTTACGAGTTTTAAATATAAAGTGAGAGGGAAAGGACAAGTTAGACCCTAGTTTGAATAAATCTACTAGAAAAATGATTGGAATTCTAGGTGGATCCTTTGATCCTCCTCATGATGGACATATGTTTATAAGCCAATACGCATTGATGAGATTAAGTCTGCAAGAAGTCTGGTGGGTTGTTACATTTAAAAATCCTTTAAAATTAAAAAGTAACAGTTACGCTAACAGACTTAAGCAAGTAAAAAAGTTTCTAAAATCTAGAAGAATAAAAATCCTTGAAATTAGAGCGGATAAAAATACGTACTCGATCGATACAATTTTATATATAAAAGACAAATTTAAGAATAAAAAGTTTATTTGGCTTATGGGAACTGATAACCTTGAAGATCTTCATAAGTGGAAAGAATGGAAAAAAATATTTTATAATATTCCCATTGCAATTTTTGACAGACCGTCTTACTCTTTAAATATTACAAAAAGTAAAGCATTATTTTTTTTTAGGAAGGCAAGAATTAAAAATATTCTTTTAGCAAAGTCACGATCAATCTTACCTCCAAGTTGGGCTTTTATAAGTGGTTTGAAAAATCATTTATCCTCCTCGTTTATAAGAAAGTCAAAATGAAAGTAAATTTAGAAGCTGACACTCTCCTTAATAAAATCGTCAAAGATCTTCAAGATGTTAAAGCAAAAGATATTCAAATTATTAATATAAAAAATAGAAGTGCTTTAGGAGATTATATGATTATTGTAAGTGGAACATCTTCGAGACATATTAATGCTATTGTTGCCAATATTGTAAAATTGAATAAGAATCACATTCTGTCAACTGAAGGCATTAACTCTACAGATTGGTTAATAGTAGATTTTGGTGATATTATTTTGAATGTTTTCAAACCAGAAACAAGGGAACATTATTCACTCGAAAAAATTTGGAAAAACAATGATTTGGAAGATGAAAAATTTGGATTTGGATAGATATGATAATTAATATCTTATCTTTAGGTAAGTTTAAAGTGAACCAAAATTATAAAAGTATTTTTGAATACTACAGAAAAAGAATTAAGTTTAAGACAGTTTTAATAGAATTAAAAACCTGTAAAACAAACAAAAAAAAAGAATTAGAAAAAATAGAAATTCTTAAGTATTTGAAAAATCAAGATTACAACAATGTCTTTGTTTTGGACACAGGTGGAGAAAATTTCTCAAGTTTAAAGTTTTCAAATTTTTTAAGAAATAAAATAAATTCAGGTTGTAAGAGTTTAAATTTTGTAATTGGCAGCGAGGAAGGGCTCGATAACTTTTTTAAAGATTCATTTTTTACGATCTCATTTGGAAATCAAACTTGGCCACACCTTCTGGTTAGAGTTATGTTAATTGAACAAATATACAGGGGTTTAGAAATTATAAAAAATTCTCGATATCACAAATAGTCAGAAAATGAGAAAGAAAGTAATGGTTTGCATCTTGGACGGTTGGGGATTGGGGAAGAAGAATTCCCATAATGCTATTTTTCTCGCAAAAAAAAAAAATTTTGATTATTTAACAAAAAAATACGGATACTTAAAACTAAAGGCTTCAGAAAATGATGTGGGCTTGCCCACTGGTCAATTTGGAAATTCTGAAGTAGGACACACAAATATAGGGGCTGGAAGAATCATTCTTCAAGATGTAATGCGAATTTCAGAATCCTTCGGGAATGGGGAAATTAAAAATAAATCTGCCATAACAAATATTTTAAAAAAGTGTAAAAGGATCCACGTTGTTGGTTTGATTTCTGAGGGAGGAGTTCATGGACATCAAGATCATCTTTTTGATCTAATAGAAATTCTTAACAGAAATAAACCAAACATTTTTATTCATTGTATTTTAGATGGAAGGGATAGCTCTCCAGTTGGGGGTAAAGAAAATTTACGCGTGTTAATCGAAAAAATAGGCAAAAGGAAAAATATCAAAATTGCGAGTATTTCTGGTCGATTTTTTGTCATGGATAGGGACAACAGATGGGAAAGAATAGAGAAAGCTTATAAAGCTATTATAGAAGGTTCAGGTCCAAAAAAGAAAAATTATTTGTCTGCGGTAATTGAAAGTTACGATAATCACGTCACTGATGAGTTTTTTGAACCAACCAATTTTGGTGATTATAAAGGAGCTAGAGACGGAGACGGATTTTTTATTACAAATTATAGAGCTGACAGGGTTAGAGAAATTTTATCCTCTATATTTGACGATGATTTTAATCACTTTAAGAGAAAAAAAAGACCAAAATTTTTAAACCCAATTAGCATGGTTGAATATTCAAAAAGATTAAAAAAAAAAATTAAACCAATTTTTGAATCAATTCAAATAAAAGAAACATTAGGTGAAGTCGTTTCATATTTTGGATTAAAGCAACTAAGAGTTGCTGAGACAGAAAAATATGCGCACGTAACATATTTTCTTAATGGAGGAGTTGAAGAAAAATTTGATGGAGAGGACAGAATTTTGATTCCATCACCAAGAGTAAAGACTTATGATATGAAACCAGAAATGTCAGCGTTTGAGGTAAAAGACCATGTTATAGAGAATATAAAAAAAAAAAAATACGATTTAATTATAACAAATTTTGCGAATCCAGACATGGTTGGTCATACAGGTAATATAGAAGCTACTATTAAAGCAATCGAGGCAGTAGATGAATGTATTGGAAAGATTTTTAAACAATGTAAAAACAATGGATATTCACTTATTATAACTTCAGACCATGGAAATGCTGAAAATATGTTCGATGAGAAAAAAAATATAGTATGTACAACTCACTCACTAAATTTGGTTCCTTTTACCATTTGTGAAAAAATAAATTATTCAATTAAAACAGGTAAGCTTGCCGATATTGCTCCAACAGTATTAAAGCTTCTCGGTCTTGAAATTCCAACTGTAATGAGAGGACACCCACTTATTAAATGATAAAGATTTCAATAATATTTTTAGTGTGTTTGAATTTATCTAATGTATTTGCAAAAAATACAGATTTAAAAGTTAAATTAAACAGTCTAAAAAAACAAACCGTAAAAATTCACAATGAAATTTTGACAAATAACAAGGAATTAAAAAAAATAAAAATTGATTTAGATAAAAATACACAAAAGAAAATTATTATAAATAAATATATTAAAAATAAGGATCTATTAGGAAGGAGAATAATTTTTTTACTACAAGATAAGTTTTATACAAATCAATTTACAAGAATTGTAAGGAATCTTGATAATTCATCACAGGAATTAATAACAAAACAGATAATAAGAGAATTTTTTTTGAAGGAGGTTAAAACTGGTATCAACGAGTATTTCTTGAACTTAGAAAATTT
>CACBON010000025.1 GCA_902540805.1 uncultured Alphaproteobacteria bacterium | reverse complement strand
ATCATGAAATTACAAAACAAGTTTTAGAAGATGGTATTGGTAAAGCTGGTGGTTACGCGCTTCAAAATTTTGGTTCACGTTTCGTTAAAAAAATTCGTGGTTGCTACACAAATGTTATTGGTATATCAATTCCAGAGTTGTATAAAATATTAAAAAATCCAGAGGTATAATTTTTGTTTCTAAAAATCTATTATAATGTTAAATAATCTTAATATTTAATTTTTTTTTTTGCCCAGGTAGCTCAGTTGGTAGAGCAAGCGACTGAAAATCGCTGTGTCGGTGGTTCAATTCCTCCCCTGGGCACCTTGATTTAATGTTAAACTATAAACTTTTAATAATTATATCACTCCTTTGGACTTCATCATGCGAATTTGGTCAAAAAAACTATTTTCCCTCATCTTACGGATTAAAGTGGGTTTACTCTGTTGCAATTAAATCGTCTTATACGGGTAAAAGTAGCAATAAAAGAGTAATGATAACCAATTTTTATCAGTCAAAAAAAAATAAAGTTGAGGAATTCTCAAAACTCTATTCTGATGGTAGTTACTATTCCTATGAAATTAGAGATGGCAAGGTTGAAAGAACTTCAGTTATACTCACCTTTTCTGAAGGAATTGATGAACCTGTAAATAAAATCATTTACCCAGATCTTACTTTTAAACAGAAAGAATGGAGAGTTAAAGAACAACTATTTTTAGTAAGAGGTTTTCAGCCTCCATTGTTAAATGTTAAGCCAAGATCACAACTGGAAATGTACTATAAAATTAAAAAAAGACATAAAAGAATAAAATTTAAGAACACAACTTATGATGATTGTATTGAGATTGAGGGCACTGGTAATACAAAGTTTATAGGAGACACACGATCTGGTCCTATAAATGTAGAAGTAAGGAATAATGAAATTCTTTGTAATAATATTGGATTAATTAAGCAGGTTCGTACTGAAAATACAAATGCGTCAGCTTTTGGAAATATGACTTTAACCAAAAACCTGATGAGCTTTAAATAGATGAGCTCTGTATCTTTTATAATTCCTGTATATAACAAATCATCTTTTTTAAACCATGTAATCAAATGTCTTAAAAATCAGTCAGGTGATTTTGAACGTGAATTTATTTTTATTGATGACGGATCAACGGATGAATCATATGAAATAATTTTGTCCCTGACTAAAGAGTTAGAAAATACAAGAATTTTTAGACAAAAAAATATGGGATCTGCTAATGCGACAAATACAGGAATTAAAAATGCTCGAATGAAATATTTGAAATTTCTTGATGCAGATGACATTATTTTGAGTGAAACTACATATGCTCTTATGAATATACTTGAAACAACACCAGATTTAGTATTAGTTTATGGCCTTCAACGGAAAGTGCAGAATCTTAATGATGTTAATATTTTTGAAAAGTTTGATAATAAAGACATTTCAATTATCCATAATCCTATCAAAATGGCAATGAGAAATTCAATGTTTAATCCATCACAATTTTTGGCTAGAACAGACTTGTGTAAAAAAGTTGGTGGTTGCGATGAGAGAATAAAATTTAGTCAAGAATATTCTCTTACGCTAAAACTTTCGATGTTAGGAAAGTTTGCAAAATTAAATTTTCCGACAACTATACTTCCATTAGTTGCTCCTGGACAAATTTCTGAGAAAAAAAACAACCAAATATTTAGAGTTTCGAAAGCTTTAGAGCTTTTTATTCAAGATAACTCTGAATTAGAAAATAAGTACAAACTATACGCACAAAGAAGGTTAACTTCAAGAGCTTGGAGATTTGCGAAAAGATTTAAAAAGTCGAGTTTTTTTTCGAAATGGTTTATCTTATACCTTAAAGGATTTTTTTACTTAAATTCTAATGTTTTGGAAAACTGTAAAAAGGCAAATAAAATTTACAATGAATTTTTAGATTAAAATATTTTCCCAGGATTAAGAATATTTAGTGGATCAAATATTTTTTTTATATCTCTCATTTTTTTTAATTCCAAGACTTTTTTATTCCTTTTCAATTCGAGTTTCCTGAGTTGACCAATTCCATGCTCTGCACTAATTGCTCCGCCATAAATTTTGACGTTATCAAAAACTATTTTGTTTACAGATCTACATATTGATTTTCTTGATAATTTTTTTTGTTTTTTAATTAAAACATTGAAATGTAAATTATTATCTCCCAAGTGACCAAAATTTATTATTTTGGAACCAATTGAAAATTCTTTAATACTTGTTGTAGTTTTTTTAACAAATTCGGAAATATTAGTTAGCGGAATTGAGATGTCATGTGGAATTATGAAATTCTCCTTCCTTTCAGCAAGTGGAATGGATTCCCTGTAATTCCATAGCTTCTTATTTTCACTTTCGGACTTTGACAAAATTAAATCATCTGTATCTAAATTTTTAAAATCGATTTTTGAAAAAATAAAATCGTTAAAGTCACTTATTTTTTGAAAATTTGAAAATTCAACTAGACAGTAACATTGATTTTTTTTTAGGTTAATAACTTTACATTCATGCTTTTCCAAAACTTCAATTGACTCTTTATTCATGAATTCAAAACTTGTTATTAAATCTTTAAATCTGTTATTGATATTTTTATAAAAGATTAGGACTTTTGAAAAATCTTTAAAAGAAGCCCAAAGAACAACCTTCTCTTTAGGTAACGGAAATAATTGAATTGTTGCCGCAGTAATGATTCCCAGTGTCCCCTCTGATCCAATTAAAAGATGTTTTAAATCAAAACCTGTATTATTTTTTTTAACATTTTTGAGAGAGTTATAAATTTTTCCGTCAGGTAGAACGGCTTCTATTCCTAAAATATTTTGTCTTATGGTCCCATATTTTATGACGTTCACCCCACCTGCATTTGTCGCAATATTTCCTCCTATTTGACAATTCCCCCTCGAGCCCATGGATAAAGGAAACTCAAGATCATATTTTTCTAATTTGTTTTTAATGACATCCAAGATACAACCAGCTTCTACTGTTACAGAGTTTCCTATTAAATCAATATTTCTAATTTTATTTAAATTTGATAAGTTAATTATTATTTCATTTCCTTTTTTCCTTGGCACACCTCCTCCAACCAATCCTGTATTACCGCCCTGAGGCACAATAGCTATGTCTTTTTTTCGACAAAAATTTAAAATTTCAGAAATTTTTTTTACAGATTTTGGAAAAGTTATTAACTTTGATTTGCCTTCGTATTCTCCTCTCCAATCAATACAATGCTTTTTTAAAACTTCAGACTCTGTTGAATATTCAGAAGGATGTAGTTTGCTTATAAGTTCTTTTAGGTCTTGCTTTTTCATCTATGATGCAGCTCTTTTTAGTCTCTCATTAATTGTTTTACCAATACCTTGATCTGGAATAGGGGCAACAACTATTCTTTTTTTTGAATATTTGTCTAATTTTCTTAGAAAATAAAATAAGTTGAATGCAGCTTCTTTTAAATTAGATGACTTTGAAAGGTTCAACGTTGGTTGATGTGAAATTGTATTTTTGTTGCCAAAATCTAGAAAGGCATCATCTAAATTCGGTTTATCTATATTTAATCTTAGTGGAGTTTTTGGAGCGTAGTGTTTAAGCATTTGTCCAGGCGAATTTGGACGCAATGGTCTTTTTTCTTTGAAATTTAAGTTTTTTACTTTTTTGCCTAGCTTTTTTATGATTGTTTTATAGTCTATAACACCTAATCTTTTAATTTCGTAAGGATTTGTCGTCATGTCTAAAATAGTTGACTCCACCCCATATTCAGTTCTTCCAGAATCAATTATCAAGTCAACCTTTTCACCAAATGAATCAACCACATGAGCAGCGTCTGTAGCGGATATATAACCACTTTCGTTTGCACTTGGCGCAGCAATTGGTTTATTAAGTTTACTAATTAACTTTAAAACAAATTCTGAGGAAGGAATTCTGATAGCAATGGTTTCAAGTCCAGAAACTGCAAATTTATGGACAAGGTTATTTTTTTTTCTTGTTAAGATAAGTGTTAAAGGACCGGGCCAGAATTCTTCCATTATTTTTCTCGAGTCATCGTTTATTACAGAAATTTTTTCTGCTAAGTCAATTGAGTTAACGTGAATGATTAACGGATTAAATAATGGTCTTTTCTTTAGATTATAAACTTTTTTTATTGCTTTGCTGCTACCAGATTCACAAGCCAGACCATAAACGGTTTCAGTTTTAAGAGCAACTAATTTTTCATTTCTCAGAAATAAAACTGCTTTTTTAAGTGAATCCTCAGATTCATTCATCACATTGTTTTCCATTGAGTTAATATATGAAAAAATAAAATAACTTTAAAGCTTATAATCTATAACACCAAATTTAAAAAGAATTCACTTACATTTAATGATTTAATGTGGATACTAACAAAAATGGATCCGAGATTTCATAAATATTTATATTTGATCGCAATTTGTGCATTGATAATTGCTATTCTTACAATTAATAAGGGTTTAAATGAAATTAATCTTTTTTTTACTGAAAGAATTAAAATTTGAGGACCTTCAATACTTCATTAAAACTATCTATAACATAATCTGGCTTGATTAATTTTTCCATTTTTCCAAACCCATAAGTTACGAAAATTGATTTCATTGATAAAGCGTTTGCAGGTATTATGTCATTACTACTGTCTCCAACCATAATCGCTTGTTCAGGTTTAACGCGACACTCATTTAAACAATATTCCAACATTTCAGTATCTGGTTTAAGTTTAATT
>CACBON010000024.1 GCA_902540805.1 uncultured Alphaproteobacteria bacterium | reverse complement strand
GAAAATTAAAAATGATAAATTAGATATACAATTCAGACTATGGGATGTTCTCTCACAAAAACAGATGGTAGCTCAAAAACTAACTACTGAAAAAGATAATTGGAGAAGAATAGCTCATGTTATTTCAGATATAATTTACAAAAGAATTACTGGGGAGTCTGGCTATTTTGATAGCAGAATAGTCTACATTTCAGAATCAGGGCCAAAGAGTAACAGAAAAAAAAGATTAGCAATCATAGATCAAGATGGAGCTAACCATAAATTTCTTACTGATGGATCTTATTTAGCATTAACTCCAAGATTTTCTCCTGCAGCTCAAGAGGTTGCATATTTATCTTACAATAAAAGAATTCCTAGAATATTTCTTCTTGATCTTAATACAGGGAGTCAAAAAGTTTTGGGAGATTTTCCAGGAATGACATTTAGTCCTCGCTACTCGCCCGATGGAAAAAAGTTGGTAATGAGTTTAGCAAGAAATGGTAATACAGATATTTTTGAAATGGATCTAACTACATTAAAAATGAAAAGATTGACATTTTATGAAGGTATAGATACTGCCCCATCATATTCTCCAGATGGAGACTTTATTACTTTTGAATCGGATCGAAGTGGTAGTCAAAAAATATATGTAATGAACTTAAAAACAAAAAAAATTAATCGCATTAGCTTTGGGAAGGGAAAGTACGCTACTCCAGTATGGTCCCCACGAGGCGATTTAATAGCGTTTACCAAACTTCTCAACGGTGAATTTTACATCGGAGTGATGTATACCGATGGAAAAGGTGAAAGAGTAGTTTATAAGTCATATTTAGTTGAAGGACCGTCTTGGTCTCCCAATGGCCGGGTGATTGCATTTTATAATCAGAACAGACTATCAGGAGGAAAAATTACTGATCCAAAGATTAAAATGGTAGATTTAACTGGAATTAATTTAAGAGAACTTGTTACGCCATCTGATGCTTCTGACCCAGCATGGTCTGGTTTGTTACCCTGATTTCCAAAAAAAGATACTAATTATTGACTTATGTATTACCAAAATGTAAATTGTTAAAAGTTTAACATTAAAGGTACCATATATGAAAATCAAATTATTCGCGCTACTAGTAATTTCAATGTTTGTTTCCAGCTGCGCTCAAGATGAACAATACGTAGGTAGCGATAGCTTAATTATGGATGATACTTTCAGAGAAATCCCTACACACGACTCAATCGATTGCTTTGGTTCGTGCACTGTGAAAATTTACAACAGATAACATTCCAAGATTTTGGTAGCTTTATTTTTATATTTTTAATTAAACCTTAACCGTTGACTTATCGCGCCTCAGATTGTAAAACTTAATGTTATAATACTTAATTAAATAATGTAAGGATCTTAAAGTTATGAAAAACAAATATTTATCTTTATTTTTCGCTGGGATTTTATTAATCTCTGGTTGCGAAACAATTGGTGGTTCCTCTTCAGGAAGTACACCTGGATATGAATATGGTGACTCAAAACAGGCAAACCTTCAAGCTTATTTGCAAAATGAAATAGGTGATAGGGTTTATTTTGAGACAGATAAACACAATATTTCGTCAGCATCTGCTTTTACACTAGAATCACAGGCAAATTGGTTAAAATCTACTCCAGGATTTCAGCTTCTTATCGAAGGTCATTGTGATGAAAGAGGCACTAGGGAGTATAACCTTGCTCTCGGCGAAAGACGCGGAAATGCTGTAAAAGAATTTCTAGCATCACTTGGAGTCGATCCTGGTAGATTGACCGTTATCAGCTACGGAAAAGAACGACCTGCAGCAGAAGGTAGCACATCTGAAGCTTGGTCTGAGAATAGGAGAGCTGTCCTAGTTGTTAGTGGTAACTAGTAAAAATGAATCCTTACTAAACTTTAAAATTAGGGCTAAACGTTTAGCCCTTTTTTTTATGGCAATAAAAAAAAATATATTTATCATAGTTCTTAGCTTAATAAATTTTCCAGAAATCCATTCTCAAGAACTTGACGTTGATGAGCTTTTAGAAAGATTAGACAGAATAGAGAAGAATATATCTGATCTTCAAAAGGGAAGGTTTGACCAAATAGAAAAGTCCCTGTCAACAGGCTATATTTCAAGAAATGAATCCAGGCTGGGAGATTTTGAAACCAAATTAAGAACAAATTTTGGTTTATACGAAGAGTCTAACAATAAAATCAATAATGTTGAAGAGAAGCTAGATCTTATTGATAAAGATTTTCAGTCTAGAATTAACAAAATTGAAAAAAATTTAGAAGCATTAAAAGACAACACAACAACTCAAAAAAAATCTTTTATTCAAAAAATGCAAGAATCGCCTGTTTCAAAACAAGTTGAAAGATCTATTAAAAATGAAAAAAAATCAGGAATTACTAATAATATTGCAAATTTGAATGAGGAAGAAATTAAAAAAAAATATGAAAATGCAATTAAATTATTATGGGCAAACAAATATGAAAAAGCAGAAGAAGAATTATTGCAATTAAAGACACTCAATCCGGAAGATTTGATGCCAAATATTCAATACTGGCTTGGTGAGGTTTACTATGCAAATAAAAATTTTCAACAAGCAGTGATTGAGTTTGGTGAGGGGTTTGCTAATTTTCCAGATTCCATTAAAGGTCCTGATAACCTTCTGAAATTGGGTTTATCATTTTCAAATCTAAATCAAAAAAATGAAGCATGTAGCGCATTTTATGAACTTGAAATTAAATACAATAATTCTCCAAAAAATGTTTTGGAAAGATCTCAAGAAGAAAGAAAAAAATTAAATTGTCCTGAGGAGTAAATGATTGTGAATGAGGCAATTTCAAATGAAGAATTCGCATCTTTGTTAACAAATCATTCCTTTGTGTATGAAAAAAACCCTTCAGTTGCAATAAGTTTTTCAGGCGGTTCAGATAGCTTGGCACTTTTAATTCTAATGAATAATTGGATTAAAAAGCATAAAGGTTTTTTAACATTAATATATTTTGATCATAAATTAAGAAAAGGATCACATTTAGAGTCACAATATGCAAAAGAAATTTCAAAAAAATTAGGAATTGATCACAAAATTCTAACCTGGAATGAAAAAAAACCAAAAAATTCAATTATGCAGAAAGCAAGAGAAATAAGATATAAAAAAATAATTAATTTTTGCAAACAGAAAAATATAATTACAGTTATGACTGCTCATCACTTAGATGATTCTTTAGAGACATATTTCATGAAAAAAAAAAGAAATTCCTTAACACCAAATTTGTCAGGTATTCCTTTTAAAAATACTCAAGATCAAGTTCAAATTTTTAGACCATTTATTAATTTAAGAAAATCAAGACTTATTCAAACATGTGAGAAAAATAAATATAAATGGTTTGAAGACCCTAGCAATCAGGACGACACTTTCGAGAGAGTGAGAGTAAGAAATATTATTGGTGGTTTAAGCAAATATAAAAGCTCAAAATTATTTTCTGAATTCAAAGTAAATACTTATGAAAATACATTTTTTGAAATAAAACTAGCTAACTTTTTTATTACAAATCTTGAATTCGAAGATTATGGAAAATTTACAATAAACAAAAAAAAATTCAAATATCAAAAAAAATGTTTCCAAATTGAAATTTTAAAAAGAATATTAGTTACTTGTTCTGGAAGTGTTTATTCACCCAGATCACGTTCAATCGAATTCTTTTTAGATAAATATTTTAAATTAGAAAATGTTAAATTTACCATCCATTCGTGTATTATTGAGTGTTCTTCAGATAAAATTTATATTTTTAGAGAATATGTAAAAACTAAACACTTTAATCCAAAGCGATTAATTATAAAAAAAAAACAATCTGTAATTTGGGATAACAGATTTTTAATAAGTTCAATTTTTTCTGATATTCAATGTCTCGTTTTTGATGACATCATTTGGTTAAAATTAAAAAAACAATACAAATTTGTTAAAGACACGCAAAATATTTCATATGATATTTTAAAGACTCTGCCTGTTCTTTTGTGTAAAAATACAATGATGATACCATTTTTAACAAAAAATGAAATAATGACTTCTTTGGGAATATCAGTAATTTTTAAACCAAAAATACCTTTAACAAAAAAAAATTTATAATATCATATTGAGATAAAAATATATATAATTATATCTTATACAATGAATAACAATCTTCTTAAAAATATTGCAATTTGGCTTTTGATTGGCTTCCTTGTTTTTCTAATTGTGGATTTCTACAAAGCAAATGAGTCTTCAAGAAAAATTTCACCTATATCTTATTCAAATTTTCTTTCAGAAATTAAAAATGGAAATGTTGCTAGAGTCGAAATACGCGGAAACAATATTAAAGGAGAGTATTCAAATGGTTCTTATTTTTCAACCTACTCTCCAAATGATATGAATTTAATTGAAAAACTAGAAAAAAATAGTGTTGAAATAAATGCTTTACCTTTAGATAAAGGTTCCCCTGGTCTAATTGACATTTTAATTTCATGGTTCCCAATGCTTTTGCTTATCGGCGTTTGGATCTTCTTCATGAGACAGATGCAATCCGGTAGTGGAAGAGCAATGGGTTTTGGAAAATCAAGAGCAAAACTTTTGAATGAAAATAAAGATAAAGTTACATTTCTAGACGTTGCAGGCATTGATGAAGCTAAATCTGAACTAGAAGAAATAGTTGAATTTCTTAAAGATCCTACAAAATTTCAAAGATTAGGTGGTAAAATTCCCAAAGGTGCCTTGCTAGTTGGACCTCCTGGAACAGGTAAAACATTGTTAGCTAGAGCTATTGCTGGAGAAGCAAATGTTCCCTTTTTCTCAATTTCAGGCTCCGATTTTGTTGAAATGTTTGTTGGAGTTGGAGCTAGTAGAGTGAGAGACATGTTTGAACAAGGTCGCAAAAGCGCACCTTGCATTATTTTTATTGATGAGATTGACGCTGTTGGTAGGCACAGGGGTGCTGGATTAGGTGGTGGCAACGATGAAAGAGAACAAACCCTTAACCAACTTTTAGTTGAAATGGATGGCTTTGATTCCACTCAAGGTGTAATATTAATTGCAGCTACAAATAGACCAGATGTTCTTGATCCTGCTTTATTAAGACCTGGAAGATTTGATAGACAAGTTGTTGTACCAAATCCAGATATTGTAGGCAGGACAAAAATACTCGAAGTTCATACTAGAAAGTTAGCTCTTGCCCCAGATGTTGACATCAAAGTAATAGCTAGAGGAACACCAGGTTTTTCTGGAGCAGATTTAGCTAATTTATCAAACGAAGCAGCTTTGTTAGCTGCTAGAAGAAACAAAAGATTAGTAACAATGCTAGATTTTGAGGATGCAAAAGATAAAGTAATGATGGGAGCAGAAAGAAGATCGATGGTTATGACACTTAAAGAAAAAGAATTAACGGCGTATCATGAGGCCGGTCATGCTTTGGTAGGTATTTTCACACCAGGTAATGACCCTCTACACAAGGTTACAATCATACCAAGAGGAAGAGCACTTGGAGTTACAATGAATCTTCCTGAGAGAGACAAATATTCTGAAACCAAAACTGAGATGAAAGCAAAGTTAGCAATGATATTTGGAGGGAGAGTTGCTGAAGAACTCATTTTTGGAAAAGAAAACATTACCTCTGGAGCATCCAACGATATCCTTCAAGCCACGCAAAGAGCCAGAGCGATGGTCGTGGAGTGGGGGATGAGCGATGCTTTAGGTCCACTCAGATACTCTGAAAATGAGGAAGATGTTTTTTTAGGACGTTCGGTTACCCAAAGGAAAAGTATGTCAGATGAAACAGCAAAGCTCATTGATCAAGAAATAAGGAAATTTATCGATAATGCTGAGTCTCACGCAAAGAAAATTCTTAAGAAAAATTTAAAACATCTTCATAACTTGGCTAAAGCCCTTTTAGAATTCGAAACTTTATCAGGGGATGATGTAAAAGAACTCATTAACAAAGGTAAGATAAAGTCAAATAACAAAAGTCTTGATGGGAAAAAAACTAATAAGAAAACTTCAATCCCTCTTGGAAGCAATCAAGGAAAAAAAAGAAGCAATATAGGACTTAACCCTGACCCTGCTACAACTTAACAACAAACTGGCTTGATTTCATCCAAAATTAAATACTATTTAAGGCCCTTATCCCCAGTAAATTACGAAGATGGCCACTTGTTGTCAAAAAAAAAAGAGGCCGTTTTAATTCAAGACATTTTTTTTAACAAAATAGAGTTAATAACTCGCCAAGACTTGAAAGTAAAAAAACAAATTTATAATTTTCCTGAGTTTTTCAAAGTATTTGAAAAAAATAAAAAGATTTGCGAGTTATTTAATAACCTTAATTATAAAAATAAATCGCTAAAAAGATTGGTGTTTAAAAACAAAAAAATTTCAATTTTTGGAATACTTAATATTACTCCAGACAGTTTTTCTGATGGAGGAACAAACCTGAATTTATCAGATG
>CACBON010000023.1 GCA_902540805.1 uncultured Alphaproteobacteria bacterium | reverse complement strand
CTTATGATAAGATTTTTATTGAGGGAGCTATAAAATCAATTCCAAAAGTTTTAGTAAAGCAATTAAAAGATAATGGTGAAATCTATACGGTTCTTAAAGAAGATGATTATATTGGTGAATTTGTAAGAGGTCAAAAAATCAACTCATTTATCTCATTCACCAAACTTTTCAATACACATTTATATGAATTGTCAGATTTCATAATCCAGGAAAATGATAATGATAAAAGCTTTTAAAAAATTTTGTTTAGTTTTTTTGATTTTTTTTCCTCAATTCACCTTATCTAATCAAATAGTTAATAACGATCTAAAGCAATCACTTGAAAAACTATATGAGTTAAATCCTAAACTAAAGTATTACAGAAATATTTTGAAGTCTAAAGACGAATTGATGCCGCAAGCATATTCTGAATTTAGACCAGAAATTAAGGGTTATTACAGAAAAGGTAAGGTACATACTAACTCTCACGGATTTAATATTACATCTGATGGAATTAGAACTGAAACTAATAAAGGTATAAATATAACTCAGGATATTTTTGATGGAGGAAGTAGTTTAAGTAATATTCAGGTTGCTAAAAATACTATTTTCTCAGAAAGATATATTCTGCGGGATAAAGAGCAAGAAATATTTATTGATGCGATAAAAATTTATTCAGAAATTGCAACTGAGCAGTCGAATTTTCAATTAAAAAAAAAGAATGTAGAAGTCCTAAAAAATAGATTTGAATTAACAAAAGAACAGTTTGATATTGGTGAGGTTACCCTCACTGATGTTTCAATAGCTGATGCAAGACTATCTTTAGCGAAATCTGATTTAATAGAATCAGAAAATAATTTAGAATCCTTGACTGCCAACTTTTCATATTTGTTCGGGATTAAACCAATCTCGCCAAAAATTGATATAGAGGTTCTTGAATTTAAAAAAAATATTGGCGATTTTAAATCTTTAGCACTAAAAAAAAATCCTAAAATTAATGATTTGACTTATCAAATTAAATCACTTGAGTATCAGATTAAGACTTTAAAGAGAAAAAAACTCCCAAGTGTAAAGTTAGAAGCAGACGCATACATAAATGAGGGTTACTTTCGAACTGATAGTAAAAGAGAAGTTCTATCTGCTTATGCTATTATTGATATACCTTTATACCAGTCTGGTGCAGCTTCTTCTAAAATCAGAGAAGTTAAAAGTCAACTATTTGCCTTGAATGAATTATTGCGACAAACAAAGGAAGAGGTTGAATTTAATATCACATCATCTGTATCCTCCTACGATCATTCCTATTCAAAAATTAAGGCATATGAAAAACAAATTAAATCAAACAAGATATATCTGGAGGGATTGAGACAAGAAATGCAACTTGGAGAAAGAACAATGCTTGATTTACTAGATGGAGAGCAAGAATTATTAAAATCACAACTTGATCTTGTAAAGTCTTATCGGGATCTATTCAATTCTTATTACGAAACTATTTTCTTTATGGGCGGGCTTAACCCCAAAGATTTAGGATTAAATGTCAATTATTATGACGAAACAACAAATTTTGATGATGTCAAATTTAAGTGGTTAGATATATTTGAATAATAATGTTAGATAAAAGATTTAATTTTTCAGAAATTGAAGCAAAGTGTTTAGATTATTGGTCTAAAAATGAAATATTCTCTTTTAACAACGAGGAAAACAAAAAACCATTTTGTATTATGATGCCCCCACCTAATGTAACTGGCAGTTTACACATGGGACATGCTCTAACCTTTACTCTTCAGGACATCCTAATAAGGTTTCAGAAAAAGCTTAATAAAAATGTATTGTGGCAGCCTGGAACCGATCATGCTGGAATTGCAACTGAAATTGTAGTTGAAAAAATGCTTGAGAAAAATGAATTATCAAAAGCTAAATTGGGACGATCAAAATTTATTGAAAGAATTTGGAATTGGAAAGAAGAATCTGGAGATAAAATAATTGATCAAATGAAAAGATTGGGTACATCAGTTGATTGGAATATTTCTCGATTTACAATGGATGAGGGGCTGAGTGATTCAGTTAAAAAGGTTTTTATAGATCTTTATAATAAAGGTCTGATTTATAAAGATAAAAGATTGGTTAATTGGGACCCAAAACTTGGAACTGCCCTTTCGGATTTAGAAGTGAACCAAATTGAAAAAGTTGGCAAAATGTGGTTCATAAAGTACCAACTGGAAAACAGTAAAGAAAATATAGTTATTGGAACAACCAGACCTGAAACAATCTTTGGTGACACAGGTATAGCTATTCATCCAAAAAATAAAAAACTTAATCATTTTATTGGAAAAAAAGCACTTATTCCTATTCTTAATAAAAGTATACCAATTTTTGGAGATGAATATGCAGACCCAGAAAAAGGATCTGGTGCAGTTAAGATTACTCCGGCACATGATTTTAATGATTTTGAAATAGGAAAAAAACACGATTTAGAGTTTGTAAGTATTTTGGATAAAAAAGCAAATCTAAACAAAAATACTCCAAATGAATATCAAGGATTAAATAGATTTGTTGCGAGGAGAAAATTGATCAGTGAACTGGTAAAAGATAATAAAATTCTAAAAATTGTTGACAATAAAATGGTTTTTCCTGTTGGCGATAGGAGCGATGAAATTATAGAACCAATGCTAACTTTTCAATGGTTTTTAGATACTCAGAAAATAAGTATTAAAGTAAAAAAAGCAATAAAAGCAAAAAAAATCGTATTTCATCCAGGCTCTTGGTTGAATACTTTTAAGTATTGGATAGATAATATTGAGCCATGGTGTATTTCTAGACAGATTTGGTGGGGACATAGAATACCAATTTGGTATTCCAAGAATGGACTAAAGATTGCTGCAAAATCAGAAGAGGAAGCAATTAATATTTTAAAAATAGAAGATGAAACTGACGAAATTTTAAATCAAGATGAAGATGTACTGGATACTTGGTTTTCCTCTGCGTTATGGCCTTTTTCAACTTTAGGATGGCCAGAAAAAAATAAATTATTAGATAATTTCTATCCTTCAAATGTTTTAGTTACTGGATTTGATATTATTTTTTTTTGGGTCGCAAGGATGATAATGATGGGTCTTGAGTTTATGAATGAAGTTCCGTTTAAGAATATCTATATTCATCCTTTAGTGAAAGATGAAAAGGGTCAAAAAATGTCAAAATCAAAAGGGAATGTTATTGATCCAGTTGATTTGATTGAAAAATATGGTTCTGATGCTCTAAGATTTACTTTAACAAATTTATCAACTCAGGGTAGAGATATTAAACTTTCTGATAAATTGGTAGAAAATAGCAGAAATTTCATAACAAAAATTTGGAATGTAGCTAGGTTCGGTCAGTTTAATAACTTTAAGTATGACAAAGAATTTGACCCTCAACTCTGTAAATTATCAGTTAATAATTGGATTTTATCTAGATTTTTTGAAACCCAAAATAAGGTAATCAAAAATTTAGAGAATTTTAAATTTAATCTGATGATTTCTGAATTATATCAATTTATATGGAGTGATTTTTGTGATTTCTATATTGAACTTTCAAAAAACTATTTAAAAGAAGATAAAAATAAAAAGGAAATATCAAATGTTTTTAATTTTATTTTTTCAAGATCATTAAACTTGATCAATCCAGTAATACCATTTATCACAGAAAAATTAGGCAAAGAATTAGGGTTTATCGAAGATTCCTTTTATAATGTAAAACTAAACCTAGATTTAAACTTTAAATTCAAGTCTGAAGAAATTAATGATTTTAAAAAATTTATCGAGTTAATAAAAAAAATTAGATTTGAAATTGGAAATAACAAATCTAATTTTAGTCTATTTATCCTTTCTGAAGAAAAGATTAATTGGATAGACGAAAACATTTTTTTATTAACTTCAATATTTAAATTTGAGTCAATAGAATATAAAAAACAGATTATTAATGAAATTAAAAACTATAAAACCTTAGTAATTTTCGGTTTAAAAATAATTATTGTACCTTCTGGAAGCTCTAATTTTAGTGATAAAAATTCATTGAGTAAAAAAATCTTATTTTATGAGAATGAAATTAAATTCTTTGAAAAAAAATTAAATAATAGCGAATTTATTAGTAAAGCACCGTCAAAAATAGTCGACCAACACAAAAATAAACTTGAGGAAGCCAAAAGAAATCTCAAACTTTTGACTCAGAAGTGATGTTTAAAATAAAATTTGATAATCTTGTTCTAAAGTCTAATAGACATAAAATTATTAATAACAATATTGTCTTTTTTTTCTATGGAATAGGATGTTGCTCTGATGATTTTAAATTTTTATTTAACACATTGGGCCCAAAATTTAATTTGTATATAGTAGAGCTTCCTGGACACAATGATATTAAATATTCTGAAAATGATTTATATACTTTTTCAAAAAAGATTTACCTTTTCCTTAAAAAAAAAAACATAACAAAAATTTCATTTTTCGCTCATTCTCTAGGTGGTGTAATCCCAATAATTTTGGTGAGATTCTTTATTAAGAAAAAAATCCTAATCACTAATTTTATTAATTACGAAGGCAACTTAACTAAATATGATACTGAGACTTTAACTAAAAAAACAGTCTCGTATAATAAAAACGAATTTATAAATAGTAAATTTAAAATTTTAGTAAAAAAAGTTGAATCCTCAGGAAACAATTTTTTAAAATATTGGTCTCGATCATTAAAAAAAACCTCACCATCTGTTTTTTATGATTTATCAGATGAATGCGTTCAATTAAGTGAATCAAATAAGCTATTAAATTATTTCAGAACCCTCTTTAAAAAAAAAGTTTATATTTATGGAGAAAAGTCACAATTTAAGGTATCAAAATATACTTTTGGCTCTGTCAGACATAAAATTAAAAATTCTGGACATTTCTCTTTTTTTGAGAGCAAGTCAGATTTTAGTAGAATATTTAGAAAATTATTATTACAAAAATATTAATGAATAAAATAAAAAAAGAAAGCCTTCCCAGTCGCCATGTCTCTTTAGGTCCAAAAAGTTCACCTCACAGATCTTACTATTATGCTATGGGTATGACTGAGAAAGAAATATACCAACCATTTGTTGGTATCGCTACATGTTGGAATGAATCCGCACCATGTAATATTTCGCTTTCTCGTCAAGCTCAATCAGCAAAGAAGGGTGTTAAAGATAATATAGGAACTCCTAGAGAGTTTACTACAATCACTGTTACTGATGGAATTGCGATGGGGCATGAGGGAATGAAATCGTCATTGGTATCGAGAGAAATTATTGCTGATTCTATTGAAGTCTCAATGAGAGGACATTGTTATGATGGGTTGGTTGGAATTGCAGGTTGTGATAAATCATTACCTGGTATAATGATGGCTATGCTAAGGTTAAATGTTCCTGCTGTATTTTTATATGGTGGTTCAATACTTCCTGGTAAACACAAGAATAAAGAAGTCACAGTGCAAGATGTTTTTGAAGCGGTTGGTGAATTTGATTCAAACAAAATTACAGAGGATGAGCTTTGTGATTTAGAAAAAGTTGCCTGTCCATCAGCAGGTTCTTGCGGCGGTCAATTTACTGCTAACACAATGGCCTGTGTGGCTGAGGCTATTGGCTTAGCATTGCCAGGTTCCTCTTCAACTCCAGCTCCTTATGAGTCTCGAGATAGATTTGCATATGACTCTGGAATAAAGGTTATGGATTTAATTAATATGCAACTAAAACCTAGGGATATTGTAAATAAAAAATCACTTATCAATGCTGCAAGAATCGTTGCGTGCTCTGGAGGTTCAACAAATGCAGCATTACATTTACCGGCTTTAGCCAATGAAATAGGAATTGACTTTGATATAATGGATGTTGCAAAAATTTTTAAAGAGACTCCATATATAGCTGATTTGAAACCTGGTGGAAAATATCTAGCAAAAGATCTTCACGATATTGGTGGTGTTCCAATTCTTATGAAAGCTTTATTGGATGGGGGCTTTCTTGATGGTTCCTGTCTCACTGTTACTGGCAAAACTTTAAAAGAAAATCTAAGTTCTGTTAAAGTAGACTTCGATTCACAAAAAATTATATTTCCTCCTAAAAAACCTATATCTAAGACAGGAGGAGTTGTCGGTTTGCAAGGAAATTTAGCACCTGACGGAGCAATTGTAAAAGTTGCGGGTTTAAAATCTCAAAAATTTGTTGGAAAAGCCAGATGTTTTGATTGTGAGGAAAGCGCTTTTGATGCAGTAAGTAATAAGCAATATGAAGCTGGGGATGTAATAGTTATTAGGTATGAAGGACCAAAAGGCGGTCCAGGAATGAGAGAAATGCTTGCTACAACTGCTGCAATATATGGACAAGGTATGGGGGAAAAAGTTGCTTTAATTACGGATGGGAGATTTTCTGGTGCCACAAGAGGTTTGTGCGTAGGTCATATAAGTCCTGAAGCAATGGTTTTAGGTCCAATTGCTCTTATAGAGAATGGAGATCAAATATTAATTGATGCTAAAGAGGGGATAATAAAATTAAATGTCGATGAAAAGACATTGAAAGCAAGAAAAAATAAAATTCTAAAAAGAGACAACAACTTTGGGTCTGGGGCACTTTGGAAATTTTCTCAAACAGTCGGGTCTGCAAGATTTGGTGCGGTAACCCACCCCGGCGCAAAAAAAGAAACAAAAAATTATTCAGATATCTAAATTGATCCAGATTGGAATATGATCAGAGGGTTTATTCATACCTCTGTATTTTGAACCAAAATTGATATTTTTGACAAATTTTAAGTACTTGGGTGAAATCAGAAAATGGTCAATTAATAAACCATCATTTCTCTCCCAACAAGCTCTCTGATAATCCCAATATGAGAATGATGTACCTGGCTTTTTGAAAACTCTCACAACGTTCGTAAGACCCGAAGAAAGTATTTCCCTAAAAATCTTTCGAGACTCAATACACCCTAGAGCGTCATTTTCCCAATCATTAAAATTTAATACATCATTTTTATTTTCTAAAACATTAAAATCTCCTGCAATTAGAAGATTGTCTAAATTATTAATAAAATGTGTCGAGACTTTTTTAATTTCTGATAACCAGGAGATTTTAAAATTGAACTTTTTCTTGTCCTCAATCGGATTTCCGTTTGGTGTATAAACATTTAAGATGTTTAAGTCAAATTCATCTACGTATACAAAATTTGTTCGTGATTCGCTTGATAAAATGTCGTTTTTCAGTTCAATTGATTTGAAAGTTAACCCTTTTCTTATTAAGGTTGCAACACCATACTTTCCTTTCTGTCCATTTACAATTAACTCGTAATTGAATGATGTGTAGAAATCTGGAAACTCTTCATTTGTACACTTTATTTCTTGCAGCAAAATTATATCTGGTTTTATTTCATTGATAAATACTTTAATAATGTCGATTCTTATTCTAACGGAATTTATATTCCAAGAAGCAATTATAGCCATTTAAATTGAAAAGGAAGTTCCGCATCCACATGTCGAACTGGCATTAGGATTAGTAACCTTAAAATATGAACCTATTAGGTCATTAACAAAATCTAATTTGGATCCTTCAAGAAAATTTAAGGATGTTGGGTCGATTAATATCTTTACATCGTTGAATATAAAAACTTTGTCTTCATCATTAATTTTCTTATCAAAATTAAATTTATAAGAAAATCCCTGACAGCCGCCTC
>CACBON010000022.1 GCA_902540805.1 uncultured Alphaproteobacteria bacterium | reverse complement strand
ACCAGTAATTTACCGATTATAATGTTGACTGCCAGAGAGGAAGAGGAAGACAGAATAAGGGGTTTGGAATATGGGGCGGATGATTACATATCAAAACCTTTTAGTCCCGCAGAACTTATTGCAAGAATAAAAGCCCTTATTAGAAGATCAACCTCTTCTCAAAACAACATATTAGAGTTTGAAGACATTAAAATTTTCGATAATGAACATAAAGTATTCAGAGGAAAGACGAGAGTTCATCTTGGGCCCACAGAATATAATCTTTTAAAGCACCTTATGGAAAACCCTTGCAGAGTATTTTCAAGAGAACAACTTCTAGATTCTGTTTGGGGACACGGAATTTATGTTGAACGAAGAACTGTTGACACTCACATAAGGAGGCTTAGAAAATCATTAAATATCGAAGGGAAAAAAAACTTTATAAGGACTATTAGATCCTCTGGCTACTCTATTGATAAAGATTAGACTTATGATAATATTAAAAAAATGAGGGAATAGAGATTAAGGGAATCTTTAGTGCAAAGAGCAAAATATAAAGACGGCATATCAATAATTGTCACGTTATATAATAAAGAAGAATATATCCTACAAACTTTAAACTCCGCTACAAATCAATTTGAAGGATCTGAAAAATATCAAGTCATCGTTGTAGATGACGGTTCAAAAGATCGTTCATATAAAATTGCAAAGGATTTCCTAAGAAAAAAAAAAATAGATTACAAAATTTTTACTCAAAAAAATACCGGGCCTAGTATCGCGACAAATAATGCTCTTAAGTTTGTCAAATACTCTTATATCAAACTTCTAGATGGCGACGACATACTCGCTCCAGATAGTTTGAAATATATGAAATCACAAATGCAAAAAAAAAATATCGATCTTTTGTATGGTGATTGGGATTGGAGTCCAGATCCTAATAAATATAATTTCATAAATAATAAGCCTAAATCCTCAGAAATTCAAAATACATTTGAAAAGTTTGTTGTAAATGGTTGGGGTGGGTCGAGCAATCTCATGATAAGAACCGAAACTTTTTTAGAGGTTAAGGGCTGCGATGAAACTGTTTTTGTTCAAGATTATTCACTTCCGCTACGTGTCGCTGGAAATCAATATATTTCAAAAACCTCCAGAAAGTTCAATGTTTTTTCTACTGAGAAAATTATATGTGTTGGACCATCTTTCGTAAAAGAAAGAATAATGAGTAATAATGCTCAAACACTTTATGACCTCTCAATAGCAACTCTTAATTTTTTAGAAAAGGCAACATGTGTGAACAAAGCATTGAAAAGGAAGGCGCTAAGAAAGATAGTTGCACGGTGTTTATCTTGGAGAAGAAGAGTAAATAAAGAAAAATTTTTTAATAAATTTCTTCTCACATATTGTTTCAGCAAAGTTAACCCAATGATTGATCCTAAAGTTATTCGTTATCAGGTATATAGAACTTGGGTTTCCAATGAAGAAATCAGAAAAATCCAAAAAAAGGATAAATCGAAAGTAAAAATTTTAGTTTATGTTGGATTAGACTTACTAGGAGATGCTTTGTTAAAACTACCTCTTCTTAAATGTCTTAGACAAATATTTCCTAATGCACAAATAACGTGGTTAGCAGGAAAAGGAAATTCGATCTTTAGAACCGAGCTAAGTTCTATTGCTTCAGGCCTCATAGATAATATTTATGAAGAAGATTTTGGTTCAAATATTCTTGATTTATTTAAAAAAAATAAATTTGGAACTTATGATATCGTTATAGATACACAAAAAAGATTTTTAACCACCCTTATCTTACAAAAAATTAAAACTAAAATTTTTGTTTCTTCATGTGCAAATTACTTGTTTTCAGATTTAATTCCAGAAAATCCTGACGAAAGAAATATTAGTCAACACTTGGTAAATCTCTCTGAAGTTCTCAGTCCCTCAAAAGTCAAATTTTCAAATCTTAACAATAAGGTTAATAACAATAAAATTGCTATTTGTCCTGGTGCTTCAGTTATTTGGAAACGATGGGCCTTTGAAAATTTCATTGATATCGCAGAACATTTAATTAGAAGGAATCTTCTTCCAGTCTTCATTTTAGGTCCGAAAGAAACTAATCTAGAGAGAAATTTAATTAGAGAGTTTGGGGGGAAGATAAAAATTTTCAAAAGCAATAACCCAATGGAAACAATTAAAATTGTAAAAAATTGCAAAGCGGGGATAAGCAATGATACGGGGTGTGGTCATTTAATTTCCTCAACTGGGACTCCAACCTTAACGCTTTTTGGACCAACTAGTGCTGAAAAGTTTGCTCCAATTGGTAATCCTCTTCATGTTTCAATATCTTCTCAAAAGACCTTTAAATCTAAAAATATTAATGCTATTCCTGTTAACCTGGTACTAAGAAAGTTAAAAACAATAATCGATTATTAAAGAGGCCAAAACCATAATATAATCATATCTTATGAAATTATCTTGCTGATGAATAAAATTGCAGAAGTAAATAAGTGGATAGGTACCATCCTTGTGTTAAGTGGCATACTTTTGACAAACCTTAATTATTATCCCTTAAATATTTTCTTACATGGTTCAGGTGTAATATTCTGGAGTGTTAGCGGCTACCTATTAAGGGATAAAGCGATTCTCACAAATTTTGGTTTTCAAATACCAATTTTTGCATTTGGAATAATTAACTTTTTTTTTAACTAGTTAGCTAGATTACTTAAAGTCTCTTCTGTTAGTCTTGCTCCGTATTGCTGAATGATCAGTGACGCAACTTTACAGCCAAATAAAGCAGATTTTTTTGGCGACTCGCCTTTTAATAACTTGTATAAAAATCCCGCTGCAAACATATCTCCAGCTCCTGTGGTATCTAATACCGATTCAACTTGGAATGAAGGTATTATTTCAGATCCCTCATAATCAACAACTTCGACACCCTTATCACCCATTGTTTTTAGTAAAATTTCAACTGCCTGTGTTTTTAAAAAATTTAATAAATTGCCATTACCTAATAATTCTTTAAATTCATGTTCGTTACCTATTAAAATATTTATCTCAGATTTTAACAGTTTTAGAAAATCATCTCTGTACATCTTCACTAAGTTTGGATCAGATAGTGAAAAAACTATTTTAATTTTTTTTATCTTTGCAAATTCGATAGCCTTATAGATTGCCTCTCTTGCGCTTTCTGAACTCCATAAGTAACCTTCAATTAATAAATAATCTATATCATTAAAAAAATCAGATTTTATATCCTCTTCCCCAAGGGTTGTGCTCGCTCCTAAGAAAGTTTGCATTGATCGTTCACCGTCTGGTGAAACAAAAACTATACATCTTGCAGTCGGCAAACCTTGAGTGGATTGTTTGCAAAGAAATTTCGTTTTAGTTTTTTCCATATCTGAAATAAATGCGTCGCCAAGCTCATCGTCCCTGACTTTTCCACAGAAAAATGAATTTAATCCTAGAAGTGAGATTCCCACCATTGTATTTGCAACTGACCCGCCAGAATCTTTTTTTATTGGGTTAATTTCTTTTAAAATCTTATCAGATACATTCTGATCGACCAATGTCATAGCCCCTTTTGTTAAATTTGCACTTGCCAGAAAATCATCTGACACAGCGGACACAATATCTAAAACAGCATTTCCCATTCCTAAAATTTTTTTATTCATAAAATTGTTACCTTTATAATTTAAATTTAGATAGTATAGAATTTCAAACAGATTTCACAGAAATTTAACTTTAAAAAATAAAAAAAATTATTTATATATTAACATTATGGAAAAAACTTTTCTGGACATAACTGTACTTCCTTACAGAAGTTTATCCAAAAAAGGGTTTAGAAACTTAATGCTTATTGTCTCATTAATTTTTTTTCTCGTTGGTGTATTCTTCTGGTATATAGGAGCATGGCCAGTTTTCGGTTTTTTAGGGTTAGACGTATTACTTTTGTACTATGCATTTAAAATAAACTACAAATCCGGTGAAATTTTTGAAACTGTCAAAATTATCCAACAAAACTTACTCATTACGCGAAATTTTCCATCCGGAAAAAAACAAACCTGGAACCTTGAACCATATTGGACTAAAGTTGAGATATCGAATCCAGCGAGACACCAACATAATTTAATAGTCAAGTCTAAAGACAAGGTCGTTCTTCTAGGTTCATTTCTAAATTATAACGATAAAAGAAAACTTCTCACACAAATTGAATCCGCTTTACAACTTTTAAATAACAAAATGAGTAAGATCTGAAACATTTTAATTTAACCTTTCAGAGCTACATATCATTAATTTTACTTTCAGCGATTTGGGGAAGTTCATTCCTATTCATAAAAATAAGTATTACAAGTATCCCTCCTAGTCTTTTGACTTTTTATAGACTTTTTGTTGCTTCACTGTTTCTTATTTGTTTTTGTAAAAAAGGATTTCTTAAAGGTATTTTCGCCAATAATAAAAAACTACTATTTGGCGTTGCGATTTTTGGGAATGTTCTTCCCTTTAATTTAATAAGTTTAAGCGAAATTTACGTGGAAAGTATCGTTGCTGCTTCTCTTATAGGCACAATGCCACTTTTTACATATATAATTGCTTATTTTGTATCAAAAAATAAAAGTTTAGATTTTATAAGTATTATAGGTTTATTATTCGGTTTTATTGGTATGTTAATTTTTATAAATCCGTTTGGAATCTCACTTGAATCAGTAGCGTTTAATTTTTCTTTATTAATCATTTTGTCAGCTTTTTTTTATGGACTATCAGCAAATTTTGTAAAGAAAATACAAGACAACTCTCCAATTGAAATTGCTGCCTTTACAACTATTTTAGCAATGTTATTAGCTTTTCCTATTTTTATTCTTAATTTTATTTCTTTAAACAATTTTGAAAAACAATTATTGCTTAATATTTCATTTGAAAGTTTTCTCTCAGCTACAGTATTGGGAATTGTATGTACAGGATTTGCAATTTTGATTTTCTTTAATCTTATTAAGATCAAATCAGCTGTTTTTGCGAGTCAAAGTAATTTTCTTATTCCATGCTTTGGGTCTTTGTGGGGATATATTTTTTTGGATGAGAACTTAACTGAAAATATGATATACGGTCTTCTTCTAATTGTTATTGGAGGATGGGTGACAAATCGTTCAATGTTTGTAAAGAGCAATTAACCTACTTATTCTGATTTAGTTTCTTAAATTCGTCTGGAATATCACCTACATCATATTCTTCGTATTCAGTAACGGGTCTAATATCATTTTCATCTTTCACTTGGTATACGAATTTAACAGCATTTTGAAAATTAAATCTAGCTACGTCTAGATTTCGCTCTGCAAACGAAACTGAACCCCCGAGCCATGCATTATCTTCGAGAGCGTTAGTTGCTGCTATTAAAAGTTCAGATACTTCAATTAAAGAATTATGTACTTCGTTTAATTTTGCTGAATTAGGAATATCGAGCTTTCTTAAATCGTCTGGTCTACCAAAAGACTTTAGATGCCCCTGTATTAATTCTTCTGCCTCCTTGAAATGATCTTCATCTGCTCTGTCGTTTCGAAGATTAAATGCATCCAATAATCTTCCTTGAAGGATTATTGCATTTCCTAAGTGACCAAGTCTAATATCCATTATTTCTTTATACTCTTGTAGGTCATTCTCAGAAACTTTACTTTCACATGAGGTTATTAAAAAAAATAAAATCAGAAAAATATTTATCTTTTTATAGAAAAACATGTCTATTCTTTTAGCATATCTGAGATTGTATACAAGCCTACCTTTTTTTGATGCAACCAACAAGCCGCCTTCAAAGCTCCAACTGAAAAAATTTTTCTGCTTGATGCAAAATGCTTTAATTCAATTCTTTCTCCATTTAAAAAAAAATAAACTGTATGTTCTCCAATTACATCTCCACCTCGGATTGAAGCGAAACCAATCTCGTTCTTTCCTCTAGCTTTGTTTTTATTTTCTTCTCTATATGAAAACTTAGTAATTCCTTTAAAACCCTCTTGAACTGATTTAGCCAAAGAAATAGCAGTTCCAGACGGTATATCTTTTTTTTTGTTATGATGAATTTCAACTATCTCAATATCAGACTGAGAAGAAATATTTTTAGAAGCAACTTTTGTTAAATTTTTCATTAAATTTATTCCAATGCTCATATTAAATGATCGTAAAACTTTTCTGCCATTAACTAACTTTTGAAATTTCTTCTCTTCTGTTTTTGTGTATCCAGTAGTTCCAGTCACTAAAGCTGTTTTTGTTTTCAAATCGTTCATTACCTTTAATAAATTGATGGTAGCTTCGGGAATGGTGAAATCGATAATAACATCACTGCTTTTGATTAAATTAATTACATCATCTGCAATCACAATACCTGAAATTTTTTTTCCGACATCTTTATGCTTTTTCTTTTCACATAAAACAGAAAGTTCTAATGAGTCAAAATTTTCAATTTGTTCTATAAGATCGCTGCCCATTCTTCCGCCAGGACCAAAAATTCCAATTTTAATTTTTTTCATTTTACAACTTTAGGATAAACCATCCCAGAAGTCTTTTACTTTTGAGAAAAAACCTGACTTTTCTGGACTATTATTTTGATTGAGTTCATCATTAAATTCTTTAAGCAATCTTTTTTGATTTTCCGACAAATTTTTTGGAATTTCGACTATCAATGAAATGATCATATCACCAAATGATGTTGACCTAATTGTTGGCATCCCTTTTCCATTCAACCTGAATTGATCACCATGCTGGGAACCAGCTGGAACTTTTACTTTAACTTTACCACCTGAAACTGTTGGAACCTCTACTGAACCTCCAAGTGATGCGTCGACAATAGAAATTGGAACGTTGCAAAATATATCAGTACCATTTCTTCCAAAAATTGAATGTTCAGGCATACTTACAAACAAATAAAGATCTCCTGGTGATGAGCCATTCTGACCTACAGCACCCTCTCCAGAAAGTCTAATTCTGCTTCCATCCTCGACTCCAGCTGGAATATTCACTTCAAGTTTTCTATTTTTTCTTCTTCTTCCCTCTCCACTGCACGCATTACAGGGGTCCGTAATTACCTGACCTGCACCACCACAAGAGGAGCATGTTCGTTCAACAGTGAAAAAACCCTGAGAAGCTCTTGTTCTTCCTGACCCTCCACAAACATCACAATCTCTCAGTCCGTTCCCTTTTTCTGATCCTGAACCATTGCAGTCGCTGCATCTTATAAGAGTATCAAAAGAAATTTCTTTTTTTGTTCCAGTATAAGCTTCCCTTAAATCAACATCTATTTCGTATTTTAAATCTTGCCCTCTTTGTTCCCTTCTTTTTGAAGACCTTCCGCCTAGATCACCAAAGAAGTCCTCAAATATGTCGGAAAAATTTCCAAAGCCACCACCAAAACCTTCGGAGAACCCTCCGCCGGTTTGTGAAAAGGCATCATGTCCGTAAGTATCATAGGCTTCTTTTTTTTCTGGGTTTGAGAGGACCTCATAAGCCTCTGAGATTTCTTTGAACTTAGTCTCAGCGTCTTGGTCACCTTGATTTTTGTCAGGGTGATATTTCATAGCTAATTTGCGGTATGAACTCTTGATAGTTGCAGAATCGGAATCCCTAGAAACACCAAGGACATCATAATAATCATTTTTTGGCATATTACTAAAGAGTTATGCTGATTTTTCCTTTTTATCACCGTCATCCTTTTTTGATTTCTTTTCGGTGACATCCTCAAAGTCAGCATCCATTACTTCGGGGTCTTTTTTACCTTGTTTCTTTTTATCTTTTCCTTTGCTTGATTGATTTTTTTCTCCTGTTTCTTTAGATTCTTTTGCAGCTTTTTCCTGAGCCTCCTTGTACATTATTTCACCTAATTTCATTGAGTCTTGAATTAGTGAATCGGTTTTTTCTTTCAAAAGTTTGGTGTCTACTTTTTCATCTTTTAAAGTTTCTTTAAGAGTTTCCAATGATTTTTCAATTTTTTCTTTATCTTCTTTTGGAATTTTAGAACCATGTTCTTTTAAACTCTTTTCAGTACTATGTATGATTGAATCCGCATTATTTCTGGCTTCAATAGTTTCTAGCTTTTTTTTGTCAGCGTCTGCATTAGCTTCAGCATCTTTTACCATCTTATCAATTTCTTCATCAGATAAACCACCGGAAGCTTTAATCTGAATTTGGTGCTCTTTGCCTGTTGCTTTGTCTTTTGCTGAAACCTTAACGATTCCATTGGCATCAATGTCGAAGGTAACTTCAATTTGAGGTGACCCTTTTGGCGCAGGGGGGATTCCAACAAGATCGAACTGACCGAGTAATTTGTTGTCAGCTGCTATTTGTCTTTCTCCTTGAAAAACTCTGATTGTAACAGCGGATTGGTTATCATCGGCAGTTGAGAAAATTTGACTCTTATTTGTTGGGATTGTAGTATTTTTTTCGATTAACTTTGTAAATACACCTCCAAGGGTTTCAATACCCAAAGATAATGGAGTTACGTCAAGCAATAAAACATCTTTTACATCACCTGACAAAACACCTCCCTGAACAGCTGCTCCTAGTGCCACAACTTCATCTGGGTTCACACTTCTATTAGGTTCTTTTCCGAAAAAATTTTTTACTGCTTCAATAACTTTCGGCATTCTAGTCATGCCTCCAACTAAAATAACATCGTTAATTTCTCCAGCGCTTAAACCTGCATCTTTAAGAGCTTTTTTGCATGGCTCAATTGACCTATCAATTAGATCAGATACCAAAGTTTCAAATTTAGATCTTGAAAGTTTTATGTTTAAGTGCTTTGGTCCTGATGCATCTGCTGTAATAAAGGGAAGATTAACCTCGGTTTGAGGAGTAGTAGACAATTCAATTTTTGCCTTTTCAGCTGCCTCTTTTAGCCTTTGAAGTGCAAGTTTGTCAGTTTTCAAATCAATAGATTGTTCTTTTTTAAATTCTGATGCAAAATAGTCGATCAATACATTGTCGAAATCTTCACCGCCTAATTTAGTGTCTCCGTTAGTTGCTTTAACTTCGAAAACTCCATCGCCAATTTCCAATATTGAGACATCAAATGTTCCTCCACCGAGATCATAAACCGCTACTGTTCCAGTTTTCTTTTTGTCCAAACCATATGCAAGTGCAGCAGCTGTTGGTTCATTAATAATTCTTTTAACATCCAATCCTGCAATTTTTCCAGCATCTTTAGTAGCTTGTCTTTGAGCGTCGTTAAAATAAGCAGGAACAGTTATCACTGCCTCCTTTACGGGTTTGCCAAGAAACTTTTCAGCTGTTTCTTTCATTTTTTGCAAAATCATC
>CACBON010000021.1 GCA_902540805.1 uncultured Alphaproteobacteria bacterium | reverse complement strand
AATGTAACAAAAAACTGGAAGAATGAGGTAATATTAAATTTTATTGGTGTTTAGATGAAGATTATTGGTAAATATTTAATAAGAATACTTTTTTTCTTATCAATAATCTCAGGCCTACTTTTTATTAATTTTGAAAATCTTAAAAGCTTCTTTCTCACAAATCAAACTCTAAATTCAGTTATACTTGTTGTGATATTATCTGGTATAATTTTTATAATTAAGCAATTAATTAATATTAAAAATGAATTAAATTGGTTAAATAATGTTTTCAAGTTATCCTCAGGAAGCAAACTAAGCGTAAGATCCCCAAAACTATTAAAATACCTAGATAATTATTTAAAAGAACGTTCAGGAAAATTTATCTTTTCACAATCTTCAATGAAGACTGTTATAGAAAGCTTAGAAGGAAGACTTATAGAAAGTAGAGAAATATCCAGATATATGATTGGTTTGACAATATTTTTAGGTTTGCTTGGAACATTTTGGGGTTTGCTTGAAACAATTAATTCTGTCAGTGTTACAGTCAAAGGTTTAGATTTTTCTGAAAATACTCAGAAATTGTTTCAAGTTTTAAAACAAGGTCTTGAACAACCTCTCAGTGGAATGGGCACAGCATTTAGTTCCTCTTTGTTTGGACTTGGTGGTTCACTAATTTTGGGGTTTCTAGATTTACAATCCAATCAAGCCCAAAATAGATTTTATAATGAAGTAGAAGAAAAATTGTCTGAGCGAACTAAATTTTCTTTAATGAATATGGATGAGAATGATAAAAAGAATCTAGCTCCTGCATATATTGAGTCGTTGATAGAGGTTACAACTGAAAACTTAAAAAAGTCGACAGCAGTTATTGAAAAACAGAATCTCCATCAAGAATCAATCTCAAAATCAATCAACGAAATTAATAGGATTATTTCTGAAAATACTAATCTCAATAGAGACATTAAAGAGGAAATAAAAGTTTTATCAAAAACAATTGCCAATGTAAGTAAAAGATAGTGAGACTAAATAGAAAAAATATTTATGAAATAAATATTTGGCCTGGATTTGTTGATATTCTGGGAACTCTTCTTATTGTTACTATTTTTACTGTTTTAATTTCTACAATCACTCAAATCTATTTTAATGACCAACTTCAAATTAAAAGAGGACAAATATCTTCTCTAGACAATGAACTTAAAAGATTGCTCAACGAATTAAACGAAATAAATATAGAAAAGAAAAAAATTGAAAAATCATTGAGAAATCTTTCAACTTCTTTTAAGAATTCTGAAAAAAAAAATAATGAACTTACTGAAAAAAATAAAAAAATCGAGGAACTTAAAAATAAATCTGATTATCTTCTTAAAATGAAAATCCAAGAATTAGAAGAGTTGGTAAGTGAAAAAGGCAGGTTACTTGATAGTCTTAAATCTAGAAATCAAGATATAAAAAAACTCAATACAGAAAATAAAAAAATTTCACTCGAAGCTTTCGAGTTAAAAAGAGACATCGATAAATTAAATAAACGACTGACAGAATTGTTAAAAATCTTAATAGACTCTGAGGAAGAAGACAAAAAAAATAAAGAAATAATTAAAAATTTAGGAAAAAAATTAAATCAAGCTCTTGCTGGAAAAGTATTAGAATTGAAAAAATATCAATCTGTTTTTTTTAAAAAAATAAAACAAGCTATTGGTGAAAGAGAAGACATAGTAGTAGTGGGTGATAGATTTATTTTCCCTTCAGAAATATTTTTTGAATCAGGTTCTGATGTTATTCAGAAAGGTGGATACGAAAAACTGCTTAAAATTGTTTTGAGTCTTAAAGAAATTTCAGAAAAAATTCCAGATAAAATAGATTGGATATTAAGAGTTGATGGACATACTGATAAAATACCTATTAACAACGAAAAATTTAATTCAAATTGGCACCTTTCAAGCTCTAGAGCAATAAACATTGTAAAATTTTTTATCGAAGAGGGAATCGAACCGCATAGGCTTGTCGCAGCTGGTTTTGGAGAAAACTATCCAATTGACAGTGGAAGTAGTGGATCTTCATTGCAAAAAAATAGAAGGATTGAAATCAAACTAACTACGCGTTGATTTTATTAGTTTCATCTTAATTAAGATTTTTTTTTCAATCTCCCAGAAATATCTAAACTGCCCAAATGATGCACCCACGACAATTAGTAAAACTTGATAGATTGGAAAAATTAAAATCAAACGTAAAAACCAATAATAGTCGTTATTTAAGAAACTTTCTCCAAATATGCTGATTAAGACATATTTTCCTAGAACTACTGATAATGAACCAGTGATTCCAAAAACAATAAATATTATTATCAGTTGGGTAAAATCTTTGACTTTAAATAATTTTATTAGCTTACTTTTCACTTATTTCGCTCCTAATTCTTTGATAATCAGTTGTTTTAGATTTATATTGGTATCTCTTGTACTGATCCATTCAACTGAATCCGTGGACTTGTTTTCGAAATGGTGAGCACCACTAATAGGAGAGGATAACCAAATCTGCGATGTAGGTGAGTGAATGCTTACAATAAAAGTTCCTCTACCTTCTAGTGAATCAATCCTAAGGTTTTCATCTTCGTAATCAACTTCAAAATTGTCAAACTCCGACTCAACTAAATTGAATATGTCATCTAAAGTATCTAAAGCTTTTTTTTTAAATTCTGCCATTATATATTTGTTTAGTATTGCAAATGTAATCTAATAGTTATATAAAATGAGTCAAGAATTATGAAAAAAGATATTCATCCTAATTATCATAAAATTACTGTCAAATTAACAGATGGCTCTACCTTTGAAACTAGATCAACTTATGGAAAGGAGGGCGAGGTTCTAAAATTGGATATCGACCCTGTTTCTCATCCTGCATGGACTGGTGAGAGTTCAAAAATGCTGGATTCCGACGGTCAGGTAGCTAAATTCCAGAAAAGATTCCAAAATCTTAACTTTAAAAAATAAAATCCCATGAAAGCTATATGCTTTGAAACACCAGGAACACCTGATGTCATGAAAGTTTCAAACTCCGAAATTCCTAAGATTAATGATGAACAAGTTCTAATTGAAGTAAAATACGCAGGAGTAAGCAGGCCAGATGTTATTCAACGTCAAGGAAATTATCCTGCACCACCTAATCATTCAAAAATTCTTGGTTTAGAAGTATCAGGTTATGTCTATAAAATTGGAGCCAACGTTAAAAAATTTAAAAAGGGTGACAAAGTTGCAGCACTTGTAAACGGTGGTGGATACGCTGAATTTTGTGCTTCAGACGAAGAAACAACTTTCAAAATTCCCAAAAATATCTCTTTGAAAGAAGCCGCAACTATTCCTGAGTGTTTCTTTACGGTTTGGTCCAACTTAATTATGCAAGGAAAATTGAGAGAAAAGCAAAAAGTTCTTGTTCATGGTGGAACAAGTGGAATTGGTGTATCTGCTATACAAATACTAAAGCTATATAAGTCTGAAATATTTACAACAGTTGGTTCGAATAAAAAAAAACAATTTTGTGAAAGTCTAGGAGTTCAAAATGTATTTAATTATAAAGAAACAGATTTTTATGATGAAATTAAAAAAACTGAAAAGAAAGGATTAGATATTGTTCTAGATTTTATTGGTGGGGATTATATAAATAAAAATATCAATCTTTTAAAGTCTGATGGAAAATTAATAAATATTGGTTTTTTAAATGGATCATACGCTAATATTAACTTAATGAAAATTATGCTCAAAAGACTAACAATTACTGGATCAACCTTGAGAATTAGAGAAAAGAATTATAAGGCAAAGATATTAAATGGTCTAAAAAAATTTGTTTTTCCAAACTTTGAGAATGGTAAAATAAAATGTTATATTGATTCAGTATTTAAATTAAAAGATGTCGTATCCTCTCACAAGTATCTTGAGAAAGGTGGACATATTGGAAAAATAGTCTTAGAAATTTAGGAAAATGATATGAGAAAACCTTTAATGCCAAAAGCTACTGCAAGTTGGTTGATAGAAAATACCTCTTTATCCTTCCAACAAATTGGAAATTTTGTAGGTCTTCATGTTTTAGAAATTCAAGCTATTGCTGACGGCGAAGTTTCTAGTGGTATTTTACCTAGAAACCCAGTTGAAAATGGTGAACTTTCAGAAGAAGAAATTTTTAAATGCGAGAAAAATCAAAACCTAGATTTAAATATCAGAAATTCAGATATACCTGTTCCAGAAACTAAAACAAAAGGATCAAGATATACCCCCCTTTCAAAACGTGCAGATAAACCAAATGGAATTTATTGGTTTATAAAAAATCTCCCGGAAATACCAGATTCGAAAATATGTAAGATTATTGGGACGACAAAAAAGACTGTTCAGTCGATTAGAGACAGATCGTACTGGAATATCCAAAATGTTCGTGCTCAAAATCCTTTTGAACTTGGTTTATGTGACAAAGAAGATATTGAAGCAATAATTGATAAATATAGAAACAAAGACTAAGAAGAAACTAACTTTATTATTTTATCTTTAATCATCAATTTTTTTTTTTTTAAATCAATAATTTCTAAATCATCAATACTAATGCTTTTTTTTCTTTTTTGAATTAGAGAATCGAAAAACTGATGTTTAGAAAGTAAAGATTTAATTTTTTTTTCTTTAGTAAAAATGCTTTCCATATTTTAATGTTAATATGATTTATTATTAACGTCTACTTTTTTTTAAAATGACAAAGAATATTCTTGTTTCAATTGTAATGGGCAGTCAATCAGATTGGAAAATATTAAGTTCAACTTCGAAGATTCTTAAAGACTTTAATATTCAACACGAAAAAAAAATAGTTTCTGCTCATAGAACACCAGACAGACTTTATGACTTTGCAAAGAAGGTTAAAAAAAGAGAAGTAGAGGTTATTATTGCGGGTGCAGGTGGTGCTGCGCATTTACCAGGAATGATTTCAGCATTGACATCGGTTCCAGTTATAGGGGTTCCTATTGAAACAAAAACGCTTAAAGGTTTGGATAGTTTGCTTTCTATTGTTCAAATGCCTGCAGGAATACCTGTGCCTACTGTTGCTATTGGTAAACCAGGTGCCATTAATGCAGCTTTAGCTGCTATTTCAATTTTAAGTAATAAATATCCAGAAATTGAGAAAAAATTAGAAAATTTTAGAATCAAACAAACAAAATCTATAAAAAATATACCTGTTAATGAGTAATAAAACTCTTGGAATAATTGGAGGTGGTCAGCTTGGGATGTTCATTTGTATTGCAGCACGAAAAGTTGGCCTTAAAACCTTAGTTTATTCCCAAGAGGAAAATTTTAGCGCAAGAAAATTTTGTGATAAACACATAATTGGCAATATAAAAAGCAAAGAAAAAATAGAAGAATTTATTGAAGATTCTGATTTTTGTACTGTTGAAACAGAAAATATTCATAAAGATTTTTTAAGGATAATAGAAAAAAGAAAGAATCTTTTTCCTTCAAGTAATATAATCGAAATTTCACAAAATAGATTATTAGAAAAAAATTTCTTAAATTCATTGGAAAATATTGAGACTACAAAATTTTTTGAAGTTAATAATTTTAAAGATTTAAAAGAGTCTGCGAAAAATTTAAACTATAATTGTATTCTTAAAACACAAGAATTTGGTTACGACGGCAAAGGACAATCTACCGTAAAAAAAGAAAATCTATGTCAATTTGAAAATGAGATTTTAAAGAACTGTATTATAGAAGAAAAAGTTAATTTTAAATTAGAGATTTCAGTTATAGTTGCAAGAAACTCGTCTAATATGATTGTTTATCCGCCAGTAAAAAATATTCATAAAGAATCAATATTAAGAGAAACAATCTTTCCAGCAAAAATTGATAACCATTTGAAACAATCTGCGATAGAAAAAGCAATTACTATTTCTGAAAATCTAGATCTAAATGGAATTTTAGCAGTCGAAATGTTTATAACTAACGACGATCAAATTTTAATTAATGAACTCGCACCTAGACCTCACAATTCTGGTCATTGGACTATGGATGCTTGTAAATTTAGTCAATTTGACAATTTGGTTTCTATTATAAATTTCAATGAAGTTTATGAACCTGAGCCATATAGGAATTGTAAAATGATTAACATAATAGGTGAAGAGTATATGTCTTTAAAAAAAATAAAAAACAACTATAAGACTTATGATTACTTTAAAAAAAATATCAAATCAAATAGAAAGATGGGACATTATGTTTTATTTGAATAAATGAAATTAAATAAGTTTGATTTAAGTTTTCCAAATTTTAACACATAGCTGATTTGTTTATCAATAAAGTCTTTTGTTTTTGAATACTCCGTCGAGTTGTCCCTTAAAAAATAAAAAAATGACGCAGAATACACATTCATCAAAATTATCCTTTTAGTATAATAGTTGAAGTCAGTAGATGTATCACCTGATAAGTGCCAAATTTCATCACTAACATTAAAAAGCATAACACCTGCTTTACTTAAAGACTTTTGTTTAACAACTAATTTAAAAATTAATTTTCTGTCGAAAAATTTATCAATAATTTTAAGTCTTCTAAGTATTAAAAATCTAATTTTTTCATTTACTCTGAGTTTTTTAAAATCTTTAGATATGAAAGTTTTCATTTCTTGATTAATGAAGAGATTAATGCAAATAATTAAAGAATTTATTCCGTCATATAAAACATTTTTATTTACCTCTTCTATTTTTTTTTGGTTTAATTTTAACTCTTTTGCTGTCATCTCTAAACTTTTTTTGGAATCAAAGCCTTCATTTAAAAACTTTATAATTGAATTGATTATTTTAAGTGAGTTAGTTTTATTATTCATTATTTTAAAAAGTTATTTACATTATCGCATTATTTTATATAAAAGTAAGCACAATAAAAGGAGATATGTAATTATTAGAGTAAATGTAAGAGACAACAATCTTGAAAAAGCAATGAGAGCTATGAAAAAGAAACTCCAAAGAGAAGGCATTTTCAAAGAAATGAAGCAAAGAAGAGCATATGAGAAGCCGTCTGAAAAAAAAGCAAGGTTGTTGAATGAATGTACTAGACGTTATAAGAAGATGCTTAGAAAAAAAATAGAAATACAAGGCTATTAATTTTTTCGTCTCTAATCTAAGCTTTTAACAATATCTTCAACCATTTTTTTTGCATCTGAGAAAAGCATCATTGTATTATCTCTAAAAAATAATTCATTATCTACACCAGCATATCCTGAAGCCATAGACCTTTTTACGAAAAGTACTGTTCCAGAGTTTTCAACGTCCAAAATAGGCATGCCGTAAATAGGACTTGACTTATCTGTTTTTGCTGCTGGATTTGTGATGTCGTTTGCACCGATAACAAAAGCTGCATCTGTGTTAGAAAACTCGCTATTGATTTCTTCCAACTCAAACACCTCATCATAAGGAACGTTGGCCTCTGCAAGTAAAACATTCATATGCCCAGGCATTCTTCCAGCTACGGGATGAATTGCGTATTTTATAGTAACTCCATTTTTCTTTAATATGTCGCACATCTCTCTTAGAGCGTGTTGTGCCTGAGCTACTGCCATACCATAACCAGGAACAATTATTACACTGCTGGCGTTAGACATAATGAAGGCAGCATCCTCTGGGCTCCCAGTTTTTACAGTTTTATTTTTATCTTTTTCAACTGAAGTACCCTCCTCGACTCCAAACCCTCCTAATATGACACTTATAAAGGATCTATTCATTCCTTTGCACATTATATAACTTAAAATTGCTCCAGATGCTCCAACTAAGGAACCGACAATTATAAGAAGATGATTGGATAGTGTGAAACCTATTCCAGCTGCTGCCCATCCGGAGTAAGAATTCAACATCGATACTACAACTGGCATGTCGGCGCCACCAATAGGAATAATCAAAAGTATGCCAAGTAAAAGAGACAAACTTACAATCAACCAAAAAATATCTTTTGAAGATTCTAGAGTAAACATTACTGTTAAAACAATTAGTGAAATAAACAAAAATAGATTCAAAAAATGTTGTCCAAAAAAGGTTGTTGGTGCTCCACTAACCAAACCTTGTAACTTTAAAAATGCTATAATTGAACCGGTAAAGGTTATCGCTCCAATTGCCACACCAATTGACATTTCTACTAAACTTGACGGATAAATCATACCGTTTTCATCAACAATTCCATAACTGGCAGGTGTGTAAAAAGCGCTAGCTGCAACAAAAACAGCTGCCAGGCCGACTAATGAATGAAAAGCCGCAACTAACTGAGGTAAAGCTGTCATTTCAATCTTTAAAGCAATGAAGGTACCTATTGCGCCACCAATAATAATCCCTAAAATTATTAGTGCTAATGAATCTACATTAGGGTTATTTAACGTAGTTATAATGGCAATTGTCATACCAATTATACCCATTATGTTTCCATTTCTTGCGGATTCTGGGTTGGATAAACCTTTTAGTGCTAATATGAAAAAAATTGCCGAAATAAGATAGCAAATTGCTGTTAAATTTTCTGTCATTTATTTTTCTTCTTTTCTTTTTTTTTAAACATAGACAGCATTCTATGAGATACAACAAACCCCCCAAAAATATTGACTGAAGCAAGAATTATTGCCAAAAAACCCATTATTGAGGAAAAATTTATTTCTTCTGGTCCTGCTGCTATTATTGCTCCCACAATAATAACACTCGATATTGCATTTGTGACAGCCATTAAGGGAGAATGTAATGCTGACGTAACTCCCCATATTACATAATAACCTATAATACATGCTAGAATGAAGATCATTATTAAATTAATGATTGGATCAATATTTTCCATTATTTAGTTTCCTTTTTAGAGTTTATTAGATTTTTAACAACACAAGTTTCTTTTACTACTTCATCTTCCCAATTAAAGCTTTTGAATTTTCCCGAATTGCAAGAGTTCATTAAGAAGTTAACAACATTCTTTGAATACAATCTTGATGAATCTTGTGCTACCGAAGATGCAAGATTCTTAGGGCCAATGATCTTTTTTGATTTGAAAATGACTTTTTCACCATGTTTAGTCAATTCACAATTACCTCCAAATTCCGATGCAAGGTCAATTATGATGCTCCCTACCTTCATTGATTCAACCATTTTCTTACTTAGAAGCATTGGAGCTTTTTTACCTGGAATAAGGGCAGTAGTAATAACAATATCCATTTTTTTCAATGTATCGGCTAAAATAGCATTTTGTTTCTTTTTGTAAGAAGCTGTCATTTCCTTAGCATATCCAGCAGCTGTTTCCCCAGAATCATTAGTTGCTACATCAACAAATTTGGCTCCAAGACTTTCGACCTGCTCTTTTGTTGAAGATCTAACATCAAAGGCAAATACAACAGACCCAAGTCTTTTAGCAGTTGCAATAGCCTGTAATCCAGCAACTCCCGCTCCTATCACTAGAACCTTAGCAGGAGCAACAGTACCTGCGGATGTCATCATTAATGGAAAGGCTTTATTGAACTCACTCGCTGCATCAATCACAGCTTTGTAACCGGATAGATTACTTTGTGAGGATAAAACATCCATGCTTTGAGCTCTTGAAATTCTGGGCATTTTTTCAAGTGCAAAAACATTAATTTTTAACTTTTTAAGCATGTTGAATTCGTTTTTAAATTTTTGTTCGTAGAGAAGTGTAAGTAACTCACAATTTTTGAGTAAATTATACTCATTTATCTTTTTTAATTTTATTGGTCTTTGTATTTTAACAACTAAATTTGCTTTACCATACAGTTCACTCAGTTTGGAGCATATCTTTGCACCACTCTTCTTATAATCATCGTCAGTGTAAGATGATCCAATTCCAGCATCTTTTTGAACAAAAACTTTGAAACCCATTTTAATTAAAGCTGGGATACAGTCTGGGGTTATACTTACTCTGGATTCACCTTCGGTAATTTCCATTGGAACAACTAATTTCATAACTTTACACGACCTAACTTATTTTTTCTAAATCATCTATTAAACTTTTAATCAAATTCATACCCATTTGCCAGAAATTTTTATTTTTTGGGTTCAAATCAAAACCTTTCAGAAGAGTTTGATAATTTTGGGATCCACCAGATTTCAATAGGTTTAGATATTTGTCATTGAAACCTTTCTGTGAAGATTCATATTTGGAGTACAATGAATTAACTAGACAGTCCCCAAATGCGTATGCATAAACATAAAATGGTGAGTGAATAAAGTGAGGAATGTAAGCCCAAAAATAACTGTAGTCTTCTGAAAGGATTATACTGTCTCCCAAACTTTCTTTTTGACTATTCATCCACAATTCTGATATGTCCTCATCAGACAACTCGCCCTTTGCTCTCATATCATGAAGTTTACGCTCAAATAAAAAAAATGAAACTTGCCTAAATACAGTATTTAACATGTCTTCAATTTTTGATCTCAAGAGATAAATCTTTTCGCTCTTACTCTTAGAATTTTTTAAGAGTGATTTAAACGTTAACATTTCGCCAAAAACACTTGCTGTCTCAGCTAATGTTAGAGGTGTGTCAGCTAAAAACAAACCTTTTTTATTTGAAAGGTATTGGTGTACACCATGGCCAAGTTCGTGTGCTAAAGTCATAACATCTCTAATTTTTCCTTGAAAATTTACTAATATGTATGGGTGACAAGACGGAACAGTGGGATGAGAGAATGCTCCTGATGTTTTGCCTTCTTGTGGTTTCGCGTGTATCCACGATTTTTCAAAGAATAAATTAGCAATATCACCGACTCTTTGATCAAATTCATAGTAAGAGCTTAAAACAATATCTTTTGCTTGCTTCCATGAAACCACATAGTTCTTTGATCTGGGATATGGTGCATTTCTGTCCCAGTAATTCAACTTCTTTTTCCCAAAGTTCTTAGCTTTGTATCTATAATATCTATGTGATATCGATTTATAGTTTGCTTGTACAGTTTTTACTAAAGAATCGACATCTTCTTTATCAATCTGATTCGACAGATGCCTTGATGATTCAGCATATTTGAAACCTCTTAATTTTTTATCAATATCGAGATCTTTGGAGATATTATTCATTACAAATGTGAAATAGAAGATATTTTGTCTTAACGTATTTCCGAAAGATTGTGCTGCTTCTTTTCTCACTAATTCTTTAGGAGATGAAAATAGATTTAGAATTTCGGTTTCATTTAGAGTTTTATTTTTATAAGGAAACTTTAAACGAGTCATGTTTTGGTCAAAAAACTTTATCCATGCAGATGAACTTGTAAGTGATTTTTCCATCAAAAGCTTCTCGATCAATTCAGGTTGTTGATATTTTTTAAACTTATTAAGATTCTCAATCCAGCTTTTATATTTGCTGGATTTAATAGAATTAATTTTCTTTTTTTCGAGGCTATTGATTTCTATACTGAAGAAAATTAAATTTTTCTCAACCTCTGATAATATTTCTTGAGTACTTTGGTAAAACTTGCTTTTGCTTTTGTTTAACTGATCTGTACAATAGGTTAGGAAAGAAAAACTTTTAATAAAATAAATTTTTTCTTCTATTCTTTCATATAGTTTAATTGACTCAATCAATTTTTGAGAACTAAGATTTTTTAGTTTAGATTTGTACTTGTTTGAAAATGAGATTGATTGCTTATTAATTTTATCTAAATCCTCTTTTATAAGTTTAGAGTTAAAGTTTGGATAAAAGTCGGCAAGATTCCAGATTGGTAAGTTTGACATAGAAAAAAACAAGTATTTAATAATATAAAATGAATAAAAAAATTAAATTTTCAAGTCTTTTAAAAAATGCTTCGAATTTAACAGATATTTTTGATTTTTATAAAAAAAATTTTCCTACAAAAAAATTTTTATTTTCTAAGGTCAAAGACACATGGAGTGGCAAAACTTTTCAAGAAATCGGAATAAATATTGATAAAATTATAAATTCTCTCACCAAATTAGGTTTAAAAAAAGG
>CACBON010000020.1 GCA_902540805.1 uncultured Alphaproteobacteria bacterium | reverse complement strand
GTAAATTTAGACCAGTAAAACATGTGGTTGCAAATTCAAAAGAGGATGCGATTATAAAGTTTTTAACTGAAAGTAAATGAATGAAAAATGTCTTAATCATTGACTATGGCACAGGCAACCTTAAGTCTGTTCATAATGCAATTAAACGCATTTCAGAAAAACAAGATTGCAAAATCTTGGTCTCATCTTCAGTTGAAGATTTAAAAAAGTCGACTCATATTATTTTGCCTGGGGTTGGAGCATTTGAATCATGTCTTAATGGTTTAATAAAAACCAAAGTTCGCGGTTGCCTTGAGGAGATGGTTTTGGGAGAAAAAAAACCTTTTCTTGGAATTTGCGTAGGTATGCAGATGCTAGCAACAAAGGGCTTTGAAAATGGTGAGTTTGCTGGATTAGACTGGATAAGTGGAGAGGTAAAAAAAATCAACAATAAAAACAATAACTTAAAAATTCCTCACATGGGTTGGAATTCTCTTAAATTTTTAAAAGAAACTGCATTCACGAAGCGTCTGTTAAAAAAAATGAAAAAGAAAAGCATCAATGATATATCTGCGTATTTTGTTCATAGCTATAATTTTAAAAATAAGAATGCAAATGAGAAAGTGATCACAACATGTTATGGTGAAGAAATAACTGCAATGATTTCAAAAGAAAATATTATAGGGACTCAATTTCATCCTGAAAAGAGTCACTATTTTGGACTTGCCTTTCTCAAAACATTTTTGGAACAGGATTAAAATAATGCACTTCTATCCGGCTATTGATATTAAAAACGGTCAATTCATAAGATTAAAAAAAGGACAATTAGGTAAACTTACAGTTTATGGCCATGACCCAGTAACTCAGGCAAAAAAGTTCTCTGAAGCAGGCGCCAAATGGATTCATATTGTTGACATTGATGGCGCTTTTAAAGGTGAAAGTAAAAATATGGATGTAATATTAAGCATCAAGAATAATGTTAAATCAAAAGTCCAGGTTGGCGGTGGAATACGAAAATTAAAAACTATACAGAAATTATTAGACCATAATATTGACAGGATTGTTTTAGGTACAATCGCCCTTAAAGATCCTCCTTTCGTAAGGAAAGTATGTGAAAAATTTCCAGGAAGAATTGCCATAGGTCTTGACACTAAGAATGAATTTGTCGCAACTGAGGGCTGGGTAAAAGAATCAAAAATTAATTTTGAAAATTTCTTGAAATTATACGAAAACACTAAGGTTTCTTGTATAATTTTCACAGATATTGAAAAGGACGGTCTTATGGAAGGTACAAATTTTGCACAACTAAAGAAACTTTTAAGTTTAACAAAATTAAATATTATTGCCTCCGGTGGCGTGGCGGATTTAAAAGATTTAACAAAGTTAAAAAAAATTAAAAATAAAAACTTGATCGGTGTTATTTCTGGAAAAGCAATTTACGAAAAAAAATTTTCTATTAAAGAGGCCATTAAAATACTGGAGACATAGTTTGTTAAAAATTAGAATTATTCCATGTCTTGACGTTGATGCTGGAAGAGTTGTAAAAGGAATTAATTTTCTATCTTTAAGAGACGCAGGAGATCCTGTTGAACAAGCAAAGGCATATAGCGACGAGGGTGCAGACGAAATAACTTTTTTAGATATAACAGCCACACATCAACGAAGAAGACCAATGATAGATGTAATTTCAAAAACAGCAGAAAAGTGTTTTGTACCACTTACAGTTGGAGGTGGTGTAAAAAATATTATGGACATAAAAGAGTTCCTCTTGGCTGGTGCAGATAAGGTTTCTATAAATAGTGCTGCAATTAAAAATCCATCTTTGATAAATGAATCTTCTAAAAAATTTGGGAATCAATGTATTGTTGTTGCAATTGACGCAAAAAAAAAATCAAAAAATTGGAATGTTTTTATAAATGGGGGTAGAGTTGATACAGGGATTGATGCAATATCTTGGGCTAAAAATATTGAAAAACGAGGGGCTGGCGAGATTCTTCTCACTTCCATGGATAGGGATGGAACAAAAAACGGGTTCGACTTGGAATTAACATCTACAATTTCTAGTGCTGTGAATATACCTGTTATTGCTTCTGGTGGAGTTGGTTGTTTGAAAGATTTTTTTGATGGTATTAAATTAGGAGGAGCTTCTGCTGTGTTAGCAGCATCTGTTTTCCACTTTAAAGAACTCACTATTAAACAAGTAAAAAAATATTTAAAGTCAAAAAATATTAACGTCAGAATTGATAACTTGGATAAATAATATGAAAAATGAAACATTGGAAATTCTCTCTAAAATAGTCAAAAAAAGAATTTTAGAAATGCCTGAAAACTCCTACGTCTCAAAATTAGTAAAAAAGGGGAAAGTCAAAATCGCGAATAAAGTTGGCGAAGAGGCTTTTGAAACAGTCTCAGCTTTTCTTGCCCAAGAAAAACATGAGCTTCTCGAGGAGTCGGCTGATTTAATTTTTCATCTAATTGTTCTCCTTGAATATTCAGGAAACTCTTTTGAGGATGTTATTAAAGTTCTCAAAAAAAGGATGGAAGATGATTGATATAAAAAACTACAATAAAGACAACGTTTTTGGGAAGATTCTACGAAAAGAAATTCCCTCTGATGTTGTATATGAAACAGAAGAAATCTATGCATTTAAAGATATAAACCCTCAGGCACCTATCCATGTAGTTATTATCCCAAAGAAAGAATTTTGTAGCTTTGACGATTTTTCAAGAAGTTCAGGCGAAAAAACGATTTTGGAAATGATTAGATCTATATCTATTATAGCAGACATCCTGGAATTAAAAAAGGGTTATAGGATCATATCAAATATCGGGGATTTTGGTGGTCAAGAAGTTCCCCACTTTCATATTCATATGTTAGGAGGAAAAAGATTGGGGAAAATTGTAGCACCTTAGTTTATCATTTCAAGACAAACAGGGACGTGATCTGATGGTTTGTTTTTACTTCTATATTCGTCTAGGATTTTAGAATTTTCTAATTTGTGTTTAATTTGCTCTGAAACCCAAATATGATCCAATCTTCTCCCTCGATTGTTAATTTTATAATTTGGCGACCTGTAGCTCCACCATGTGTATATATTTTGCGGGGGATTAACAAAGTATCTAACTGCGTCGATAAAGTTACAATCTTCTAGAATTTTTTTTAACTTTTCTCTTTCAACCTCTGTATGACTAACAACATTCGTCAAACTCTTGTGAGACCAAACATCATCTTCATAGGGTGCGACATTTAAATCACCGCACACAATAATTTTTTTTTGAGTTTTTAACAATTGATTTAGCTCGTCTAAGAAAAGCAGCTTATGTCTAAACTTAGGATTTATTTTTGGGTCTGGCGCCTCACCTCCTGCCGGGACGTAAACTGACATTATATCAAAATCAGAAGTTTCTACAGATATTATTCTTGCATCTAATTTGTTACACAAATTTAGTTTTTCTATATTAATGAATTTTTTTTTCGATAGAATTGCAACTCCGTTATAAGAAGGTATGCCAAAAAAATATGAAAAATAACCTAACTCAGTAAAATTTTTGATTGGAAATTCACTGTCGATAATTTTTGTTTCCTGCAAACATAAAAAATCAGGTTTTTCCGTGCGCAACAATTCATTGACATAATTAATTCTAGCTCTAATTGAATTGACATTCCAACTAATAATTTTCATTAAGAATTCATTGATTCGAAAAAATCACCATTGTTTTTTGAATTTTTAATTTTTTCTAGCAAAAACTCCATTGAATCTGTGACCCCCATGGGCATGAGAATCTTTCTTAAAATCCACATTTTTGAAAGATCTTCTTTTGAAACTAATAGCTCTTCTTTTCTTGTGCCTGATTTTGTCACATCTATTGATGGAAAAACTCTTTTGTCAGATAATTTTCTATCTAAAATTATTTCAGAATTACCAGTTCCTTTAAATTCTTCAAAGATTACTTCGTCCATTCTTGAGCCTGTATCTACAAGGGCTGTCCCAATTATCGTCAGGGAGCCTCCTTCTTCGATATTCCTTGCAGCACCAAAAAATCTTTTTGGTCTTTGTAATGCATTTGCGTCCACACCACCTGTAAGAACTTTTCCTGAACTAGGAACCTGCGTATTATATGCTCTTGCCAAACGTGTAATCGAGTCCAAAAGAATTACAACGTCTCTTTTGTGTTCTACTAATCTTTTGGCTTTTGAAATAACCATTTCAGACACAGCGACATGCCTAACAGCTGGTTCATCAAAGGTTGAAGAGACCACTTCACCCTTAACTGATCTGATCATGTCTGTAACCTCTTCTGGTCTTTCATCGATCAAGAGAACAATAAGATAAACTTCTGGGTGATTCGTTGTTATCGAATGTGCAATGTTCTGAAGCATAACTGTCTTTCCGGTACGAGGCGGTGCAACAATTAAAGCTCTCTGGCCTTTCCCTAGTGGAGTAATTAAATCCATAACTCTGTTAGTTGTATCTTTTATAGTTGGATCATTTGTTTCCATATTTAATTTATCCTCTGGGTATAAAGGGGTTAAATTATCGAAATTTATTCTTTGTTTAGTTTTTTGAATTTCCTCAAAGTTAATTTTATCTATTTTCGTTATGGCGAAATATCTCTCTGTTTCTCTTGGAGCGCGCATCTCTCCCTCAACAGTATCTCCTGTTCTCAGGCTATTTTGTTTTATTTGCGAGGGAGAGACATAAATATCATCTGGCCCTGGTAGGTAATTTGCATCAGGTGACCGAAGAAAGCCAAAACCATCCTGAAGAATTTCCAAAACGCCCTCACCGTAAATTGCATCATTGTTTAATGCCATCTGTTTGAGAACAGAGAATATCATATCCTGTTTTCTTAAAGTTCCAGCATTTTCTATTTTCAGATCCTCTGCTATTTTTAATAAATCAGAAGGTGTTTTTGATTTAAGATCTTTTAAGTGCATGAGAGTATGGGATGGTAAAGGAAAGTTTATTTATATTTTATTCCTCTTATATTGTCAAATACTTGGTTGAAAAACCACTAGGTAAACAATTAATAAAAAAAGAATTGTCGGAACTTCATTTATCCATCTAAAAAATTTTTCATTTTTTCTGTTCCTTTCATTTTCGAAATTCTTTCGTATTTTTGCACAATACATATGAAATATCGACATCACGAAAACCAACAAGAACTTTAGATTTAGCCAAAATTGATTATAAATTTCTAAATTAACTACAAGCAGTAGACCAAACACCCAGGTTAAAATCATCGAAGGATTCATTATGTATCTCATGAGCTTTTGTTCCATTACAATAAAAGTTTTATACTCGCTAGATCTTTTTTGTGTTTTTGAATGATAGACATAAAGTCGCGGCAAGTAAAATAAACCCGCCATCCATGTTGTAAAGAAGATAATATGGAAAAACTTTAATAAATTGTAGAAACTAATCTCCATTTTTATCTTCTAATCAGGTATTTTTTTACTAGGTACTCTAATAAATCTATATGTTCCTTATCATGATTCAAACAGGGGACAGTTAAAAACTTTTCGCCTCCATTCTCTAAGAAACTTTCTTTTGCCTCCATTGATATTTCTTCTAATGTTTCCACACAGTCTGATGCAAAACCTGGGCAAATAACTAGTATCTTCTTTTTCCCCTCCTTTGGTAGATTGTCAATAGTTTCATCCGTGTAGGGCTTGAGCCATTCCTCTGGACCAAAACGCGACTGAAAAGTGGTAATAATTGGTATTTCTATTCTTATATGCTCAGTTAACAACCGAGTTGTTTTTTGACAATAACAATAGTAAGGGTCACCTTTGTCGAAATATTTTTGTGGTATACCATGGTACGATGCAACGATTACGTCTGGTGTCCAACTGATTGCTCTTAACATTTTTTTAATACTTTTCGCTAATGCATCAATATATAATGGTTCGGACTCATAGTGAGGAACTATTTGCAGGCTCGGTTGCCATCGCATTTTCATGAGCGTTCTATAAACTTCGTCACATACTGTTGCTGTTGTGGCTGCTGCGTATTGAGGGTACAAAGGTAAAATAATTATTTCTTGGCATCCTTTCTCTTTTAAACCCGATAGTTTTGATTTAATTGAAGGATTTCCATAGCGCATTGCGTAGTCTATTTCTATAAAATTTTTTTTCATTCGCTTCCTTAGATCGTTCGTCTGCCTTGTAGTATAGTATCTTAATGGCGACATATTCTGTTTTTTCATCCATATTTTTTTATATGCTTTAGATGTTTTCGACGGTCTGAATGTCAAAATAAAAAGATTTAAGATTATTTGCCACAAGATTGGATTTACCTCTATGACTCTCCTATCAGATAAAAATTCTTTCAAATATTTTCTAATGTCCCACCATCTCGTTGAATCTGGTGTTCCGAGATTTATCAGAAGGACTCCTGTCTTACTTCTTGGCATTTTTGGGTGTTTATTTGGGAGTTTCATGTTCTCTTACTACTTTAATTACGGTTTCTATGTTACTAATTTTTGTCTTTGGTAAAATCCCGTGTGACAAATTGAAAATATGGTTATTACTTTTAAATTTTTCTAAAACTTCCTTTGTCTTCTCTTCTACCTTTTTTGCTCCTCCAAGGAGCTCCTTTGGATCTAAATTTCCCTGAACAGTTACATTTTTTTCCCTTAAGAGACTTAACATTTCCTGTGGATAAGAATGATCTAATGATAGCACATCACAATAAACTTCCTCCGCGAACGTTTTATAATTTGTTCTAGAACCTCGAGGGAAATGAATTATCTTTATTCCTTTCGAATGTTTTTTTATTTCCTGACTAATGAGCTTATTTGGTTTTACAATAAATTCAATATATTCATCACTTTCTAATAGTCCTGCCCATGATTCAAAGATTTGAACATAGTTTGCTCCATTATCTATTTGCATTTTCAAATATTCGATTGAGAGTTCTGTTACAATCATTAATAGATCTAATGCTTCTTTCTTCTTTTCTTTTACAAATTTTTTTATTTTACTGTGAGTTTTTGAAGTTCCTCCTTCTATCATGTAATTTAAGACGGTAAACGGTCCCCCACAAAAACCAATAAGATTTTTTGTTCCTTTTTTAGAAGACAGTATTTTTATAGTCTCGAAAATATTAGAAATTTTGCGCAAACATTCCTTGAAATTCAGGTAATTAATATCCTTTTTTGAGTTGATACAATTCAAGGAAGGTCCATGGTTTTTTAAAAAATGAACGTTTTGTCCTAATGCATAAGGAATTACAAGAATATCAGAGAAAAGAATTATAAAATCAAGATCAAATCTTTTTATAGGTTGGAGAGAAATCTCCGAGGCAAGCTCAGGATTAAAACAAAGTTGAAGGAAATCGGGATTCTTCGATCGAATTTCCATATATTCAGGAAGATATCTGCCGGCTTGTCTCATAAACCAAATAGGGACTTTATTAACATTTTTCATCTACTACTACTTTTTATTTATAATAAGATTGTTGTTGTTGTTGTATACCTTAATAAGGTTAATAAACTTTATTAACAGATAACTCACAGGAAATGAAGTAATAAGTTTGTTAGCAAAATGTTATAAAGAACTCAGATTCCCTAGAACAAATGATGAAAATAGTGGAAAAACAAACAAGAATAGTGTGTATAATAATGTTAAAAAAACTTTCACAAAACACCCATGTGGACAAAAGTGAGAAAAAAAAAGAAAAAAAGATGGGAGAACGAAAAAAGAAAAAACAATGCACAAAGTTTGCTAGAGTTATCCTCGCGTCTGAAAGTGAAGTAAGAAACAAAAAGTTAAAAAAGTATTTTGCAAATGTGCAGATAGTTCCACATACAATTGATGAAGAGAAATTTAAAGTACTAGAAAAAAAACCCGAAGAAGTTGTCCTCGAAATAGCAAAAGAAAAAGCACTATCAGTTTTGAAAGATTTTAGAGAGGAAATGATTATTGCTTCTGACCAAATTTTAGTATGTGAAAAGAAGATTTGGAGTAAGCCAAAAACACTCGAAGCGGCAAAAAAAAAATTATTATTTCTTAAAAACAAAGTTCATAAATTGTACAGTTCGATATATGTAATACACAAACAAAAATTTTACTTCCAACAAGTCAAAGTTGCTTCTTTGTTTTTTGAAGATTTAACACAGAGAGAGATAGAATCATATATAAAAGCAAACCAGAAAACAGTTTTAACAACCGTCGGATCATACAAAATAGAAGAAAACTCGAAGTATAATTTTTTAAGCATTCTTAACGGAGACATAGAAACAATTTTAGGGTTCCCAATAAAAGACTTAGTAGAAAAAATCAAAAATGAAGAGTAAGTTATTTGTTATAGGCAAACCCATTGGCCATTCGCAATCTCCAACAATACACAATTTTTGGATTGAAAAGTATTCAATCAATGCGAACTATGACAAGCTAGAAATTGAAAAGAAAGAAATACGAAATTTGATTAGAGATTTAAGAGAGGACAGAATTCGTGGCTTCAATGTTACAATTCCCTACAAAAAGACAATGATAGACTTTGTAGACGAACTAGAAGAATCTTCTTTAAAAAGCAAAGCAGTAAACACTGTTTACAAAGTTAAAGACAAGATAATTGGAACAAATACAGATGGGATAGGATTTATCTCTTCACTCCAAAAAGACTTAAATTTTCATTTCGATTCAAATACCAACGTGATGTGCATTGGTGCGGGAGGAGCTGCTTATGGAGTTGTTTCAAGTTTAATTGATTTAAATCCTAACATAATAAAAATTATTAATAGGACAAAGTCTTCAGGTATCAAACTAATCAAACACTTTCAAAAATTTACGGGTTCAAAAAAAACTTTTGAAGCTAACCTTATGGGTTACAAACCTGATTATCATATAGACCTTCTTATCAATTGCACATCATGCGGAATGAACGGAAAAAACCCACTTGACGTCGATCTGAGTTCAATGAAAAAAAAATCACTGGTGTATGATTTAATTTATACACCAACAATGACGCCTCTTATGAAAGTTGCGAGAGGAAAAAAACTGAATTATACAAATGGATTTTATATGCTTGCCCGGCAAGCTGCAGAGTCATTTTATAGGTGGTTTGGAATAATGCCAGAGGATTCGCATATAAAAGAAGCAATTAGAATATTAAAAAAAAATGATTAAAATTGCAATAACAGGAAACATTGGAAGCGGCAAATCAACAATAACTAGTATTGTTAAGGAATTAGGATTCAAAGTTTTTGATTCAGATCAAGAGGTAGAAAAAGCCATGACTAAGAAAGATTTAATAAGTAAAATTAGCAAAGAATTTAAGTCTAAAATTCCGGGTCTTATGAAAAGAAACAGGATTGATAGAGTAAAACTTGGGGAATTTGTATTCTCTAATACAAAAGAATTAAAAAAATTAGAGCAGATAGTTCATCCAAAAATTTGGGAAAGCAAAGAAAAATTTTTCGAGACAAACTGCAATGAGTTAGTGGTATTCCTTGACATTCCTTTACTATTTGAAAAAAAACTACAAAGCGACTATGACTTTATAATTCGAACTTTTGTCTCATCGAAAGTTCAAAAGGAAAGAGTATTAAAAAGAAAAAATATGACTCTAGTGAAATTTAACCAAATAATTAAAACACAAACTGTAAATACTAATGCTGATAAGAAATGTATCTCTCTTGATCTAAATACAGAAGAGGATATAAAAATATTAAAAAAGAAAGTTAAGAATTTCTTGGAGAAAACCTTGAACTTAAAAAAAGCAACAGATTAAGCATAAATGTTGACGAGGAGGCCCACGTTCCGTTAATAAATTCCTGCTTCGATATAAATAATTTTTTTATAACCAGCTTTAATTCACTTGTGGAAAACATATTAATCTGTTTTTTAAATTCTGGTAAATTTTTAAAGAAAATGGGTGGCCTTAATTGTTTTATAGCAATGCTAATGTCAATACCTTCCATTATTTTAATCTTGACTACAAGAAGCCTAAAAAAGTGTTCGAGAAGATAAGTTATCAACCTAATGTTGCCAGAGCCATAGTCTGTAAACTTATTATAATTTTCAACGAAACTATTTTTCTCCTTAGATACAAGAGAAAAAATAAATCTAGTATCATCATTGTCAAGTGACTCTGATATGAACGAAAGAGAGCTTTGCTTAGACTTTTCTGCTGGCGAACTCTTGTAGAGAACAATCATCTTTTCAAGTTCACCTTTAATTTCTAGTCTTTGATTTGATAGATTGTTACTTAATAAATCAATCAGAGATTTTGAAACATACAGCCCTTCATTCTTTAAAAAATTATCTATGTATTTTCTTTTCTCTCTTTCATCTTCTTCATAACAAGCAACTGAAATAGCATCATTATTATTTTCAAAAAAAGACCGTAGTGACGACCGTGGACTGAGTTGATAACATTTTAATACAACAATTAAGTCTTTATTGGTTTCCTTTGAAATAATGGAGATTATTTCTTTACTGATTTTTTCACTGCTAAGATGAAAGCACAAAAAAGTTTTGGAGCCAAAAATATTAGGCGAGGAACTTTCAAGAAAGATCCTTGATAAATTTTCCTTTTTAATGTCATCTGAGAACAAGTTTATTACTTCATAATCTTTCTTAATATCTTTGAAATTTTTAATTAAATCAGCACACTCACTTACTTTTCCATAATTTTGACCGTGAAATAAAAAAAACCTGAATGATCGATAGTTTTCAGAATTTTTTTCAAAAGCTTCAAATTTTACGATCATGGCGTTATTTTTCTTCTAACAGACAAAGATAGAATTAGATCAGCAAGATCTGAAGACAAGGACCTTATTAATTTTTTTGAAGTATCTTCCATAGAGACAATATTTGCATAGTTGTTAGTCGTATAGTTAAAGCTTCCCGTATTTCTAAGTTTACCTGAACTTAACTCTCCTTTTTTATCAAAAAAGATATAATTTGCTTCTACTATGAGCATAAGTGCATCAGAACTTAAATCTTTATTTATTCCCATACTAGAGACATTACGATTAATTGACACAACTAATTTTAAGTTTGAGTCTTTCGAATTCTTTGAATTTAGCTTTTCATCTAAAAGTAATTTCATTTCTGACACGTTGTTTTCATATTTGTCTTTTGACTTAATAACAATTTTGACATTATGGGGATGAAATGAATTTGTTCTTTTGTACAAAGGTTTGTATGCACAGGAATTTACAAAATAAAAAATAAAAATTGTGATAAGTATTCTTATTTTCATATGACAAAATTGATTATTTTATTGGGGACAAATATTATTTTTTTTGTCTTATTCACTCTAATATTGTAATGGCTTTGGTTTCTGATTATTATTTCAACTAATTTATCTTGCTTAATATTCTCATCAACTTTTATAATATCCTTTTTTTTCCCGTTTATTTGAATAACCATAATTACTTTACTATTAGACGACTTTCCTAGGTCTGCAAGGGGCCACTCAATATTTTCAATTATTTGGTCTGACCCTGATTCATGAACCAACTCCTGAGAAAAATGCGGTGTTATAATATAGATTAACCTCAGATAAATTGACCAACAATAGTTAAATAAATCACCCCTCAATTTTTCTCTCATAAGAAAGTTTGATAATTCACGCAATTTTGCAACAGCTATATTGAATCTATAGTTTTTTACGTCCTCTGAAAAAGAATGAATTGTATTATTTGTAAATTCATATGCTCTTTTTTCCTCATCGAGTATGCATTTATCTTTTTGAAAAGAAATTATAAACTTAAATTTTGAGGATAGTAGATCATAAATCTTTCCCAAGTACTTATTCATTGCTTTTATACCATCAATGGACCATTCTAAATCTTTTTCTGGAGGAGAGTCTGATATCATAAAAAGACGCGCTGTATCTGCGCCATAAGTATAAACTATTGAATCAGGATCTACGACGTTCTTTTTGGATTTACTCATTTTTTCTGACCTTCCCTTTATAACTTCAATTTTTTTATTGTCCTGATTTGTCCAATATGTACCGTTTTCTTTTAATACGTTACTAGGCTCAATCCACCTGTTGTCTTTTGTTCTAAAAGTTTCATGACATACCATTCCTTGTGTTATAAGTTTATTGAAAGGCTCTTTAGGTAGTTTCTTGCCGCAAAATTTTAGCGCTCTAACAAAAAATCTAGAATAAAGTAAATGTAAAATTGCGTGTTCTATCCCACCAATGTAATGATCAACGGGCATCCAATAACATAATTCTTTATTCTCAAAGGGCTCCTTTGCTGATTTTGGAGAACAGAATCTCAAAAAATACCATGACGAATCGAAAAATGTATCAAGGGTATCCGTTTCTCTAATTGCATCCATACCAGTTTTAGGACACTTTGTTTTTTTCCAGTTTGGATGAGTTTCAAGAGGATTTCCAGTTGATCTTAATTCGATATCATTTGGGAGTCTGATAGGCAGCTCATTTTCATCTACGGTCAAAACTTTGCCGTCTTTTCTGTAAATTATAGGAATCGGACACCCCCAATATCTTTGTCGCGATACACCCCAATCTTTTAATTTGAATTTTACAGATTTTTTCCCTGCTTTGTTCTCTTCAATTTTTTTAATTATTATTTCTTTGGCTTTTTTTATATTTTTTTCATTAAGAAATTCTGAATTTATTAGTATATCTGTTTCATTTACCTCACAATAAGGAAGTTTTTTTTCTTTGTTTTTAATTATACATTTCACTGGAAGCTTATATTCTCTTGCAAAATGATAATCTCTTTCGTCATGAGCAGGACATCCAAAAATTGCACCATTTCCATAGTTTATCATCACATAGTTAGAAAAAAACACTGGAATCTTTTCGTCTTTAAGGAAAGGGTGTTCAGCAAAAAAACTTGTATTAAATCCAATTTTTTCTTTAATAGAGTTTCTTGTTTCCTGCATTTTTAAACATTTGTTTCTAAATTTTAAAAATTTTTCATTATCTGAAAATTTTGTTGAAAGGGGATGTTCCACTGATAATGCAATAAAACTTGCTCCAAAGATAGTTTCAGGCCTTGTTGTAAAAACGTCAATCGATAATTTTGATTCACATAATTTGAACTTTATTTCAGCTCCTTCAGACATCCCAATCCAATTTTTTTGCATCAATTTGACTTTTTCTGGCCAATTTTCTAATTGATTTAAATCACTGAGAAGTTCCTGTGAAAATTTAGAAATATTTAGAAACCATTGAGAAAGTTTTTTTTTCTCAACGGTAGCACCAGACCGCCAACCTTTTCCATCAATCACTTGTTCGTTTGCTAGTACTGTTTTATCAACTGGATCCCAATTAACAAAACTATCCTTTTTGTAAACAAGCCCATTCTGAAAAAATTCTATAAAAATTTTCTGTTGATGCTTATAATAATCCGATTGACAAGTTGATATTTCGCGCTCCCAATCAATTGACAATCCAATTCTCATTAATTGTAATTTCATACTTTTTATATTTTTTTCAGTCCAATCTTTGGGGTTTACATTGTTCTCGAAAGCAGCATTCTCAGCTGGCATCCCAAAACTATCCCATCCCATCGGATGCAAAACATTAAAACCATTCAGTTTGTAGAACCTTGCAGTTACATCACCTATTGTATAATTTCTTAGGTGGCCCATATGAATTTTACCAGAAGGATAGGGAAACATTTCTAGGACATAAAACTTTTTTTTAGTCTGATCTACTTTGGATTTATACGTCTTTTTTTCAGCCCAATAGTTTTGCCACTTTTTCTCAATGATTTTTGGATTATATTTTTTCATTATTTTTAAAACAACTTATTGCCCCAAAACCATATAATTTTTTATTCTTTATAGATTTTATGTTCGTATAATTTACCCCACCCAGAGCAAAAATTAACTCCTCTTTGAAAAAAAAACAAAGAGATATAAAAATATATTTGCTCAATGGTTTTTTGTTAGGATATGAGTTGGTTTTGAGCACCGGTGAAAGGAATATTAAATCAACAAAACCTCTTGCCAAAAAAGCTTCCTTGAAGTTATGTACTTTTGCTACAGTAAAATAACTTCTATGTTTATTTCTTGTAGAGTAAAACTTTTTTGATTTT
>CACBON010000019.1 GCA_902540805.1 uncultured Alphaproteobacteria bacterium | reverse complement strand
TTGAGGTAATCGCTAATTATGCAAGCAACGACGATGCTGCTAAATCCTTCTCTAAAGATAACAGTATCAAAGTTATTAAGTGGGATGTTAGTAATTTTGATGAATGTAAAAAATCTGTTAATCAAATTTATGAGGATTATAAAAATATTGATATTCTTATTAATAATGCAGGAATCACGAGAGATGCACCACTTCATAAAATGAGTAAGGATAACTGGCATAAAGTTGTTGATGTCAACTTAAATTCAGTCTTTAATATGACATCATTAGTAATCAATAAAATGAGAGAAAATAGCTTCGGAAGAATTGTTCACATTTCGTCTGTAAACGGACAAAAGGGGCAGTTTGGTCAAACTAATTATGCAGCGACAAAGTCTGCTCTGATAGGTTTCTCCAAGTCTTTAGCACTTGAAAGTGCCAGTAAGGGTATAACTTCAAATGTGATTTGTCCTGGTTATATTAATACAGAGATGGTAGCAGCTATCCGTGAAGACATCTTAAAATCAATTATCGAAACAGTACCAAATAAAAGATTAGGTGAAGCTGATGAAGTGGCAGAAATGGTAGGTTATCTTGTTTCAGATAAAGCTAGTTATGTTAATGGTTCAACTTTATCAATAAATGGAGGCTTGTGGATGGATTAAAAATTATCCTTCATTATCCGGATTTTTTTGAAATTTTCTACATCTGAAATATTTTCAACTTTTATAGAATCTAAATACTGTGGGTTGTCAAATTTCATGAATGGATTAAGCATTTTCTCCTCTTTCAATATTGCTGGAATCGTTGGTTTTGAGATCGACCTATCTTTTTTTATCTTAGATATTTTCTTTTTTAACAAGTCATCTCCAGAATCAAGAAACTCTGCAAATTTTGCATTCGATTCTGTATACTCATGTCCACAAAATATTTTAGTACAATCTGGTAAAGAACGAATTTTTAAAATTGAGTCTGTCATTTGTTCATATGAACCCTCAAAAAGTCTTCCACAACCTAATGAAAAAACTGTATCCCCACTAAATAAAAAATTTTGATCCATGAAATAAAAGCAAATATGCCCAATTGTATGACCCGGTGTGCTAATCACTTTAAATAAGTTGTCACCAATGTTATAATTTTCATTGTCTTTTAGTTTAATATCTATTCCTGGAATTCTTTTTTGATCGTTGTAGCAGCCAATAATTTTACAGTTATATATTTCCTTGAGTTCTTTGTTTCCTCCAACATGATCATGATGATGATGAGTATTCAATATGTAGTCAAGACCAATTCCTTTTTTATTTAATATATTGACAATATCCTTTGCAACTGAAGGGTCAACACAACCAGTAATTTTGGTATTTTTGTCTATTATTATATATGAGTAGTTATCTGACAATAACGGGATTTGAATTATTTCTAACACGTTTTATTTTTATCAACTTTTCTTATTTTTTGATACAGAAAAAATTACTTGATACGCAAAGAAATTTGAAAAATAATTAGTTTTCATTTGATTTCCTTTTTCACTAAGACACATAAACTTTTCTATTATTATTTTATTTTTTTCACAAAATATTTGAAAATCCTTACATGAGCATAAATGTATATTTGGTGTATCAAACCATTCATAAGGAAGGATATCATTTTTTGGCATTTTTCCTCTAACTAATAGATCCTTCCTAACTTTCCAGTACCCAAAATTTGGAAATGAAATTATAGCTCTCCTTCCAATCCTTATTAAATTTTTTATAACTGCATCAGGAAAAATCATTGCTTGAATTGTTTGACTTAAAATCACAGTACTGAATGCATTACTGGGATAATCATCTAAATCATAGTTGGCGTCTCCCTGGATAACTGATAATCCTTTCTTCACACACTCATTTACTCCAGATTGACTTATCTCAATTCCTCTGCAGTCAACTTTTTTCGTTTTCAAAAGAAAATCCAAAAGATTCCCACTTCCACACCCAACATCTAATATTTTTTCTCTATCATTTATTAATTTAGAAATTACGAATAGATCATTTCTTAAATTTTTTTTCATATTCCATGCTTTCCAATCTGTCCCTCAATAAAACCTTTGAGAGTTGCGTGAAACTCTGGTTCTTCTAAAAGAAATGCATCGTGCCCCTTATCTGTTTTAACTTCCACAAAACTCACTAAAGAATTTGAACTGTTTAATGACTTTATTATTGTCTTTGTTTCCGAGGTTGGAAACAACCAATCTGATGTAAATGTAAAAAAACAAAAATTCACATTTGAATTTTTAAAAACTCCTGAAAGACCGCCTTTTCTACAAGACAAATCAAAGTAGTCCATTGCTTTCGTTATATAAAGATAACTATTAGCATCAAATCTTTCTACAAATGAACTTCCCTGATGCTTTAAGTAACTTTCAATTTGGAAATCTGTATCAAAATTAAAAGAAAAGAAATTACTATTTTGAAGATTTCTTCCGAACTTTCTCTGTAGAGCATGCTCTGATAAATATGTTATGTGAGCAATCATTCTTGCAACTGACAATCCCCCTTTAGGTTCCTTTTTTGATTTATAATAGTTTCCTTTGTTCCAGACTGGATCAGCCATAATGGCTTGCCTTCCAATTTCATGAAATGCTATGTTTTGAGCAGAGTGCCTGTAAGATGTAGCGATTGGAATTGCAACATTAACTTTACTGCTAAATCTAGTAGCCCACTCTAATGTCTGCATACCACCCATTGAACCACCAATTACAGCAAATAATTTTTTTATGCCCAGTCCTGAAACTAGTTTTTCCTGTACTTTAACCATATCTGAAATGGTAATAACTGGAAAATTCAATCCATAATTTGTTTTGGTGTTAGGATTTATTGATGATGGACCGGTGCTACCCATGCATCCACCAAGAACGTTGCTGCATACCACAAAAAAGATGTTCGTATCTATAACTTTGCCAGGTCCAATTAAAATATTCCACCACCCTTTTTTCTTTGTAAGTGGGTTAATTTCTGAACAAAACTGGTCACCGGATAATGCATGGCAAACTAAAATTGCATTGGTTTTTTTTTTATTCAATTCTCCAAAAGTTTTAAAAGCAACCTCGCATGAATCTATATATTCTCCAGAATCGAGTTTAATTGAATTTTTAATTTTAAATTTATCAGTTAGAATTAATGATTTCATTTAATTTTATATTAATTTATTTGACTTAAAACGCATCATAACTATGTTGATTAAGTAGTCAAAATAATTTTATTTTGAAAGTAAAAATTTATGGTTAGTTTTAATCTCAAAGACATAGTAAAACCCTCAATAAATGAAATAGAAAAATACATACCAGGTGAATCATTAAGTATAGACAAAGTAGACAAAATATCTAAACTTTCTTCAAACGAGTCGCCTTTTAGAATTCCAAGAAAGGTCATCACTAAGGTAAACAATATAATTCTTTCATCAAATCTGTATCCTGACGGTGATTGTAATCAATTAAAAAATCAATTAGCAAAAACTTTTAAATTGAAAGTTAAAAACATAATTTGTGGAAACGGATCAGACGACGTGCTATCAGTAATTGCACAAACATTTTCAAAAGAAGGGGGAGAAGTAATTTGTAGTGAGTTTGGGTTCACATACTATCCAATAATTGCAAAAGCTTCTGGTTGCAAAGTTGTTACTGCAAAATCAGACAAACTCAAGATTTCATGTGATAATATTCTTAAAAAAATAACCAAGCGAACAAGAATCATTTTTATAGCAAACCCCAATAATCCAACAGGAACAATAATTTTTAAAAAAGAGCTCTTAAAATTTTTAAACAAAATACCTCAAAAGATAATAGTAGTTTTAGATGGTGCATACTCTGAGTTTGTTACGGACAAAAGATATTCAGATGGCATTGATTTAATAAATAAATTTCCAAATATTATTGTCACTCGAACTTTCTCTAAAATTTTTGCTTTGGCAGGACTGAGACTAGGTTGGGCTTATTCAAATGAAAAAATAATAGAGCTTTTGGAAAAAGTAAGAGGACCATTCAATGTTAATACAATTTCACAAAATATAGGAACTCTGATATTGAGGGAAAAAGAATTTTTGAAAAAATCAATAATCCACAATGATAAATGGAGAAAGATCCTTCCTACTGAAATTAAAAAGATTGGTCTTGAATCATTTGAAAGTTTTGCAAATTTTGTTCTTATAAAGGTTAACGAAAAGAAATACTCCAAAAGAGAAATTATAAGTTTTCTAAAAAAGAAAAGAATTTTAGTTAGAGACTTAAATAATTATGGAATGAAACAGTTTTTTAGAGTTTCAATAGGATCAAACAATGATCTAAAAAATTTCTTAAGGGAATTAAGAAATTCAATTAACAAAAAAAAATGCATAAAGAAATCACAATTATTGGTCCTGGACTTATTGGAGCTTCACTTGGACTCGCATTAAAAAGAAAAAAAATATGTGAAAAAATCATTGGCATCGATGAATCTAAGAAAAACCTCCGTGAAGCTTACTTAATAAAAGCTATTGATGAAAGAAGAGCAAAAATAGATAAAAGAATAAAAGAAAGTTCTGTTATTTTTATTTGTACTCCAGTAAGTTTGATTGACAATATTGTAAATAAATTGTCAGACTATACAGAAAAGAATCAAATTATTTCAGATGTTGGATCTGTAAAAAACATTTTTGAACAAAGAACTCTTAAACTTAACAACAAAAAGTTTTCTTTAGTTCCTGGTCATCCAATAGCTGGAACAGAACATTCCGGAGCCAAAAATGCTTTCAATAGTCTCTTTCAAGATAAGTGGTGTATTTTAACCCCCATTGGCAGTAATAAAAAATCAGTACGAATTGTAAGTCAAATTTGGAAAAGAATAGGAATGAAAGTTGCTACAATGAAAATCAACGAACATGATAAAATAATGTCAATAACCTCACATTTGCCTCATTTAATTGCATTTACAATAGTAGGAACAGCTTTCAATCTTAATATAAAGAAAAAGAAAGAATTAATAAATTTTGCTGCTGGTGGATTTAAAGATTTTACAAGAATAGGTTCTTCAGATCCAAAAATGTGGACTGATATTTTTCTAAAAAATAAAGGATTTTTGAAAGACACTCTTTCACTTTTTCTAAAAGATATAGAAAAAATAAAAAAACTGTTAGAAGATGAAAAATATTCTCAAATATTTAGATTGCTCAAAAGAACCAAACAAATAAGAAATATTATTATCAAAAAGAGGATATGAAATTATTTATTGATAATAATAATTTGCAAGTTTTGTCATAACTTTTTCTTTATCATCTTCTTTATTTATAATTGGGAATATTTTAATAATAATTGTGCCTTTCCTTTTATTAAACTTTTTATTAATCCAATACTTTCCAGAGTCTAGTTTGACTGGAAGAATAGGTAAACCTGAAAATTTATGAATAGCAAAAACACCCGAATTTAATTTTATTCTGTCTCCAGGCTTGATTCTTGTTCCCTCAGGAAAAATAATGAAAATGCTATTATTTTGTAAGATTAATTTTCTTACAGATTTTAATAGAATCTTTAGTGAATCGAATGCCTTTTCTCTTTTCACAAATATAAATCCAAGTTTTTTGAAGTACTGAGAAAATATTGGAATTTTCCTTAGTTCATATTTGAGTATGAAAATTGAACCTGGAAAAAGAAAACCAAGAAAGAAGGTTTCCCATGCTGATTGATGATTACTTGCTACAACAAAAGAACCAGACTTAGGAATGTTTTCAAGCCCTTCTATCTCATATTTTATTCCGAGAATTAATTCTGAAAGTTTTATTACTGATTTTGTCCAAAAAGTACAGAGTATTACAACAAAGTTTCTAGTAAATAACCAGACAGGTGAAAAAATTAAGAAAAAAAATATTGTTCCAGTATAAAAAAAAATATAAAAAGTAAAGCTTCTTAAAAATCTCATATTAAAGATATTATCGTGTAAATGACTTTGACGAATTCTAAAAATATTAACTTTATGTGAAAAAAAATATTATTATTCACTTTTAATTGATATTCTGCTGGGGAAAGAAAAATTTTTTTTTCTCCTATAGTATTCTTAAAAATTATAAAACTTCTTGGGAGATGATAATAAGAACTTACCAAAATTAAATTTTCAATTTCTGGATTCTCTACCAACCAATTTTTTACTTCATATGCGTTTTCAAGTGTGCTCGTTGCATTTTTATCATAAACTACACAACAGTTATGGTTAAAGACCTGTCTTTCAATTTGTTGCTTTATTTCTAATTCAGATTCATGAAATACACCTGAGATAAATAAATAACTACCATGACCATTTTTGTAAAGATCAATTCCTTTTTCTATTCTTCCTTTTCCACCCGTTAATACAATTATCGCTGAGTTATATTTACTCGATACTAAATTTGTAAAATAGTACTTCTTCGGAAACGTATTAAAGATCAGTATTAACCACCAAATAAAAACAATGATATTGGCAGAAACCAAAAATATAAAAATCTTTTTAAAATTTATCAAAAAATCTTTTCTCAAAAAAATAAAACAAATAAGACATTAAAAAAAATAGTAATAAAATTAAAAATGTCACAATAAACAATATCAATATAATGAATGTGGTTATATTTATTTCTATAAAAAATGAAGAATTAAAAAAATCGAAATTTACGCCAAATAATTTTATTAGCAAAGTACTCAATAAATAAACAAATATTGTGCTAAGAACTGCTCCTGGAACTATTTTTTTAACAATGCTCTGTGAAATATTTTTTGATAAGTCAAAGCTACTTGCTCCCATTATCTGCAGCATTTCTAAAAATTTAAAATTGCTAACCAGAGCAGCTTTTACAATATTCATAACCAAAAATGCAAATAGAGTAATTATTACTAGACACATCATAAATATAATTAGTTTAATTCTGTTCACAAAAGATGAAATCTCAAAAAGTTGATCTTTATGAGAATATTTTTCTATTAACCTATTTTCTGAAATACTTATTACAGATGTATACACTTCATCTAAAACATATTTATCATCCGTTACAATTTGAAAGATGAATGGTAGACTTAATCCAGACATATCTGTTAGGTTTGTCAATCCCAAGCTATCTTTAATAAGGTTATTATCAATCACATTGAACTCAACCTTCTCCGACTTACTTGCAAGATAATTGGTTATTTTTTCTGTAACATCTAGTGGTATTTTTTTTTCGTCAATCGAATTGCTGATAATAAATGTAGTTTTTTTTGACTCTAACTCTAACCAATTACTTGAGAATTTGTAAAAATTGAAATAAATAGCTATGTGAATGGTTATTAAACTTATAATTATAAATGATAAGCCGTGAAAAAATTTTTCTTCCTGCTTAAGAAGAGTTTTTTTTATAATTTCTTGAAAATATATCATAAATTTTCAATTCAATTCTAATATTTTATGAGACTTTTTTATATTTATGTTATTATTTGTAGTTATTATGATTGTCGATCCTAATTTACTTAAAGACTCCAATAAATAGAAAATTTTTTTCTTAGATACTTCATCTAAAAAAGTTTCAGGTTGATCAGCTATTATAATATTTGGATTATTTATTAAAGCTCTCGCAATTACTACCTTTTGTTTTTGACTGTTAGATAAATTAACAATTTTCTCGTTTTGGATGTCATTTAAATCCAACCATTCGGAAATCTCATTCATTCTCTGAGCAAAACTTGTTTTTAAGTTTTGAATTTGACTAGCTAATTCGATATTCTGATACACTGAAAAAAAGGGTATTAGATAATCGTTTTGAAGAATCACTCCCATTTTTTTTCTATTTTCAATAATCTTTTTTTTAGAATTCTCTGTAATTTTTTTTCCATTTAAAAAAAAAGAACCTTTTGAAGGAAGTAACTTTAAATAAAATAATTTAAGTAGCAGCGATTTACCCGTTGAATTTGAACCTTTAATTACAAAAAAGTCTCCACGGGAAATTTTAAGGTTTATATTTTCTATTTTCTTTTTTTTAGAAAAAATTGAGATGTTGTCTAAGAAAAAAATTTCATTCATTATTAACTATTTGAAAGAATAAATTTCTTTTTTTTTATAAATACTTCTTTTGCTGGTTCTCTTAAATTATAGTTTGACGCCATACAAGAACTATATGCTCCAGTCGAACATATTACAACCAAATCATCTGAATTTAATCGGTGAAGTTTCATTTTTTTAATAAAAACGTCACTTGTCTCGCAGATAGGTCCAACAATATCGTAACTTTTCAGATTTGTTCCTCCTTTTTTTTTGACTGGAATAATTTTATGTTCTGCTCCATACAAAGCCGGTCTGATGAGATTATCCATACCCGCATCTATAATAACAAAATCTTTATTTTTTCCTGATTTCGTTCTTATTACTCTAGATAAGATTATTCCAGACGACCCTACTAAATATCTTCCTGGCTCAATTATTATTTCTATACCTAAATCTGAAAATAATTCGTCTATTATTTGAGCGTAAGACCCGATATCTAAGATTTTGTTTTTGTCGTTATATTTTATTCCGACACCACCCCCCAAATCTAGTGAAGAAATTTTAAAGCCTTCTTTTTTTAGTTTTAATATTTGTAATTTAATCTTTTTAAATGCCTTATAAAATGGCTCTAATAGTACAATTTGAGAACCAATGTGGACGGATAAACCAATAATTTTTATAAATTTATTTGTTTTATACTTTTTAAAAATCTCATAAACTTTTTTATCTGATATACCAAATTTATCTTCAGAGCGACCTGTTGATATTTTTTCATGAGTTTTTGCATCCACATCAGGGTTTACCCTTAAGCAAATATTTATTGATCTATTTAATCTTTTACATATGATTGCAATTTCATCTAATTCTTCAATACTTTCGACATTAATTTGTTTAATATTTTTTTTTATAGCTATTTCAATTTCTTTATTGGTTTTTCCAACACCGGAGAAAACAATTTTTTGACTGTCAACTCCATTTTTTATAGATTTTTGCAACTCACCATTAGAAACAACATCTATTCCACATCCTAGATTTGACAAAATTTTTATAATGTTACTATTGAAATTTGCCTTTAGAGCATAACAAATTAACGGTTTTACTTTTTTAAAAGCTGTTTGTAATTCTATAAAGTTATGTTCAATTTGTGAAACAGAATAACAGAATAAAGGGGTATCAAATTTATCTCCCAAATTTTCTAAAGGAATATCCTCCAAAAAGAGTTTATTTTTACTGTAAGAAAGAAATTTATTATATTCTGAGACTTTATTCATTATTTGGATAGTTTCTTGGATAATCACTTCCAGGATATTTTTCTAGATTAGATTTTTTACCGCAAGATATAAAAGATATTAAACAAAAAATGATTATTAATTTAACAAAAACTTTATTGTGCATTAGATTTTTTTTTTGGCTCTTTTAATTGCCTTTAAAACTTGGTTAATATTTGTTCCACCGTACGAATTTTTTCTTGAAACTGAACTTTCTAGCGATACATAATTAAATATATCCTTACTTATTTGAGGTTCCACAAGTCTAAATTCTTCCAAAGTCAACTCACTTAAAAATTTTTTTTTCTTTTCTGCCATCAATACTATCTTACCAGTTATGTTGTGCGCTTCTCTAAAAGTGTAGTCTGTTTTCTTTACAATCCAATCAGCAAGATCTGTGGCAGTCATGTAACCCTTTTGGGAGAGATTATACATTTTAACTTTATTTATTGTTACTGAAGCAATCATCTCGTTAACAATATCGAGAAGTAAATCTATAGTATTGAAGGCATCAAATAATGGTTCCTTGTCTTCCTGAAGATCCTTGCTATACCCGCTTGGTAGTCCTTTTTGTATAACTAGTAAATTTAATAGTGAAGAATAAATTCGTCCACACTTTGATCTAACAAGTTCAGCCGCATCTGGATTTTTTTTTTGCGGCATAATTGAAGATCCTGTGCACAAGTTGTCCGGAAACTTTAAAAATTCGTAGGCACTTCCTGACCATATGATGAAATCTTCTGATATTCTAGAAAAATGCATACTTAAAATTGATAACAAACATAAGAACTCTATCACAAAATCTCTGTCTGAGACACTATCTAAGGAATTTTCAGTTGGTTTTTTAAAGCCTAAGTTTTTGGCTAAAGCCTTCCTATCAATTTCAGAAAAGTTTGTACCTGCCAATGCTCCCGATCCAAGTGGGCACTCATCAATATTTTTTAAAAGTTGTTTAGCTCTTTTTTTGTCCCTCTCAAACATTTCAAAAAAAGACAATAAATAATGAGAGTATAAAATAGGTTGAGCGTTTTGTGAATGTGTAAATCCTGGCATAATAACATTGATATTCGATTCGGATTTTTTAACAATTGTTTTTTGGATTTTTTTAAGCTTTTTTATTACATTTTTTATCTTTTCTTTAGTCCATAGCTTTACATCGGTTGCAACTTGATCGTTTCTCGATTTTCCAGTATGGAGTTTTCCAGCCAACCTTCCTACTCTTTTTTTTAGTGCCATTTCAATATTCATATGAATATCTTCGTAATCATCGATAAACTTAAATTTTTTATTTTTTACCTCCAGTTCAATATCATCCAATGCACTGTTAATTTTTTTTAATTCATTCAAACTTAGTATTTTTGCTTTAAATAAAGATTTAGCATATGACTTATTTAATTTTATGTCTTCATCAGCCAAATTATAATCAAAGCTTATTGAATTATTAATTCTTTTTAAAAGGTTCGATGAATCGTACTCAAATCTCCCACCCCAAACTAAATTTGTCGTTTTTTTCATCTATGTTATAATATGTACATGAAGAATTTTATTTTTATCATATTTTTAATTATTACAAATTTATCTTATTCATATGAGAACAATCAACTATTATTACAAAATCCACCCAAAAAAATAAATTTTTTCGATTTAAAAACCTTGGATGGTAAAGAAATTAAAGTTGCTGATAAATTAAACAAAAAAAAACTAATTTTAATAAACTTTTGGGCTACATGGTGTCCACCATGTATTAAAGAAATCCCAGATCTAATTAAATTAGAAAAAAGATTTGAAAATGAAATAGAAGTAATTTTTGTTTCAGTTGATGCAAATCCAACGAAAGTTATCCCTCCTTTCTTAAAAAAAATAATCTAGAAGATTTTCAAACATATATCGATAAAAAGCTTAATTTAACAAAAGAACTAGGGGTCAAAGTAATGCCAACGACTTTAGTCATCAATCAAGGTCCCTATGAATTATCTAGAGTAGAAGGTTACATCGATTGGTTAAACAAAGAACTTTTAAAAGAGCTTAAAAATTTACTATAATTTCTCTTCTAACTTAGGTAAAAGCTCAAAAAGATCACCAACTAATCCATAATCAGAAAAGTTAAAGATTGGAGCTTCTTCATCTTTGTTAATACAGGCAATAAACTTTGAATCTTTAATTCCAGCAATATGTTGAATAGCCCCTGAGATCCCAACTGCAATGTAAAGATCTGGCGCTACTATTTTTCCAGTTTGACCAACTTGCCAATCATTGGGAACAAAACCAGCATCGACAGCCGCTCGACTTGCACCCATGGCAGCGCCTAACTTGTCAGCTATACCCTCCAGAAGCCTGAAGTTTTCTCCATTTTGCATACCTCTTCCACCAGAAATTACTATTTTAGCGCTTGTTAGTTCTGGTCTGTCTGATTTAGATTTGTCATAACTAACAAAACTAATTAAGTTATTTTTATCAAGATCGACTTTTAAACTTTCAACATCTACACTTGAATTTAAAGCACAAGGTTCAAAACATGTTGGTCTAACAGTAATGATCTTTATGGGATCATTAGACTTTACTTTAGCAATAGCATTTCCTGCATAAATTGGTCTCTCAAACGTATCATCGCTAATAATTTTAGTAATATCAGAGATCTGTTGAACATCCATAAGAGCTGAAAGTTTTGGCGACATATTTTTTCCGAAAGTACTTGATGGTGAAAGTATGTGTGTGTAATCAGATCCTTCGGTAAACTTATGTATCGCTTTGGATAGGTTTTCAGCTAAAGGATTTTGAAATAACTCATTATCTATTTTATAAATTTTTTTTAGATGGTCAGATTTTTTGAGTTGATTAATTACAGAGTCTATACCTTGACCAAGTACTATTGCCTCAATTGAATCGCTTATCTCTTTAGCTGCAGAGATTGTTGAAAAACTGGATTGTTTTACAGTTTCATTATCATGTTCTATTATTACTAAAACCTTCATAATACTTTTGCCTCATTTTTAAGTTTCTCAACCAGAGAGTCAACATCATCAACCTTAATACCTGGCTTTCTCTCTGGAGGTTCTTTTACTTCCAAAACTTGAAGTCTATCTTTTATATCTATATCAAAGCTTCCAATTTCAAGAACATCAATTTTTTTTTGTTTTGCTTTCATAATATTTGGTAAAGATGCATATCTAGGTTCGTTTAAGCGAAGATCTGTTGTTACGACACACGGAATATTTATTTTTACAGTTTCTAGCCCGCCATCAACCTCTCTTGTAACTTCAAGAGTGTTATCATTATTCTTTTTTAATTCCGAAGCAAAAGTTGCTTGAGGAAACTCTAATAAGGTCGCTACTATCTGACCTGTCTGATTACAATCATCGTCAATTGCTTGTTTTCCTAGTATTATAAGATCTGGTTTCTCTTTATCAGAAACGGATTTGATTATTTTACCGACAGTAAGAGGTTCTAATTGATCTTTCTCCGTTTTTACTAAAATACCTCTGTCACCACCCATTGCAAGCCCAGATCTAATAGTTTCTTGAGATTTATCAGTCCCTATTGACAATATGACAATTTCTTGGATTTGATTTTTTTCCTTCAATCTTACGGCCTCTTCTACTGCGATTTCATCAAAAGGGTTCATAGACATCTTGACATTATCTGTTTCAACTCCTGACTTATCAGATTTTACTCTAATCTTAACATTGTAATCAATAACTCTTTTTACACAAACTAATGCTTTCATAACTTTTTCCTCAATTACTTTTTATTTGGAATCCAAAGTATATCACCATCTTTTTTATTCTCAAACCTTGCAGCTACGAAAAGAAAATCAGAAAGCCTATTTACATATTTAATTATATCGGTACTTACTTTTTCTTTATTATTTAACTCTATAATTGATCTTTCTGCTCTTCTTACGTGAGATCTTGATAAATGGAGAAAGGAGGAAATCTGACTCCCTCCAGGGAGAATGAATGACTGTAATTTATCTAAATCTCTGTTCATATGATCAATTTCATTTTCTAGAAAATCAATCTTATCGCTTGATATTGTAACATATTTTTTCGATTTTTCAGGAAAACATAAATCGGCTCCTATATCAAAAAGATGGTTTTGAATCTCAAGAAGTGTTTTTTTTAAATTTTTATTTGAGAAGGATACGCAAATTCCTAATGATGAGTTTGCTTCGTCTATGTCTCCGTAAGCTTTTATTCTTATGTTACTCTTTTGAACTCTCGAACCATCCCCTAAACTTGTTACACCTTTATCCCCTCCGCGAGTATAAATTTTGTCAAGTTTTACCAATATGTCTCCTAGGATTTTAAAAAAAGGGCAACCGTTAAAATAGTAAGTGTCACGAATTGTATTGCTACTCTATACCTCATGAACAAATTAATCTTATTGTTTTCTTCGTTAGATCTTGCTGTATGGAATAATCCTATCAAAAGTACTATGAATGTTGTTATTAAACATATTACTATTATAAAGTTAAGGAAGAAGTCCATTATCTGGCTAAAAGCCCTTTTACTATTATTTGAGCCTGAATTTCAGCTGCTCCTTCGAAGATATTAAGAATTCTTGAGTCGCATAAAACTCTGCTAATCGGATATTCCAGAGCATAACCGTTTCCACCATGAATTTGCAAGGCACTATCGGCGTTGCTCCAAGCTACTCTCGCAGCCAATAGTTTGGCCATGCCTGCCTCAATATCACATCTGGCATCATTATCTTTTTCTCTCGCGGAAAATAAGGTAATTTGTCTTGCAACAGTCGTTTCCATCGCCATCCATGCTAATTTATTAAATATTCTTGGAAATTTAAGGATTTGTTTGCCGAATTGACTTCTATCTTTTGCATATTGCAAGCTGAGCTCAAGAGCGTTTTGTGCAACACCTACCGCTCTTGCAGCAGTTTGGATTCTAGCGGATTCAAATGTTTCCATAAGTTGTTTGAATCCATTGCCTTCTTGTTCACCTAATAAATTTTTCTTACTAACTTTTATATCTTCAAGGGCTATCTCGTATTCTTTCATTCCCCTGTAGCCCAGGACTTCAATTTCACTGCCTGACATACCTTCCATCGGGAAGGGTTTTTCGCAATTCCCTCTTGGCTTTTCGACCAAAAACATGCTCAAGCCTTTGTAACCCTTCTGATTCATATCTGTTCTAGCGAGCACTGTCATCAAATCTGACCTTGCACCGTGTGTTATCCAAGTTTTATTTCCATTTATAACATAATCATCACCTTGTAGGATTGCTCTTGTTGAAAGACTACCTAAATCTGATCCAGTATTTGGTTCGGTGAAGACAGCAGTTGTTAAAATGTTTCCCGAAGCGATTTCAGGTAGATATTTTTTTTTCTGTTCTTCTGTACCACCTAACCTTATTAATTCACCAGCAATTTCAGCACGAGTACCTAAGGATCCAGCAGCTAGAAAACCTCTCGAAAGTTCTTCTGTTACAACACACATTGCAACTTTGCCCATTCCTAATCCACCATAGTTTTCGGGTATTGCTATACTAAATACCCCTAGCTCAGCCATTTTCTTAAGAACATCATCTGGAATCAATGCGTCCTTTAGATGCCATTCATTAGCATGAGGTAAAATTTCTTCCTCTGTAAACTTTTTAAACTGATCTTGGATCATATCAAGAGTCTCATCGTTAAGTCCTAAGCTTGGATGAATATCTTTATCAAGTGAATCAACAATTACGGTTTTGATTTTGTCAGAGAGGCCGGTCTCTACAAGATCTCTTACTGAATCATCATTCATAAATTCAAAGTCAGTTTCATCTAAATGAAGATCTGATGGTCTAACTATTTCAGATTGACTCATCATAATACCATTTCTCATTTGCATTAAATATTCTGC
>CACBON010000018.1 GCA_902540805.1 uncultured Alphaproteobacteria bacterium | reverse complement strand
AAAATGCAGAAATTAAAAGGATTTTAACAAAAGACGAACAGGCAATAGGAGTAAAATTTAAAAACAAAGTTGTTTATGCCAATAAAATAGTTATGAATACCGATCCTGCATATACTTATAAATATTTAATTAAATCAAAAAATAATAAAAAATGGCATCAAAAAAGAGTCGATACGATGGATTATTCGATGGGTCTTTTCGTTGTTTATTTTGGAACAAAAAAAATATATAAAAATATAGCACATCATACCATATGGATGGGAAAGAGGTATGAGGGCCTATTGAATGATATTTTTAAAAATAAAATTCTGGCTGACGACTTTAGTCTTTACCTTCATAGACCAACGGCAACTGACAAATCAATGGCTCCTAAAGGATGTGATAGTTTTTATGTTTTATCGCCAGTTCCTAATCTTAAAAAACAAATTGATTGGAAAAATTATGGTAAGACTTATGAAAAAAAAATCTTAAATGCTCTTGAACAAACAATTTTACCGGATCTACATAAAAATTTAAAAGTTTGCTTTCACATGTCTCCTAATGATTTTAAAAACGATTATAACTCACTTTATGGTGCCGGATTTTCTGTTTCTCCAATTTTTAGGCAATCTGCTTGGTTTAGATTTCACAATAAATCTGAAGATTTTAAAAATTTATATTTTGTAGGTGCAGGTTGTCATCCCGGGGCTGGTGTACCCGGAGTAATAAGCTCAGCTAAAGTACTCGAAAATATTCTAAAAAATGAATCTAAAAAAAGCTAAGTATTCATTAAAAAATAGAGCCAAAACCTTTTATTTTGCATCATTATTTTTCTCAACTAATAAAAGAGACGATATCAAAGTACTTTATCTATTTTGTAGATTTGTTGACGACTTGGGTGATGACAAAAAACTGTCTAAAAAAGTTTCAAAAATAAAATTAACTAAAATTAAAAAGGAGCTATTAACAAGAAAATCAAAAAATCAAATAATTCATAATTTTATTAATTTAATGTCCAAATACGAAATTGATCATAGAATACCAAATGCTTTAATTGATGGAATTTTGAGTGATTTAAGCAAGGTCAATATTAAAGATTATAATCAATTATTTTGTTATTGTTATAAAGTTGCTGGAACGGTTGGCTTAATGATGTGTGATATTATGGGAGTAAAAGAAAATTCATTAAAATTCAATGCTATCTATCTTGGAATAGCAATGCAACTAACCAATATTTCCAGAGATATCAAAGAAGATTTACTAAGAGATAGAATTTATATTCCAAAAGAGATTAGAGTTCATGTCAAAAATGATCTTCATGAGATTCCTCTGAGTGACAAACTCCAAAGAGAATTCTCTAAAGATTTAAAAAAACTTATAGATACATCAGATATTATTTATGACTTAGCCTGGGAAGGAATTATTAAATTACCTTTAAAATATAGATTCCCTATTGCAATAGCATCTTTTTTATACCAATCAATTGGTACAAAAATTAGAAACAACAAATACAATATATGGAAACAGAGAGTCTATCTAACTAAAATAGAAAAAGTGATTAAAGCAATCAAAGTTTTGATAAAATTAATCTATAATAAGCAAATATGTAAAAATTCAAATATGAGAGAAAAATTAAATAAAAATATTAAAAAAATAGTTTCAATTAAATGTGACTAAAAGGAATTTCGACATAATTATTGTTGGAGCAGGAGTATCTGGTCTTATACTAGCTGATGAAATAACAAAAAGAACAAATAAAAAAGTACTTTTATTAGAGAAAGAGAAAAAATTAAAATTTGAAAAGAACCTCTGTTTTTGGAATCATCCTTACAATATTTTAAATAAATCAGCTGATAATAAATGGAAAAAAGTATGTGTAATTATTAAAGGGAAGAAACATTCATTAAATTTTAGTGGAATTGAATATTTAAGAATTAAGTCAAAAAATCTATATAATTTTTTTTTAAGCAGACTTAAAAAAAGAAAGAATTTTAAGATAATTATGGGTGTAAAAATTAAATCATTAAAGTCAAACAATAATATTGTAGAACTTAATACCGAAAATAAGATTTATAATTCTCAATTATTATTCGATAGTAGAATAGACACCGACGTGGCAAAATCACATAAATTATTACAACATTTTTACGGTGTGGAAATTACATTCAAAGAAAACATTATAAATAAAGATGAGGTAATATTAATGGATATACAAAATAAAAAAAATAATTTTAATTTTATTTATATCTTACCATTTAGCCAAAATAAAATATTAGTAGAAACTACTTATTTTTCAAAGAGGACTTTAAGTATGTCACAATATAAACAGGATATAGAAATGTACATGTCTAGAAATTATTTTGGAAAACAATATAAAATTCGATTTTGCGAATCAGGTGTAATTCCGATGTTCAAGATTATTGAAAAAAAAATGGAAAATTGTATTAAAATTGGTACAGCTGGAAATTGGGTAAAACAATCTACAGGATATTCTTTACAGAATTCATTTATTTATTCTAAGCAAATAGTAGATTGTATAATCAAAGAAAAGTATCCTAAAATAAGAAAAAATAATTTTTTAAATTTTCTAGACAATACCTTTTGTAAATTTATTGAAAATAACCCTGAAACAGCTTTGCAATTTTTTGAAAGATTTTTTAAAAGAAATAGCTTACCTATTATAGTAAAATTTTTAACAAATACCGCCAACCTTTTTGAAACCTTGAAAATAATAATCTCCCTTCCCAAAATTTCGTTAATAAAATCGGTTTTTGAAATAAGATGAAACAACTAGACACAAAGTTATTCCTATTTTCAATTTTTTTAATGGTTCCAATTACATTATTTTTTGAGGAGCTTTTTTCGGGTAATTATTTAAATCAAGTTTTACTTTTTTCTTTACCCATTCTATGGCCAGGACTTGCGCACGGAAGTTTAGATCTAGACATAGCTAAACATAAAGGAATCGTTAATAATAATTTTGAAATGCTATTATTTCTTCTAATCTATATATTAGTACCTATAATCTTTTTCTTTTCATGGATAAACTATCCTCATGTATTATTTATAATATTTTTGGCTCTTTCCATTTTACATTTTGGAATTAGTGATTGTATAGAAAAATCTAAATTTTCATTTATTGAAGTTTTAATAAGAGGAATATTTGTTATTTCTCTTCCATTTAAGTTTCACCTGGAAGAATCAATCGAAATTTTCTCTTTTTTTTTTGTAGACAGTTTTTTTTTAATTGAAGTAAGTAAATATTTTAACTATTTATATTTTTCTTTAATATTGCTCATATTTGCCTGGTTGTTAAAGAGTTGGTTAATGTATCAAAATAAAAGTCAAGTTTATTTAGTTTTAAGTGAATTCATTTTATTATTCTTTTGTTTTTGGTTTTTTGAACCTCTTCTATCTTTTTTTATGTATTTTTGTTTTCTACATTCTACTCGACATTTGTTAGATGAAAAAAAAAATCTTGATTTAAAATTCGGAGAACTTTTTTTTAAGACTATTCCTATGACTGTTATTACTATTTTATTTTTTACTCTTATTTATTATTTTATGAAGAATGACATAAATTTACTTCAAATAAATTATATAGTGGTAGGACTGTCTTCCCTAACCGTTTCCCATATTTTGTTGGTAAATTTCTTGAAGAATTAAATATAACTTTTTCCAGTTTTTAAGTTTCTAAACCACTTATTTTTTCTTACATTTCCCATTGCATCTAAATTAACTGGTATTTTATAGTTTTCTTCATCATTTTCACAAACAATTCTTGTTTCCAGATTAAGTCTATCACTTTCACCTACCAAACTTCCGTGAATGTGATGACCAGAGAAGCACAAAACTTCCCCTTTTTTGACATTGAAACTGACAATTTGATTTTGTGGAAATTTTATATTTGAAACTGGTGTTGAAAGAAATTCTTTTGTTTTTTTATATCTATTAAAACTCCATTCATCGCTGTTATTACTCACTCTTTTTTGAAAGTATTTAGGAACAAAAAAAATTGAATTACGATCTGAAACATTATGAGTTGGAAACCAAAAATTAATTTGGTTAAAAATATTTGAAGCCCACGTATCCCTGTGAGCTGGAGTTGGAATCAATGTTCCAATATTTTTCATACCACTTGCTGGACTATATCTAAATGTAATGTAATCCATAAAAGTACTCTGAATACCCAATTCAATTTGTAAAAGAAAATTTGCAAAGCATTTTCTTATCAATTTGCAAAACTTTATTCTATTTTGAATAATCTCAAAAAAAATAGAGTTTTCTTTATTGTAATTTATTTTTAGTTTCTCTGAATTAGTTATCCCTGTATTAAAAAGGTAATTAAAATATTGCTCTGTAAGTTCAATAATTTTTAAAATTTCTTTAGAATTTTTAATTAGTAAAATTTTGCCTTCAAAAATATTTTTTTTTAATGAATGAGCTGTTATATCTTTAGGTGAAAGTTGAATTAAATTGGTTTTATTTTTCAAATCAAATTACTCTCATCTGGATTCATTAAATTTATATTGTAAATCTAAGTAAGAACCTCCCTCACATTGAAGAACATTTTCTGGACCTTGATTGTCATTTAATCTTTTTTGTGAAATTAAAAAAAGATTTTGATAGTAGATTGCTTGTCTCTCTTGAAGTGTCCAAAGAGTTCTTTCGTCTAATTCAATTACTCTATCATCATTTTTTTGATAATGATGAACCATCTCATGCAAAATAATGGATTTGTCACAAATATCTTTTTCGGGCTGCATTTTGTCGATGTAAAATATACCACTATCCTTAACATAATAAGCTTTTACTCTGCAATTTTCAGATGAAAAGCAAGCTTTATCTGACATCTCGTTTTCAGTAAGTTTAAAGAACTTCGGATCTTCGATTTTCTGATTAAATTCAGTATTTTCAATTATCCAGGAGGTAAGAAATATTAATAATTTTTTCGAAATCATTTAATTTTTATTTCTGTTGAAAGTTTTCCATCCCTAAGATTGTAGGATCTTATTAATTGGCTATTATCATCGTTATTTTCAAGACGAAAGTGTATAAGATTTTTTTGAATTTGAAAATCTTTTATAGTTAAAAACTCCTCTATTTGCGGTTCTAATTTAAGGGAGTTAAAATTTTTTAAATCATAATTATTGTATTTGTTATATATTGCAAATATTGTAATACAAAAAAGTGTAACGATCAAAATACCAAGAAAAATAACAGTAAATTTTAGGAACTTTCTCATTGATACAAAATTATATATCGATTTTAATAACTAGCAAAGATCTAGATAAAAGAGTTGATGTTATTATTGCACAGAAATTAAAAGATTTGTCTAGGAACCGTCTTCAACAATTGATCACAAATGGAAATTTAAAGTTTAATAATACAATAATAACCCAACCTTCTATTAAACTTAAAAAGTTGGGTGAGCTAATTCTAGAAATACCCAAACCAAAAAAATATAGTTTAACCCCCCAAAATTTAGAACTAGATATAGTATATGAGGATGAGCATTTGATAGTTTTAAATAAAAAGGCTGGAACTGTTGTTCACCCTGGATCAGGAAATAATGAAAATACATTAGTTAATGGTTTGTTATCACATTGTAAAAACTTGTCAGGGATAGGCGGTGTATTAAGACCTGGGGTTGTTCATAGAATAGATAAAATGACAAGTGGTCTTTTAGTTTTTGCAAAAGACGACATTACCCATAATAGTTTATCTGAACAATTTAAGAGAAAATCTATAAAAAGAGAATATGATTTATTTACATGGAACTTCTTAAAAAATGAACGTGGTACAATTGAAACAAATATTGAAAGATCTAAATTAAATAGACAAAAAATGGCTATTGCACAGCCGAGTTCTGGAAAAATAGCAATCACACAGTTTTGGCTTATAAACTCATTTGATATAAGCGAGAAGATAAAAATAAGTTATGTTAAATGTAAACTTTTCACAGGAAGAACTCATCAGATTAGACTTCATATGAGCTATATTGGCAATCCACTTTTAGGGGATAGAAAATACAGTAGAAATAATTATCATCTTCAACTTACAGATAATTTAGGGTTTTTTATAACAGAAAACTTCATTAAAACCGAAAGACACGCACTTCATGCAAGCAAATTAGGGTTTTATCACCCTTTGCAAAGAAAAAACTTAGAATTTGATTCTAAATTTCCGGAGGATTTATCAAAATTAGCAAATAAATTGTCTAATTATTCAAAAATTCCCAAAATTATTAATAAAAATTAATAATTTGTTCATCTTATATTCATTTTATTCTTGCAATTGGCTTTTAAATATGCCATAACAAAAATCATGAGTTCATATATTAGAAAAAATTTTAATATTTCAGTTGATCAAAACGATATTTCTCGCTATTTACGTGAGATTCAGAAGTTTCCTATTCTTACCCATGATCTTGAAATTAAGTTAGCTAATGAATGGATTGAAAAGAAATCAAGCTCCGCCGCTCACCAACTAATTAATTCTCATTTGCGATTGGTCGTCAAGTTAGCAATGAAATACAGGGGGTACGGTCTTCAGCTGAGCGAACTAATATCAGAGGGAAATTTAGGACTCATTCAATCACTAGAAAGATTTGACCCATCTAAAGGGTTCCGACTTTCGACCTATGCAATGTGGTGGATAAGAGCCTCAATCCAAGAGTACATTCTTCACTCTTGGTCACTTGTGAAGATTGGAACCACAGCTGCTCAGAAAAAACTATTTTTTAATTTAAGATCTTTAAAAGGAAAACTTAAGGCACTTGATGATGGAGACTTACCTCCAGAACTTGTTACTGAAATTGCAGAAAGATTGGACGTAGCTGAAAATGAAGTCGTAGATATGAATAGAAGACTAGCGGGACACGACCATTCTCTTAATAACCCCTATTCAGCTGATAACGAAGATGAATGGATTAATGGTATTCAAGATGAAAGAGACAATCATGAAAATAGCTTTATTCAAAGGGATGAATTATTAAAAAGGAAGGATATGTTAATGATTGCTCTTAAAAATCTCGATGAAAGAGAAAGAAGAATTCTTACTCAAAGAAGATTGGTAGATGATCCGCTTACTTTGGATGAACTTAGCAAATCTTTCGGAATTTCAAGAGAACGAGTTAGGCAAGTAGAAGTTAGAGCATTTGAAAAGTTAAGAAAAGTTGTAAAAAATATAAATTATAAATCAAAGAACTTTAATCAATAAAGGGATCTCTTACGAGAATTGTGTCCTCTCTTCTCGGACTAGTTGATAACAATGAAACCTGTGTTTGCAAAAGTTCCTCGATTCTCCTCACATATTTTATTGCTAGTGCTGGAAGATCTGCCCAACTTTTTGCACCTTGAGTGCTTGCCATCCAACCTTGATGTGTCTCGTAAATGGGCTTTATCCTTCTTTGATCAGATTCTGAAAGAGGAAAATAGTCGATTTTTGAATTATTAAGTTCATACCCAATACAAATTTTTATTTCTTTAAAGCTATCCAGAACATCTAATTTTGTTAAAGCTATTCCGTCAATACCTGCTACCTCCATGGAGTGTCGTGTTATTACAGAGTCGAACCAACCACATCTCCTTTGTCTTCCAGTAACAGTTCCGAACTCATTACCAATCTGACCAAGTTTTTGACCAATCAAATTAGATAACTCACTTGGAAAAGGTCCACTCCCTACTCTGGTTGTGTAAGCCTTGACAATTCCTAAAATATAACCAATTTCCTTCACAGGCATCCCAGTACCTGACGAAGCAGCACTTGGTAGGGTATTGGATGAAGTTACAAAAGGATATGTACCGTGATCAATATCCAATAAAACACCTTGTGCACCTTCAAAAAGAATTTTTTTTCCAAGACTTTTTGCTTCTCTGAGAATTTTAGAAGTTCTGTCGACATATTTTAAAATTTTTTTTTTGTATAAATTTATTTCATCGTAAATTTCTTTTTCAGTTAACAATTTTGAATTTAACCCTGTTAGCATAACGTTGTGATAATCTAAAACGCCCTTTATTTTTTCTTTTAATACTCTCTTATTAAGTAAATCAGCAAAGCGAATAGCTCTTCTTCCTACCTTGTCTTCATATGCAGGTCCAATCCCTCTTCCAGTGGTTCCGATTTTGTTAGGCCCCTTTCTTTCCTCTCTTATTTCATCAATTTTTTTATGAAAGTTAAAAATAATAGAGGAATTCTCAGAAATTCTTAAATTTTTTTTTGTGATTTTAATGCCAGCAACATTAAGCTTCCTTATTTCTTCAAGAAGTGCGGCGGGGTTAACAACAACACCATTTCCAATAATTGAAATTTTATTTTTTCTAATAATGCCAGAGGGAATCAAACTTAGTGCAATTTTTTTTTTTTTTATTACAATTGTATGTCCAGCATTATTTCCACCCTGAAATCTCACAACAATGTCAGCTTGGTTTGATAGCCAATCGACGATCTTTCCTTTACCTTCGTCACCCCATTGAGCTCCTATGACAGTTACATTAGGCATTTATATAATCTCAAAGATTTCGTTTTCGAAGAGATAGTATCGACATTTTTGATTTTTTGCTTCTTTAGCTAATTGTGATTTACTTAGTTTTTTTATTGACTTAATTACTATCATCTTTCTTTTTTTTTGGAGTGATTTAATTTCTTCAAATTCTAAATCATACTCAACTAATATTCTACTTTTGATTGTTTTTTTTATTTGTGACTCTAAAATTAAATTTTCTAAAAAACCTGAAAAACCTGAACAAAGTTCGTTGCCAACATTATACCCCCCTCCACTAATAAGTTCTTTAGAGTTTTCAGAATAGATTTTAAAACAAAAACCCTTATGGTAGCTAGACTCATCTATTTCCAAAGGGTCAATAATTATTTCGTATTTTATAAATTCATCTTTAATTTTTTTTATTTGAGATATAAAACTATTTATTTCAGATCTGATATTTTTTGGAAATTTGTATTCTTTAAATAAATCTATCTTTTCATCGATGTTTCCAACACATTGTAGCAAGTATTCTGACATTTTAAATAACTCATTTGATATACCCTTTAATGCAGATAAATTTTTGTTCTTGTAACAATTCATGAGAATTTCAAAGTCTGATTTTTTGAGATTAAAATCCTGTGAGATAAGATTAATTAAATTTGGCATATAAAAATTAATTATAAATTTTCTTATTTTTAAGTTTTTCAAAAACTCTATTATTAAATTTATTATTTCACTTAGACAAAAAGTTTTTTCAACACCTATAATTTCAGCTCCAATTTGAGTAAATTGTCTTGATAAATTAATATTATTATTTTTAACTTTCAATATGTCACCAGTGTAACACAATCTCAAAGGTCTTTTTTTTTCTGCCAAAGATCCACATGCAATTCTTGCGACTTGCATTGTTATATCTGAGCGGATTCCCATTATTTTTTGTGTTAAAGGGTCCATAACCCTGAAAGAATCAATATTTTCTGAGTCTTTTGTAAGAAAAAATAATGAACTTTCAAACTCAACAAGTGGAGGTTTTACCATCATGAAACCATTCGACAACATAAGATTTAGGAAAATTGAATTAATTTGATATTCCAACTCTGCTAGGTCTGGCAGACCATCTCTAAATCCTTCTGGTAAAAGTTGACTTTTCACTTCTTTATTTAAATTTATTAAAAGACCAATCTAACCAATTTGTGAGTGCAATTAAATCGTTTTTTTTAATAGTAGGACCAGTCCATATTCTTATTCCTGGATTAGCTAGCCTATAATTTTTTATATCGTATGCTATTTTGTTATCACTTAAAAATTTGAATAATTTTTCATGTTTAATTTTTTTTTTAAAAACTAAGTATACCGGAGAAATAGCCTGATTCTCCTTATTTTGAATGAAATTGATAACATATTCGCTTTTTTCAGCCCATTTATCAATTACCATTTTATTATTTTTACAAACCTTAAGGCTATTTATTAACCCGCCATTCTTTTCATAAATATCTAGGCATTGTGCTAAGTCAGAAATTGTTAGTAATGAAGGTGTATTAATAACAAAATTATTTTTTAAAAAATCAAATATTTTTGGTATTGGTCTAGATACAACACTTCTTTTTGCCTTTGGGCTCAAAACTATTACACCATGCTGAGACTCAGAGCCAAGAGCCTTTTGCCATGAAAAAACAGAAACATCAATTTTCTTCCAAGGTATATCATAAATAAACGCAGCAGATGTAATATCACTAACTACAATACCTTTTCTATTTTCGCTTAAAAAATTTAAATTATTTATTGATATTCCTGTAGTTGTTCCAGTCCACACGAAAAAAAGATCATTTTTCGATGGTATATCTTTCAAAGATGGAAGTGTTCCATCAAGACTGATTCTTGTATCAACATTCAAATTTAACTTTTTAAGATCTTTTAACCATTCTACTCCCCAATAGTCGTAAATTATTGATGTTATTTCTCTTTTTCCAAACAAGTTCCATATTACAGCTTCCATAGCTCCTGTACATGAGCCTGGCATAAGAAAAATTTCATAGGATTTTGGAATCTTCAAGATTCTTTTAATTCTTAAAAGTTGTTCCTCAATAAAAACTTTTATCTCGATAGCTCTATGATATCGCCCAAGATATGTTTTGTTGATTTTATTTAAACTCCATCCATCTGGTTTTTTTGTCGGACCACATGAGAATCTTGGATTTTTGGGTTTGTCAATACTTAGATTCTTCATACATTATAAAATATTGGAAAAGTAATATAAAAAATTAGCCAACATAAAATTGTTAATGGAAGTCCAAATTTTACATAATCAATAAATTTATAATGACCAGGACCCATAACTAATAAATTTGTTTGGTATGCTAAAGGAGTTAAAAAAGAAGTATTAACTGCAAAAATAAGAGCTATCGCCAAAATTTTTGGATCTACTAAAAGTTTATCTGCAATGTCAATAGCAATCGGTGAAAAAAGAACAGCGCAGGCATTGTTTGAAATAAAGTTAGTAGTGATTGAGACAAAAACATAAAAACACAAAATTATGGTCATTGGTGAAGATCCCTCCAAAATCTGTAACAAAACCTCAGATAAAAAGTTCGCAGTTCCCGTAACTTGGATTACCTGCCCCAAAGCTAAAGATGTAACAATTAGTAGAAGAAGATTGTTATCAATACTTCTTATTACTTGTTTTATCGTTAAAACTTTTAAAAAGAGTATTGAAACCACTCCCAAAAGAGAGGCAACGACAAGAGGTAAAATTTCAAAAGCACCTAACGAAATTACAGATAAAAAAATAAGTAATGATTTATTTGCTATCTCCTTGTTTGAAATTTCAGACGTAGCCCACTCCATAGTAAGAAGATCATTTTGATTCCGTAGATTTTTAATAACTTCTTTGTTTCCTTGAATTAGCAAGGTATCTCCAGGCTCAAGCGGAAGTTCTCCCATTTTCTTTGTAATAACTCTTGATTTTCTTTGAAGTCCTATAACCAAACAGTTGTATCTATACCTAAAACTTACATTTTCAATCGTATTTCCAACTAAACTCGACGAAGGAGTAACCATAGCTTCAGTTATCAACTTGTTATCGATAGTATCTTCGCTTTTTTCTGTATCCTCTAGGGAAACAATGTCTTTACTTAAAATTTCAGTAAGTTGTTCACGGCTGACTGAAACAACCAAAATGTCTCCTCTTTCTAGGATAAAATTCTCAAATGGCCCATGCTCAGCATGTTCACCTCTTTGAATCATTAAAACCTTTATTTTTTCCAATCCAGGAAATTTTCCTTCCAGAGTATTTTTACCAACAAGTGATGATTTTTCATTAATAACAACTTGTGTTATAAAATTATTTTCTATGTTATCCAATAATTCATTTGATTGTGGAGATCTATCTTTAAGAAACACGTCGAATTTTGAAAAAATTGTTACATATACAAAACCAGACAAAGCAATAATTGAACCTGCTAGAGTAAAATCAAAAAAACCGAGCGTAATGTCGGAATATGTTTTCAATGAATCTGAAACTAAAAGGTTTGTACTTGAACCGATTAAAGTTGTCATTCCACCCAAAATTGCAACATAACTTAAAGGCATTAGAAACCTCCCCAGTGAGGAGTTCATATTTTTTATTATGCCTTGAAGGATTGGTATAAATATAATTACAACGGGGGTGTTGTTTATAAAAGCACTTAATATCAAAACAAGCATCAAACAAACGATTATTACTAAGTTTGGCTTATCTGGGAATAATCTTGTTAATGAAGATAATACATTATCAAGAGCTCTTGTCTGGACAACGCCTTGACCCAGAATAAGCAAACATAATACTGTTATTAAGGAAGTGTTGCTAAAACCTTTAAGAATAGTTTGAGGATTGAGTAAATTTTTATCATCTTGATCCAAATATGGAAATATTGAAAAAAATATAAGTAGAAACGTCAGAATAACAATTGATTTCAACACAATGGATAAATTATCTAATGCATAAAAAATCATACTCATTACAACTATAACAAGACTCAAGTACACAAAAACTTCATTAGATAAAAAAAACATAATATTAGGAAATTATTTAAATTGTCTAATTTGCATTTTAACATTATATTAGAATCATAGAATGTTAAAAATAATATTTTTTAAGTAGATAATGTTAAAAAAATTAAATGCAGAGAATAAAAAAAGTGTATCCGAAAGCTTATCAAACTTTAAAAAGCTTCCTAAATCTAAAAAGGTTTACTTCCAAAGTGAAAGATTCAAGCATGTAAACGTAGGCATGCGAGAGATTTCACTTGAAGATCGAGATATTAAAAATTTAATAGTTTATGATACATCCGGTTTTTATTCAGATCAAAACTATAAGCATAACTATGAGAAAGGTCTTAAACCAACTAGATCAAGGTGGCTTATTGATAGAAAGGGGATTAGGGAAACATCTAAAACTGAACTAAGATTTCTTGATCACTCAAAATGCAAAGTAAGAACTTTTCCTTCAATACCAAAAAAAATTCTTAAAAGAGAAGAAAAGAGTGAAATAACTCAGCTATATTTTGCTAGAAATAATATTATTACCGAAGAAATGGAATATTGTGCAATCAGGGAAAATGAGGGTAGAGAAAAGTTATTAGGAAAGTTTGTCAAAAAAGAAGACATAGTTACACCAGAGTTCGTTAGAAATGAAATTGCGTCAGGAAGAGCCATTATTCCCTCCAACATCAATCATAAAGAGCTTGAACCAATGATTATAGGTCAAAACTTCTTAGTAAAAATTAATGCAAATATTGGAAACTCAGCAGTAATTTCTGACGTTTATGACGAAGTTGAGAAGTTAATCTGGTCAATTCGCTGGGGAAGCGATACAATAATGGATTTATCAACAGGCGACAATATTCATTACATAAGAGAATGGATAATAAGAAATTCGCCTGTTCCTGTTGGCACTGTTCCTATTTATCAGGCTTTGGAAAAAGTTAATGGTGTGGCTGAAGACCTTAATTGGGAAATATTTAAGGAAACTTTAATTGAACAAGCAGAACAAGGAATAGATTATTTTACAATTCACGCAGGAGTTAGACTTCCATTTATTCCAATGACGGTGGATAGGCTTACAGGAATTGTTTCTAGGGGTGGATCAATTATAGCAAAATGGTGTCTTGCGCATCATAAAGAGAATTTTTTATATACCAACTTCGAAGAGATCTGTAGTATTATGAAAGATTATGACGTGTCATTCTCCTTGGGAGATGGATTAAGACCTGGGTCTATTCATGATGCAAACGATGAATCTCAGTTTGCTGAATTAAAAACACTTGGAGATTTAACTGATGTTGCATGGAAATTTAATGTTCAAGTAATGATTGAAGGACCTGGCCATGTACCGATTCAAAAAATTAAAGAAAATGTGGATTTACAAAAAAAGTATTGCAAGAATGCTCCATTTTACACTCTTGGACCGTTAGCTACCGATATTGCTCCAGGTTATGATCATATAACAAGTGCAATTGGAGCAGCTATGATAGGCTGGTACGGCACATCTATGTTGTGTTATGTTACGCCGAAGGAACATTTAGGACTTCCTGACAAAGAAGATGTAAAAGTAGGAGTTATTACTTATAAAATTGCCGCACATGCTGCAGATTTAGCAAGAGGTAATAGAGGAGCATATTACAGAGATTATCTTTTATCAAAGGCAAGATTTGAATTTAGATGGAGAGATCAATTTAATCTCTCACTTGATCCTGAGACAGCAGAGAACTTCCACGATCAAACTCTTCCATCTGAAGGTGCAAAGTTAGCACACTTCTGTTCCATGTGTGGTCCAAAATTTTGTTCAATGAAAATCTCTCAAGAAATAAAGGACCAAAGTGTCAAAGGAAAAGAAGAAATGTCAAAAAAATTTAAAGAACTAGGGAGCGACATATATCTTCGATCATAACCAATGCCCTACAGGACCGTATTTAAGATTAAACTTAGGTGAGTTTAAAATACACTTTCTAGTAAATTCTTTAGAAAGTTTAACAGATTTTTTAAAAGTAAATCCTTTTGCCAAGTTAACCGCAAGTGCTGAAGAAAAAGTACAACCTGATCCATGAGTATTTTGACTTGATATTTTGTTTGAAATAAGTTTTTCTACTTTTCCTTTTTCTATAAGAAAATCTTCACAATAATTTAATCTATTTCCTCCGTCAGTTATAACAACTTTAGCTTTAAATTTTGCCATAAACTCTTTTGTAATTTCTTCTGTAGTAAGTCTAGTGTTGTATTTAATTTTTAAAAGGATTTTAGCTTCATTTAGATTTGGTGTAAAAATAGGATTTATTTTTGAAATAGTTTTATATATTGATGCATAATTTTTAAAATTATTAAATTTTTTATTGGTAGAAGATTTAAATATTGGATCAACGACAATAGGAACTTTGAAATTCAACTTGCGTAATATTTGGCATATAGTTTTTGCTTGAGAAACACTACTTATTAGTCCAATTTTAACGCAATCAATCTCGTAATCTGTTAGAATTGAATTTATTTGAGATTTTATATAAATTGAGGGTAATTCTAATATTTTAAAAACATCTTTGGAATTTTGCGACGTAATCGTAGTAACACATGTTAGACAATAAGCGTTTAATGCTTGGCAAGTTTTAATATCAGCTTGAATACCAGCACCGCAAGTATTGTCACTCCCTGCAATTGAAAGCATCTTATAAATTTTACAAGTTTTCATCTAATTTCTTTATTTCAACTAAAAACTCTTTAACTATTTTATCGACTAAACTTTTAGATTCAGCTTGTACCATTAACCTTAATAAATTTTCTGTTCCGGATTTTCTCAGTAAAACGTCACAATTATTAATTTTGGAATACTTATCCAGTAATTCATTAATTTTCTTACCTCTTATAACTACTTCAGAATTAGTGAAGAGTTTATAATTAACTAATTGTTGTGGAAACTTTTTAAATAAATTTCTGTGGAGTTTTGAAAGAGATAAGTTGCTCTCATTTATTATTTCTAAAATGGTTAAAGCGGTGAAAAGACCGTCACCACAAAAAGAATTCTCAGAGAAAATTATATGACCAGACTGTTCTCCTCCCAAAATACATTTTTTTTTTTTCATCAGTTCCACGACATATCTGTCACCAACATCTGAAAGAAAAAATTTAATTTTTTCTTTTAAAAAAAAGTTTCTCATACCTAAATTAGACATTTTGGTGCTTACAATTGAATTATTATGTAATTTTTTTTTATTTTTGTAATATATCGCCAGTATTGCTAGTATGTAGTCTCCGTCAACAACTTTTCCTTTTTCATCACAAAAAATAACTCTATCAGCATCACCGTCAAATGATATTCCAATATGAGCTTTTTTCTTAAGAGTTTTGTTCGAAATCTCCTTAGGAAAGGTTGCACCACAATTTTTGTTTATATTTTTACCATTTGGCTTGATTCCATAACACTGAAAGTTTAAATTTAATTTTTTCAGAATATTTGGTGCTATTTTACTCAGTGATCCATTTGCACAATCAAATATTATTTTCTTATCAAACGCCTTTAATATCGAAAACCTCTTTAATAAGAAGTTTTCGTATTCAGAAAATCTTACTTTCTTTTTATTAATTTGAAATAAATTTTTGTTGTTTTGTTTTGTTAAATTTATATTTTTTTCAATCTCAAGTTCGTCGTTATCGCTAAGTTTTTCACCTTTTCTATCAAAAATTTTAATCCCATTATCCTTATATGGGTTGTGAGATGCAGAAATCATTATCCCTAAATCATAATTAAATTTTTTTGTTGCAAAAGATAACATAGGAGTAGATACGACACCTAATGAGTTACACTCAACTTTCATTTTGTTAAATCCGGAAATAATATCTAATTCAATCAAATTAGATGATTCCCTTGTATCTAAACCAATAATAACTTTATTTAAATTTCTAAATGTTAATTTTATTGCTTTTGTTAAATCATAAAAGAAAGTGGTTGTTATTGGAAATTCGTTAAAAGTTCCTCTTATTCCGTCTGTACCAAAAAACTTTTTCTTCATTTGTTAAATAATCTTTCAAAAACAATTAAGGCTTGATTTATTTCTTGTACGTCATGAACTCTATGAATTTTTATTCCTTGAGTCATTCCTAACAAAGTTGCAGCCGTAGTACCTCCTAGTCTTTTTTGAGGATCAGATTTACTAGAAATTGATTCAATAAATCTTTTTCTAGAAACACCAAGCATCAAAGGAACTCCTAGAGAATGAAAAACTGACAAATTTTTAATAAGTTCAATATTTTGATTATAATCTTTGCCGAACCCAATTCCTGGATCAACTATTATATTCTCTCTTTTCAAACCAGACTGAGTAAGAAATTCTATTCTCTCTCTCAGAAAATCGTATACATCTAAAATAACATCATTATATAAATTTTTTTTCATCATTGTCTTAGGGTTTCCAGGCATATGCATAACAATGACCGGAGTGGAATATTTTTTTACAACATCTAAACTTTTACTATCATTTGTAAGTCCACTTACGTCATTAATTATTTTAACACCAGATGT
>CACBON010000017.1 GCA_902540805.1 uncultured Alphaproteobacteria bacterium | reverse complement strand
GATTAATAAAATTTTAAGGATTTCCCACAATCTATAGGTAACATCTGCATCTTCTGCAGCATAATTTTTTGCTTTATCCGCAGAAACTTCTGAAAACAAAATTTTTTTTTTTTCAACTACGGTTACATCTGAATATTTAATAGTCTCATGAAATAAAAAATCAGATGACAGTTCGTCTAATCCGTGTCCTCTTTGACCAGTTCTCAAAACATATGACATTAGCATAGTATCGTCCATATTATTTATGCTGACTCCTAATCCCTTGAGAATAATGAAATCATATTTAATGTTTTGTCCGATTTTCAGTATTGAGTTGTCCTCTAAAATTATTTTAATTTTTTCAATAAAGACATTTAAATCTACTTGATTTTTCAATCCTTTATGATTTAAAGGAATATAACATGCTTGGCTATTCTCTATAGACATTGAAAAACCAACAATTTCTGCCTCAGTAGCACTCAGTGAAGTTGTTTCACAATCTATAGCTACAACTCCACTTTCAACAATTTTTTGAATCCACTTTGTTAAATCTTTTTCATTTAAAATTAATTCATAAATTCCGCGATTTACTTTTTCTCTTGGAGGAGTGAAATATTCATTATCTTTCTGTTGATTATTTTGTTCTTCTGTTTCAGAAGGTGGCTGATTTTTTGAACCAAATTTATTAGTTACTAACGATTTAATTCTATTGAACTCCATTTCATCTAAAAATTTAATAAGTTTTTGAACCTCTAATGGCTTAAAATTCAATTTTTCAATTGAAACAGGGAGGTCTACATCATCTTTCAAAGTTACTAGCTTCTTCGATATAATTAAAAGATCTTTATTTTCTGAAATAGCCTCTTTTCTTTTTTCTTGTTTTATATTTTTGACATTTGCAATAAGATTTTCAATATTTCCATATTCATTTATTAATTGTGAAGCTGTTTTCGGACCAATTCCTGGGACACCTGGAATATTGTCTGAGGTATCTCCAGCCAATGCCTGAACTTCAATAACTTTTTCAGGACCAACGCCAAACTTTTCAATTACATTTTCTGAAGTTATTTCCTTTTTTTTTAATGGATCTATCATCGAAACATTTTTACCTAAAAGTTGCATTAGATCTTTATCAGAAGAAATAATCGTAATTTTTTTTCCTTCTGCTTTTGCTTTTTTTGAATAAGATGCAATTAAATCGTCAGCTTCAAAACCTAATGAATCAATTGATTGAAGGTTGAAGGCATCTGGAACTTTTTTTATTATATCAAATTGAGGTTTTAAGTCTTCAGGAGGATCAGATCTATTTGCTTTATAGTTTGGATAAATGTCATTTCTAAATGTCTTTCTTGCAGCATCAAATATCACTGCGATTGCAACATTTCCACCCTTCTCACTTTGAATGTCATCAATTAATTTGAGAAGCATATTGGTAAAACCAAAAACTGCGTTTACCGGCAGTCCGTCGGATCTAAACATTGGAGGAAGAGCATAGTAAGCTCTAAATATGTATCCAGAACCGTCTACTAGAACTAACTCATTTCCAAAAGAATTCATATCTTCTTTTTAAATTTTGCACTACAATATGGACATGTTGCAATTTTTCCAGATGATAGGTCAAGATAAATCAACGGATGCGATTCTTTGAGACCGTCTCCACTACAACTTGCTGTATCGCTATCTATATATTTTATCTCTGTTTGAAAATTAAAGTCCATAACACTAAAGTTCAAAAAATATCATATTTTTAAAACATGTAATACTTATATAATATATATGGTCATGAAAAGAAAAATAATTAGTGTTAAAAAATTAGCAAAAAAATATCTTACTAGTTCGAAATACGCTCTCAATCACATTGATTTATCAATTAATGAAGGCTCTATTTTTGGTTTGTTAGGTCCAAATGGAGCTGGAAAAAGCACATTTATAAATATTTTAGCTGGATTAGTTAATAAAACTAGTGGAGAAGTACTTGTGTGTGGGGTGAATTTGGATGTTGATCCAAAAACTGTAAGAGGCAATTTAGGTGTAGTTCCACAGGAAATTATGATTGATCCATTTTTCACACCAATGGAAATTATGAACATTCAGGCAGGGATGTATGCTGTAGAAAAAAAAAACATAAGGAATCAAGAAATTTTAAATACCTTAGGGCTTGGAGAAAAAGCAGATGCATATGCTAGGAGTTTATCAGGAGGTATGAAAAGAAGATTGATGGTAGCCAAAGCGATGGTGCATAACCCTCCGGTTCTAATTCTTGATGAACCGACTGCTGGAGTAGACGTTGAACTTCGAGCAAAATTATGGAAGTCAATTAAAGAACTTAATAAAAAAGGCACCACGATTATTTTGACTACACACTATCTTAAGGAAGCTGAATTGTTGTGTGACGAGATTGCAGTTATTAATAAAGGTAGAGTAATAGCAAATGACACTAAAACAAATCTGCTAAAAATTCTTGAAGAAAAAGAAGTTAAAGTCGAGTTTTCAAAAAAAGTAAAAAACCTTCCCAAAAAAATTAAAAACTTTTGTATTTTGAGAGACGATCAATCAGCTACTCTTAAGTTTAATAAAAACGAAATTAATACTGCTGAATTGATTAAAGAATTTATTAACAGTAAGATAGATTTAAAAGATATAACAACTAAGGAATCAGATTTAGAGGATATATTTATAAAATTACTCAAAAATTAGTTATTGCTTCTATAATCTTTTTAACTACATCATGTACCTCCACTTTGATCAAAGATATAGATACCAATTCTTTTTCATACATGAAGATAAAACCAGATTCTGAATTTTCAAATGTCATACTGGCGATTCATGGATATAATGACTATTCCAATTCTTTTAAAATTCCTGGAAAATACTTGTCACAAAACAACATAGCTTTGACTTCGTTTGATCTCAACGGTTTTGGTAAAAATAAGAATAAAGGTGAATGGTTTGATTTAAAACAACATATCAAGGACATAGACTTTAACTTAAAAAAAATAAAAAATGAAAATCCCGATAAGAAAATTTTTTTGTTGGGAGAGAGTATGGGTGGCGCAATCACTTTAAGTTTTGTCAATCGGTTCAGGAATCTTCCAATCGACGGTGTAATACTAATTGCACCTGCTATTTGGAATTTTACAGAAACAAATTTTTGGAAAAGTATTCCCTTAAAATTTTTTGCAAAAATTCTTCCTACTTTCAAAGTAAGTGGTAAAGGGATAGTAAAGGTCCAAGCCAGTGACAATGTAAAAATGCTAAAAGAATTATCTATGGATGATTTATTTATTCATAAGCCAACATTTCGGAGCCTTCAAGGTGTTGTAGATCTTATGGATGAAGCATACAAAGATACAGAAGAATATTTTAAAAATCCGTCATATAAAACACTAGTAATGATTCCACTAAAAGATGAAGTAGTTCCTAGAAAACCACTAATAAAATTATTGAAGGATGAAAAGATCAAAAACAATTTTTCTGATAAAATAAAAATTTTAGCTTATAAGAAGAGCTATCATATGATTCTCAGAGATTTGAATGGGGATCAAATTACAGAAGATTTAAAAAATTGGGTGATTGGGAAGAGATATGGTTCAAAAAACTCATCTTTCAGTGATATTTTAAAACAAATTGAAAATACAGAATTTTACCATAGACTTGACTTATGAAAAAAGAAATTATTTTAGCTGTAGGATCTAGCTCTTGGTGGAAAAATATTAAAATTAGAAGAGAAAGTGCTTTTAAATTAAAAGTTATAAGAAAGAAATGGAAATTGCGTCGAAAAGTACTTTTAATGTCAAAAAAAAATTCAATTGATACTAAAATTTATAAAAAATACTATTTATACAAATGATAAATATTTTGATTTTTCTTTTCGTATTTTTTTATGAAAATACTTCGTTTTCTGATGAAATCATTAGGGACGAAAATGGAAACTATATACTTATTAAAAAAGATGGTACATTTACAAAACTACCTCCACCTAAGCCTGGAAATAAGTATGTTATAAAAAAAAGAGTTATTCAAAAGAAAAGTGAAAGCAAATTTTTTAAAAAGCAGACTAAGAAATCAAGAGTAAAAACAAATCAAGGGATAAGATAAATGAATGAAGCTAATAAGAAAAACGTTTGGAGATTCATTCAAAAACATGGGGATTTTTTAAAAGATAAGCTAAAACCGCACCCAAACCATCCAAATGGAAGAAACCCGTATGCGCATATATGTCTTTTAATTAATCAAAAATTTAGTTGCTCATACAAAGATGTCAGTGATGAAAAGGTGGGGCAGCTAAAAAGATTTATTTTGAGTATAAATAAATGAGATTTAATTGAATTGGGAAGATCTTTTTATCTTAAGGGAGGAAATATTATATTTTGGATCTTCCCACAATTCAAATTTCTGACACTTGTCAGATATAATATGAATAAGCAATGTTCATGCCAAAACAAAAATGGAAAATATAAAAACTAATATATTGTCAAGTCATCCAAGCGGATTAACCACTCTTTTTCTTACTGAGTTGTGGGAGAGATTTAGTTATTACGGAATGCGTGCTATACTCGTTTTGTATTTGGTTTCTGAAACAAACTCCTCGAATCCTGGATTAGGTTGGTCTAATTATGATGCCATCAAGCTATATGGCTGGTACACAGCCTTTGTTTATTTAGCCTGTATTCCAGGAGGAATAATTGCTGACAAACTGATCACAAGTCAAAGGGCTGTTTTATGGGGAGGAGCTTTATTATGTTTAGGTCATCTATCACTTGCAATCGACAACATAAATTTTTTCTATACTGGTTTGGTATTAGTCGTGCTTGGTGTTGGTCTTTTAAAACCAAGCATTTCAACTCTTGTGGGATCTTTGTATACGCAAAATGACATAAGACGAGATCAAGGCTTCACATTATTTTACATTGGAATCAATATTGGCGCATTCCTCGCGAGTTTAATTGTAGGATATGTTGGCGAGACTTATGGCTGGCATTATGGTTTTTCGTTAGCAGGTTTAGGAATGATAATTGGACAGGTAACTTTCTTCCTCGGTAAAAAAAATTTTAAAAATGTAAGAAAACAAAAAAAAATATTTAAATACAAGAAAATAAATAAATTTGAATTCGACAGAATAAAATTAATTGTTTTAGCTAGCTTTATACTTATTATTTTCTGGGCCTCTTTTGAACAAGCTGGAGGACTTATGAATATCTTTGCATATCAAAAAACAGATAGATTTATTGGGTTTTTAAATTTTGAGGTACCAGCAAGTTGGTTTCAGTCTATCAATCCTTTAATGATAATTTTCCTTGGTTTTTCCGTAGCACAGTTTTGGTTTTTTATTGAAAAAAAAAAACTTATAATTTCTTCTATTTTTAAAATTTCAGCTGGTTTAATAATTATGGGATTAGGATTTATATTTATGTTTTTTGCTGCTCTTGAGTTTGAAGTTTTAGGGAAGTCTTCAATGTATTGGCTAGTATTAGCGTACTTGTTTCATACAGTTGGAGAGTTGTGCGCATCTCCAGTTATTCTATCCTATATTACTAAGTTATCGCCACAAAGACTCGTTTCGTCAATTATGGGTATTTATTTTGCTGCTATCGGAATAGGCAATAAATTAGCAGGGATAATTGGTCAGAATTCTGAGAAATTTGGAGAAAAATTTGTTTTTATAAGTATCACATTCGTATGCATGACCGTTGGATTCACTGTAATTTTATTTAGTAGAAGACTTTCTAAATTGTCACACGGTCTAGATAATTGATTTATGCGCCCGTAGCTCAACTGGATAGAGCATTTGATTTCGGCTCAAAAGGTTAAGGGTTCGAATCCTTTCGGGCGCGCCAAATTATTTTTTGATTTGAAACTACTCTTTAATTTTATTAATTATTTAGTATGGAAACTTTAATTAAAAGTAATGACCGAATTTATATAACTTGGATAAAAAGTATTTTGCAAGCTCACAATATTGAATACTTTACTTTTGATGAAGAGATGTCAATGACAGAGGGAAATATAACGGCGATACCAATCAGAATAATTGTAAACGAGAGCGAAATATCCAAAGCATTACAAATAATTAAGAACGAAGAAAAACTAAATTTATCTGAACAAAATAAAAGATGATCCATTATCCTTCAACCACTGTTGATTTTTACAATAGTTAGGGTCTTTTTTTTTTACCAGTTCCCAAAATTTCTTTGAGTGGTTTGGGACATTTATATGAGCAAGTTCGTGAATTAGAACGTAATCAATAACACTCTTAGGTAACATTATTAATTTCCAGTTTAAAAAAATATCTCCTCTAATATTACAACTGCCCCATCTTGCAATATATGATTTTATCGTCAATGAATTGAATTGAATACTGATACGTTTCGATAAAAACAACAATCTTGCCCTTAAAAAATTATTAGCTTGTAATTTTAACCACTCAACAATTAATTTCCTACTTCTTGATTTATCTGAATAAAATATTTTTAATTTGTTGTCTTCAACAACAATTTTTTCAATTTTAGATTTCTTGTAAACAAGCTCTAACACAATTCCTTTGTAAGTAATGAACCCATTTGAAATCTGATCAATTTTTAGGTGATTCTTTCTAGATCGTTCAATATTTTTTTCAATCCATACTTTTTTTCTTTCAACCAAATTCTTTATAAATGTTTCAGAGGTATTATACGGACAAGAAATTTCTAGCTCTCCATTTCTTATTTTTAGGGAGATTGATTTCGATCTTCTTGAAGTCCTTGTAATTTTTAAATCTTGAATTTTTTCTATTTTTTTTTTTTTTACTTCTAATCCATGACTAAAAATATTCTTAAGATTTAATGAAAACAAATTATTTCCCTATTATTTTTTTTATTATCAATTTATTTTTCAACTCTATCAAAGACAATGAACCATGCTTAATTAATTCCCAATAGTTTTTTACCATCTTATCAAATGGTTCTTTGGTTAATAAAGATAACATTCCATTGATTGAACCTGCATGACAAACAATTAAAGCATCCTCATTAAGCTTAAAAATATCCTCTAAAAAACTTTTTAGTCTTTTCAAAAACTCTTCATTACTCTCACCATTTGGAATTTTAAAAGATAAAAGATTGTTTTCCCATTCTAATTTCTCTCTCTCTGGTATAGAGTTCATTTTTTTCATTTCCCAGTCACCCAAGTTCATTTCCTTAATCCTTTCGTCGATAATGTAATTTTCTGTTAACCTGTTAGTCAATTTAATACACCTTTTCAATGGACTGGAATAAACCTTTATAGAGTCTGTATCAATATTGAAATTTAAAATTTTCTTTTTAATTAATATTACTTCTTCCTCAAAGTTATCTGAAACATCAAGATCTGTTTGACCATAGAAAACATCTATTTCTACTTTTAAAGAAGTATGCCTTAAAAAAAAGAGCCTCATTAGTAATAAATACTAAAATTTTTAAATTTTTTGAAACTTTCTTCTTTTTTCTGAATATTTTTAACATCAGCTAATAATGGGCCTTTATTGCATGCATTTAAAAAAAGATCTATATTTTCTCTTTTACCACTTACCTCACATTCAACACTTTTATCGTCGCAATTTTTTACCCAGCCCGTCAAAAATAAATCTTCAGCTATTTTCTTTGTCCATACCCGAAATCCAACACCTTGGACCCTCCCATAAAACTTTAGGTGCAAATTTAAAAGATTATTTGTCATCTAAATCCTTGTAATCTACCTCAATAATTTCTTCATCTTTTGATTTTCTTTCATCATCATAAAAATAATTCTTTGTTTTATCTGGAACAAAATTCCAAATTAAATATCTTAATGACCTAATTAGTAAAAAAATTCCGCCTAAGTCAGTTATGAAACCAGGGATTATTAAAAGAACCCCTGCAAATTTTGTAAATATCCATTCTTTTGGGTTTGCAGCGATATTTTTAGGATTCATCCCAGATCTTAAAAAATAAAAACCTGCAAGAGCTGAAAGTATAATTAAAAAAAGAACTGGAAAAAAGCCTAAAATATCACCAAATAAAATAAACATTAATAATTCAAGAACTGGTAATATTAAAACTATTTTAATACTCATAACTAACCCTTTTATCATCATTAAAGATAATTTAAAACCGATTTAAGTATGCTAGAATATCATAACATAACTTTAGTAATAATTAATTTTCTCGTACCATTTCTAATTGGAAGTCTAATATTTTTTTCTGTAGTAGTAGCACCCAATGTTTTCGCATCACTTGATCAGAACAATGCAAGAAAATTTATCCGTAATATATTTCCTAAATTATATCTGTGGGCTTTTTTAATAAGCATAATAATTACATTCTTAATTTTTTCCCATGGTGTAATTTATGGTGTAGTATTTCTGGTAATTTCATCTGGTTTTTTGTTTTCGAGACTTTTTTTAGTTAAATGGATTAATGAAGTTAGTGATCTTAAAAAAAAGACCAGTAAGCAGATAAAAAAATTCAAGATTTTGCACTCATTAAGCGTCTTAATTTTTATCTCTCAAATCATTTGTGCAACTATAGTTTATTTTAAAGTTCAGTGATTTATTATTTTATTTAAAAGATCAATATTTACCAATTTATTTCCATGAGCCTTACCTTTTATAACGTCGAATGGTTCCTCATATTCCCCAAGACTTGAAACAACTATATTTGCTTCTTCAAAATTTTCATTTTTGGTATACAAAGATGGTGTTACCAAAACATTTATATTTGCATTAATCGCAGATCTGAGTCCTCTAAGCGAATCCTCTATTGCAACACATGACTGCGGGGCTATTCTCATCTTTTCAAGTATCCACTCATAGATCTCGGGTGATGGTCTTTTATTTAATGTACAACCGCCATGTGCAATAAGATCAAAAGTCAAATTTGGATCCATATTTAACCCATTTTTAAAAAGAGTTAATAAATCTTCTTGCGTAGTGGACGAAACAATTGCAATTCTAACATTATTCTCTTTTAATTCATTTATAAGTCTTAAAACCCCAGGTCTAAATGTGATATCAGAATCCATAATAAAATCTTTAAAAATTTCGTTTTTTACTTTATGAATGGAATTGATGTATTTTGTTAAATTTTTATATTCTAACATCTCGGGCCAGGCACGTTTAATGTAATATTCAATTCTTTCTTTTCCATCACCAACATTTATAAGTTCTGTATAAATAGCTTCATCCCAAAACCAATCAAGATTAAACTCCTTAAAAGCTTCGTTAAACGATTTTCGATGAAAATCTTCAGTTTCAGAGATTGTTCCGTCTACGTCAAAAAGCACAGCACTAAGTAACATTTTTTATCTTCCTAATAATATTTGAAGTTGATTTTCCCTTTACACATTTAATTAATTTAATTTGTCCTCCCCATTTTTTTATCTCTTTCGATCCAACAACCTTATTTATACTGTAATCATCACCTTTGAAAATAATGTTAGGTTTAATTTTTTTAATTAAATTTATTGGCGTTTCTTCGTTAAAAATTAATATTTTATCAATAAAATCAAAATTTTTTAGAATTTCAGTTCTTTCAATTTGATTCAAAATAGGTCGATCCTTCCCTTTAATTTTTTTTATCGAATTATCACTATTGAGTCCCAAAATTAAAAAATCACACATTTTTCTTGCCTCTTTAAGATAAAAAATATGTCCTTGATGAATTAAATCAAAACATCCATTCGTGAAGCCAATTGTTTTATTTTTATATTTCTTTAAATCATTATTCAATTCCTTTAGTTCACATAACTTGTTTTTTTGATTAGAACTAAATAAATCCTTTTCATTTACAACCGTGGTTCCAAACTTTCCAACTGCAAATCCCGCGGCGTCATTAGCTATTTCAGTTGCATTGAATAAGGATCTTCCATTTGCAATTCCTGAAGCTACATAAGCTATTACTGTGTCTCCAGCACCAGACACATCAAAAACTTCTTGTGCTTTTGACGGTAAATGTAAATAATTATTCTTTTTATCTACAATTGATATTCCATCAGAGCTCCTCGTTGTAACAATTGCATCAAAATTATATTTTTTCAATAATTTTCTAGACAATCGAACTACTACTTTAGCGTTCTCCTCTTTTTTTAATTCTTTTTCAATGTTAGACGCCTGCAATAGCTCCTTATAATTTGGCGTAATAATATTTGCACCTTTATATGGAGAAAAGTCAATTTTTTTTGGATCTACTATAATTAACTTATTTTTTTTTCTAGAGAGTTCTATAGTACTTTTAAGTAAATTGTTAGTTAAAAGACCTTTGCTATAATCAGAGAGAACAATAACGTCAAAAAAATCAATTTTACTTCTTAGAATACTTAAAATTTTTGTCTCAAGTTTAGAGCTTATTGGTTTATTAAATTCTTTATCTACCCTTAAAATTTGCTGATTTCCAGAAACAAATCTTATTTTTTTTGTTGTGCATCTACTATTGTCAGTTAGAAGATTAAATGTAATTTTTTTTGAATCCTTCAATAACTTTTTTAAAACTTTCGACTCTTCATCATCTCCGCAAACCGAAATAATATGACACTTACTTCCTGCACCACTAATATTTTTTGCTACATTTCCACATCCACCTAATACTTCATACTTGTTATTATTGATTTTCAGGACAGGAATTGGTGCTTCAGGTGATATTCTTTTTACATCTCCATGGGAATATGAATCTAAGATTATATCTCCAATACATAAAACACTTCCAGACATAACCTTAAATTAGCTCCCTTTTTAGTAACGAGTCAAAATATTCTATAGTTTTCTCAAGTCCAGTTTTTCTGTCAAATTTTGGGGACCACCCCAACTTTTGTTTTGCCAATGAAATGTCTGGGCATCTCATTTGAGGATCATCAGTTGGTAAATCCTTATATATAATTTTTGAATTACTTCCAGTTAATTCAATTATTTCGCTTGCTAAATCTAAAATAGAAACTTCACTAGGATTTCCTAAATTAATCGGTCCAGAAAAATTTTCTAATTCCATCATCATCAATATTCCTGAAATTAAATCATCTACGTAACAAAAAGATCTTGTTTGATTTCCTTTTCCGTAAACAGTGATATTTTTATTTGCAAGTGCTTGTAAAATAAAATTTGATACAACTCTTCCATCATTTGGTTGCATTCTTGGACCGAATGTATTGAAAATTCTTATCACTTTAACGTCAATTTGATGTTGTCTTTTATAATCCCAAAAGATAGTTTCAGCACATCTTTTTCCCTCATCATAACATGCTCTAGGACCTTCTATACTAACCGCTCCTTTGTATGATTCATTTTGAGGATGTACTTCTGGATCACCGTATATTTCTGATGTAGATGCCTGTAGTATTTTAGCTTTTGTTCTTTTGGCAAGACCCAGCATATTGATAGCACCATGAACGCACGTTTTTACTGTTTGCACTGGATCATTTTGATAATGAATCGGAGAGGCTGGACAAGCAAAGTTAAAAATCTGATCCACCTCTACATAAAGAGGAAATGTTACATCATGACGCAATAGCTCAAAATTTTTATGATTGAAAATATTGTTTAAGTTATCTTTGTTTCCAGTGTAAAAATTGTCACAACAAATAACATAATACCCTTTTTTTATTAAACTTTCACATAAAAATGAACCTATAAAGCCTGCTCCTCCTGTTACTAAAATTCTTTTTTTCATCTGAGTTCTATCATTATTTCAACAATTGAATTTTGTCCGACAAAAAATGATGCATCTTCAAATTTAGGAGGACCTAGAAATACTCTCGCATTATTGCTAAATCCAAACTTTTCCTTTGGTATTGAAAAAAAGGTATCAAATTTATTGTTTAAATTTTTGTCATGAAAAATTGCAATTGCGTAATTTGACTCTTCAAGATCGCTTATTAAAAGACCATTTTTAATTACTTTTGACACTTCTTCATAACCCCCTAGAATTTTTCCAATTTCTTTAGGAAATAGCTCTGAATTATTATATACAGCATAATGAATTGTTCCTCTCTTTTCTTCAATATTTGAAACTAGAATTTTGATCTCTCCAGATGATAACTCAGACCATACAAATATGACAAAAGTAACGATAATTAAAAAATTTAATTTCATATTTTCAATTTTTTTTATATCTTAACATTAACAAAATTTGTATGATAAATATCATCTAAAATGAGATATTACATTTTAAAATTTATATTATTTCTTATTTTTACATTTTCATACTCAAATTTTTCATTTTCAGAAAACGAAAAGAAAGTCACAGCGGTCGACTTAATTCATTCTTCGGAAAATAGCCTTAAAAATTTAATATCAAATAGTGAACTTGCTAACCTTACTGAATATTTAAAAAATTCTCGAGCCATTTTAATATTTCCTGAATTATATGAGGGAGGTCTATTATTTGGAGCAAAGGGTGGAAATGGAATATTAATAATCAGAAGAACTGATGAGGAATTTACAGGTCCTTTCTTTTATTCAATTGGTGGATTAAGTTTTGGTCTTCAAATTGGAATGAAATCAGCGCAAGTTGCAATGACAGTAATGACTAACAGGGGTTTGAACTCTATTTTAAAAGAAAGAGTTAAACTAGGAGTTGATGTTGATACAGCTGTAATAAATTCTGGAATAGGATATTCTGCTGAAAGTACATTAAGACTGGCAGATATTTACTCCTTTTCAGATAATTCAGGATTATTTGTTGGGGGTTCATTAGAAGGGACATATCTTCAACCAAGGAACGATTTAAACCAAATTATACATGGCAAAGAGTTTACTTCTGAAGAAATATTAGAAAATAAATCAATTTCGAAAGGCATATCTAATTTATCTAAAATTCTTAATAACATAGATGATTATAAAAAAATTAAATAAAGAAAATGCTATAATTTTGTGTGGACATGGATCAAGAGATTCTGACTACAAAAATGAAATACTTGACTTAAAAATAAAATTAGAGGAAGATATCCGGTATGACGTTTTCAATTGTTTTATAGAAATAAACAAACCATCAATTGAAGACTGTTTAGATGAAATAATTCACAAATACAAAAAAATTTTATTCTTCCCACTTCTTCTTTTTGATGGAAAACACATGATAAGAGATATAAAAGAAAAAATTCATAATTTGTCACAAAAATTTGAAAAAAAAATTCACTTAGTGACACAGGTATCACTTTTAAAAGATGTACTCCCAAATATAAAAGATATAATCACTAATTCTCAATACAAAGAATATGATACTTTGATAACATCCTGCTCATTTAGCAAAAATAAAACTGTATCTAATCAACTTCGAAATTATACTTATAAATTATCAAACAGTCTTAATATTCAAAATAAAATATTTCATTTTGTTGGTGACGAAGAAGTAGTTCTTTCTCAGTTAAAAAAACTTCGCATAAGGAATATTATTCTTCATCCTGTCTTTTTTTTTAATGGTTATTTATTCAAGAAAAATATTAGATACTTTGGAAAATATTTTAAGACTATGCAAATTTTTCCAATTGCACACTATGATCAAATTGTTCAAATTATTTCTGACAAACTAATTAGAAACATTTAGAGTTTTAACCATCTTTTTAATCAATAAATTCCTGCAAGAGTCAGCATAATCAAATATGGTTTTACCAGAAAAATCTGTCAAATCTTTATCAAAATTTTCTCTCACTAATAGGTTTACAGCATTGACATTTTCCTTTTCAATGCTGTGCATTAAAGCTGTCATTCCTAATTTATCCTGGAAATTTAAATTGATACCAGACTTTACTAAATCTTCAATAAGTGAATATTTTTGAATATTGACATAATAAATTAATAACGAAGTCTTATTAAGAATAGTAACCTTGGTATTCGCACCGCTTGAAACCAAAAGATTAAACATTTTTCTGTCATCATTTAATAGCGCATATGAAAGAGCAACTAAATTTTGAGAATCTTTGTAATTAACTGCTGCATCTTTATCCAGCATTTCTTCAACTTTTTTATAATTTGATTTTTTAACGGCTGTCATAAAAACTCTATCTATCAAGACATCGCTATCGTCTATTGATATAACCGATTTATTTAAAAAAATAATAGTTATGAAAAAAAAAAAAAAATATGGTTTTTTTTCTATAATTTTCCTATTCATAGATTTATATGATATTACAAAATAAAAAAAAATTCTATCTAATTGGAACAAATGCTAGTGATATTGGGGATTGTACATTACAGGCAATTGAAAAATTTAAGCATGCTAAAGTAGTAGTTCTATCTAAAAAATTTGATTCTAAGTTCATTGAACTCTTGGAGAATAAAAAAATATACTATCAGGAAAATCTTTCTAGAAAAAATGATAGAGGTTTGTGGGAGAAAATTTATGAACTTTTTGAATCTACTGATATAATATGTCATTTGGTTGACGGTGACCCGGTTTTGGACGAAGAGGGATTACAAGAGGTAAACTTCTTTAAGATAAAACGTATAAATTGTGAAATTATTTCAGGTATTATTAAAGTTGTAAATTATTTAAATCTAAGTTCAGAATTACTTACAAATAGAGAAAAAAATTTTTCATCTACCTTTTTAAAAGAATTTAATATAAAAAAAATTAAAAAGATAATTAATAATCTTTATTTTGAAAAACTTATTGTTTTTGTAGAAAATAAAGATGAACTAAAGCAAATCATGTCTTTTTTCAATAATATGCCTCTTTCAAAAATTAGAAAATTCAATATTTCAAGTGAAAAACATAAAAATTTAAAAAATAATATTAAAATTATTGAGGAGCTAAATACTCCATCTTATATAATAGTTGAAAATAATGAAAAAATATAAAATTATCTTTAAAAAAAATTCAATAATGATGCTTTTGCTCGTTTTTGTGATAGCTTTCAGTATTTTAATTATAGATGCTACAAAGAACAAAGCAAAAAAAGGATTCGAGCTAGGTGGAAGATTTTTATTGATCGATCAAAATAAAATGAACTTTGATTCCAGAACTTCAAAAAAGAATAAGTTAATTTACTTCGGTTACACCTATTGTCCCGATGTATGTCCATTCGATATATTAAAATTATCAAAATTTATAGATAAAAATCCTCAGTTGAAAAAGGAATTAGATTTTATTTTTATTACAGTTGATCCTGATAGAGATCAACCTCAACAATTAAAAAGTTTTCTAGCAAATTTTAATTCCTCTATCATCGGACTTACTGGTTCAAAAGAACAAATTCAAGAGGTTATAAAAAAATTCAGAATTTTCGTAAAAACTAATAAAAATTCTTTTGATGATGAAAACTATTTAGTAGACCATAGCTCCTTATTTTTTTTAGTCGATAAAAACGATGAATATCTAACTCACTTTAGACCTAGTGATTTTGATTCAAAGATTCAGTCTTTACTTTAAAAAAAATTTTCCAATATTGACTCAAATACGTTTTTTTTTGGTTTAACCTTTGATTTCTCAATTATCTCTCTAATCTTTGACTTAGTTTGGTCTAATGAATCATCTGGAATACCAAAATTAAGTGCTTGAGGTTGAATATCTATATGGGCTTTTTTCATGAACTCTCCCCAAAGGATAGCTGGAGCTGTTCCACCTGTAATCTTCTCCATGGGTGAGTCATCATCATTTCCAAACCACACTCCAACAACAATATTTGAAGTAAAACCTACAAACCACGCGTCTCTTAGTGATTGACTTGTACCAGTTTTTCCAGCCGCAGGTCTATTTATTTTTGCTTTTTTACCTGTACCATTAATAATTGTCTGTTCCATCATTTCTGTCATTGTTTTCACTGTGTAAGAATTTAAGATTTTGCCAGGTCCTTGAATCTTTCTGGTAAAAAGATTTTTTCCTTCTGTATTCTCTATAGATCTAATTCCATGAACGAAAACTCCATTTCCATTATTAGCTAAAACATCATACGCAGCAGTGAGTTCTAAAAGATTGACCTCAGAAGTTCCCAAGGCCAAAGATGGTGAATTTAAGATTGGGCTTGTTATACCCATCAGTTTAGCCATCTTGATTACTTTTTCTCTTCCAATATCTTCAGAAATTTTTACAGCAATAGTATTAATGGAATTTGAGAAAGCATCTTTTACACTCACCTCACCTATATATTTGTCTTTATAATTTTTGGGTGACCACCCATTAATATCTATTTTTGAATCAATAACAAGATCATCAGGGGCAAAGCCATTTTCCAAGCCAGCTAGATAGACAAAAAGTTTGAATGCAGAACCTGGTTGTCTTTTTGCTTGAGTCACTCTATTAAATTGCGAATCACCATAATCTCGACCACCTATCATCGATATTACACCACCATCTAAGTTGAGGCCCACTAATGCTGATTGATCAGCCGATGGAAAATTTTCTGTTACTTTATTGAGAGAGTCTTCAGCAATTTTTTGTAACTTCACATCCAAGGTTGTTCTGACTATTAAATCCTCATTTATTTCTCCAATATAAGCTTTAACTCTTGGAAGAAGCCAATCTATAAAATATCTTGTACTTTTGGGAGGTGTCGTAAATTTCGAATATCTTTGATTATTATACTTTGCTTCTTTGACTTTGTCCCGGCTTATCATTTTACTTTTTGCCATATTTTCGAGTACCAAAGAAGCTCTTTCCCGAGAAAGTTTTTTATTAGAAATTGGGTTATACCTTGAAGGAGCTTTTAGCAAACTAGCAATGACAGCAGACTCATATAAATTAAGATCCTCTACTTTTTTATTAAAATATTTTTCTGATGCAGCTTGAACACCATAAGTTCCAGATCCTAAATAAACTCTATTCAAATAAATACTTAAAATTTGTTTCTTGGAAAATCTTAATTCAAGCCACAAACTTAGGATTAATTCATGTAGTTTTCGTGTAAAAGATCTTTCAGGCGTCAGAAAAAGATTTTTAGCCAGCTGTTGTGTGATTGTACTACCGCCTTGAACTATCCTCCTTTCTTTTAAATTTACATATATTGCTCTTAAAACTCCTTTTATATCCACACCATGATGATTGAAAAATCTTTTATCTTCAGTAACAATAACTGCGTTAATAAGATTTTCAGGTAAATTATTATACTTTATTGACTTTCCGTATATATCACCGTACGAAGCGATAATCCTTCCATCTTTATCTAGAAAAGTAATGCTAGGTTGTCTAGAAATTTGAATAGATTCAGTTTGAGGTAAATTTAATAAAGACCAAGTGACTGCCATGCTTGATAATAATACAAGCCAGATAAAAATAACTAGCAACCACTTCAAAGCTCTCAAATTATTTAACCCAATTAAAAATTGTTAATTATATCTAAACGTCTAAATTAGAGACTTTTTTAGCATTAGATTGAATAAATGTTTTTCTTTTGTCAACGTCCTCTCCCATCAATTCTGAAAATATTTCATCTGCACGCTGAGCGTCGTCTACTTTAACTTTAAGGATTGATCTGAAGGACGGATCCAATGTGGTATCCCATAGCTGGTCAGGATTCATTTCCCCTAATCCTTTATATCTTTGAACAGTAATACCCTTTTTTGATAATTCAAAGCTCAGGTTTACAAGCTCTCTTGGTGTTACAATTTCCAACTCCTCGTCTTTAAAAGAGAGTTTAGAGGGACTAAGAAAAAATTCTTGAATTATATCACTGAAACTATTTAATCTTTCAAATAAATTTTTTTCGATATCATGCTTTTTTATCTCAAAAGTTTCCTTAACTTTATTTTCTTCTCTGACAAATTTAAAATTATCATTAGACGAAAAATCTGAATCCCATTGTTTATCAATGAAGTTTAATCTTTTCAGGGTATAATCAATAGTTTCCTTAGTTTTTTGTTTGGTTTGAAAGTTAGATTTATTAAAGAAATTTGCAACAGTTGCTTGTTCAAGTAAGAGCTTATAATTCTCATTGTTATTGCTCATTTCATCAAGCAAAGAGACAAATTCATTTAAATTTAAAAATAAATCTTCAAGAGAATCACCTTTTAAAACATCACCATTTTTAAGTTTGAGAATACTATTTTCGACCATCTCCTGAATAAAGTAATTATCAAGCTCCTTTTCATCCTTAAGATATAATTCAGATTTATTCTTCTTAATTCTAAATAAAGGTGGTTGAGCAATGTAAACAAAGCCCTCCTTAATAAGATCTGTCATGTGACGATAAAAGAAGGTTAAAAGTAGAGTACGTATGTGTGAACCATCAACATCTGCATCAGTCATAATAATTATTTTATGATATCTCAGGTCTTCTAAATTGAAGCTATCATGATAACCCGCGCCAATTGCTTGAACTAAAGTAGCAATTTCTGAGGAATTTAAAATCTTGTCTTTCCTTGATTTTTCAGTATTAAGAATCTTTCCCTTTAGAGGAAGAACAGCCTGATTTTTTCTGTCTCTAGCTTGCTTTGCTGATCCTCCAGCAGAATCTCCCTCGACTATAAATAACTCACTATTTTCTGGTGATTTATCTTGACAGTCTGCTAATTTACCCGGAAGAGAGGACACTTCTAACGCTGAGTTTTTCCTTAGAACATCTCTAGCCTTTCTTGCTGCTTCTCTTGCTGCAGCTGCTTCGAAAATTTTTGTTATTACAAGTTTAGAGTCTTTAGGATTTTCTTCGAACCAACTGGATAGTCTTTCAGATACTATGGATTCCACAATAGGTCTGACTTCTGATGAGACTAGTTTGTCTTTAGTTTGAGATGAGAATTTAGGATCAGGAACTTTGACTGAAAGAATACACGTTAAGCCCTCTCTAGCATCGTCTCCAGTTAAATTAATTTTTTCTTTTTTTTGTAAACCTAAATTATTTGAAGCCGTATTAATTGTTCTTGTTAAGGCGGATCTAAATCCAGCCAAATGAGTTCCGCCGTCTCTTTGTGGAATATTGTTTGTAAAAACAAGGCAATTTTCATGATAACTTTTATTCCATTGTAATGCCATCTCTACATGAATCTCGTTTGCATCTCCTTTTACAGAAATTACTTCACTGATGATGGATTCTTTTGATTTATCGAGATATTTTACGTAGCCTTTGAGTCCACCCCGAGATGACAAGTGGGACTCAACTAGCTCATTTTTTCTCGCATCTTGAAGTTTAATATTTACACCAGAATTTAGATAAGCAAGTTCTCTAAGCCTCGACTCTAGTTTAGAAAAATCAAAGTTTGTTTTAGTAAACGTGGTTTTTGATGGCATAAATGTTATTGAAGTTCCACTTGAGTCGGCAGATCCAACTTTTTTCAATGGTTCAACAGGAACCCCGTCTTTAAATTTAATATAATACTCACTTTTATCTCTTTTTATTTTTAACTCTAGCCATTCAGAGAGAGCATTTACGACCGATACACCAACACCATGCAAACCACCAGACACCTTATATGAATTTTGATCAAATTTTCCACCTGCATGCAGTTGAGTCATAATTACCTCAGCTGCAGAGATCCCCTCTTCTTTATGAATATTTGTTGGAATACCCCTTCCATCATCTATGATAGTTACAGAATCATCTTGGTTAAGACTAACAGAGATTGAGCTGCAATGCCCAGCAAGTGCTTCATCAATTGAATTATCAACAACTTCGTATACCATGTGATGAAGACCAGATCCATCATCTGTATCTCCGATGTACATTCCTGGCCTTTTTCGAACTGCGTCTAGACCTTTTAAGACCTTTATTGATTCAGCATCGTATGCTTGCTCTTTAATCTGATTATCTTCTACTTCCAAAATTTAACCCTAAAGTTATCTCCTATTATAACTAATTATTAAGAACTTTACATATATTATCATCAATATTTATATTATGAACCTTTGATTGAAATTTCTCTATTTGATGAATAGAGTCAGTCCTGACATCTGTCATCCAAGTTTGAAGTTTTAATTCATTTAGTCTATCCATTATATTTCTTATAAATCTAATGTCTAAATAAGAAAAAATATCATCAAGTAAAAAAAGTACGTTTGATTTTTTGATTTTCTCTAGAGCATTAAGGAATGAAAATAATATAGATATTATTATAATTTTTTGTTCTCCTGTAGAAAAATTTTTGCCCTCCTTATTACTTGTTTTCTCATAGACCAGTAGATCAGTTTTGTTAATGCTAAAATTTGTTCGTCCTGAAATTGAATCTTTTAATCTATTTTTTTTTAATTCCTTGACTATTAACTCCTCAACTAAAAGTGCAGGCTTTGCCATAAGCATTGTATCAGCTATTCCATTTAATTTAAGATTTAACATCGGAATTTGATCATCAATTTTCATAAAACACTTGTTTAAAGTGTCCAAAAAAATTCTTCGTGAATCGCAAATTACAACACCTACTTCCGACATTTTTTTTTCAATTATATCCAACCATTTATCATTTTTTGAAATTTCTAAATTTTTAAGAATTCTTAATCTTTCATTTTTAAGTTTCTTATATTCTAATAGTTTGGTTTTATAGGAAGCATCAGTGGCTGACACCATCAAATCTAAAAAACCTCTTCTATCTTCTGGTTTGCCCTGAAGCAAATGAGACATTTGGGGTAAAACCCAAAAAATGTTGAAAAAGTTTCTCAAACTCGTTTTCTTTTTGTCTATAGATATTACCTTTTTAAAAAAGTTTAATTCACCTTTTAATCCAAACCCTACATCAAAATTTTTATTTTCTGTGTAAACTTTTAAATTTACACCAAAAAGTTCCTTTGGACCGCTCAGATTATATCGAATTAATTCTGACAACTTAGCATTTCTAAAACCACTATTTGAATCAAATAAAGAAATAGATTCTAAAACATTAGTTTTTCCAGATCCATTCTTTCCAGTAATTAAAATGATATTTTTCGTCGGGTTTATTTGTAAGAATTTGTGATTTCTATAATTATTTAATTTAAGTTGTGTAATCCGTAAGTTATTCTCCATGAAAAATTTTCAAGCTCTCATTTGCATTATTAAAAACAGAGAATTTTTAATAGATGGGGTCTCTAAAATTGTTGGTGCAGTATCCTTGGAAAAAAAGAATTTTACCTTTCCTTCTTTTATAATATTTAAAACATCTAAGACATATCTAGAGTTAAAATTAATTGAAAATGCTGGTCCTTTGTATCCTACTTTGACGTTTTCAGTGCCAATTGATTTCTCACTCCCAAATGAGCTTACTACGCACTCATTATTTGAA
>CACBON010000016.1 GCA_902540805.1 uncultured Alphaproteobacteria bacterium | reverse complement strand
AATCTATTTTTTTTAAAAAATTTATATTTTTGTTTAAAGTTTAATGAAAACCAAAAATAACAAAAACGATAATTAAATGAATGTGTGAAAGGTTTATACCTTGTATGTGAAACAATACCCTCAAATAAAGTATCGGCAATGTTGTTAATTTTTTTTCACTGTTTCTTTCTAATATTCTTTTCACAACATGCAACGCTGAAGTAATTCCATCCTCATGAAAACCATAACCTAGGTATGCTCCACAAAACCATATGTTTTTATTTCCTTGTATTTTTGTTATTTTTTTTTGATTTTCAAATGTATTTAAATCAAACAATGGATGGTCATAATATATTTTTTTAAATATTTTTTCCTTAGATGGTAAAATTGAGGGATTAAGAGAAACAAAAATATTTAATCTAGTATTTAGTTTTTGAAGTTTATTCATCCAATATGTAACGTTTACTCCTCTTTTACTAGTTTTATTTTCAATATAATTCCAGCTTGACCACGCTTTTCTAGATTCTGGCATTAGTTTGTTGTCAGAATGTACGTAAACCTCATTTTTGGTATACCTTATTTCTTCAAACATCTTTTTTTCTTCTTTTTTTAAATTGATTATCTTTTTTACCTGATCTGAATGAACTGCAATTACAAGATGGTCATATTCTTTTTTTTTACCTTTCACATCGAGAAAAATTTTATTTTCTTTGCTATATAAGAATTTTACAGAGCTATTTTTATAAGCTGAGATATTTTTTGACTCAAGAATTTTTTCAACATATTTTTTACTTCCACCCAAAACAGTTCTCCATTTTGGACGATTAATAATTTTAAGAAGCCCGTGATTTACAAAAAACATTACAAACTTCTCAAATGGATATTTTTTTATTTCATCTATTTCTGAGGACCAAATGCTCGCTGCCATTGGATAAAGATGTTTATATTTGTAATAGTCAGAATAGTTTTTTAAATCTAAATATTCTTGAATTGTATAATTTTTATATTTTCTAATATGCTTTTTAGCTAACAAATTAAAAGAAACAATTTCACACAACATTTTCCAAAAACTTAAATTTAGTAAATTTTTCTTTTGAGAAAATAATGATGACAAATTAGTTCCTGAATATTCGATATTATCAATCTTACTTGAAACAGCAAAAGACATATCACTTTCATAAGATTTGACATTTAACTCCTCGAAAAGTTTACATAGATTTGGGTAGTTGATTTCATTGAATACAATAAAACCAGAATCAACATTAATATTTTTTCCTTTATATTTGAGGGTTTGTGTGTGGGTGTGTCCACCAAAATAAGTGTTTTTTTCAAAAAGATCTACTTTATAATTCTTAGACAAATAGTACGCACATGATAGACCTGATATACCACTACCTACTATAGCAACTTTAAAATTCCTCATAAAATAATATTATGAAAAAAAAAGAGAAATTAAACAAAATAAATCAATATATTGTTTGACTTTCAATATTTTTTACTATATGTTGATACTGGGCTAGTATGATAATAACAAAATTTTGTGCAATAACATTCTCATCAATCTTTTTGTTATTACTAGTTTCAAGTCTATTTTAATTTCCTCCAATAAAACCCTAGTTTACTAGGGTTTTATTGTCTTCTATATATTGATATCCAGTGAGTCGATAGACATTTGTTGTCAAGCATTTCAGGTGTTCCAGAAGCTAATAACTCTGAGGTATTATAATTTTCAAGATCTTTTTTAAACGAAAAACTTGATCTATTTTTGTTTCTGTCAAATCTTAGATTTTGTATTAAGTTTAACATACCAACTAAAACGACATACTGGAAAAATGTTTAGTGTTTATCTTAATAAATGTTTTCTAAATTCACACACAGCCGTAAAATAAGGATCATCTGATCTTGGTTGAGTTGATAGTACATTTCTTCTAATATCACAGTTTTCTGCAATCATTGAATTTAAAAGATGTCCTGCGTTCTGAAAACCTGAATGAATTGCAATGAATAAATTATCTGAGTTTTTGCATTTAGCCAAATCTTCTTTTATTTTTCCATCAGATGTATTTTGATTGTAAACAACTTTGCACCAATGAGCAGAAAAGGTTTCATTTGAATATGAACTAAAAAAAAAAAATACGAGGAAAAGAATTATTTTCATATAAATATCCTCCAGTACATTAACTTAAAAAGATCAATAAAAGAAAAATTATGTTTTTTTTTTATTTTCTCAATCTTATTTTTAAAAAATTTATCATAAAATAAAACAGGAATAATAGACCCTAAGTAAGCGCCAGCAATTAAATCACTTGGAAAGTGCATTGACATAAAAATTCTCGATAATCCCATCATTGTTGCTATTAATATAATAATAAAAAAATACCCTCTTAAATAAATTATAAATAATATAGCCAAAGAAAATGCTGCTTGAGTGTGTCCTGACGGAAATGAGCTTATTTTGTGCTCGAAATTAAAAAAATTAAATCTTTCATATCCCTCTAAGAAAAAATATTTAGGACGTGACACTCCAAGTATATACTTAAGAAAATTACAAATTATTCCAGCAGCAGCTAAAGAAAAAATAAAATGTTTAGAAACTAACGAAATATAAGTAAAGAGGTCTTCAATCTTCTCTCGATTGTAATTTGTCTTGTCTTTAATTACGGAAAACTTCTTCTTGTCATTCAAAAGGGAGTTAACATTTAAATTTATAAATAAAATCAAAGAAAACAAAATAATAAAATTTAATGGATCCAAAATATCAGAAATTGGATCGATAACCTGCTTAAAAAAATAAAAAATTAGTCCTGGAAAAGATCTTGATAATTCAAATAAAAAAATATCAAGGAAATTAAAAAAAATTAAGATTATTAAAAGTAGACAAACGAAAAATCTAACTGAGGTTAAAAAATTAAAGTATTTTAAATCTTTAACTATCAATTTTTATAAACCTTAAAAATAATATTTTCACCTTTTGAATAATTGAAACCTGTAAATTCTTCGATTAGCAAAAAATCGGAAAAATTTTTATTATTTTTTATATTGTTACTTATAATATCAGTAACAATAAGTAAAATTTTTTCTTCTTTCTCTTTCTTATAGCCCAAAATACTTGATGAATTTGAAGTTTTGTGTGAAGTTAGAAATAGTAAACTAGGTTCATTGAAACCAACTGTAAAAATTTTTTCTACACTTTTCTCGTGTTTATTAATTATTCCATTAATTCTATCTGAAATCCACAAGTCTTCCAATCTTGGTAAAAGAAAAAAAATTAATACTAAATAAGTAAAAATTTGAAAACATCCAGAGGTAATTAATAATGATTTAATCTTTTTTTTTAAAGTTTCTTTTAAAAGAAACAAAGAAAGAAATAGATATAAGATTATAACAAACACAAATTTAACGTCAAATTCTGAAAACTGATGTATTGAAACTGTAATTAATGAAATAATCGTGAGAGGAAATAATACAATTGGAAATAATGAGAATTTCAATAACTTTTTGTTGTAATCACATTCAGCAATAAACTTTGCAACTAAAATGCTTAATGGAAGGTAAGCAGGATATATGTAGTGAGGTAATTTAGTTGGAATTAGCTCAAAAATAATTAAGGGAAAACCAAAACTAATTATTAGATAAAGTAAAAAATCGTCCTTTTTAAGGATATACTTAAATCTTTCTTTGATTCTTAAAAAAAGATTAATTATAAAAATAGACCCAGGCCAGAAAAAAATAAAAAGCAATAGTGAATAATACCCTGGAGGAAATCCATGTGACTCCTGACCTGACTTGACTTTATTGAATAAGTCGTTGCCGACGGACTCATACCAAAAAGCACCTCCTGATTTAATATTAATCAAAACAAACCATGGAATTGTAATCAAAAGCAAAAGAACAAAACCAAAAGTTAACCAAATATCTTTTATAAAATTTCTTTTTCTTAAAATGGAAAAAAATATTAATGGAAAAAATGTAAAAATTATTATGATAGGTCCTTTAATTAAGATGCCGAAAGACATCGCAATCCAAAAAAAAATTTTATTTGGAAGACTCAGGTTTCTAAAATTTATAAGTTTGTAGATTATCAAGTTGCATATTCCTATGAATAAGAAAAGTAAACCATCAGTTTTTGCCTGATGAATTTCAGATATTGTCAGAAAAGAAAAAATTAAAAAAAAAACAGTCAAGAATGCTATTGATTCATTTTCAATATTCCTAATAATTACAAAAATCAAAAAGAAGCTTATAAAAACTCCTAATATCGATGGCAATCTATATATCGAAATTTTATCGTACGGATAACTTCCAAAAATTGAATTCATTAAAGTTTGCGCCCAATAAATACCGATTGGCTTTTTATATCTTTTTTCTTCTACCATTTTTATGTCAATAAAATCCTTTTCAATTAACATTGTTTTAGACGCAGTTGCAAAACGTGCTTCATCTCTATCCATTACTGGGAGTTTAAAAATTCCCTGAAGATAAATAAAAAAACAAATAAATAAGAAAAAAAGAAATCTTTTATTAAAAGAAATATTCATTGCTATATACGCTCACTAGATTAGATTTAAAAATATCATAACATCCAAAAATGAAAAATTTTAGTATAATAATACCAATTTATAATGAATCTGAGTCAATATTTGAATTAATCAAAGAAATACATTCTGAATTTAAAAAAAATACTCCTGAATTAATTATAGTTGATGATGGAAGCAATGATGATTTCTGTCAACAAAGGCATGAATTAAAAAAATTAAAGGTAAAAATTCTTCGACATAAAAAGAATCTTGGAAAATGTAGAGCAATGTTAACTGGTATCTCAAATGCAAAAAACGACTTAATATGTATCATGGATGGTGACGGACAAAACCCTCCATATGAAGTTAAAAAAATGATTACTTTTTGGAGTAATTTATCACAAAAAGAACAAGACAATTCCCTCATATGTGGAAATAGAAAAATAAGGAAGGATACTTTAATAAAAAGATTAAGTTCAAAAGTTGCAAATAGAGTAAGAAAATTTTTATTAAAAGATGATTGTAATGACACGGCATGTGCTTTGAAAATTTTTAATCGTTCTAATTATTTAAAAATAAAATATTTTAGGAATATGCATCGATTTCTTCCTGCTTTATTTAAAATGAACAATTGTAAAATATTTAATGTTCAGGTTGACGATAGATTAAGATACAGTGGTGTATCAAAATATTCTTTTAATAATAGATTTTGGGTGGGTATTATAGATTTAATCAAAGTATATTTTTTAATAAAAAAAGGAGAAACAAATGGAGACTGAACAAATTTGGCTTATAATTGGATTTATTGGTCAAACAATTTTTGCATCTCGCTTTCTTGTACAGTGGGTTGTAAGTGAAAGAGCAGCGAAAAGTATAATTCCTAACATTTTTTGGTGGATAAGCTTGGCTGGCAGTATGATTTTGTTAAGTTATGCAATTCACAAGGCTGATCCTGTGTTTATCGTTGGGCAATCATGTGGTTTTTTAATATATTCGAGAAATATTTATCTTATTAAAAAGGAAGGAAAAAATAAAAAGAATGATCCAACTAAAATTATGAAAGTGAATTAGTGGAGTCTAGGAATGAAAAAATACATAATTTCCTAATTGAAAAAAGTAAAAAATTTCCATTTATAAAGAATGAAATCAGAAATAATGGAGTGTTAAAAATAACAAAACAAAGTATTGATTTGTTTTCTTTCATGGTCAAAACAATTATAGCCCAGCAAATATCAAATGAAGTAGCCGAAATATTATGGAAAAGGTTATGTTCTCAATTAGAAAAAAATTCTATATCAATTAAAAGTTTTAAAAATATTAGTTACTTAAAAAAAGTTCTTATAAAAACAAAAATTTCGAAATCTAAGATTAACTATATATCTGAACTATACACTGCTATGTTAAAAAAAGAAATAGACGATAATATGCTATTGAAAAAGACTGAAGATGAAATTTGTTCTTTATTAATGGAGTATAAAGGAATAGGCCAATGGACATGCAACATGATACTTATTTTCTTTTACGAAAAATTAAATATTTTTCCTGAGAATGATCTAGTAATAAAAAAAACTCTAAGGAAATTAAACTTATTAGAAAAAAAAAAAATTAATTTTCAGGAAAATTATTCTCCTTATCTTTCAATTTTCTCTCTTCATCTGTGGAAGATGTCTAAGAGGATTTTGTAAAAATTCTCTAAAAAAATCGATGTCTGTATGCTTCTCAAATTTACTCTTTGTCCAAATTATTTGTCCAAATGCACTACAATTCTCACAAGTTAGTTGCCATTCTTTTTTTTCAGAATTACATGCAGAGCACTTCCATTTTGGATCAGGTATAATAATTCCATTATCATTGAAGAACTTTTGCTCTTTAGTTTGTTCTGAAATCTTTTTATATAGACTAATCACACGATGATCTCTTTCGGTTTTTCTAATTTGATCCAGATATTTCTCAGCTTCTCCCCAAATTTTTGCTTCAAAACTTGCGAATGCTAAGCTCAACTTAGTTTCATTTGATTTCTCATTAACATGTTTTTTTAAAGTTTTAACAATCAGTCTATATCGTTTTAAAGCTTCTTTGTCTCCTTGAGCCTTATACTGCATGAAAGTTTTAATAATATCAAAACATAGAAGTTGACTCCATGTTTTGCTCAACACTCCAATAGCTTTTTTTAAATTTTGCTGATCTATGTAAAATTTTATAGTTTCGTTTACTACTGGTATAGATTGATTAGATAATTTATATGCATCTAAAGCTTCAGCTCCAATTAAAATCTTTAGATTAGCTAAATTACTTTTAAGTTGATCTGGGATTTTTTTTAAATTATTGATTGCATCATGAGCAAGCTTCCAGTTTTTTTCAAATGCATAAATTCTCGACAACTTTTCATGAAACCAAATGTCATCAGGATATTTCTTACATAAATTTAGAAGAACATTTTTGGCTTCCTTTTGATTATTATTTTTCAAAAACAAAACTATTCTTCCTCTTTCAGCAACATATTCTGCCTTTGGAATTGATTCTAATACTCTCAGATATTTTAAGGATTCATTCATATCATTTTTGATAAGAGATGAATTAAAAAGCATAAAGGTAGTAAAGAAATCGTTTTTCAAATACTTTTTTAGCATCCTTGAATTTTTTTCTATATTACTTGAATCTCCAGTCAAAAGCGCACCAGCAATATTGTCCAAACTGTTATTTGCCAATTGGAGATATTTTACATTTCTTTTATTACGAAAGTTTTTAGGTATATCTTTTATTGATCTGAAAGTATAAATCAAAATTAAAATAGCCGATATCAAAAAAAAAAAGATTAATACTAGACCCAAAAGATTAGTTTCAAAAAAATAATTTTCCCAAAATATTTCTACTTTCCCAGGATTTTCTGATAACCAAACTACAACGGAAGAGGTAAAAATTAATATTAGAAAAAGTTTTAAAACTTTAATCACTATTCTCACCGACGATCTCAAGTAACTGGAATTCTAATGATCTTATTTTTTCTTGAACATTATAAAGATTTGAAGCATCCTCAACCCAAATATCAATTTCATTATCATCAAAGTTTGATGATTTTAAAATATCTAATGCTCTTTTTAAGTTTCCTATAATTAAATATTCTTTTGCCTTTTCTAAAACTTTTCTGAAATTATAAATTTCATATGGAACATTTTCAATTTTTTCTGGAAAATCGTTCACTCTAGTTAATTTATAAGTGCTTTTAAGAATAGCCTTTACGTATTCGACAAAGTTTTCTTTTGAATGTAAAATCTCATTGAATTCTCTTGAGGACTTGTCAAAGTTAGTATTTATAAATCTATCAATATCGTCTTCATAAAAATTAATTTTATAATTAAGTTTATCTAGTAAACTTTCAACTTCAATTAGATTTGGGATTTCCAAATCTTGCAAATTTATAATAATACTTTTAATATCAGGTTCATAATTAAAAATTGAAATTAGATTATCTAATTCTTGTTTAAAGCTTTGTCTTCTATCAAATTTATTCTTCAAACTTAACAAGCAATTTAAAATAATATATTTTTCAGAATAATAAAATTCAGAATTCACTAATTTTCTGGACTCGTAATTATTTAGTTGCCTACTTAAATCTGAGATTTTTTGATTTGCTTTAGATAAATTATAGGCAGTTTCTGAGGCCTCTTTTTGCAGAAGATCAATGCTTTCTCTTAAGAAAATAATTTGTGTTTTCAAATCATCTTTTATGTCCTCTGTCTTACTAGTCTCTTGTTTCACTTCAAAGGATTTTGATTTATTATTATCGAATTTATGTGAAAAAAAATTCTTTAGGCTAAAATTATTAAAATAGAAAACAATAAAGATTAATGCAATCAAGACAGAGAAAATAATTATAAAATATCTTTTTAATTTATTGTTCTTTTTGTACTGATTTTTCTCCAGATCAATAAAATCACCCTTAGGGGGTGTTGATTTATTTGACTCATTCAACTAACTTCTCCTTTTGACAGACTTCTTTAATCAAGTTTATCATTCCTTTTTCATTGGGTTGAGAAGAAACATAAACTCTATCAAATTTTAGTTCTTTAATTTCTTCTGCGATTGAGTTACTCAAGGTAAGAATTTTATTTCCCCCGTAGCTTTGCATCAAGCCTAACTTTGATAATTCTTTTTTGAAAGAAATAGCAGTTCTTCTTGAAAATAATGTTACTAATCCATCCTTACATGACTTAAAAAAATTTTCAAACAATTCTGCCTTTTGATTACTCATAATAGACTTATAGCATTTTATTTGTTTGTAGAAGCAACCCTCACTTTTAAAAAAATTTTCTAAATCTTTATTTTCTAGTGTTGAGGTAGGGTGAAGAATTCTTTTGCTATTCTGTAAAAAAGGCTTCATCTTTATTTTCAAATCATTTAAGTTGCCTTTTATATTTATCATGTTTGTGTACCCAATTTTTTTTGCTAGATTAAAAGTTCCATCACCAATTACAAAAATTTTTTTTTTATGTTTTATCTGTTGAAAATTTCTTACTCCATTTCTGCTTGTAAATAAAACAAAATCATATTCTTCCTTTTTGTCAAAGTCATATTTACATTTTATTATTTTAATTAACGGAGTTAAAATGCACTCAAAAAAATTTTTATCTAAATATTTAGAAAAATTTAGAGAATCTTTTTCAGGTCTTGTAAGTAAAATTTTAACTTTTTTATTTAATTTTTTTTCTAATTTTGACACCTAATTCATAACTTTCTGACTTAAAATTTTTAATATTAAAATATACTTTATCTCTGACACATCTAGTCCCATCCTCTGAGAACGCAATAAAATTGAAAGCTATTTTGTCTTGATTATTTATTTTTTTTAGGGATGCATAACCACCAACTGGAGTTTGACATGACCCATCAAGGGCATTTAAAAAAATCCTTTCGCATTCAGTTTCAAGAAACGTCTGGGTATGATTAAGGCTTTTAATTACCTTATTAACATTAATATTTTTGACGTTTACAACTAGTGCAATTGCTCCTTGTCCCAAGGCAGGGAGTATTACTCGCGGATCTATTGTTTTATAGGATTTTTTCACATTTAATCTTTTAAGACCTGCATGAGCGAGAACAACCGCATCGTAACTTTTTTCCTCTAGTTTTTTTAGTCTACTATCAATGTTTCCACGTACATCTTTAATTATTAGGTCGGGTCTGATATTTTTTATTTGCATTGCTCGCCTAATAGAGGAAGTTCCGACAATTGCTTTTTTTGGAAGATCTTTGATATTTGAATTTTTATTTGAAACAATAGCATCTCTAAAATTTTCTCTTTTAAGTGTAGCAGCTATCTCGATTCCCTTTGGCAACTTTGTTGGTAAATCTTTAAGAGAATGAATTCCTAAATTGATTTCAAATTTTAACAATGCCTCGTCAATTTCTTTTGCAAACACTCCTTTATTGCCAATTTCAGAAATTTTTTTATTTAAAAACCTATCGGCGGTTGTTTTAAAAAATTTTTTATGAATTTTAATTTTTGAAGAAAAGTTTTTAATCAATTCATTTTCAAAAATATCAATATGTTTTTTGGCTAAGAGACTCTCTCGTGATCCAATAATTATATTTTCAGAATTATTATGCATACACTTTATTTTATTTTACTATTATAAAAAAATAATAATAACTTTATATATTTTAGAAATGAAAATCTTAGGAATAGAAACTAGTTGCGACGAAACATCTGCTTCTGTTGTTGAAAAACAAAATGGAAGAAAATTTGGGAAAGTGCTTTCTGAGGTCACGGTCTCGCAAATTAAAAAACACAAAAAATTTGGTGGCGTGGTTCCTGAGCTCGCTTCAAGAGAACATAGCAACAATATCGACTTTATAGTAAAAAAAACTTTAAAAAATTCAAATATTAATTTATCACAGATTGACGCTTTTGCTGCCACAACAGGACCAGGTTTGCTTGGAGGACTCTTAGTAGGAACAAATTATGCAAAGGCACTTGCAATATCGTGTAACAAGCCATTTTTGTCAATAAACCACTTACAAGGTCATGTTTTGGTTCCCAGAATGAGTAAAGTTATAAATTTTCCTTTTATATGTTTACTTGTATCTGGTGGACACTGTCAAATCCTACTGGCGAAAGATTATAATAAATTTAAGGTCATAGGAGAAACACTTGATGATGCTGTTGGTGAAGCATACGATAAAATTGCAAAGATTTTAGGTTACGATTATCCAGGGGGACCAATTATTGAAAAACTAGCACTCAACTGTAAAGGAAAACATCATTTTAATCTTCCAAAACCTCTTATAAGAGACAAATCAAAGAATCTTTCATTTTCAGGATTGAAGACAGCTGTGAGAAGAATAATAGAAAAGGGTATCAATAAAGAACAAAAATTAGATTTAGCAAATGAATTTCAAATTGTAATTTGTGAATGTTTGATAAATAAAGTTGAACTTGCCATAAATAGCTTAAAAGATAGAAACAAAATTAAGAATTTTATCTTAACTGGTGGAGTTGCTTCAAATTCATTCATCAGGAAAAAATTCAAATTATTGTGTAAACAAAAAGGGTTGTCTTTTGTTGCACCAGAAAAAAAATTATGCACTGATAATGCTACAATGATAGCTTGGGCTGGACATGAGATTTTAGATAAAAGAAAAAAAGGTAGTAGTTTCAGTTTATCACCTAAACCTAGGTGGAGATTGGATTCATTATGAAGACAATCAGTATAATAGGATCTGGTTCTTGGGCACGTGCGCTAACAACAGTTTTTGTCAGAAAAGAAATTTTAATAAAATATAGAAAATCCGTAAATAAATCAAAATTTACTAGTAAAAAGATAAATTTTACAGATCAATTCAAAGACCTTAATGAGTCTTACTTTATTTTTTTAGCGATACCTTCCCAAACAATAAGAAAAAATCTTGTTGAACTAAAAAACAAGATTAGTTTTTACAACCCAGTTTTCATAATTTGTAGCAAAGGAGTTGAACAAAAAACAAATAAGCTTATGAGCGAAGTTGTTTTAGATATATTTCCAAAAAGTAAAGTAGTTATTCTTTCTGGGCCAAACTTTTCTTCAGAACTAATCTCAAATAAACCCTCAGCTTCAGTACTGTCATCATTGAATAAAAAAGCGTTGCTTGAAGTATCTAAACTTTTATCATCAGAAAGACTTAGAATATACTTTAACAATGACATAATCGGAACTCAATTAGGTGGTGCAATGAAAAATGTAATTGCCATTGCTTGTGGATTTGTAAAGGGTAAAAATCTTGGAGAAAATGCTAAAGCTGCTATAATTACAAGAGGGATATCTGAGATAGTAAAGTTAGGAATTAATATGGGAGCAAAAAGAAAAACGTTTTATGGTTTGTCTGGTATTGGTGATCTAACACTTACATGTTCTTCTTTGAAATCAAGAAATACTAAATTTGGCTATGATTTAGCAAAGGGAGGTAAACTAGATGATTTAAAAGCTAATTGTGTTTTAGAGGGGGTTGAATCATGTGAAAGTATTTGCAAACTTGGACAAAAATATTGTGTTGAATTGCCATTATGCAATTCTGTAAAAAGGTTGATCAGTGGAGTTAACGCTAATACGATTATTTCAAACCTTTTATCAAGACCACTTCAATTTGAAAATTAATGCCCTTTTTAATAACCTGTAAAGATAGAAAAAATTCACTTGATTTAAGACTTTCTACAAGAGAAGAACATATTAAATATTTAAAAAAAATAAAAAAAAAACTTATTCTAGCTGGACCTATTCTGGATAAAAACAACAAACCGATAGGTACCGTTTTAATTCTTGATTTTGACAAAACAACTGATCTTAAAAAGTTTTTAAATGGTGATCCTTACTCTAAAGTTCATCTTTTTGATGAAGTAAAAATAACAAAATTTAAAAAAGTTATATAAATTTTCTATAAATTCACAAATTAACGTTGACCATTTACTAATCGCAGAGTTAAGATTTATTAAATTAATTTTGAAAATGAAAAATATAATAGTGAATAAAACTAACTATAAAGGTATTTCTTTTGAGGATTATAAAAAAGAATATCTCAGATCAATCAAAGATCCTGAGGACTTTTGGAAAGAAAAAGCAGATTCAATAAGTTGGATGAAAAAATTCACAAAAACTTGTGAAAGTTCATTCAAACAAGAAATAAATATTAAATGGTTTTCGGATGGTACCCTCAACGTAAGTTTCAACTGTTTGGACAGGCATCTTAAAGAAAGAGGTGATAAAACTGCAATCATTTGGGAATCAGATGACCCAAATATTTCAAAGAAAATATCTTATAGAGAACTTTATGAAGAGGTTTGTCAATTCTCCAATGGCCTAAGATCTGTTGGAGTCAAAAAGGGAGATAGAGTAACTATTTACATGCCTATGATACCAGAGGCAGCAGTTGCAATGTTATCTTGTGCTAGATTAGGGGCAATACATTCTGTTGTTTTTGGGGGGTTTGCCCCAGAGTCTCTAAGAAATAGACTCGATGATTGTAATTCAACATTTATAATAACCGCAAATGAAGGTATAAGAGGTGGGAAAAAAATTCCATTATTAGCTAATGTGAAGAAGGCCTTGAAAGGTTATAAAAAAATTAAAAAAACTATTGTTGTAAAAAGAACAACCAGTGAGGATTATTTTGAAAATGAAAATGATATTTGGTATCATGAACTTATTGTAAACCAATCAAAGGAATTTAAACCCGTTGAACAAAAATCTGAAGACCCCTTATTTATCCTATATACATCAGGATCAACAGGAAAGCCTAAAGGAGTTCTCCATACCAGCGCTGGTTATCTTCTTCACGCTTCATTAAGTCACAAAATTATTTTTAATCTTCAAGAGGAGGACATATATTGGTGCACAGCAGATGTTGGCTGGGTCACTGGTCATTCTTACATTGTATATGGTCCTTTATGTAATGGTGGAACAACATTGATGTTCGAGGGCGTCCCCACTTACCCAACTGCGGCAAGGTTTTGGCAGGTTGTAGACAAATTTAAAGTAAATATTTTTTATACCGCTCCCACAGCCATCAGAGCTTTGATGGGGTTAGGGGACGATATAGTAAAAAAAACAAATAGATCCTCATTGAGAATTCTAGGTACTGTAGGAGAGCCAATTAACCCAGAAGCATGGAAATGGTACTATGAAGTAGTTGGAGAGGGAAGATGTCCTGTAATTGACACATGGTGGCAAACTGAAACTGGTGCAGCTTTGATTTCGCCGATAACTGGGACCACTCCTCTTAAACCCGGATCTGCCACCCTACCTTTCTTTGGCATAGAGCCAGTTATAGTTGACAATGACGGAAAAATACTTGAAGGAGCTTGTGAAGGAAATTTGTGTATTAAATCGCCATGGCCTGGAATGATGAGAACCGTTTATAATAATCACAAAAGATTTGTCGATACATATTTTTCCTCTTTTAAAGGTAAATATTTCACTGGCGACGGTTGTAAAAGAGATGATGATGGTTACTATTGGATCACAGGACGCGTTGATGATGTAATAAATGTTTCTGGGCACAGACTAGGAACCGCTGAAGTAGAAAGTGCATTAGTTTTACACGAAAAAGTTTCCGAAGCAGCAGTTGTTGGCTATCCTCATGACATAAAAGGTCAAGGGATTTATGCTTACATTACTTTGATGAAGGGACAAGAATACACAGATCAATTAAAAAAAGAACTCGTTTCATGGGTAAGATCCGTTATAGGGCCCATTGCCTCTCCTGATATAATTCAGTGGGCACCAAATTTACCAAAAACTAGATCAGGAAAAATTATGAGAAGAATATTAAGAAAAGTTGCGTCGAAAGAAGAAGAAACTATAGGGGATGTTTCAACATTAAACGAACCGGAGGTTGTTGAAGAACTAGTTAAAAATAGAATCAACTAATTGATTAGAAGTCATAACATATGCCCTTTTTTTCCCAATCGCCATATCTAGTTGGTTCAGGACCTGATGGACCTCCAATTTCCTTTTCTTTTTTAGTTTTGGGGTTTTTGCTTTTTTTTTGTTTAATAATTTTATTCATGATAATAATCTAATTAATAATTTTATTCTTTCCATAATTAATTGTCTAATACAAGAGAAATAGCAACTGAGGTACTTACTAATATTTATTCGAAATTTGAGTTTTTTGAAAATGCTGTACTTTTAAATAAAAATTTCTGCAGGCTCAATGGAAGGGACAAAGCTTTTGTTAGATACTTGGTTCTAAATACTTTAAGGCGGAATGGACAAGTTGATATGGTTATTAATGATTTCGTAAAAATTCCAATCAAAAAAAAAAATTTTTATATTCTCAACTTATTAAGATTATCAATCTGTCAAATACTTTTTCTTAATATAAAAGAGTACTCTATTGTAAATACGGCCGTAGAAATATCCAAAAAATATAAGTTTGATAAATTTGTAAACGGTCTTCTTAGAAAAATATGCAGAAATAAAAATAAAATTCTTCAAAATTTAGAGCCCAAGACCAACATTCCTTCTTGGATCAAGAATGACATAATAAAAAATTTAGGTAAAGAAACTTTGAGGAAAATTTCCGAAGCAATAGTTTATGAACCAAATTTAAATATCAAAATTAAGGTTGATTGTGTAAAAAAAAAGAATTGGGAGAAAGTTCTTAATGGAAAATTTATTTTTAGTGACATTATAAAAACCCATAATGATGGTTTGATTGAAAAAAAACCTTTTTTTAGTGAAGGATATTGGTGGATTCAAAATGTCTCCTCCACTTTACCTGTAAGATTAATTTCAAAAATATTTCAAAATGTAGACAAATCAAAAGTATCCATTCTGGATGTCGGAGCTGCTCCAGGAGGTAAGACATTTCAATTAATCGAAGAAAACTTTAATGTAAAATCTATAGAAATATCGCAAAGACGAATCAGGCGATTAAAACAAAACCTAAAAAGACTTAAATTTGATGCAAATATTATTTGCCACGACTTTTTTAATTACAAATGCTCTGATTTATTCGATTGTATTTTGATCGACGCACCTTGCAGTGCATCAGGTTTAATACAAAAAAAACCAGAAATATTGATTAGAGATAAAGAAGAAGGCATAAAAGAATTGATTCATAAACAACAACGAATGCTTGAAAAGGCAAAAGAACTTTTGAAAATTGGAGGTTATCTTGTCTACTGTGTTTGCTCAATACATTCAAGTGAAGGGTCTAATCAAGTAGACATTTTCCTAAGAAAAAATAAAAATTTTAAAATTATTGAATTCAATAACATTGCCAATAATTTTGGAAAATGTTTAAAAAAAGGTATGTTAACGATTACACCAGGAGGTTTAGGTATAAATGCAGAGGCGGATGGATTTTTTATTTCTATTTTTAAACGAATCAAATGAAACAGAATGAAAAATATATTAAGAAATTTTCGATTATCTCTATTTTTTAAAAATAACATCTACAATCAAATCTTTAATGAAAGTATTGAGGGAAAAATACAACATAATCCTGAGAGCCTTTGGAAAGGAAATAAATTTGAAGGAGCAAGAATAATTGATGGTTTTCTAAACTTCCAAAAAGAAACTGTATTTATAGATAACAATGTTTGGGAGAAAAATCACGGTAGTATCGCTTGGAACCGTTATCTTCAAAGCTTCATGTGGATTAAAGATATAAGAGCAGTAGGTACTGATGAAGCAAGAATTTTTGCAAGAAAAAAGATTCTATCATGGCTCAATCAATCTGATTACTTGAGTGAACATATTTGGAGTCCAGAAATTATGTCAAAAAGAATTTTTTATTTACTAACAAACCTATCTTTTTTTTTTGAAACAGCGAATGACAGTTTTCAAAAAAAGTTTGCAAAAAATATTAATAAACAAAGCATTTTATTATTAAAAAAATCAAAAAAAGTTAAAAATCTTAAAAACAAAATTTTTATTTCGAAATCTTTGCTTCTCTCTTCATTGTGTTTTAAAAACTTAGAAAAAAATTTTGATTATTCAATCAAGCTTTTACAAAAAACAATTGAAATGACAATTAAAGATGGGATGCACTACTTGAGATCTCCCAGTGAACATTTTTATTTTCTTTGTTCATTATTAGATATTAAAAATTTTTTCGGGAACCTTAACATGGATTTACCAAATGGCTTAAATGAAATAATAAAAGAAATGACATTGATTCTTGATTTTTTTAAGATAGGAGATGGTCATTTAGCAATCTTTAATAAGTATGACTTTATTTGTTCAAGTAAAATTAATAATCTTCAAAAAAAAATTGGGCACAAATATAGACTCCCCAAGGTGACAACTTGCGCAGGTTTTAATCGAGTTTCAAAAAACAAATTAATATTTATTATGGATTGTGGAAATCCCTCAATGGAAAAAACACAAGCCGGTTCGCTCTCATTCGAGTTATCATATTTATCAGAAAAAATTGTTGTAAATTGTGGCTCGCCTTTTGTAAATAATAAAGAGTGGGATGACGCTATGAGATCAACTGCAGCTCATAGTACATTAAATATAAATGAAATAAATTCATCCGATATTTTCTACGAAAAAGACACAACCTCAAGAATTGCTAGGGTTTTCTCTGAAAAATTTAATAAAAATCAAGATGTATGGATAAATTCTTATCACGAGGGTTATAGAGATATTTTTGGTATTATTCATAAAAGATTGATTTACATTGATCTAGAAAATTTTGTGATACGAGGTGAAGACTCATTTGGGCATACAAAAATAAATCAAAAGTACAAAAATCTTCAATATTTTTTAAGATTTCATATTCATCCCAGTATTAAACTAAATGTAACTACAAGTAAAAAAAAGGTTGTCTTAAAATTAAGGAACAATCAAGGATGGGAATTTATATGTTCAGAACCAAAGATTGAAATTCATGATGGTATTTATTTAGGAGAGAATAAAATTGTACAACCAAATTATCATATCTTGATAAGAGACCACATCGCTCCAAAAACAAAAATTAATTGGTTGTTCAGACTCATTAAATAATGCACTAGAGTGTCCAGTAGGTGATGTTGTCGTTTCGCTTAATATCGACTTTACCTTTGATATCAAAAAAAATACCATCAGGTTTTAGAAGACTTTTAATAAAAACCATCTTCTTAAGATAGTATTTATGAGGAACTGCCAAAATAAGTGCATCAAAACTATTATTTTTAATTTTTGTTAAGCTTTGTAGCTGTGAATCATTCGTTTTGGCATATGGATCGTGCTGTTTTATAATGTGAAGTTTTTTCTGCAAAAAAGAAATAATTTCAAAAGATTTTGAGTTTCTTAGATCTGGCACATCCTCTTTGAAAGTCAAACCTAAAAATAAGATTTTTGATTTTCTTTTCAATTTTTCATCTATTCTTTTAGCAATAAAGGCTGGCATTTCATCATTCGTTTTCCTTCCTGATAAAATAACTATAGGATCTATTTTTAACTTTGAAGATTTGTGGGCTAAGTAATATGGATCCACACCTATGCAATGTCCTCCAACTAGACCTGGTTGAAATTTTAAAAAGTTCCACTTTGTTGAAGATGCGTCCAAAACATCGTAAATGCTAATTTGTAACTTATTACATATTTTTGCCACTTCATTAATAAAAGCAATATTTATATCCCTTTGTGAGTTTTCAATTACTTTAGAAGCTTCTGCTACTTTAATATTCTTTGCTAAAAAAATTTTACCCTTAGTAAGTTTTGAATAAATTTCTAAAAGTACTTTTTCTACCTTTTTGTTTTGTCCTGATATTACTTTGTCAATTTTATCTATACTGTGCACTCTATCCCCGGGATTGACTCTTTCAGGAGAGTATCCCAAAAAGAAATCTTTTCCTGATTTTAAATTTTTATCATTTTCTTCAAGGATTGGGGCACAAATTTCTTCTGTTGCACCAGGATATACAGTACTTTCAAAAACAACTATATCGTTTTTTTTCAACAATCTTGAAATTGTTTTGCATACATCTTTTAAAGGCTTAAAATCAGGTTTGCATTTCTTTGTTATGGGTGTTGGTACGGTTGCAATGAAAATATTACAGTCCTTAAGGTCTTTAAAATCGTTAGTAATTGACAATTTTGTTTTTAAACAACGCCTAAGTTTAGTCTCTTTCACTTCTAATGTTTTATCAATTCCTTTGAGAAGTTGACTAACCCTATTCAAACTGATATCAAAACCTATAATCTTATAAGATGAACATAACCCAACAGCTAGTGGTAACCCAACGTATCCTAAACCAAGTACTGCAATTTTCTTTTCTTTTATCACTGACAAATAATATAGTAGATTTTAATTAATTATGAGTTTTATAATAATTTTAGCTTTATATCCACTAACTTCTGTATTATTAAACTGGGCATTAAAATTTCTTAAAAATCCTATGTTTCTTGATATCCCAACTGAAAGAAGTAACCATAAAACACCAAAGCCGAAAGGAGCTGGTATTATCTTAATACCACTTATCTTATTTTCAACTCCTGTAGTTTTATTTTTAGAAGGATTACTTAATAACACTTGGAAAATTATTTTAGGATTTTGTTTTCTTCTTTCCATTTTGTCTTTGTTAGATGACATTAAAAATATAAGTGCAAAAGTTAGATTAACATTTCAGATATTTTGTGTGTTTTCTTCATTGTATCTTTTTAAGGATAACTTGAATATGTTCATTAAATCGTCTCAATTCTTGGTTATATTTAACGGAATAGAATATTTGGGACTAGGTTTTATTTTTTGTTTTTTAGTTCTGCTATGGGTATGGATAATCAACATGTTTAATTTCATGGATGGTATGGATGGAATAACTTCCGTTCAGATAAGCTATTTATCTATTTTAACTAACTGTTTAGCAATTTTGGGGCTGACTGAAGAAAGTTTTATTTATTTTAGTTTAATTCTTTTGACTATTTCATTTGCATTCTACTCAATTAATAAGCCACCTTCTAGAATTTTTTTAGGAGATGTTGGATCAATCCCACTTGGGTTTTTGGCAGGTTTTATTCTCATCTATAATATGATAATGTACAATTTGCTTTTTCCATTTCTTATAGTCATGCTTTATTATCTACTAGATTCAATTACAACAATAATCTTGAGATTTTTAAAAAAAGAAAATATTTTTCAGGCTCACAGCAACCACTTTTATCAAAAAATATTAAGGAAAGGCTATAACCACGATTATGTTCTTAAGAAGATAATTTATTTGAATTTAATTCTATTAATACTCTCCATTCTTTCAAATTATTATCCTATAACCTCGTTTGTCTTAGCTTTTTTTTGCACTTCTTCATTGATAATCTTCTTTAATTCAAGGAAATTTAAGTGAGTATAAGAATTCTAATTACAATTTTGCACGATTTTGTGTTTTTTGGAGTCTCTTTTTTTGCTTCTTTATGGATTAGGTTAGACCTAAATAGTGCTTTAAATCTGTGTAGAGAATTGTGGTGGTTTCTATTTTTTTTTTCTTTCATTAATATTTTTCTTCTGAAGTATATGGGTCTTTATCATGGGATTTGGAGGTATGCATCAATTCATGAAATTATATCCATAATAAAGAGCGTCTCTGTTTCAATCTTATTGTTACTTGGTATCTTTTTTCTTGCCTTTAGATTGGAAGATATTCCCAGATCATTTCCAATCCTATTGTTCATAATCTCAATTTTTAGCGTTACCAGTCCAAGAGTTTTCTATAGAATTTTGAAAGATTATTTAAAAAAAAATAATCTTAAAAAAGTACCAGTCCTAGTGGTAGGAGATAGCCCCACTACTGAAAATTTCATAAGGTTTTCTAAAAAAGATGATAATTCTCTTTATGAAGTTGTCGGTATCGTAAGTTTTAAAGAATCTTCTGTTGGAAGAAGAATTCACAACATACCAATTCTTGGCTCAACTAATAAAGTAGAGTCCCTTAAAAAAGGTCTAAAAAAAATAAAAAAGTTTCCACAAAGAATCATAATTTCAGATTCAAAAATTAAATCTGAAATTATTGAGTCTCTTTACATTTTTGCAAAACAAAATGGATTGGCAATTGGAATGCTTCCTAGCATATCAGAAATTTCTAATATGAGTCAAAGTCAATTGATTCCCAAACCGATTGTAATTGAGGATATTTTAGGAAGAAAACAAAAAGTTAATGATCCAAAATATCTGGAAAATATTACTGGAAAAGTAATTTTAGTGACTGGAGCTGGTGGAAGTATTGGAAGTGAGTTATGCCAACAAATTCATAGACTAAAACCAAAGTTATTAATTTTACTTGAACAAAATGAATACAACCTTTTCAAAGTTTCTACAAAGCTTAAAGATAATATATTGCCAAGTCTTACTGATATAAAAGATTTCAGTAAGATCGAGTTAATACTTAAAAAATTTAAACCTGACTATATTTTTCATACAGCTGCATTAAAGCACATCACATTTGTAGAAACAGATCCTATAGAAGCACTGCGAACAAATTTTTTAGCGACAGTAAAATTATGTCAGCTATGTAAGATTTTAAAAATAAAGAAAATGATTTTTATATCTACTGACAAAGCTGTTAACCCAACAAATGTTATGGGTGCATCCAAAAGACTTTGTGAGAAATATATTCAACAAATTGCTTCGAAAGAAAAAGATACAATTTTTACAATTGTTCGATTTGGGAATGTTTTAGGATCTACTGGGTCTGTAGTACCGGTTTTTGAGAAACAAATAAGCGAAGGAGGGCCAGTAAAAATTACACATCCAAAAATTAAGAGATTTTTTATGACTATAAGAGAGGCTGTCGAGTTAGTATTAATTTCTTCACAACTAAAAATATCTGAAAACGGAAAAATTTTCATACTAGAGATGGGTGACTCAATATACATAAAAGATCTTGCAAAAAGAATGATAATATTATCTGGAGCAGATGAAAAAAATATTAAAATTCAATTTACTGGACTTAGAAAGGGTGAAAAACTAAATGAAGAACTTTTTTTCAATAGCGAAAAAATTGATAAGACGGAAATCAATGGTATTTTATCAACAACAAGTAAACTTTTTTGTCCAAAAAGCTCTGACTTTAATAAATTAATTCAAGAAATAACCAAAAAAAGAAATGGAAATTCTCTCAAGATTTTTGAAAAAATGCTTCCTGAATATAAAAAAGAATGACAAAAATACTGATTAAAAGAGCTATTGTATCTGTACATGATAAAAGTTATTTAAGTCTTTTGGCAGATTATTTTTTAAAATACAAAGTTGAGGTTTTAAGCACAGGAGGTACTGCACGCTATTTAAAAAATTATAGTGCAGAGTTAAAAATTATTGAAATTTCCGAATTTACAAACTTTGATGAAATTTTGGAGGGTAGGGTTAAATCACTTCACCCATACATTCATTCAGGAATTTTAGGAAAGAAAAGTGATAATAATCACATTAAAGAACTAAAAAATATAAACGTACCCTTTATCGACCTAGTTGTTACGAATTTATATCCATTTGAGAGAGTAGTGAATGATCCAAAGTCAAAAAGACAACTGTGTATTGAAAATATTGATATTGGTGGACCTACCTTAATAAGAGGTGCCGCAAAAAATTATGATAACGTAACCGTACTTACCAATCCAAATCAATACAATTCATTTTTAAAAATTGTTAAGAAGAATAACA
>CACBON010000015.1 GCA_902540805.1 uncultured Alphaproteobacteria bacterium | reverse complement strand
GGTTAAAACATAATACTAATAAATCTTAAATATTTATTGAAATTTATATTCTTTATGCGTGTTATAATTCCAATTAATAATGGTCATAGTTAATAATGAAAACAGACATTTTTTCGTTTGTAATTAAAATTATGAAGTTGAAAGTGTTAGGCGCCTAAACCTGTCGCAAAAGGAAGGAATAATTTAGACGCCCATTACATACATAGTAATTAGTATATCTCTGTATAAATTTTTTATGTTTATACCTCTTATTACCTCTGATTATAGATTTATCTAAACTAGTTCTAATGACCTTTATTGAAAAATTATTTGTAATCATTGTAATTTAGTCTGCAGTGATTTTTTCATTAAAAATAGAAATTATAAAATTAGTCCGTGCAGAAGTCGTGCAGAAAAAACACTCATTTGCAATACACTTTACAATACACTTTTTGAGAAAGTCCCAGATATAATGGGTCTTAGACTAAACACCGAGACACAGAAGTCTAATCGGCAAGGGCGGGCAATTGTTCGCCCTTGTTTGTTTTAGGAAGACTCACAAAGCGTTTCAGAAGATTCACTCATCAGCAAATAAGGTAAACAATACTGCAAGAAGTTGCATACACTCTTGTTTGTTCCTTTTTACTTTTTGCAGAACAAAGTTTATTTAATTAACTTATCCGTAAAGTTTAAAGCATCGTTTTTGTTAGAAAAATTTTTTATTGGCAAAATAAATTTCTCACTATTTTTTAAATTAAAAAGTCCATATATATTGTAACTCATATCCCATCCCATAGAACCTCCGCTATAATCACCAATTGACATCAAATAAGACTTTAAACATTTTCCTTCAACGTTTGGTGCAAGGTTTTGACACTCGTCTTGGTTTATATCTAATAAGATAGTGTATGAAAATTTTGTGCATACATCATCAGAAGAACATAATTGTGTTTCTATTGTATTGTTATTAATTTTTATTTTTGGAAATCCAATATTTTTTATGCCTCCATATCTCAATTTACCATCAAAACATTTCTTTATAGATGAAATAAGATAAATTTCTCCACCCCAGGAGGCATTGATTGGTTTAAAGTCAGATATTTTACTACCAAAATATTCGCCAGGATTTTTTGAAAAATCTTTATAATTTTTTATGTTAAACTTATCTGCATATTCTTCATAATTATCACCAGACATCCATAGCGTCGAAAAACATTGTGGGGGAATTACTTTACCCTCAAACTTCCAACCAACAGGAGTTTTTTCCGTAATATTTTTTTTTTTTGCTCCTAACATTGAAAAGATAAACCACTTATTTTTGTCTTTATCTTTATTAAACCATATTGACCCACTATCAAGCATAAACCCACGCCATCCGACTGGGGAACAAGGTGATTTACTCTCAAGTAAATTATTTTTCCAATCATCTGAAAAAATATCTGAGAAATTCTTCCCCTTCACGAATTCTTTCGTTGGTCCAGAAGTTAATTCACCTTCAACTAAATCAAATAGACCTGATAAGTTTTCATCTCTTACCAATTTTTTTATTTTTTCTGCAAATTCATATGCTTCCTCAGGGTCATAATAATTATCCCAAAACTCGGCGTATTTTTTATCTTTTTCAGCGCAAATTAAATTACTTTTTTCTACACTTAAAGTAGATGAACAATTTAGAGTTATAATAATTATCAAAATTAGAAATATAAATTTGTTCATAATAGATTAATTCTATATTGGTAGTATTTAAATTCCAACTTAATTTGGGGTATAGCAACGGCCTACCGTTCTGGAATAGTAACGACCTAATCGTTCTGTCTAAAACTGTAAAAGTTTCCGTACATTCAAATTTTCTTGGTTAATAACTATTAACAAAGGAGAACTGAAATGGTTAAAATCATTTGGAAAGAACCTAAAGAGGGTGACCTTATCTTCAAAACTGGTTTTATAATCTCAAATCCAAGACTAAACTTTAATAAAAAAAGAAAAGGAGAAAATAAATGAAAAAATTATCTTTTTTTTCTATTCCTAGAAATAAAACAAGGAAAGAAACTATTGAAGTGATAAAAAATGCTCTCGTTTCTAATGGATGGAAATTTGTTGAAAAATCAGAAAGGAGTAAAGAATAAGTCTTGAGTCTGTGCAGAAAATGTCCCCAATTTGCATACACTTTTGCATACACTTTTCGAGAAACCCCCAGTTATAAAGGGTTTTAAACCATACACCGAGACACAGAAGTGTCATCGGCAAGGGGGGACAATTGTTCCCCCTTGTTTGTTTTAGGAAGACTCACAAGGGGTTTCAGAGGTTTAGTTATTCTTAAATACCAAACCAAGAAAAAATAAAATTCCCAGTTACCATTAATGTATAAAAAAATACAATGCCATAAAGTAAACCGAAGAAAATGATGTAAATTCCTCCAAGTAAAACACGAACTAGAGAGGAAAGTGAACTTCCAAGAAATTGAAGTTCTAAACGCATTAAAAATGGATTTACTTTGGATTTAGTTTTTTTATTCAACCAATAAATTGGATAGGTACATATCCATAAAATTGGTACATATAAAAATATATATAGTGCTGTGATTCCTAATAAATCCATATAATCAAATTAATTGATTGTAACAAAAAAGTAGACCGTGCAGAAGTCGTGCATAAAAAACAATTATTAGTAATTCCCAATTTTTACTCTTTTAAGAAATTTCTTTTAAATTGATACTTATAAAATTTGTAGTAAACTTATCTTACAAAAACAAAGGAGATTTGGGTGACTAACAATACCAATATTGAAGATAATTGTTGCAAACATACCTGCTGTGCGGATGGTTGTTGTAGTGAAGGTTGTAATACAGGAGATTGCAGCGACACTTGTTGTAAAAACGGTTGTTGTGTCGATTCAGAAAATTGTTGTTCATAGAGTTTAATTTATATAAAGTTCATAATTGCAAACAATAATTTTTCATAAATTTATGTAACAAATTAGTTTGAAATTCATATTTTAAATTAGTCAATTACACAAAATGTGATATACTTTTTAGAAAAGAACTGTATTAGATTCCATGATATGCGCAGATAACACTATATATAACCTGAACAATTGAATTTTATGAAAAGTAAGTTTTTGAAAAAAGCACTCAAATTTTGTAACGAAAATAACCACCGTTTAACCGCACCAAGACAAAGAGTTTTAGAAATTATATCTTCTAGTAAGAAGCCAATAAAAGCTTACGAGATTTTAAAAAAACTTTCTGAAGTGTTTGATAACAACCCTAAACCTCCAACTATTTACAGAGCAATAGATTTCTGGCACTCACATAATTTTATTCATAGGATAGAAAGTCAAAACGCCTACTTTCCATGTGTTGAAGATCATTTGCATAAAGGTTCACAATTTATGATTTGTGACGAGTGTGGGAAAGTTATTGAGGCACACCTATGTGATTTACCAGAAAATATTAAACAAAGTACAAAGCAAAAGGCCTTCATTCCAAAAGTATGGAACCTAGAGATAAAAGGCTTATGTGGTAACTGCTTGTAGACGTTTCATAAGATTTTAGTTTGCTACCAAGTTAGCTTTTTTCAGCCGAAAAAAAATGTTGTAAAGATCATCTTTTGGAACTAACTCAAGCATCCCGGTTATATTTACAGGATCGTATGAGTAAACAATCGGATCATCAGCATGTACCTCTATAATCAAATTTGATGATGCATGGGGGTAGTATGGACAATGGACTGGAAATGGTATTAATAAGAAGGTTTTTTGCTTTTCGTTTTGATCTAAAGGGAACATATAACCTTGAACCAAAATTTTTTTATTTGCTAATTGTTTAATTTCGTCTGTGAACTCTGGCCTCACTCCAGTCCATTCAAATCCTTCGTTATCCTCAAAAGTATACTCATCCATACCTGTGTCTGCAAATACCTTCCAAGGCGTTCCTCCCTCAGGTAAACTTACAAAATCATCTATACTAGAAAACATCTCGTACATAAAATTTGGATCTTCTTGGGATAAATCTTCAGTTGAAAAAACCTCTGTAATCATCTTCTGATTAACAGATAATATTTTTGTAGAATGAGCATATCCATGTACTCTATCAAAATAAATTGTGGTAAAAAATAAAGTTAAGACAAGTGTTAGATTTTTTAATTCAAAGTTGTTGAATTTTAATTGCTTCATAGAACTTTATATATTTCTTGAAAGTTGATTTGCAACACTAATTTGTGATGCCTTTATCGCAGGAAATAGTGCAGCGGCAATACCTGCGATAAAAACAATCACTACTATGAAAATTAAATCATTTGTAAAATTAAAGCTCTCCTGAATTATGTTTAAAGGTGTAATAACATTATTAATAATTTCAAATAGTGTAATCCCAAACAAAAGCCCCAAAATCAACCCCATTGTAATGATTGTCATCCCTTCAAAGATAATTATCTTAAATACCCTATTTTTAGTATATCCAAGTGCCCTCAGAGTAGCCAAGTCTCCCATTCTATTTTCAAGATTAGCTGCCAAACCAGCAAATATGCTTAAAACTGCCATAAGAATTAAAATAATTGATAGAATTGCAAAACTTTTTGAACCCATTCCTAACATTGAAGTAAGTCGGGTAATCTCAACTGCTGGATTAGCAGCTTGAAATGAGGTTTCCTTATTTACAAATCTGGGAAGATTAATATTTGCAATTGGTGATTTTGTAGTTACTAAAAAAGCAGTTATCTCTGGAGGGTTGTTTGTATGTTCATGCGTATGTTCTTCGGTATGATCATCGTGATCGTCATCTTTTAAATTTACATTATTCTTTTTCTTATCCCCAAAATGATTGTACTGATTAATTTCTTCAGAATGTTTGCTATGACTTTTACCATTTTGATGATGTTCGTGATTATGATTGTTTTTAGTATTTTTGTGATGGCTTTTATTATCTTCATCTTTAGAAGAGTGTTTGATGGGGTTTAAATGATTGTCATTTTTATTTAAACTGTCTAATCCATGAATACTTAACACTGAGTTAACCGAAGTGATTATAAGTCTATCTATTACTGATCCAGTTTGTTTGATTTTACCAACAACTTTATATTTTCTATCTCCATGAAAATCACCACCTTCGAAGAGTCCGTGTGCACCCTCGAATTCCTGATCTAAGTTTAGATTAACTGATGAGCCCACCACAACTTCAAAATCGGTTTTCCAGACGCTACCTTCCTCTAGTTTTGAGTTATAATGTTTAAGATAATTTAAAGAAGTACCAACTATTCTATGTCCTTTCCAGTTGTCACCCAAAGCAAGAGGAATAGCGTAATCTATTTGAGGATGATTAATAATCTTTTTTGCTTCATTAAAAGGAATGTTACCTGGAGGTATGTCAACATGATAAATAGTAGACAAAATTAATTGAAGAGGACTTCCTTTGGCTCCGATGACTAAATCTATCCCACTCCCATCTTTTGAAAGTCTTTTGCTAAAAGTATGCTCAAATTGATTTATCAACAATGCAATTGCAACTCCAAATGCAGTCAAAAAAATAGATAGAGAGCAATTTAGCCACCTTGACATCAATGAATAATAAATAAAAATTATATCATTCATTAATCTAGCTCCAACAAATTTGAAAATTTTTTCTTTATTCTAGAATCATGTGATGAAACAATTAGTGTAGTATTATTTTTTTCTGCTTGAGTTAATAAAAGTTTCATAACTTTCTCTGAATTATTGTCGTCAAGAGCAGAGGTTGGTTCATCGGCAAAAATTACTTTTGGTTTACTTACTATTGCACGTGCAATTGCAACTCTCTGAGCTTCGCCGACACTTAGTTCTCTAATTTTACTTTTTCTTTTATCTAAAAGCCCAAGCTCTTCAATCAATGAATTAATATCACTAGAGTTAGAAGAAATATTGGCTAATTGAATATTCTGTTCAACATTCAAATAATTTATAAGATACAATCTTTGGAATACAAAACCAAAGTTTTTTGCACGAAGTTTATCAAGCTGATTTTCTGAAAGTTTAAACAGATCTTCATTCTCGAATATAATCTTTCCGAACTGTGATTGTAATAAACCAGACATCAGGTTAATTAATGTTGTTTTACCACAACCAGATGGACCGTGAATTAGAAGTTTCTGACCTCTGTTAATTGTAAAATTTTGGTTATCAAATACGATTTGATTATCGTATTTAAATTTCAAATTTTCTATTTTAAAATGCATTGTTCATTTATTTTATAAATGATTGTCAATTATACAACAATAGAGGTCATTTAATTTTGAAATTTTTTTTCAATAAAAAATTGAACACTTAAGTTTTTCTTCACTTTTATTTACCTATGTACTAAATCAAACCTATTTGCAAATCATTTTATTGAATTCTTTTTGAAGATTTTAGAAATTAGAGAGATTGATTGTTTATATCTTTCAGAAGAAATATATTTTTCACGTTCAATATCGTCCATTTCGTCTCTTAAGAATCTTCCAAATTCTTGATGTATACTTTCTTTAACCATTTTCTATCTTAAAGTTTTATTTATTTTTTCCCTTTAGCGGTCAATGAATCCATGTAAGCTAAAAGAACACCGCTAAGAACAAAAGTAAAATGTACTGCTATAAATAAGATAACCTGACTTTGAGTGTACTTCTCTAATCCAAAAAAAATTTTTAAAAGGTGAATCCCAGAGATAGCAACTATTGATGAAACTAGTTTTAATTTAAGACCTCCAAAATCAACAGTTCCCATCCATTCGGGTTTATCTTCATGATTATTGATATTTATCTTTGAAACAAAATTTTCATAACCAGAAAAAATTACAATTATCAAAAGATTTCCTGCAAAAGATAAATCAATAAGTGTTAATATGAAAAGGATGACTTCAGTTTCGTTAGTTGTAAAATTCATTGTGAAATGAATAATTTCTTTGATGAACACAATCAGAAGGAAAAATAAAGAAAGAATTAATCCAAAATAAAAAGGTGCAAGAAGCCACCTTGAAGCGAACATAAATTTTTCCATAAATTTTTCAAAATTTTTTAACATATTAAACCTCAGCGACACAGCTATTCTTGAATTTCAATTATAAAGTAAAGATTTCTAATTAATACAATTTTATCTATCTGCTCAACAAATAATTATTAAATTGAATTCTTATTTATTTGCAAAACATTGTCCTTCAATTTCAGATGAAAAGAAAACTTTGCCATTATGGTCATGATAAAATTTAATGAAACTTAAATAACCTCCGAATTTTTCGAAAGTAATTTTAAAGCTTGATTCCAACTTTTCTTTATTATCTTCGAAAAATTCATAAAAGTTAAAAAATATTATTTTGTCAGTTTCTTCAAATTTTTTTTCTATTTTTCCTACACTCTCTTTGTTTTGATTTTGCCATTTTTTATAAGAAATATCACTTACCCAAAGATTAACTCTATCAATAAAAATGAAAATATCTTTTTCTGTATAATTCTTATTTATTGCAGGCTTATTATTTTCTAATTCTTCCGTAATCGTGCATTTCATTTCTAGTTTATCATTTCCTAACACATCAAAAAAAATAATGCCAAGTACCATTGAAATTATTAATGAATTATAGTTCATTGATAGATAAAAGTTTTTTAAGTTTTAAGTAATATTAATAGATTTTTTGGTGTCTAGGAAGTAAGAATACACGTTAATATTTAAATCTTAATGGATTGTAACAATGAGCCTATTGGAAATAATAGTGGTAGCAGGGATGTGGTTGCTTGTATTCATACTTTACAAAAAGTGGAAATAAAACATCAAAAATTTAATAATCATTCAAAATATTTCTCGTAAATAAATTTTCCATTTTTGTACACATCCTCTTTTTCTTTCCTACCATCTTTATCAAAATATATCCAATTTGTGGAAGGTTTGTCGTTTTTGTAAACAACTTCAGATTTTAGTGCACCATTTTTATGAAACATTTGAAATGGACCATCTATTTTTTTTCCATTTTTATATTCAAGCTTCCAATAAAGGGATCCATCATCATAATACTCAAACCAAAAACCAACTTGCTTTCCCTCATCAAAACTCCCAGTCATAGATATTTTTCCATTTCTATGAAAACTTTTAAATTCCCCGTGCTGTTTTCCGTCTTTGAAATGATCGATTACAGATATTTCCCCGGTTGGAAAAAAATTTTTAAGAACTCCAGTAAAGGGGAGGTTATCAGACTTTTTATAATACGTGTTGCCTTTCCTGATTAATTTACTCCAAGAATCAAGTTCCTCTGCACCAAGACTAATCGAGAGAAATAAAAAAAGTGTTAAGAGTAAATTAAACTTCATTTTTAAATTTTCTTTATGTTTAGTTGAAAAAAAATTTTTATAAGTGTTAGTTGAAAAAAGGGGAGTTTCCTCCCCTTTCGTACTAAAGCTTATTACAACTTACTATAACTACTACCTTTTAATCAAAGGTTGCTCTGACAAAAAGTGTAATAATTTAAGCTGAATAAAATCTATAATACTAGACATCAGATCACCTCCTTATCAATGGTTAATATGTATAAGATATTCACGGTTTAATTGAAAAACAAGCATGAATAAAATTATTTTAAAAAAATTCTATTTTCCTTGAGAACACCATGATTTAATATATTCTGTATAATCTGGAAAATATTCTGAAATAACTTGAAGTTCAAATTCTCTCAAAATTTGGGTATTTTTTTCTTTTTTTAACAAAAATTCAAAACTTAAATTAACAAGTTTTTCTTTTGTTATTTTTTTTTGGGTAAGTTTTTGAAAAATTTCATCTTTTAACGTAACATGATGACAAGTTTCAATATTATCCTTTATTGAGACTTTGAATAGATCTTTGTTTACCTGATCTATCTGGAATTTCATATATCTTTAATAGATAATGGATTATCATTGTCAGTCCACTCCTTTAAAGATTTTTCATATAAATTAAAATCATTTCCTGGGTGACTTGTATAAGTAACGTATTGGTTATTTAATTTAATACCAAGTATTTCTTTAACGCCTTCCATATATTTTATTGCAAGTTCTCTTTTTTGTTTATTCGTCCTCCCAGTTCGTATATCGAGGTTCATGAAACAAACAAAATCACCTAATTCAGCTCTCCCTAGAGTCATAGAAAATTTTGGGAACTCCCTTAAACTTATTGCGACGTGATTAACCCCAGTTCTCATTATATCTGAAAAAACACGTTTTACATATTCAACAAAAACTTTTCTTTGTTCATTGTTGAGTTCCTTATTTACATCAAATTGTAGATGTGGCATTTCACTATGTTAATCCTTTTTTTTTAATTTCTCAAACAATATGCAATTATTTAATTACAGTAGAAAAGAAAAGTTGTTTGTTGTTAACTTTAAAATTATTGATAATTTTTTTTGTACTTTTAGAAATTAACCAATCAACAAATATTTTTGTTAACTTTGATTTCGTATTAGGACATTTGCTAGGGTTGATAGGTATTACTCCGTAATGATTTAAAAGCAAAGGTTCATTTGATACCAAAATCTCGTGTTCTCTTTTATTATTAAAATTTATCCAAGTACCGCGATCTGAAATTATATAAGCATTTTTATTTACAGCAATATTTAGGGCACCTCCCATTCCTTGTCCGACTGACAAATACCATTTATCATTTTTTACGTCCGGCATTCTTCCTAATGCATTCCATATTGAAAGTTCTTTTTTATAGGTCCCACTATCGTCTCCCCTTGAAATAAACAACGATTTTGAGTTAACTATTTTTTTTAAGGCTATTTTAATAGAGTTATCTATTTTTGTTTTTGCAGGATCATTTTTAGGACCAATTAGAACATAATCATTAAACATAAACTCACTTCTAAATAAACCAAACCCCTCATTTACAAATTTTTCTTCTGATTTTTTATCATGAACTATTAAGACATCAGCATCGCACTTTTTTGCATTTTTTAATGCTTGGCCCGTACCAACAGCAACTACTCTTATGTCAAAACCGTATTTTTCTGTGAATTTTGGTATAAGATAGTCATAAAAACCAGAGTCTCTGGTGGATGTCGTAGATTGCACTAGAATAAACTCTTTTGAACTTAAAGCGTTAAAGTTGAAGAAAATTATAATCAAAAAGATTTTTACAAATTTCATTTGCTCATAACATATTTATATTATCTTGATAATCAATTGATTTTTATCCAGTTTGCCTAAAAATTGATTAGAAGTTTATTTAATTTTTAATGAAGCTTATCTGAATAATTGTCGTCGTAATTAGAAAAATCCTTTTTACAATTCGGGCATAGTTGTTTAGCTAATGATTGCGCTTCCGCAAAAGCTCGATCAGACTCTCTAAGTAGTCTTGTTAGTAAATATTTTCCTAAATTAGTTTTAAGTGTTCTGGGTTTCGAGGATCCCCAAAGTTTTTTAATTAATTCATCGTACCTTGAATGAATTGACTTTCTTTTTCCTATAACATCATAAATTATTTCTAAAATTATTTCCTGAAAATTATCTTCAGTTATTGTTTGAGTAGTAGAAATTGAGATGTTTAGGTTTTTTTTCATTTAATTAGTTTTTTTAAGAGTAACCTTTGTATATGAAATGGAAGAAATCAAGAGTATGATTAATTATATGTGGAGAATTTTGATTCCTTCCATCCATATTCTTGGTCAAAACTTTGCTGCAGCTTTGAAGTAAGCAGTAAGTGGTGCACCTCTTCGAGCTCCATTGGGATGCCTTGAAGCGATATACTCTAAGTCAGTTGCATTGTTTACTCCGGCTATAAACCTGTAATTTTCCATAAAGTCATAACCTGCGTAGAAATTTAATAGGAATGCATCATCAATTTTTCCGTTTCTTGCGTTTGCACTACCATTAAATTCTTCGGTTTCACTTTCGTCTGCTGTACCGTGTGTCTCGGAGTGATAAGTCATATTAACTCCAAAATCAAAGTCATTGTACTCATAATCAGCACCGAATGATAAACGATGGTCTGGAACGTATGGTACATTAGAACCATCCCTACCACCAGCAAAAGCTGATTCTGAATCAGTTGAGGTAGCTGCACCATCTAAGTTAGCGTTTGTAAATGTATAATTAGCAAAGAATGAGATATCTCCTCCAAAAGGTTTAAAGTTCTCTGGAGCGTATGTGGAAGAGAGTTCAAATCCTTTTGAAACAACGTTACCTGCATTATCAGGCGCGCTGTCAGTATTACTATTATCAATAACGATTAAATCTTTAAAGTCTGTATGGAAACCTGTCCAAGACATAAAGAATGTTGGTGAAGAATATCTTACACCGATCTCTTTTGCGATACTTGTTTCTTTTTCTACAGGTGAACCATCATCTCTTGCAGAACTTGGTCCAGGCAAATTAAATCCTTTATAAACTCCACCAAACCACTGCCAAATATCGTCGTGATTATAAACTAATCCACCACCAGGTGCAAAAGCATACATAGTTTCATGCATATTAGACGTTGATCCTTGAGCAGCGGCTTTATCTCTATAATGGTAGTCAACATATTCAAACCTACCACCAAGCGAAACAACAAAATTATTAATGGTTGCTGATTCTTCGATATAACCGATATGACCTCTGGCCTTCTCATGTCTATCATCTTTGAAAGACACACCAGTTGCAGTTAAACCTCCTCCAATAGCTTGAGTAAATGAATGACGCTGTTGGTCTCTGTTAATATAATCATAATGGTATCCATACCCAACTTTTAGATTATGTTTGATAATTTTACCGAAATAATCTGTGTAAAAGTTAAAATCTGTCTCATTATTAAGAACGTAAGAACCATATTGCCTATCATTGTTTACATATCTAATAGTACCTGCTGCTATTCCCTTTACAATATTTAATGAAGCAGCACTTCCAACTTTAGACATAATAGATGAGAGAGAATCACCATTAGCATCTGCTAGCTTGAACCAATCTCTTGTATAACGATTATAACCTACAGTTAGGTTGTTTGTAATGTTTGAGGTTAATTCAGCTCTTAGTTTAGCATAATAAGTTTGTTGTTCAGTGTTCATTTCGTCAAGTTGATATGCAACGTAGGTTTGGTCAGGGTTAGCGTTAAAATCTGCTGTGGTTAATCCAGCATACCCTTCATTATAATTCATATCGTTATATGATGCTTTTACTTCTAGAGTAATATTCCTAGTTGTTGGAAGTTGCCATAACAACTTAACCATAGGAGCAATGTGATTGATTCCACCAAGCTCATCACTATCATAACCTTTTCTGCGCTGTGAACTTGTCGGAGGATTAATATTGAATTCCTTTCCATTACCATCACTATTACGATAATACATTTCACCCAATAAAGCTAAAGCGCCGTAGCGTCCTGAAATACCATAGTTAAAGTAATCATGAGTAATTACGTCATTACCTGAACCATAGGATACACTACCATAATACCTTTCACCTAAATCAATGGGTGTTGTTACAAAGTTCATTGCACCACCTGTGGAATGTGGACCATATCTATACTGACTGGTGCCTTTTAGAATCTCTACAGCATGCATTTTACCTGTAATAGGAAAGTAATAAGCGTCTGGTGCAGAATAAGGAGCTGGCATGATATTAATTTCATCCTCCATAATATTTACCTGAGCAGATCGCAAAGTATTAACACCTCTTATACTAATATTAGGGAATATCCCCAAGCCATCTTCTTCTCTTGAGTAAACACCAGTTGTGTTTCTTAAAATTTCATTAATGTTGTTAAAGTTGTACTTTCTAATTTCCTCTGGCCCAATATAATCACCAGATCCAGGTAGTTCGAATACCTGCTCTGGTGATTCAAAGATATTTACATCAGGTGCAACATAAGTGGTGTCCTGTGCAAAAGAATTACTGGCAATAGCAACACCAGTTATGAATGTTAGCCTTGACATCCAATGGGTATATTTAGGTTCCACCCTTGATTTTCTAACTATCATTCTACCTCCACGATAGGGATTTATATACTAATTAATGTTCTAGTGAATATAATAATCATTATCAAAAGAAGGATATAATAGTGATAATTATTATCATCAGATAATATTAATAATGATTATCAATATCTTTGTCAAGACTTTTTTTGATAATAATTATCATTATCTTATTGAAACGAAAAAAAATTATTAAGAATTTATTTTTTTAATTAAAATCCTATCATACAACTTTACTTATATTATGCTAAAAATTGCTTTCATATTCTTTCTACTATTTAATTTTAATAAAATTCTAAGCTTTGAGCTGGAACAGGTGGCCGACGGAATTTTTGTTCACTTTGGAATCCAAGAAGATGCAAACAGATCTAATAAAGGTGACATAGCAAATATTGGATTTATTCTTGGAAAAAAATCAATAATGGTCATAGACACTGGTGGAACAAAAGTAATAGGTAAAAAGTTACTAGAAAAAATTAAAACAATTTCAAACCTCCCTATTTCGCACATTGTAATAACTCATTCTCATCCAGATCATTTTTTTGGGACAGAGGCCTTTTTATCTGAAAACCCCAGTATAGTTGGACACGAAAAGCTCAATAGATCTCTTTTAAGTAATTTTAATTTTTATAAAGAACTGCAATCAAATAATATTGAAAAAAAAGTGCTTAAAAATGCAAAATTAATCAAAGCAAATCTTGAAATTAAGACTGAAAGTATTCTTAAAGTAGATCTTGGAGAAAGAATTGTAGAGATTAAAGCTTGGAAAAGTGGTCATACAGATAACGACTTATCAGTTTATGACCTTAAGACGAAAACTTTCTGGTCAGAAAATATTTTTGTTGAAAGAATACCGTCGATTCGAGCAAGCATACTCGGTTGGAAAAGAAATTTAGATGAAATCCAAAAAATGGATATTGATCTGATTGTTCCAGGACATGGAAGTGTAGTAAAAAAAGATGTCGCATTGAAACCGATCTTAAAATATTTTACTAGATTAATTTCACAGGTTAGAAAGTTTCATAAAAATAATGTTTCGCTTCAAGAATCAATAAATTCGATTCTCCAAACAGAAATTTTAGACTCAAAAAAAGTTAATCCTGAAGGATGGGCTTTATTTACAGAATACCATTATTCTAATGTTACAAAAGTTTACACTGAACTAGAGTGGGAATAACTTAACATAATTAGACTATTGTCGTAATGATAATAGTATGTATTCAGAATTTTTTAAAATAATAATGTTATCAAATTCAATATTTATTGTCTTAATAAGTTTATATCTTATATTCTCAAAAAGAAATGAGCCGAATGATTATCCTGAAAATTTTAGCAAAACGTATGTGATCAAACCTAGAAAAAAAATAAGCAACTCATAAAAAAATTAAATTAGAAAAATCATTTGCTATTTTTCATTCAACATCTAAATTATAGTTATGATGTCAAATAAAGACCAAGAAAAAATTGAAATTTTGGAAGCAAAAATTGATAAACTCCAAAAATCAGTAACAAGACTTGAAAGAAAACTTTCCAGCCACATCGAATTTATAGACAGAGTTTATGAGCCTTTAAGAAGCCCAATCTCTAAAATAAAAAATTTTTTTGGATAAAAAAACTTCATGTTCTTATTCATTATTAAGGTATTGGTATCTAGCTTAATAATATCCATAGCAAGTTGGTTGTCACTAAAAAAACCTGCGTTAGCCGGCTTTTTAATTGCTCTTCCTCTAATGAGTATCATCGCAATTTTTTTTTCTTACAATGAGCATAGAAACTTAGAGAAAACAATTATCTTTTCTAAAAGTATACTTGTCGGGATCCCAATTTCTCTATCATTTTTCTTGCCTTTTTTTTTTGCTAAAAGTCTAGGATTAGGTTTTTATTCTACTTACTCACTGGGAATTATATTTTTAATAATAGGATTTTTTATGCATAAATTCATAACAAGTTTATTCTAACCCCTTTTTTTTAGTTTTTATGTATGAATTTTTAAGGCTTTCATTATATTTGTTAATTTTAGTTCTCTTAATAATTTTTTTATTTTATGCCATATGATTTTGGTTTATATTTGATAAATGTTCATTTTTATTTGAAAACATAGTTTTATTATGGATAGATTTTTTATTGATTATGGAAAAAGAATTAATAATGCAATTTTAGATGTTGTCAAAGAGATATTAAAAGATTTATCAAAGTCAAAAGTCTCGTCCAATCATTGTTTTTATATAACCTTCAACACTCAAGACTCAGGTGTATTAATTCCAGATAGTCTGAAAAAAGATTATCCTAAAGAAATGACAATTGTGTTGCAAAATCAATTTTGGGATTTGAAGGTTAATAAAAATAATTTTTCAGTTGTTCTGTTGTTTAATAAGAAAAAGGAGTATTTAAGTATTCCCTTCAACACAATTGTAAAATTTTATGACCCTTTTGTAAAATTTAGCATACAATTGGAAATAAAGGATGACAAAAAACAGGTAAAAAAACCAGTGCAAAAAAAAAAGAGAACAAACAAACAAAAAATTGTGTCTTTAGCTGATTTTAGAAAAAAAAATGACTAAGAATAGAATTGAAACAGACAGTACGGGACAAATTGAAGTTCCTTCAGATAAACTCTGGGGAGCGCAAACCCAAAGAAGTTTAGAGAACTTTCCCATTGGTAAGGACAAAATGCCAAGAGATTTTATCAAAGCCTTCGCCATACAAAAAAAAGCCGCAGCTATTAGTAATTTAGCCATAGGTAAGTTGAATGCTGATCTAGGTGAAAAAATTATTGAAGTCTGTGACGAACTAATTCAGGGACAACTCTATGAAAACTTTCCCCTATCCGTTTGGCAAACTGGTTCAGGTACTCAAACAAATATGAATTTAAATGAAGTAATTGCCAATAAAGCAAATAAACTGCTTGGAAATGACTTTGGAACATATGAACCAATACACCCCAATGATCATTGTAATTTAGGTCAATCTTCAAATGACTCTTTTCCAACAGCTATGCACATTGCAATTGTTATACAGTCTAACGAGTATCTTATTCCAAAAGTACAAAATCTTATTAATGTTTTAGAAAAAAAGAAGAAACAATTCCAAAATGTTATAAAAATTGGTAGAACACATCTCCAAGACGCAACTCCTCTTACTTTTGGTCAAGAATTAAGTGGGTTTTCATCTCAAATTTCTAATGCTTTAAAGAGAATTAATGTAAGTCTTGATGAGGTTTATTGTGTAGCTCAAGGTGGAACGGCGGTAGGGACTGGGCTCAACTCATCCAATAAATTTGTATCAGGGTTTATAGAAGCATTGAAAATGATCACTGGTTACCCGTTCAGGACTGCTTTAAATAAGTTTGAATCAATCTCCTCTCATGAGCCGTTATTAAATTATTCAGGTGCTATAAATACATTAGTTGTAGCTTGTTATAAATTAGCAAATGATTTAAGGCTATTAGCTTCTGGACCAAGATCTGGAATAGCAGAATTGATTTTGCCTTCAAATGAACCCGGTTCTTCGATAATGCCAGGAAAGGTTAATCCAACGCAGTGTGAAGCACTTAGTCAAGTTTGTATGCATTTAATGGGAATTCATTTTTCAATAAGTATTGCTTGTAGTCAGGGGCATTTTCAACTTAATGCTAATAAAACTATGATACTGTTTTCATTAAACAGAATAATAACTTTACTATCGGACTCAATTGACTCCTTCATAAAAAGGTGTTTAGAGGGTTTAGATTTAAATAGAAAAAAAATTCGCGAAAATTTAGAAAACTCACTCATGCTTGTTACAGCTTTAAATCCAAAGATAGGCTATGAAAAATCTTCAAAAATTGCCAAAAAAGCTTTCTCAGAAGGAATTTCATTAAAGCAAGCTGCTATAAAACTTAAATACTTAAAATCGAGCGAGTTTGACGAAATTGTTGATCCAAGCAAAATGGTCAAAACAAGTTAATTAATAAACAAATCAATTATCTTTTCAGGTCTTAGATCTTTAGAATTTTTGTCAATTAGATTTTTAAATTCTTTAGGGTTAATGACAATCTTTTTTTGTTTCTTTAGAATAGTATTAATACCATCAGTTAAAACAGCCGATTTAATATTCTCGAAATCATAGCTTACTTTGTATTTTTTTGAGTTGCCATTAACTAGCACCTGAAAACTTGGAAGATTCTTAAATTTTTTTGTTTTTATAAAAACATTATTTTTCAAATCTAAATTATCATCGTATATGTAATATTTGCCATTACTTAAAACTTTGACATTTTTTTGAATAGCCTCTAATTGATTTAAAAAAAATATACTTTCTTTTAATTTGAAGGTAAAACTTATTGAATCCAGAGGGGTATTTCCTTTCATTTCATTTTTATTAAACAAATTAAAAAAGTCTTGAAAAGTTTCTATATTATCAACTTTTTCGGAAATTTTATTGAGATTGATCCCAATAATATTCGCATTTGCAGAGATACATTCCCCGGTTACATAAAATTTGTCTAAAAATTGTTTTGTTTTTTTATTCATAACGAGGATTTCTGAATCACAATCAAATGATGTGTCTTTGAGATAAAATTCTGAATTCCCAATTAATTTATCTTCGACTAAATAATCAAATATAGAAATTTTTCCTTTCAATTTTTTGTTATCTTTCCAATATTTAGCATTTGCTTTTATTGTTGAATTTAAGTAATTAGCTCTGGAATTTCGAAAAAAAACATTGTCTTCATTTACTAAAATTTCTGAGTACATGTTTTTAAATATAATTTCTTTTGCTATCATTTTATCAATATTTAATTTCATGTTTATATCTATCTTAGGTAAAGCCACTTTGACTGGGTAAATATTATTTCTTAGAAAAGGTTTATTTATAAAAGATAAAATTTTCGAAATATTATCTACATCTAATTTTTCACTATTTAAATTGCCCCTAATGTTTAATTTATTTTTTTCAGATTGAATCTTTCCTAGCCCAAAAATTTCATTATTGTTATTAAACAATTTATTCACTGAAAAATTAAAATCTTTAAAATTATCTGTTCTTAAATCTAACTTAATCAAAGATTTAAGATTTTTATAATCTATATTGGCTTTCAATTGAGTGGAGTCAGTGCTTTTTATTCCTAAATCTATATTTTCAAAAACATGTTTTTTTCCAGAGAGCTCAAATTCAACATTTCCATTTTTAACTTTTAAGCTCTTAAAGTTATTAAAAAGTTTTTTTAGGTTTAAGTCTTTATCATTTCCTTCATTTCCAACCAACAACTTTAAATTACTTGCAATATTTTTATTTTTGAACTGCACCTGTGGATAATTAAGTCTTACTTCTTGAATGTATGGATCTAGCTTAATTATAGACCGCCATGTAGAAATTATCTCCACATCAACAACTTTGACAGAAAGTCCTTTTGATTCATCTTTAAAAACCAAGTTATTAAATTTTAACTCTGGAAAAGGAAAAAAGTTTAATTTTAAATCTTCACCTAGATCTATGTTCAAATTTAATTCATTCTTAATTTTGTTATTAATTGCTATTATTATTTTTTTTTTATCTAAAAAAATTGGTAAAATTGTTAAGACCAGGATGATGCAAGCAGAAGTAAAAAGGAAAATTTTTAATAGCTTTTTCTTCACTACTTTGACGATTTTAAATATCTCGGTCTATGTGGCCCAGAGAGAATTATGAATTGCTCTTCTTTTTTTTGGTTCCTAAATGACAAAAATGATGGGGATTGATTTTGATTCTTCCACATTTCATAAACTTGAAACGCCTGATTTGCGTGCCTTCTGCCTTTAAACCAATCATCATCTGCTATCACTGCGGCAGCAGCTCCACCTAAATGTTCGACATCAACAAACGTATCAATCGAAATCGCTTCTTTAATTGATTTGCTCATTTCAAGAACTCTTTCTTTAAATATATTAAAAGATTCATCGTAATCTTTACCTTTCAAAGTTTTTTTAGGTTTATCTCCAGAAAAATTTTCCTCTGAAGACCAACCAACTAGGCCTGTTTGTTCGTCTAGTAGATTTAGCCATCCATCTTTTTTGGAAATTAGAATCATCCTTTTTCCTACATCAATTGGATAAATAACTGGCGCATCGATGCTTGGGTTCATATAAAAATTAGAAACAGTTTTAGTTGCATATAAAGTTTCATCACTCTTAACTGTATTGAATGATAATAAAAATAATGTGATGATATAAGAAAAAACTTTCATAAAAATTTATATATAAATATTTTTAAATGAGTCAACCAAATATCTTACATAACTTCAAGTCAAAAAATTTTGATTCTAGAAAATATAAAATTCAATTCATTGTTCTTCACTACACCGAAACTAAAAACCTAGAGAAAGCAATTGATCTTCTTACCTCCCAAAAAAGAAAAGTGAGTTGTCACTTTGTAGTCGATACCAACGGTCAAATTTACAATTTAGTTTCAGAATCTAAGCGGGCATGGCATGCTGGTGAATCTTCGTGGAAAGGTTTACAAGATATGAACAGTAGATCAATTGGAATAGAAATAGTAAATCCAGGAGAAAAAAAATTAAAAAGTTATCCAAAGGTACAGATAAATCAATTAATAAATTTGATACATTTCCTTGATGAAAAATTCAAAATCCCATTTTACAACATCCTTGGGCATAGTGATATTGCACCTCACAGAAAAATTGATCCAGGAAAACATTTTCCTTGGAAAGAATTACATAAAAAAAAAATTGGGTTATGGGTAGAAATCAATCAAATAATAAACAGAAGTTTATCTGAGAAAGAATCTAATGAATTTCTTCAAAATCTTTATAGAATTGGTTATCAATACCCCAAACAGAATAATTCCAAAACCAATAGTGTCTTCATAATAGATGCTTTCCACCGTCATTTTGTACCAAAACTTGTTGGGAAAAAACCAACAACTATATCACTCATAAAAAGCAGGGAATTAATAAAAATAAATAAAGCTTGAATTTTTTTTTATAAAATATTTAAATTTGTTTGCTAGATGGTTGTGTGACTGCCTTTTAAGGAGGAAAGTCCGGACTCAACAGGGCGCCAAAGCCGGATAACGTCCGGCGAGGGTAACCTCAGGGAAAGTGCAACAGAAAATATACCGCCCAATTTGGGTAAGGTTGAAATGGTGGGGTAAGAGCCCACCACTTTTTTGGTAACAAAAATGGTAATGTAAACCCCTTTGGGAGCAAGTCCAAAAAACCTGTCTTAAAGACTAACGTAGCCTTGCGTATGGGTATGGTAGGACGCTGGATATTAATGGTAACATTAATACAAGATTAATAGTCACAACCTTTTCAAGGTACAGAATCCGGCTTATAAACCATCTAGTTTTTATTACTTAATTTTTTTATTGAAAAATGGTTGAAAAAACCATAAAATCCCATAATATCCCATATAAGGATTGTTATGGCTTTATTTTTATCTACCATACTTAATAAAATGGATGCAAAATGCAGGGTATCTGTTCCTTCAGCATTCAGAAATAGTCTTCAAAAACAAACTTTTAAGGGAGTTATTGCCTTTCCTTCTTACCAAAATAATTCAATTGATGCTTGTGGTATTGATAGGATGGAAAATATTTCTGATAGTTTAGATAATAATAATGAATATTCAAAAGAGGAATTTGATTTAATTTCTCTCTATTTTGGAGAGGCTGAACAACTTCCTTTCGATAAAGAAGGGAGAATTATTCTCCCAAAAAACTTAATTAAACATGCTTCAATTGCTAAAGAAGTTCTTTTTGTAGGTCTTGGACCAACTTTTCAAATGTGGAATCCAGACAATTACTCCAAAAAAAAAATTGAGACAATTAAAATTGCAAATAAAAAAAATCTTAGCCCTAGACTTAAACCAATCCCCAAGGGAATTTAAAAAGGAGAAAAAATGACTCTTCATCTCAAACTGCCATCACAAAACAATAATCTTTCACCTAGAATCCTTGTAATAGGAATCGGGGGCACAGGCGGAAATATAATAAATAGTATGATTAATTCAGGAATAGAAGGTGTTGATTTTTTAAATGTCAATACTGATAGTCAACAATTAAAACATTCAAAAGTTGAAAAAACACTTCAATTAGGACCATCATGTACTCAAGGACTTGGTGCTGGTGGTGACCCAGAGATGGGTAAAAAGGCGGCGGAAGAAGTCTTAGAAGAAATTGAACAATATATAGAAAATTCAAATATGGTTTTTTTGACAGCTGGAATGGGAGGTGGAACAGGTACAGGCGCTGCACCTGTAATTGCTAAAATAACCAAAGAACAAGGAATTTTAACCGTTGGAGTTGTTACAAAACCATTTCAAATGGAGGGAAAAAAAAAGATCGAAAAGGCTGAGAAGGGTGTAATTGAATTACAAAAATATGTAGATAATTTGATCGTTATTCCCAACCAAAATATCTTTGCTCTTGCAAAACCAGACACTCCTGTAACTGACTCACTTCAGTTAGCCAATAACGTCTTAATTGACGGTGTGAAAAGTATAATTGATTTAATGGTTAAGCCAGGCATAATGAACCATGATTTCGCAGACGTCAGGACTGTCATGAGTGAGACGGGAAAAGTTCATCTCGGAACTGGTGTAGCTGAAGGTGAAGATAGGGTCAATGAAGCTACTGATAAAGCAATATCAAATCCATTACTAGAGAATAATTCTATGTCGGGTGCAAAGGGTGTTTTAATCAATATAACTTGCGGTGATGATACTAGTTTACATGATATTGACTTAGCAATTAACAAAATAAGTGAAGAATCCAATGAAGATGCAAATATAATTTGGGGGTTGCAAAAAGACGATAATTACAATGGAAAGTTCAAAATTTCAGTTATTTCAACAGGCATTGATTCAGAAAATTATTATAAAGACATAATTCATAAAGAAAGTGTAACTAAGCTAGATAATATAAAAAACTCAAGCATATTCTCCAAAGATGATCAAACTTTTAAACAAGAAAAGAGTCAACCCAGTTTCTTAGTGGATCTTCGTGAACCTACCAAATTTCAAAAAAAAAGTGAGGACCTAAGAGAAGAAGAAAAGATTATTAACGAACAACATCCTGAGAAAAATAAACCCAAGAAAAAGACACTTCTGGGAATGATCTTTGGAACAAATTCTAAAAATGTTGAAGAGAATTCAACAAAATCAAATCCTGAAAAAGAAGCAAGTAAAGAACAGTTTATAAAAGAGTTTAAAGAAATTACAGAACAGAAAACCAAAGAAATTGATAAAGATGACAAAAAAATTGTGATTGAGGACGAAAGTATCAGATACATTCCAGAAGTTGATAATACATCAGATTCGCAAAATTCTGAAAATGAAGTTGATCAAAATGATGTCAATGACGATTTGCTTCAAATCCCTGCTTTTTTAAGAAGACAAGCTAACTAAAATGCAAACAGATCAACTTTCACATTTCCCCGTAATGGTGAATGAAGTTGTATCATTTCTAGAACCCGAAGAGGCGAAAATATATTTAGATTGTACTTTTGGTCAAGGTGGTTACTCCAGAAAAATATTAGAATCTGCAAAATGTAAAGTCTGTGCTATAGATAGAGATTTAAATTCTAATAAATATGCCGAGATCTTATCACAAAAATTTAATACCAGGTTCACTTTCAGTAATACGAAATTTAGTGATCTACATTTTTTTCTAAACAAAAAGAATATTAAAGCCATTGACGGAATAGTGTTAGATCTTGGAGTTTCTAATACTCAATTAAATGATCCAAAAAGGGGGTTTTCTTTTAATTATGATGGACCTTTAGACATGAGAATGGATACCATCAACACGAAGCTAACTGCAGAAACAATAATTAATGAATATGATGAAAAAGAACTGAGTGATATTTTTTTTTATTATGGAGAGGAGAGAAATTCAAGAAAAATAGCTAATTCAATAGTTGAATTTAGAAAAAAGAAAAAAATAGGCTCTACAAAAATGCTTTCCGATATAGTTCAAAAGATTAATAAATACAGATTTAAGCACCCTGCAACAAGAGTTTTTCAAGCTTTGAGGATTGTGATAAATGAGGAATTAAAAGAACTTGAGGAGGTATTAAAAATCAGTTTAGAAATTTTAACAAAGAATGCCAGAATAGTTGTTGTTGCTTTTCATTCTTTAGAAGACAAGATTGTCAAAAATTTCTTCAAAAAAAATGGTTATAAGAATTTTAATGATGATAATAAAAACGCTTTACGAATTATTACAAAAAAACCTATCACACCTTCTCTTGAAGAAATTAAAATTAATCCTAGATCTAGATCAGCAAAGCTCAGAGTGGCACAGAGAATATGAAGTTTTTAAGTTTTTTTTTGATTACCATATTTTTAATAATAACTATCTCTATCAAACTTCTTATTGTCGACCAAGAAACAGAAATAAAAAATATAAACAAAGAAATATCTCGGATTGATTCAGAGATAGAAAAAAAACTTACAGATATTTCATATTCCACAAGACCTCAAATACTTGAACAAATTAATGAGAATAAGTTTAAATTGTTCCCCATTCTTCAGTCAGACATTATCAAACCTAAGGCAGATTGATGTTTAACAGTGATGGAATTAATTATGACAATGTGAGACCTAAAGCCAACTTACTTTCATCAAAAAAAATAAATTTTCATGATAAAAAAGATTTGATTAAGAATGTGAAGAGAGAGAAAAATTTAAGTTTTTCAAAAAAATCAAA
>CACBON010000014.1 GCA_902540805.1 uncultured Alphaproteobacteria bacterium | reverse complement strand
CCCTTTAAAATTATATCCAATGAAACTCCTATACTTATATAACTTAGTTACAGTTTGCTAGAATATCAAAAAAATTCCCTCTTTTCCTTATTCCCTTGATATTCACAAGATACCAAGAGGTAAAGAATATTATATGCCAAAGAGGTTTAACAAATTTTTTATTTATTCTTGTAGCATTACAAATTTTTACTAATTCATCTTTTGAAAAATATTCTTTCAAAAAATCTTGTTTCAATAACAATTCCCGTAAAAAATTGATTTTCTTTGGGATCCATTCATATATTGGAACTGTAAAACCTTTTTTTTTTTCAAAAAAATTATAATTTTGTATATTTGAATTTAAAAACTTCCTTATGTAAAATTTACCTACACCATTATTAATTTTCTCTTTATCACTAATGTAAAAAAGTTTGTAAAACAATTTTTTATCTATAAATGGAGTTCTTCCCTCCATCGAAAATGTCATTAAGCATCTATCCAATTTTACAAGAAGATTATTAGGCAACCAATTGTAGTAATCAAAAAGTTGAAAACTTTGTAGTCTAGTAACTTTGTTTTTTAAAAAAAAACTATTAAGATTTTTTAACTCGTACTCCCAGTTTTGGAACTTTTTATTACCAAGTACATCATTAAATGCACCCTTTGGTAGATAATCTTTTTTCCCAAACAATACTTTTTGACTTTTTTTATAACGTCCGTACCCTCCAAACAGTTCGTCACCTCCTTCACCCGTTAAAGCCACTTTATATTTTTTTGAAGCAATTGACGCTAGTTTTAGCGTTGGTAAAATTGCATAATCGGCAACCGGCTCATCTATTTTTTCAGCTGCTAAGAATATCCAATTCCAAAAATCATCCTCAGAAAATTTAACTTTTACTAAATCTACATTATATGTTTGAGTTATTTTTTCTAAACTTTTAGAAGAATCTTCATCAAAAAAGATTGAATATGCAGTAACATTCTCTTTTTTGAGTTGATGTACATAATGTAAAAGAAGCATTGAATCAATTCCACCTGAGAAAAAAATACAATAAGGTACATCACTTCTAAGATGACTTGAAACAGATTCTCTCAGGCTTTTGTCTAAAGAAGCATTTAATTCAGCATCATTAATACTTTTCTTTTTCTGGGTAAAAGTACTAAGAAAACTTTTTATTATCTTACCTCTTTTAATTACAAGAATTTGTCCCGGCGCAACTCTCTGAATTCCTTCATATAATGTTTCGGTTCCAGAAGAGTATTGCAGTTGCATGTATTCAAATAATTTCCAAACATTAATATTAGGAATTGATTTTTTTAATGAAACAATTGGTTTAGTTTCTGAACAAAACACAATTCCGTTTTTCATCAAACTGAAATAAAGAGGCTTGATACCAAATTCATCTCTACCAATAATCACTTCGTCACGTTTTTTATCATAAATTATAAATGCGTACATGCCTCTTAGATGTTTTAATCCATCAATCCCATTACGTTCATATAATGCCAGAATTGACTCAGAGTCAGAATTTGTGGTGAATTTGTATGTTCTATTTTTTTTTCTTATTTCAGGGTCATTGTAAATTTCACCATTAGCCACTAAAACATATCTCTTATTTTGAATTGGCTGATTGCCTCCTTTTATATCTACAATAGACAATCTAGTATGAATTAAATCCAAATGCGGATTTTTAAAAAATCCAGAGTTTTCTGGACCTCTATGAGAGAGATATCTTTCTATATTAAAAAATCGTTTTGAAATTTTTTGATCAGGTCTGATATATGAAAAACCGGCTATTCCGCACATGATTTTATTATTCTCCTAAAGAAACTTAAATAATTAGAAACTATAACTTCTTCAGAATAACTTTTTTTGTAAACATTATAAGCATTTATAACAATTTTTCTTTTTAATTTTTTATCTGAATTCAAATTCTTAATCTTACTCACCAAATCAAATGTATTATCTTTTTCAAATTTAAGTCCAGTCGATTTATGTTGTACAATTCTACCTGGACCACCAACATCTGAGACAACTACTGGTATTTTATGCGCCCACCCCTCTATCACAATATTTCCAAAAGGCTCGTGTCTGGATGGGCACACAAGAATAGAGCATTTATTTAAAAATTCTGATATATTATTACTCCATCCGAAAATTTTAACTCTTGACGTTAAATCAAATTTTTTAATTAAAATTTCGTAATGAGACTTCAATTCACCCTCTCCAACAATAAATAATCTGAATTTTGGCAAAAAAGGCATTGCCTTTATAAGAATATCTATAGCCTTATTAGGATGAAATCTACTCATACAGAGAATAATTCTGTCTTTATTAGTTTTTAGTTTAGTTTTATCTATATTATTTTGAGAAACAAAGTTAGGTATAAATTCAACCTTATTTTTATCCCACCCTTTGGATATTACATAGTTCTTTAAGTCAGCGGTATTCGTAATTAAATAGTCGCATCTTGTATAATTTTTTATTTTATAATATCCTCCTAATCTGCCAACAGTTATTTCATTTTTAATTTTTATATTTGGAATTACACTAGAGGCCCTATTCATCCAAGTTAAAAGGATATTTGGTTCGTATTCCCTTATAATCTTTTCAATTTTAAAGGTACAAAATGGGTTTAATTTATGAAAAAAATTTATTTTTTCTATTTCTTTTATTCCATCTGTAAATTTTTTCGATCTATTTCTATTGTTTCGTATTATTATTTTTTGCTCAATTTTTTCACATCTTTCAAAAGATAAAGCGAGTCTTTCAAAAAACAGTTCGGCACCTCCATATTTAGAACCAGAAATTATATTTAATATTTTTATTTTAGGACTTTTAACCATTTTTTTGCAATTTGTGACCAATTGTAATAATTTTTATGCTTCAGCGACTCAATATGCATTTTTTGCCATAAATTGTCGTTATTGAGTAAATTTATTGTACTAAAACAGAAATCTTTTTCATCTTCACATACAAAACCTGTTTTTTTATTTATTACTCTTTCCTTTAAACATCCATAATTTCCTACAACAGCAGGAACACCAAGCATTTGGGATTCTGCCACTGCCATGCAGAATGTTTCATCAACACTACCTTTATAAACAAATACTCTTGATGATTCTATTTTTTTAAAAAGCTTTTTTCTTTCAATTGGTTTATGGATAAAAACTCCTTTATTTTTTAATGATTTTGCTTTTATAAGAATTTCTTTAATCTTTTTTGAATGTTTTCTTCCAAAAGATCCATAAGTTTCAAAACCAGAATAAACATTCAATTTTGCATTTTTACAATTTGGAAAAATATTTTCTTCCCATTGAGTTAACAACCATTCCAAACCTCTCATAGGGTTAGATGTAAATATTGCGTCTTTATTTAAATTTTTAGTTCTTTTTTTTTTAAAAAGATAATCATCAATTCCATAAGGTATTACAATTCTTGCTTCAGCAGGAGCCCACCAGGGATAAGAATTTAGATGGTATAAACTTGAAAAAATAATTTTGAATTTATGTATAAATAATTTTGATAAATATCTATATTTTAGAAGATATTTTGCAGGATTATGAATCCAAAAAAATCTTTTTTTACATTCTTTTCTGAAATTAAGATATTTATCACCCCTATTAACCACCAAGACATCAAAATCTTCATATTCCAATTCTTTTCCAATTCTTTTCCATTTAACACCGTTGATTAAACCTGGATTAATACAGTTATTATAAACAGTCACCTTTAATCCAAGTTTTGCTAAACTTTCTACAAGCGAAACAAAAGCTACCTCTGCCCCACCAAACGGCTTTTCTCTTAAAACTTGTGAATCAAATTCAACTCCATTATCTATAAATAAAATTCTAGTCATTCTTCTCTTTATATTTAAGATATGAAAATATCGGATAAAGAGAAGCAACAAGTGCTATTACAAATCCAATGTGTTTTTCTTTGTAGCCTTTTCTTAAAAAAAAACATTTCCAAAATCTCGAAAAAATTCTTCTTACATTTCTATTGAGTGATTCACTTTTTTTGTAGTTGACGAGATCTAATGCTTTTGCAGAAGAATAAGAATCTAGTTTTACGAAAAGATCAAAGACACTCTTACAATAGAAATGATTAAGTTTATTTTTAAGTTTTTTTCCTTCTTTACCTGCTAATTTTATTTTAGGATGTACTCTCTGGTTTCCCCAGACTTTTTTGTTTCTTTTAAAAAGTCCAGAATAAGAAGATTTTCCAAAATAAGCTCCCCATCCATAAACAATTTCTTTCTTACCAAGAAAATTTTTTACTGGAATTGTGTGCCAATCACCATCACTTGTGTTGATGGTTTCTAAAATTTCTTTTGAAAGTTTCTTCGGCACTCTTTCATCAGCATCGATTTCTAAAATCCACTCCTCTGAGCATTTACTTATACCAAAATTTCTTCTTTTTCCCTCAATATTCCATTTTCCACAGAAAAATTTTCTTGTGTATTTTTTTACTATTTTTTCTGAGTTGTCTGTACACCTATCTAAAATTACAACTATCTCATCGGCAAATTCAACTGATTTCAAACATTCTTCTATTTGTTTTTCTTCATTATTAATTACAATTAAAACTGACAATCTTTTCATTTATCATTCACTAAATTTTTCATAATATTTTCAAAAACTTTTTTTGTTTTTATATCCATCATCAATGAGCCACATTTTTTCGAATCGAACCCTTCATAACCCATCAATTCATGAGGAGTCTTTATACTTGAAATGACAACATTTCCTCTCCCCCATGGTTTGTATTTAAATTTATCACTTGGCCCAAAAAGACCAAATGTTTTGATATTTGCCAAGGAAGCCATATGCATTAATCCAGAATCATTTCCTATAAATAAATTACAGTGTTTCATTATACTAAAAATTTCAATAAGAGTAGATTTTCCAAATAAATCTAAAATATAATTCTTTTTCTTTTTAAGTATATTTCTGACTAAATATTTTTCATTTGCTGGACCAACAAATAAAAATAAAGATTTTCTGAAAAAAGGTTGTTTTTTCAAAATATATATTAACTCTAAGAACCTCTCAGCAGGCCAGATCTTACCAATCCAATTTGCGGTAGGAGCAATCATTATTAATTTATGATTTTTTCTTAATTTTAGAATTTCTCTGAGATTATCATCTTTAATATGTAACATAGAACTTATTTTAATTGACGGATTAATTATTTTTCCAGCAATAGATTTTGTTATCTCTTCAACTTTGTGTGTTTTTTTTGTTTGATGTTTTTTTTTATAAATATATTTGTATTTTGAAAATAAAAAGAAACTTATAGCAGTGCCTCTTAAATCAACAATATATTCCCATTTAATAAAAATTAATTTAAACCATAATAAAAACCAGTGATATGCAAATTTTCTTTTATTCAAAGTAATTAAATGATCGATATTTTCACAATACTTAAACAATTCTGACGGAGCTTTCCCACACACTAATGTAACTTTGTTAATAGCTTCCTTTTTGAAGAACTGATGAAGCCCAGATGACATAATTGAATCACCCAATCTATTTGATGATATAATGAGTATATTTTTAGTTTTATTCATATTGTTAAATTATAAAAATTAAATAAATTAGTATAATGTTTAACAAAAAAGAATTTCATAAACTTGAAAATAAATCAATAATCAAAATCTTTGGTAGAGATAAGTTCTCTTTTATTCAAGGAATCATATCAAACGACGTAGAAATTTTAAAAAAAAAAAATTCTATTTATTCTTCAATCCTCTCTCCTCAAGGCAAATTTATTGTGGATTTCTTCTTATCGATTTATAAAGAATTTATTTTATTGGAATTAAATGAAGATCAAAGAGATCATATTATTAAAAAATTAGAAATTTATAAATTAAGGTCAGATGTTTTGATCGAAGAAGAGAAGACCATTAGTGTATTTCTTATTTCAAATGATTCCGAAGAAAATCTTAAGCAATTAAAGAATGATTATCTCTGTTTTGAGGATCCTAGATTTAAAAATTTATTTAAAAGAATCTATATATTTGAAAATTCTAATAAAGTTAATTTAGATGAATATAATCTCAGGAAAATATCATATTCAGAATATAACGATTTGAGACTAAAACATTCAATTCCTGACTTTCAATACGATATCATTAAAAATAAATCTCTTCTGCTAGAAATGAGGTTTGACGAATTAAAAGGTATTTCTTGGACCAAAGGTTGCTACATGGGACAAGAAATAACTGCGAGAATGAAATACAGAAATCTTGTAAAGAAAAAACTTTTTAAAATTAAGATTAACTTTAAAAAAAAGATTAGTGAGGAAATTAAGTTTAATGAGGAAGTGGTTGGTTGTATAACGAGTCATAATTATAAAGAAGGTTTAGCTTATATTAATTTAAAGTCTATAAATGAATTTTTTAAAAAAAATTTAATTAGTGGAGACTCAACTATAAGGTTAGAAAAAATTTGGTGGAGTTGCGATCAAGCAATTAAAAATTAAATTTACTCTTTAACTCGTTAAGCTTTGAAAAAGGTGAATTTTCATAAGAAATATTTTTTTTTATTCTTTCTAGCCCTTTGTCTCCAAAATTTTTTGATATACAACTATGAAGCCAATTAATATCCTGATTAATTCTTAATTTATCTAATCTTTTATTGTCATTTAACCATTTCCATCTTAAGTTCAATTCACGAAATAAATTGTCAAAACCCATATTTTGAGCAGATGAAGTTTTAATAATTCTTATTTCCCAGTCATTTTGACTTTGGAAATAAGCTTTACTTCCTGATAAATCAGAGTATGTAATTTCAGATAAATTCTTAATATCGCATTTTGTCACAACTACGATATCGGGAATCTCGAAAATTCCAGATTTCATGAACTGTATTGAATCTCCACTACCAGGTTGTACTCCTAAAATTACAGAATCTGCAAGGTTTTTAATAAAAGTTTCTGATTGACCAACTCCAACGGTTTCAATAATTAGAAAATCAAACATTGCTCGCATTACTACCATTGAGGGATAAGTTAGTTCTGATATTCCTCCTAAAAAGCTTTTTGATGCCATGGATCTCACAAATACATCATTATCAGAAGGATTCAACATTAGTCTAGTTCTATCTCCCAATAAAGCTCCCCCTGACCTTTCTGATGAAGGATCAATAGCAATAATTCCTACGGATTTATTCTTTTTTCTGATATACTTTACCAATTTATCAATCAATGAAGATTTTCCAACACCAGGTGCTCCTGTAATTCCAATAACGTGAGCTTTTGACTTAGAATGTAATTTATCCAGTTTAGAAATGATTTCTTTTGAATCAAAATTAGTCTCAACTTGTTCCAAGAGATTTGAAAGTTCAATTTTTTTTTTTAAATTCTTTGTCATTAAATTTCAAGTAAGGAAAATCTATAATTATCATTTAAAACTTGATGAAGCTTATTAATGAGGATCTTTCTATTTGTTCTAATTTTTAAGTCATTGTCATTAACAATAACATTGTCAAAAAAAATATTGATTGTCTCACTTAATTGACGAATATTATTAAAGTTTCCAAAAATAAAGTCATGTTTTGATTCATCAATATTTTTTTTTATATAATCTATTAGGTTATAAAAATTTTTTTCTTCTTTTTTTTTTAACAGAGTAACCACAACACTTTTATTTCCTATATCTTCATTTAAGGAATTAAGTCTTTTGAAGGCTTTGAGAAAGTTTTTTCCATCTCTTGAGTTATACAATTCTGTTAGTTTCTTAGCTCTTATAAAGATTTCATATGGATTAAACTCTTTATCAATAGACGCTAATATTATATCATTTCTGAATCCCATTTCCTTGAAAAGATTGAAAATTCTTTTTTGAAAAAAGTTAAATAAAAAACTAAATTTTATTTTTAAATTTATATTCTGATGCAAATATAAATTTTTATGAAAATCAAAAAGTTTAGAAAAATTAAGTTTGATTTTCTTATCTATGCATATCTTAATAATAGATAATGTTGATCGGCGTATACCAAAAGGATCACCAGCGCCGGTCAAGCTTTCTTTTGTCACAAAATAACCAAGAATAGAATCAAACTTTTGGGATATGGATAGTATATAAGTTAAAAAATTATCATATGACTCGGAGAACTCATATTCGTATTGATCTGAGAAAGCTAGAGAAACAGTTTTTGGGAAATTTTCAAAATTTGCTAAAAATCCTCCAACTTTTCCCTGTAAGGAGGGAAACTCTTTTACTAAATCTGTGGCTAAATCAGTATTTGCATATATTAAATAATTTTCAAATTTATTATCATTCTTTCCTAGTTTTTCATATATAAACTTTACAACATTTTTAATTCTTTTTGCTCTGTCATACAGTGATCCTGTTTGCTCATAGAAAACTATTTCTTTCAACTGATTTAATCTATTAATTAAACCTTTTTTTTTGTCTTCATTAATGAAAAAGGATGCATCACTAAATCTTGCTTTCAGAACATTTAAATTGCCTTCAACAAGTTTGTTATGTTTTTTAACTTTGATTCCAGATACAAATCCAAAAAAATTTGTAAGTTTATTATTTTTTTCTTTAAAAATAAAATAATCTTGTTTGTCTGACATAATATTTTTCAAGAGAAATTCTGGAATTTTAAAAAATTTATTATCAAAGGAACCAAAATATACATTAGGAAATTCAACGGAATTTGAAATCCGCTTTAATAAAGATGAATCGTTAATAAATTGAAGATTCTTTTTCTTGCAAAAAACATCTATTTTTTTGAGGATATGTTTTTGTCTAACTGAACTATCTAGTATAACAAAGGTTTTTTTTAATTTTTCTCGATAATTTAAATAGTTAGTATATTGAAATTTTTTTTCTTGAAAGTGATAATTTCCAAATGTAAAGGTGTTTGAATGAAGACCAGCAAATTTTATCTGTAATAATTTATTATTAAAAATACAGAGGATATTTTTAATTGGTCTTATCCATCTATCATTATGGCTACCCCATCTCATTGATTTAACCCACTTAATAGATTTTAAAATTGTTGGTATTTCTGTTTTTAGAATATCTGAAGTATTTTTTTTCTTTGTCTTTTTCTTAAAGACAAAATAAGACTTGTCTTTGATAACTTTTATTTCTAATTTTTTTACATTCACAAGATTGTTCGACTTTAAAAATCCTTGAATTGCTTTTTGACTAGCATCAACTTGCGGTCCTCTAACTTCGACTTCTTTAGAATTAATATAATTATTTAAACCATCTACATAGACTCCAACTCTTCTGGAAGTCGAAAAAGTAAGTAAATCTTTATATTTAATTTCATTATCTTCGAGAAGTTGACTAAAAAATTTTTCAAATTGATTTTCAATTAAACTTTGTGCTGAGGATGGTATTTCTTCCCCATATATTTCAAGAATAAAGTCAGACATTTTTTCTTACTAATTTACAACAACTTTGAACCAGAGTTCTAATTCTTAAAATATATGCTTGTCTTTCTGAAACTGATACTAATCCACGGGAATCTAATAGGTTAAAAGAATGACTTGCTTTTATACATTGTTCATAAGCGGGTATTGGCAGGTTGTTTTCGATTAAGGTTTTTGCACTTTCCTCATGGTATTTAAATGAATTATACAAATGCTTTTTCGAAGCAAGCTTAAAATTGAAAAAGGACATTTGTTTTTCATTCTCTAAATACAAATCACCATAAGTTATTCCGGAATCGTTAACTTTGATCTTATAAACACTATCAACGTTTTGAACAAAAGTTGCGATTCTCTCAAGACCATAGGTTATCTCTAGACACACAGGGTTTACGTCTATCCCCCCAATTTGTTGAAAATAAGTAAACTGACTAATTTCCATTCCATTGCATTGAACTTCCCAACCTAGTCCTGTGGCTCCAAGAGTTGGGCTTTCCCAATCATCCTCTATAAATTTAATGTCATTTAAATTCTTATCAATGTTTATAGACCCTAAACTTTCTAAGTACATTTCTTGAGAATCACTGGGACTAGGTTTAATTAAAACCTGAAGTTGATAATAATGTTGAAGTCTGTTGGGATTTACTCCATATCTACCATCAGACGGTCTTCTACAGGGTTGAAGGAAAATAGCACTCCAAGGTTCTTTATCAATTACTCTGAGTACTGTAGAAGGATGAAAGGTAGCCGCTCCCATTTCCAGGTCATATGACTGGACTTGAATGCAACCTTTCTTCTTCCAATAAGAGTTAAGATTATCTATAATTTCTTGGAAAGTAAACATAATGTAAATTTAATATAATTATTAATTTAAAATTCAATTTAAGAATACTATATCTTAATTGTCGTGATCAAAAAAAAAAAAGATATTTTTCAATTTTTAGAAATCCAGCATGAATATCATTAATTTAAAAAGAAAAGATCAAAACACTGCTCTTGAGATTTTTATGGAGTGGCTGGAGCCTGACATAATCAAAATAAACCAGTCAATTTTAAAAAATCTCATTGGCAGTGAACCTCTAGTCTCTGATTTATCAAATCATATAATCGGTTCAGGAGGTAAGAGAATAAGGCCTCTTTTAACTATCGCGTGCTCTAAATTATGTAATTACATTGGAACTAGGCACATTGAACTTGCATCTGTAATCGAGTTTATTCATACAGCAACTTTATTGCATGATGATGTAGTAGATAATAGTAAAAAAAGAAGAGGAAAGTCTTCAGCAAATTTTATTTGGGACAATAAATCTAGCATCCTTGTAGGAGATTATCTTCTAAGCAAAGCTTTCAGGATACTTTTAAATGAAGGATCAATTGCTTGTTTAGACATAATTTCTAAGGCTTCAGTTAAGATCTCTAAAGGTGAAGTTAAGCAGTTGGTTTCAATAAAAAATCTTCACATAAACGAGTCTGAATATTTAGATATCATAAACCATAAAACTGCTGAATTGTTTTCTGCAGCATGTCAAATAGGTGGCGAAGTTAGTGAAATAAGCTCAGAAAAAAAAAAATGCCTTGCTGAATTTGGAACATTTCTTGGAATGGCATATCAGATTGTAGACGATTCTCTCGATTATTTTTCAGACTTTAAAACTTCTGGGAAAAGTTCAGGAAATGATTTAAAAGAAGGAAAAATGTCTCTTCCGCTCATACTTTGTTATAAAAGATGTAATAAAAGTGAAAAAAAAATTATAGAATTTATTATTGCTAAAGAAAAAATTAATAACAGTGATTTTATAAAAATAATAGATCTAATGACACAATATAATGTCAAGCAAGACTGTTTAAAAAAAGCTAAACATTTTTCTACTATGGCAAAAGACAGTTTAGGAATTTTTTCAGATTCTGTAGAGAAAGAAAAACTTACAAATTTAGTTGATTATCTTACTTCTAGAACAATGTAATTTGGAATGATAATTGCACAATATTTTTTATGGACAAATATAATCAGCTAGAGCTTTCAAGCTATATCAAGGCAAAAACTTTAGAATTCCTATCAAAAAATTATATACCTCTTTCAATATTTTTTATTCTATTAATTATTTTCATTTAATTTTTTTTTTTTTTCATTAACTTATCCCTTATGGATGAGATTAATAAGTTTTCAAAAAGAGTAGCAAGGTATGCCAATTTAGGGACCTCAGCGGGAAGCATTGCTTTCAAGCTATTGGGTACTAAATTCTTGAATAAAGAAAGTGATCAGAATGCTGCTGATCTAAGAAATATTCTTGGAAATTTGAAAGGTCCTATAATGAAAATTGCGCAACTATTATCAACAGTTCCAGATCTACTTCCAGAAGAATATGTAAATGAGTTAACGAAGTTACAGTCAAATGCTCCTCCCATGGGTTGGAATTTTGTTAAAAGGAGAATGAAAAACGAACTTGGATTTAATTGGCTTGATTCTTTCGATTATTTTGAAAAAGAACCGTTCGCTGCAGCATCATTAGGTCAAGTTCATAAAGCTATGTATAAAGGACAAAATGTAGTTTGTAAATTACAATACCCAGATATGAGTTCTATAGTTGAGGCAGATGTAAATCAACTTAAGCTGATCTTTTCAATTTACAAAAAAATTGATAAAAGTATTGATACATCTGAAATTCAAAAAGAAATAAGCATAAGAATAAAAGAAGAATTAGACTATCATCAAGAACAAAAACACATCAAACTATTCAATCTAATATTTAATAAATCTAAAGAGGTAAGAATTCCAAATGTTTATAAAGAAATCTCTACAAAAAGATTAATTAGCATGAACTTCTTGACAGGAAATAAACTTCTTCATTTTAAAAAACATCCTCATGTTGTTAGACAAAAGATTGCTAAAAATATGTTTAAAGCATGGTACTACCCATTTTATAAATACGGTGTTATTCACGGAGATCCCCATCTAGGAAATTACTCTTCAGATAATAATGCTAACATAAACCTTTTAGATTTTGGTTGCATAAGAGTTTTTAAACCGTCATTTGTCAAAGGCGTTATTGATTTGTACTATGCCATTAAAGGCAACAACACCGACTTAGCAGTACATGCATACGAGAGTTGGGGATTTGAAAATATTTCAAACAATTTAATCGATGTTTTAAATATCTGGGCAAAATTTCTCTATTCGCCACTTATGGAAAATAAGTTAAGAAAAATGCAAGATACAAATTCTTCTACTTATGGCGCTGAGGCTGCTTCAAAAGTTCACAGAGAATTAAAAAAAATTGGAGGAGTAAAACCACCAAGAGAATTTGTTTTTATGGACAGAGCTGCTATTGGGCTTGGATCTGTCTTTCTGCATTTAGATGCAAAACTAAACTGGTATAAATTATTTCATGAATTAATTGAAGGATTTAATGAAGAAGTTTTAAAAAAAAGACAAAAAGATGCATTAAAAGAAGTTAAAATGGAGTATAAGTTTTAAAATTTAGCGCAATTTTTTCTGAGAAGGAAAGAAGCTTGTCTAATTCAGACATTGTTATTGATAACTCCTCTGAATTGTCCTCAAGCCAAATATTAAAAATATAACTGTAAATAAGAAAAATTGATTTTTTCTTAAAAATATCTAAAAAAGAATCATTAAACGCATTAGTTAACTCAAGATAAAAATCTAGCGAATTCATCACATTTTTTGCAACTGACTTAGCTATTAGAGGATTAGATCTAAAAGTACTTTTAATACGCTTAAGAGCCTTTCTATATGGTTGCATGAACTCTAATCTTAACATAATTAATTCAAATAAATTGTCTTTTACTGAAGTGTTTCCAAGTTCCTGATAATCGAAGCTTTTTTCGACTTGAATATCAATCATCTTTGAGAATTCGTCTAAAATATTGATTTCAGACTTAAAAATTTTTTTGATTTCATCTATTGAAATTTTTTCTGAATATGAGAGTTTCTGAAAAGAGAATGATTTCCAACCACTTTTCTCAATTATCTTAAACGAAGATTTAATTAAATTAAACTTTTTCTCTGATGATTTCATACATTTCAGTTGTAAATGAAATAATTATATATATTCTTTATTTACAAATATTAATGTAAATTTATGATAAATTTCAACACCTTTTCAAGTTTTATCGGATTTTTTAAGAGATTTTAAAAACTTTTACTTTATAGTTATGCAAATTGAGGAAATTGAATCTTGTATTAGTAAAATTCCAGACTATCCAAAACCTGGCATCCTTTTTTATGATATTTCTACTTTGATCTCCAACAATGATGCGTTAAAATCCTCAATAAAGTATCTAAAAGGTCTCACAAAAAACTATGACTTTGACTTAATAGCAGGAATTGATGCGAGAGGGTTTATATTTGCCTCTTGTTTAGCATATGACCTTAATAAGGGAATCATTATGGTTAGAAAAAAAAACAAACTTCCCGGCAAAGTTATAAGTTTAGAGTATGATTTGGAATACGGAAAAGATACTTTAGAGGTAAATTTAAAACTTGAGGCAAAGAAAATAATTTTAATTGATGATCTTTTAGCAACTGGTGGAACTGCACAAGCAGCTTGTAAACTTATTAAAAAAGCTGGGGGAACTGTTACTTGTTTTATTTCTTTAATTGAGCTAAATTTTCTAAATGGAAGAAAAAAAATTGATGTTTCAACTGAAACATTGATTAGATATTAAAAATAACTTTATTAAAAAATGACAAGAGCACATAAACTATTTTTAAAATGGCTATTACAGTTCAGCTTGATGTCTTTTTTTATTTTTTTTATATTTGATCAAGGTCTAATTATTAAAATATTAAGTTCGGATAAAAGTTATATTACTAGTTTTATATTAATTCTGTTCTTTGTTATTAGTATGCATTGCTTTTACCATACTTTCTTAATTTCTGATGAGCTTAATAAAGCACATATCATTAAGAAAAGTCTTTTGGATGAAAATGTTAAGTTAAGGATTATTGAAGGATCATTAATTCTCACATCAAAGGGCCAAATATCTGACGGAATTGTGAGTGATTATTTCAAAGACTTGATAGGTTTAAAGAAAAACGGAGCTACATCTCATGTTCAAATTTTGGATAGTTACATAAAGAAAACAATAGGATTTTATGAATTTGGATGGTTTTGTTCTGACATAATGCTAAAATTAGGTCTTATAGGTACAGTTATTGGTTTCATAATCATGTTAGGATCTTTATCTGATATAACAACTTTTGATGTTACTCTTCTTCAGGGAGTTCTTACAACAATGGGAAGTGGTATGGGAGTAGCCCTATATACTACTTTGTCTGCATTAGTGGCTGGTGTTATGGTAGCTGTGCAGTATTATAATCTTGAAAGTGGATGTGAAGAATTGTTTTCAGTATTAAATCAAATTTCTGAAGTTAGCATAGATAATAGTTTATAATGTCATATTCAGGAAGAAGACTCAGGGCTGATCCCTTCACTGATTTACTTTTCAATATATTACTATCTTTTACGCTTTTAATGTTTCTCGCAATTATTTTCATGAACCCAATACCAAAAACCGGTGTCATAAATCCAAAGGCTGAATATATAATAACGGTAAGCTGGAAAGATAATAATCCTGATGATATAGATACTTATGTTCAAAGTCCAACTGGTGATCTCATTTGGTTCAGAGGTAAAGAGGCAGGTTTCGTTCATCTTGATAGGGATGATAGAGGACTTTTAAATGACACAATTGAGATTAACGGTGAAAAAGTCCAAAATCCTCTAAATCAAGAAGTTGTTACTATTAGAGCAGTTGTTCCAGGTGAATATATTGTAAATATTCATTATTATGCAACTAAGACCAGTCAACCAGTAGACGTAAACGTTAAAGTAGAAAAAGTTAATCCTCAACTTGAAGTAATTTATTACGGAACAATTAACTTAGAAAAAAAAGGTGTAGAAAAAACTGCAACAAGATTTAATATTACACAAAACGGTAAGGTAACTATTTCAGGTAACTTATTTAAAAAATTAGTTCCTGAAAATTAAAAGAAAGGTCAATATGAATTCAGAAATTTTTTTAATTATAATATGCTACATTATCTTAGCATTTTTATTGCTATTGTTTAATTTAAGAACAAACTTCCATTGGATGATTAAATCAACGATGATTGTTCTAACAACACTCTTTTATATTTTAACCTACGATTCTTTTAAAAACCTGATAGGTTGGCCTTCAAACGATCCCTTGCCAGACAGATTCAGATTGGTTGCAGCACAAATATATGAGCCAAATGCACTTTTAAATTCTGAAGGCTCGATTTTCTTATGGATTACAGATATGGATGATTTGGCTGGACTTAGCACCCCTAGATCACATAGTTTAAAATATAATAAAGAAGTTCACGAAAGAGTTTCTAAAGCACTTGTTAGTCTTAAAAATGGTGTTCCTCAGATGGGAGAGAATATAAACGAAAACAAAAAAAATATTATTTCTTCTATTTTAAAAAAAGAAAAAGCAGCTGCAGTAAGTTCTAAATTGAATTTTTTTGATATGCCAAATCAATTGCTTCCAGAGAAATAAATAATGAAATACATATTATTTCTTTTTGTCTTAATAGGATGTTCAGAAAATAATCATAACTATTTTCCATTGGGAAAAATAAAGTCTTGGTCTTATAAAATTGAAATCGAACCTGAAGTTGATAAAAAAAAAATATATAAAAAGATAAATTTATCATTAGGTAAAAAAAAATTAGAGATAGGTGGAAAGAAGGAATCGCTTTATCCATTTCTCCGTGAAGATGGTTCCTTATTTTTCTATAAACCTAAAAAAAATGGTATCTTCAGAAATGGATTTGCTTTTGCAAAAGATAAAAATATTAAACAAGAAAAGCAAGTAAGAATGGTACTTCCTTTTCCAATTAAAATTGGAAAAAAGTGGTCGGTAGATAGCAAAACCTATTTGATTCTTAAAAGATACCCTTATTACGATTACAGAGCGACAACAAATTTTACGATAGACTATGAAATAATTTCAACAAATGAAATTATATCAACACCAATCGGAAAATTTCAAAACTGTATTTTAATTAGAGGTATCGGAAATACTAAATTTATAGGTGACAGTGAAATTGGTTCAATCGCTATTAATATTCTGTCTGAGGAGTGGTATGCTAAAGGAGTTGGACTTGTAAAAAGCGTAAGAGTTGAGAAAACGGATTCAGATTTATTTGGAACAACAAAGATGACGCAAGTTTTGGAAAGCTTTAAAGAAAATTAAAAATGAAGACTAATTCTATTCTTTTATTTTTTTTATGTTTATTTCTAATTTTTTACCTTGGAAAATTTATCTTTCTCCCACTATTTCTGGCACTTTTTTTCTATTTAGTAATTAAGTCAGTAACTAATAAAATGCTAATTTTAATTAATTCATGGTTGGGTGTTAATTTAAATAAATTTTACGCAATGGCTTTAATGCTGATCACTATTTCTACATTCGCGTATTTTTTATGGATAATCCTTGAAGTAAATATTAATGCAGTCCTTGGGAAATCAAATATATACCAAGTTAACTTTGAAAAGATATTGTTATACTTGTCGAAAAAACCCATCAATTCATTTTTTGAAAAAAACGATTTATTTAGTTCATTTGACATGTTAACAATTTTTTCAAATATTTTGAATAGTTTGTCTTCGTTTGCAGGAAACTTTGCTTTTGTTATAATCTTTATAATTTTTTTAATTTTTGAAGAAAATCATTTGAAAAAAAAATTAAATTCAGTTTTAAAATCTTCAAATATAAGAATTCTTAACAAAATTAATTTTGATATTTTTTTTTATTTTCAACTAAAAACCATAACAAGCTTTCTCACTGGTATATTTACTTTTATAGTTCTTTTCTTTTTAGAAAACGATTTAGCACCGGCATTCGGTATTATTTCCTTCTTTCTAAACTTTATTCCTTTTATAGGATCCCTATTATCTATTCTTTTACCGTTTGTTTTTTCAGCAGTTCAATTTCTTAATTTTTTTGAACCTACTTTAACGTTTTTTCTACTTTTGCTTATTCAAATTTATATTGGAAATTTTTTAGAACCTAAACTAATGGGTAAAACACTAAATATAAGTCCAATGGTAATGATTATTTTCTTAACAATTATGGGAAAAATTTGGGGAGTTTCTGGCATGTTTTTAAGTGTGCCACTTCTAGTAATTATATTAATAATTTTAAGAAATATGAAATCAACCAAAAAAATTGCAATTATGTTGTCTGAAAAGGGTGAATTATAGACTAGTTTGCTCTACGATCCAATGACAAAATCATTCCAAATCCTATAAAATACGTAAGCATTGATGAACCGCCATAAGAAACTAACGGCAAAGGCAATCCAACAATTGGTAATATCCCAATTACCATTGACATATTTATAAGTGAAGCAAAGAAAAAATTCGTTATAATTCCATATCCTACAATTCTGTTAAAGTTGTTGTGAATAAAATTACTGGTTACATGATATGCAATATAAGTTATCAAACAAATTAAACCTATTACAGACAAAGTTCCTAAAAACCCAAATTCTTCACCTAGCATTGAAAAGATAAAATCTGTATGCTTCTCAGGTAGAAAGTCTAAGTGTGATTGTGTACCTTTAGTCCACCCTTTACCAAAAGTACCTCCAGAACCAATTGCAATTTGAGACTGGATTATGTGGTAACCAGAACCTAAAGGATCACTTTCAGGGTTAAATAAAGTAAGTATTCTTTGTTTTTGATATTCTTTGAGACCTCCCCACAAATACGGAGTAACTGTTATTGTAAGTAATCCAGTTGAAGCAAAAAATTTCCAATTGATTCCTGATACAAAAAATATCACAATACTTACGAATAATATTAACATTGCAGTTCCAAGATCAGGCTGAATCAAAACCAAAAGGAAGGGAATTGTTACGATTAATATAGGTAGAATTAGAAAAAAATAATCTCTTGTTTCTTGGAATTTCTTTTCATCAAAAAACTTAGCTAAAGAAATTATTAAGAAAATCTTCATTATTTCAGATGGTTGGAAATTAAATCCGTAAAAATTGATCCATCTTCTCGCTCCTTTACCAAGATAACCATAAAAAGTTACCCACAACAATAGAACCAATCCAATAAAGTAAAATAAATATGCATTTTTTTTCCAAAATTCTATATCAATTAGACTTACTAAAATCATTAAAATGAAACCAAATGCTACTTTATATATATGTGAAATAAAAATTTTTGACTCTTCAACGTATGTCGCACTGTAAATCATAACGAGCCCAACAAAAGATAAAAAAGATATCAAAAAAATGAATAACCAATTTAATTTTTTTAATTTAATAAATATTTCTGTCATTTATAAGTATTTGTTTAATGCTAATTCCATTATTCTTTTGGCAATTGGAGCAGCAACCTTTGAACCACTTCCCATATGTTCCGCAATTACTGAAAGCGAATACTTTGGATTATCGAAAGGAGCAAAACATGTAAATAATGAGTGATCTCTTAGTTTGTAGTTTAGCTCTTCATTTTTAATTACACCTTCTTCTCTTTCCTGTAAACTTATCTTTCTCACTTGTGAGGTCCCCGTTTTGCCTGCCATTTTGTAATAACCTTTAAGTCTAGAATTAAATGCTGTACCAGCGCTATCATTAACAACAGAAAACATTGAGGATTTGATAAATTTAAGATTTTCGTTATTAATATTTAAATTTTCAAACTCTTTTTTATTTAAAACAATTCTAGGTATTATTTTTTTTCCTGTTGCAATTCTAGCTGTCATAAGAGTTATTTGAAGCGGAGTAGACAACATAAACCCTTGTCCAATAACAGTGTTTAATGTCTCGCCTTTTTGCCATTTTTCACCTCTATTATTCATTTTCCATTTTCTATCGGGCATAATTCCGTTTAACTCATTTGGAATATCAACACCTGTTGTTTGTCCATATGAAAATAAACTTGAGAATTTAGCAAGATCATCTATTTCTAAAATTTTAGCTAAATTATAAAAATAACAATCACAAGATTTCTCAATAGCTTCATGTAAATTTAAGTATCCATGACCCTCTTTTTTCCAACAATGAAATTTTCTATTACCAAAAGATACATGCCCTGAACATAAAAATTTTTTATTCTTATTAAATTTTTTATATTCTAAAGCATATAATGCAGTAATTAATTTATAAGTCGACCCTGGCGAATAAAGACCTGCAATACATCTGTTAAGGAGAGGGTTAAAATCGTCAGCTAATAATGAATTCCATTTTTTCAAACTAACACCATTACTAAATTCATTATTATTGAAAGAAGGAGAAGAATATAAGCAATTTATTCCTCCATCCTGACAATTAATCATTACAATAGCGCCATTAATTCCTCTCATTTCAATAGAAGCTTTATTTTGTATTTCGCTTATTAGATTTGTTTTAATATTTGCTCCAGGGACTGCATACTTTTTATTAAGCTCTTTTTTGACAGAACCCTTAGAATCCGTCTCAAATTTTATCCAGCCATCTTTACCCAAGAGCTTAGAGTCTAACTTTTTTTCAATTCCAGCAATACCAAATTTAAGATTCGATAATTTCTTTTTGGTCACATTCTTCTTAAAACCAACATAGCCAAGAACATGTGAAAATATTTTATCGTCCTCATAATTTCTAACTTTTTCCTTAGTAATAATAAGGAACGGGAATTTATTTTTCATAAATTCAAAAAATTCGAGCTCATTCCAACTCAGATTTCTTTTTATTGTAATAAAATCTGAAAGATCTTGTTGTTTCAAGTTGCTCTTAATCAATTCTAAGTCCATTTCAGAAAAATTAATATGACCCTCGAGTTTTTTCACATAATCATTAACTAAATTTTTCTTATCCCTAAATATACTTAATTGATAATCGATTCTATTGGAGGCAATAGGCTTACCATATAAATCAAAGATTGTTCCCCTCTCTGGATAGACAATTTTTAATTTGATCCTGTTTGTATCGGATAATTTTCCGTATTTAGATTTTTGAAGAATTTGCAAATAAAAAAGTTTCCCGAAAACTAAAAAAGTGAAAAAAGTTTTTGAGAGACCAAGTATAAGAGCTCTTCTTTTAATTTTTTTTTCGAAATTTACTTCTCTACTCATTATAAATTCTAGTTCTGTAACTAAGTTTGTCTACTATAAAAAAGAATAAAGGAAACATAACAATACTAAAAATATAACTAAGAGCTAAATTTTTTAAAACAATTTTATTCTCGTTGAAGAAAATTATTGTCAATGAAATTATAAAGATATAAGTTGTAAAATTGAGTATGAACTTGAACCATGTTTCCTTAAAATCATTTGAAATTAAATCGTTAAATTTTCTTCTTTGAGAATAATGCAGTATTAAAAAAAATAAACAAGTAATCCCAACAATCCCTCCTTGTATAAGGTCATAAAGTGTAGTTAGAAAAAAAATTGATATAGGTGAGAATTGTTTATAGTTAGAACATATCCAACAATAAAGAATTGTAAAAAACATATAAGGTTTTATGATTTCCTCTTGAAAAAAATAATTAGGTGTAAATTCAAAAAAAATGAAAAACAGAACGAATGCGTAGGGTATAGATTTTAATATTAAATTATTTAACATAAATAATCAACCTACTCCTGGAATACATTTTTGTAATTATAGATCAAAACGTTAACATAAATCGAATCTGTTTTTTTTGCAAATGGTACAACAAAGACTTCGTTTAAAGTCTTAAAAACTCTACCAATTTTAATTCCTTCCTTAAAATATCCAGCAGCATCTGTTGAAAGTATAAGTTCACCATGTTTGAGATCAAATTTTTTTTCAATATGCTTAAGCTCTAATCTTTTATTTCCTCCTTGTAAAAAAAAAGATTTTTTTGAGTTTACTGATACAACTGGAAGGATAGAGTTTTCGTCAAAGATTGTAAGAACTTTTGAGGAATTTCGTCCTAACTCTATTACTCTTCCCAAAAAACCTTTTTCATTAAAAACAGCATCGTTAATTTTTAAGCCATCTTTTTTTCCAGCGTCTATGTAAATCAAAGATCCAGCATCTTTATAAGCATCAATTAAAATTCTTGCAGTTATTTTTTTTACATAATCAACTTCCTTGATTTTTAATAAATTTTTCAATCTGTGATTTTCAAGTAACAAAAAGTTTTTTTTGTCTAATTCGTTAACCAATCTTTTGTTTTCTTCTAATAACTCTACATTTTTATCTTTTGCATGCTTGATTTCACGAAGATAAATTAATGAATCGTTAAAAATTTGAAAGGGCTTACCTACAACAATAAAAATTGGTTTGCAAAAAGAAATTGTTGCAAATCTAAAGAACTTAATTGATTTTGCATCCATTACTGAAAGTACAAAAAGTGTTATTGAAAATGAAACACAAAGAAATACACTCAAGACATAACTGTTAAGAATGCTTGAGTTAAATCCCCTTCCAAAAGACGACTTGTAAAACATAAGTTAATAACTACTGCTTAAAACAGGTCGAAGTTCTTTTAAGTTTTCCGCACATTTTCCTGTACCTTGAACTACACAACTCAATGGATCATCAGCTATACTTACCGGTAGACCAGTTGAATCTCTTATTACCTGATCCAATTCTCCTAATAATGAACCACCCCCAGTTAGCACAATTCCTTTATCAACTATATCCGCTGCAAGTTCTGGGTCTGAGTTTTCGAGAGTATTCGTAACCGCTTCGATAATTGCTTGAACAGGCTCCTGAAGAGCGTCAGAAATTTGCCTTTGATTTATTACAACCTCTTTTGGAACACCTTTCAAAAGATCTCTTCCTTTTATGTGGAGCACCTTACCATCACCTGAGCTTGGGGCTGCGGCTACTCCAATCGCTTTCTTGATCCTTTCTGCACTACTCTCCCCAACAAGAAGGTTATGAGACCTTCTAATATAGTTTATTATTGCAGTGTCCATTGCATCTCCACCAACCCTTACAGAATGTGCATGTACTATTCCGCCTAGGGCCAAGAGTGCAACTTCCGTTGTTCCTCCACCAATGTCAACAACCATAGAACCAGAAGGCTCCGTTACCGCAAGACCTGCTCCAAGAGCAGCTGCCATTGGCTCGTCAACCAAATATACTTTCCTTGCTCCAGCTGCTGCAGCTGAACCCTCAATAGCTCTTCTTTCTACTGATGTAGCTCCAGAGGGAACACAAACTACAATAACAGGACTAAAAAAACTGTTGTGATTATGAGCCTTTTTTATAAAGTGCTTTATCATTTCTTCAGCAACATCAAAATCCGCAATAACTCCGTCGCGCATTGGTCGGATTGCAACAATATTTCCAGGTGTTCTCCCCAACATTGTTTTCGCTTCATGACCAACAGCTAACACTTTTGGTTTGGCTTCTTTTTTATCATTTGACAAAGCCACCACTGAAGGTTCATTTAAAACTATACCTTTGCCTTTAACGTAAATTAAAGTGTTTGCGGTTCCAAGGTCAATCGCAATATCTTGAGATAAAAAAGAAAAAAATTTTTTCATGCTTTAATTTTTTACATGCAAAATTCACAAAAATCAATAAATTAAATCACATGCTTATCAAGTTTCTCATTTGATGTTTGTAAGACTGATTTGGAATCGTCTGCTCTTTTTCTTTTCAATATAAGCTTGTTCATCGCATTTATGTAAGCTTTTGCAGACGCAACCATTGTATCGACGTCGCTGCCTTGACCTTGAACTGATATTGATTTTTCCTCTAGCCTTACATTTACTTCAGCTTGAGCGTCTGTACCTTTTGTGATTGCATTAACCTGATAAACAATCAAATTAGCCTTATTTGGAATTAAAACTTTTAAAGCATTAAAAATTGCATCAATTGGTCCATTTCCAACTTTTTTAATTATTTTCTTTTCTCCAAAAATTTCTAATTTTAATTTTGCTTCCGAATTCTTTCCCTTACCGCACTTTAAAGAAAGATCAATTAAATCTATAGGCATCTTTTTTTGAAAATTCTTTTCGCTTTCTACTATTGCATATAAATCTTCTTCAAAAACTTGTTTTTTCTTATCAGCTAAATTCTTAAATTGCTTAAAAAGTTTGTTAATATTTCTTTCATCAAAGTCATATCCTAGCTCACTAAGTTTAACTTTAAATGCATGTCTTCCCGAATGTTTGCCTAAAACTAGTTCAGAGGCTGACAGTCCTATTGACTCAGGGGTAATAATTTCATAAGTATTTGCATTTTTTAGCATTCCATCTTGATGAATTCCTGATTCGTGGGCAAAGGCATTCTTTCCAACTATTGCTTTATTTGGTTGAACCGGAAAACCAGTTATTGTTGAAACAAGATGAGATATAACAGTTATTTTCTTAGTATTAATATCCGTATAAAAAGGGAGCTTGTCAGCTCTGGTCTTAAGACACATAACTATTTCTTCTAATGCAGCATTACCAGCTCTTTCACCAATTCCATTTACTGTGCACTCAACCTGTCTTGCCCCTTCTATTATAGCGGACAAAGAATTTGAAACTGCAAGGCCTAAATCATTGTGACAATGAACTGAAATTATGGCTTTATCAATATTTGAAACATTATTTTTTATTTTTTTAATCAAAGATGCAAACTCTTTCGGTATAGCATAACCCACTGTATCTGGGATATTAATAGTTGTTGCACCAGAGTTAATTGCTACTTCAATACTTTTATAAAGAAAGTCAAGGTTAGTTCTTGAAGCATCTTCGGGTGACCACTCAATGTCAGAAGTATATTTTGAGGCTCTCGCGATACTTTTCTTTATCGAATCAAGCACCTCTTTCTTTGACATTCTCAGCTTATATTTCATATGCAAGTCACTTGTAGAAATAAAGGTATGTATCCTTTTTCTTTCTGCCTGTGCAAGAGCTTCACCAGCAGCATCTATATCTTTATCATGAGATCTGGCTAAACCACATATAATTGAATAAGTAGATATTTCAGATACTTTTTTAACTGCTTGAAAATCACCTTTGGACGCAAACGGAAATCCAGCTTCAATAATATCAACTTTCATTTCATTAAGTTTAGTTGCGATCTCCATTTTGTCTTCGATAGACATCGAAGCTCCAGCTGATTGCTCCCCATCTCTTAGGGTGGTATCGAAAATGATTATTTTATTCTTTTTCATGCTTATTAGATATTAATTATTCTTTTTATTTACTAATTTATTTGAACTTATCCAAGGCATCATTTTTCTCAACTTTTCTCCAACCATTTCAATTTGCTTTTCACTTTGAATTCTTTTTTCTGCTTTGAAGTTTAATTGCCCCGACTTACATTCCAAAATCCAGTCTCTTACAAACTTTCCAGACTGAATTTCATTTAAAACTTTCTTCATTTCTAACTTAGTATTTTCATTTATTATTCGTGGTCCTCTCGTAAGATCTCCATACTCTGCTGTATTTGAAATGGAATACCTCATATTGGCGATCCCACCTTCATAAATTAAATCAACTATTAACTTGACTTCATGTAAACATTCAAAATATGCCATCTCAGGGGAATACCCTGCTTCGACAAGAGTTTCAAAACCCGCTTGAATCAAAGCAGTTAAACCGCCACACAAGACGGTTTGCTCCCCAAACAAGTCGGTTTCGCATTCTTCTTTGAAAGTTGTTTGAATTATTCCAGAGCGACCGCCACCAATTGCTGAAGCATAAGAAATTCCAAGTTCAAGGGCATTCTTAGATGCGTCTTGATGAATAGCTATTAAACATGGGACCCCACCACCCGAAAGATACTGCCCCCTCACTGTGTGACCTGGGCCTTTGGGTGCGATCATAAAAACGTCTAGGTCTGCCCTAGCTTTTATTAGTTGAAAATGAATTGAAAGTCCGTGAGCAAAAAGCAAACAAGCTCCTTTTTTTAAATTTTTTTCTAAATATTCAGAATATAAATCTGCTTGTAACTCGTCTGGAACAAGGACCATACAAACATCCGCCCATTTAGAAGCCTCATCAACACCTAAAACATTAAAACCTTCCTTTTCGGCTTTAGCACGAGAGGCGGAACCTTGTCTTAATGCTATTACAATATTTTTAACTCCACTATCTCGTAGGTTAAGAGCGTGAGCATGACCTTGGCTTCCATAACCTATTATACAAACTTTCTTATTTTTAATTAAATTTAGGTCTGCATCACTATCGTAATAAACTTTCATAAATTTTCCTTATCTTCTTATGTAATCTTTACCTAATGCCATTGATACTAGGCCCGATCTAGTTAACTCAACAATATTATACACCTTCATTTTTTTTATCAAACTGGAAATTTCAGTTGGAGTGCCTGAAAATTCTATTATTATAACAGTTTTATCCTCAAATAAAATCTTCGCTCCAATATTTTTTATATGTTTGTAGATATTTAAAACTGTTTTCTGTTTTATATCCAATTTCATTAAAATCAACTCTTTTCCAATAAAACTCTTTAACTCAGTTATATCTATTAAATTGTGAACAGGAATGAGTTTTCTCACTTGAGCTTTAATTTGATCTATAATATTTTTTGTTCCTGAAGTTACAACGGTTACTCTAGATAGAAATCTATCAGAATCAACTTCTGATACAGATAAACTTTCAATGTTATATCCTCTGCCAGAAAAAAGTCCTACAATCCTTGCTAAAACTCCTGGTTCGTTATCAACCATAATTGAGAGAATATGTTTGGAATGAGAGTCTGTCATTACAACATTTTAGACAAGAACCATTCCTTCTTCTGAAATTTCTCCCTCTAATTTATCATTCGGACCTAAAAGCATTTGGTCATGTGTAGATCCTGAAGGTATCATTGGAAAACAATTTTCTTTTGGGTCAACAACGACATCACATATTACTGGTCCTTTTATTTTGATCATTTCCGTTATAAGATCATCCATTTCCCCAGGTTTGTTAACACGAAGTCCCGTTGCTCCAAATGATTCGGCAAGTTTTACAAAATCTGGAAGTGAATCCATATATGACTCTGAAAGTCTATTCCCATGAAGTAGCTCTTGCCATTGTCTGACCATACCCATGTAGTGATTATTAAGAATAAAAATTTTTACAGGTAATCTATACTGTTTAATTGTTGACATTTCTTGAATGTTCATAAGTATGGAGGCTTCACCAGCAACATCTATAACTAAATCTTTTGGATGTGCAATCTGCACACCCATAGCTGCAGGCAATCCATAACCCATCGTACCTAATCCACCAGATGTCATCCAATGTCTCGGTTTATTAAATGTGAGAAATTGAGCAGCCCACATTTGATGTTGACCAACTTCAGTTGTTATAAATGGATCTAAATGCTTGGTTAGAAAATCTAGTCTTTGCAATGCATACTGTGGTTTAATGATTGATCTAGAATTCTTATAATTTAAGCAATTCTTCGCTCTCCATTTATTAATTTGAATCCACCACGCAGATATGTTTTCTTTGCTAAAAGATATTCTTTTATTTTCAATGTATTTTAGAGTCATTTCTAATATTTTCGATAAATCTCCTTGAATCAAAAGGTCAACATTTACACTTTTATTAAATGAAGATGCATCTATATCTAGGTGGACTTTCTTTGATTTAGGAGAAAAACCAGAGACTTTTCCTGTTATTCTGTCATCAAATCTAGCGCCAATACAAATCATCAAGTCTGATTTATTCATGGATAAATTAGCCTCGTACGTTCCATGCATACCCAACATTCCTATAAACTGATCGTCTGAAGTTGGAGTTGCTCCAAGACCCATAAGTGTTTGTGTGCAAGGAAAACCAGTTATTTTGAGTAATTTCTTAAGGTATAAAGAAGCTCTTGATCCAGAGTTTATTACACCTCCCCCAACGTAAAAAATCGGTTTCTTTGATTTTTCTAAAAGATTTACAAACTTAACAATTGTATCAAGTGATGGTTTTGTTTTGGGTTTATAGAATGCGAAACTCTTTGTATACTTTTTTCCTCGATATTTTGTTTCAAATGTTTGTATATCTTTTGGTATATCAACTAAAACAGGACCAGGCCTGCCGTTCTTAGCAATATGAAATGCAGAGTGAATAGATTCAGCTAATTTTGATATTTCTTTGACCAAGTAATTATGTTTTGTGCACGGTCTGGTAATGCCTACAATATCTGCCTCTTGAAAAGCATCATTGCCTATCATGTGTGTGGGAACTTGACCAGAAATACATACTACTGGAACTGAATCCATCATAGCGTCTGTCAAACCTGTGACCGTATTAGTAGCTCCTGGACCAGACGTTACTAACACAACACCTACTTTTCCAGTTGATCTTGCGTAGCCCTCGGCAGCATGAACGGCTGCTTGTTCGTGTCTTACAAGAATATGTCTAATTTTATTTTGTTTAAACAACTCGTCGTAAATCGGGAGTACAGCACCTCCTGGATAGCCGAAAATTACTTTAACATTTTCTTGAATTAATGCTTCAATAACTATTCTTGCGCCTGATAATTTTTTTATCATAATATAAATTAAACCAAAAACATTCTTTAAACACCAAAAAATTTAAATATTTTTTAATAAGTATCTTTTTGCATCAGAAAAATTCATTTCAATAGCTTCCTTTGGTCTATTTCTAAACCATGTAATTTGTCTTTTAGCATATCTTCTAGTTTCTTGCCTAAACAAATCGAGAGATTCTTTAAATGTTTTTATTCCCGTTAAATATTCCTCAATAACATTAAAACCAATAGACTTATGCAGAGGATGATCTATCTTTTTTTTTTTTTTAGAAAATTTGAAACTTCATTCACAGCATTAGACTTCATTATTTTTAAACACCTATCATCTATACTTTTATAAAGTTTACCTCGATCAACAGAAATTGTTAGATAAATGATTTTTTTAAATACTTTTTTTGAAACTTTATCATGCCAATATGTTAAATTTTTTCCAGTTGCTATTTTAACAGTTATTGCTCTTAATATTCTTTGTGTATCATTTCTTGAAATCTTTTTAGAATATGTTTCATCAAATTGCTCAAAAAGATATTCAAAAACCATCTCAAGCAAAAAAAATATTTGATGATTTTATTAAGAAAGATGCTGATTCAATACTTTTACAAGTATATGAGGGTGAATTCTCGAGATTTCTAATTCTTAAATTAAAGTAATAGAATTGTATCCGTTAGCAATTTTGATTGGTGGACCAACAGCAACCCAAAAAACAAGGCTTGCATTTGAAATTCAAAAAAAATTACCAAGCATAATCATCAAT
>CACBON010000013.1 GCA_902540805.1 uncultured Alphaproteobacteria bacterium | reverse complement strand
TATATTTTTTCTAGGCAACTTGAAGCAATTGGACAAGCTGGAGATGTAGCCATCGGAATAACACCATCTGGTAAAAGTCAGAATGTTTTAGAGGGTCTTCAATATGCCAAAGAGAATAAAATGAAATCAGTTGCTTTTACGGGAAGAAATATCAAAAAGATTGAAAAAATAACAGACGAGATTATATCAATACCTGCTAAGAATACTTCAAGGATTCAAGAAGCTCACATATTAATTGGCCAAATGTTATGCAACGCTTTGGAGTTTCAATTAGGTCTTTCACCACTTGTCAATGAAGAAAAATTTTAATAAAAAATGTCCTTAAAAATTTCAGCTAAACTAATTTTTGTCTTTCTCTTAACTTCATGTAATTTGGACTCTAATTATTTTCCACAAAATGAGGGTAAAAAAATCTTTTACGATGTCTTATTTGAAGACAAAGAAAAAACCAAAAAAACTTACAGACAGAGTTTTTATTTTTTGCCTAGAGTAAACAATGCAATACCAGTTCTCAAAAATGATGGAGAAATAACTTTCTATGTGTTTGAGGATGAGGGTATTTTTAAAAAAAACACTACTGATTTTTTTTCTACAAATGAAAATGAGGACAAACAGATGCTCATAGCCTTTCCAATTGTTAAGAACACTCAATGGGAAACAAATGATAAAACGAGCCTGCAGATGAAATTAGGTTATGACCGGATATACGATACAAATTTGCCTTTTAAGTTAACAAACAAAATTGAAAGCATTAATGAGACGATTTCAATTGACGGAAAAAAAATTAAGAATTGCATAAAGATTTCTGGTTACGGTAAAACGAGTTACAATCCCGGACCTCCACTTGATGTCATAAATATTGAAGTTTTTTCGACTTCTTGGTTTGCTAAAGGTTATGGTCTTGTAAAGTATATCAGGGAAGAAAAATCAGATTCAGAAACAATGGGTAAAATCTTTTACGAAAAAAATATGTTAATAAATGATTAAATAACTATATTATAATAATATCAGTGCATGTGATTAATTATAATGAGAATGTTTAAAAGATCCAAAAAAGGTCTTTATGACCCAAAAAATGAAAAAGATTCGTGTGGAATTGGCTTTGTTGCCAATATCTATGACATTCCTTCTAGAAAAATAGTAGAAAACGCTTTAAAGGTTCTTGGTAATCTGACTCATCGCGGTGCAGTAAGTGCAGACCCAAAAGCTGGAGATGGTGTAGGGATTTTGGTTCAGATACCTCATCAATTTTTTCAAGGCGAACTATCAAAGAAAAATGTAATTCTTCCTAGACCAGATGATTATGCAATTGGCATGTTTTTTTTACCACGAGATCAAGAAGAAAAACAACACTGCATCAATGTGATCGATAAGTATCTCACGAAACTGAAGCTTGAGAATCTTTTTATTAGAGAAGTTCCAAGAAACAATGGAGTTCTTGGTGAGTCGATAAAAGGTAATGAGCCATCAGTCATTCAGATATTTATAAAGCAAAAATTTCAAGCTAGCAAAATCAATGAATTTGAACAAAGACTCTTTATTGCAAGGAGAAGAATAGAGATTGAACTGAAATCATTTGATTTCTACATCTCCTCATTATCCAGTAGAGTTATTGTCTACAAAGGGATGATTATGTCTGACAGTCTCAAGGACTACTATCTTGACCTAAAAGACGAAATGTTTATTTCCTCACTTGCTATTGTTCATCAAAGGTTTTCAACTAATACATTCCCAAGTTGGGAATTGGCTCAACCTTTTAGATTCTTATGTCATAATGGTGAAATCAACACATTGAGAGGTAATGCAAATTGGATGAACGCAAGAGCTTCCGTTTCAAATTCTGACTTTTTTTTAAAAGAGTTTCAAAATTTGAATCCATTAATTTTTGATGGTTTATCAGATTCTGCTGCCTTTGATAATGCTCTTGAATTTTTAATGATGGGAGGCTATAGCATCGAACACGCAATGATGTTGTTGATACCAGAAGCCTGGGAAAAAAATATTCAGAATTCTTCTATGAAAGATTATTACGAATATTATTCTAATTATATAGAACCGTGGGACGGACCGGCAGCTATGTGTTTTACCAATGGGAAAAAAATTGGGGCTATTCTTGATAGAAACGGTTTAAGACCGTCAAGATACGTTCAAACTGACGACGGTATGGTCCTTCTTTCATCTGAAATGGGAGTATTGGATATTGACCCTAAGGCAGTTGTAAAAAGATGGAGACTCGAACCTGGAAAGATCTTTCTTATAGATTTAATTGAAAAAAGAGTTATTGATAACGAAGAGATAAAATCTAAGTTATCAGCAAAATATGACTACAGAAAGTCACTAGATAAATCACAGATTTTTCTTGATGATCTGGAAACTGGAGATGAAACCACTTTATTAGAAGAAGACACTTTGAGAAAAATGCAAGTTTGCTTTGGATATACAAAAGAGGACATTAATTTCTTTATAGAGCCTATTCTAAAACTCGGCATTGAACCAATAGGTTCAATGGGTACAGATACTCCAATATCACTTCTTTCAGACAAACCAAAGCTTCTATTTTCTTACTTTAAGCAATGTTTTGCACAAGTCACCAACCCACCAATCGATCCTATTCGAGAAGAACTTGTTATGTCTCTTGATATGACACTTGGAGAAAAACCTAATATTTTTGATTCACCGGAGCAGAATACAAATGCAAGACTAGAATTAAAGCAACCTATTTTAACCAACAAAGAAATCTCTAAAATCAAGAATGTTGAAAATAACACTAAAGGAAAACTTAAAGCTTCAGTTATAGATATTCTGTTTAAAAACTCAACCAAAGAAATTGAATTAAGGGATGCACTGGAGAGAATCTGTTTTGAGGCTAAATCACAAATTCTAGACGGGTCGAATATTTTAATTCTTTCTGATAGAAACGTTTCCAAGGTAAATGCTCCAATTCCGTCTTTATTAGCCGTTTCTGCAATTCACCATTACTTAATAAAAGAAGGGTTGCGAATGAAGACAAGTTTGGTAATCGAAACTGGGGAAGCTAGAGAGCTTCATCACTTTGCAGTTTTATTTGGATATGGAGCTGAGGCCATAAATCCTTACTTAGTTTTTGATACGATACACAACTTAGTAGGCGACAAAAACTACAATGTGTCTGAGAACAACTTTATAAAAGCATCCGGCAAAGCGATTCAAAAAATAATGTCAAAAATGGGAATATCTACTCTTAAATCATATTGTGGAGCTCAAATTTTTGACGCTATTGGAATCTCAGAAGATGTGATTGATAAATATTTTCCAGGTACGGCCACCTTAATTGGTGGGTTGACTCTTCGACAAATAAAAGAAGAGACAATAAACCGATATTCACAATCTTCTTTAATAAATAAAGAAACCACGAACTTAGATGTGGGAGGCGAATATGCTTTTAGAATAAGAGGAGAAAAACATGCTTGGTCACCAAAAACTATTACTAATCTTCAAAAAGCAGTAAGAATAAATTCCAAAGAATCATTTAAAGAGTTCTCTGATAAAATTAATGATCACAATAAATCGATGTTCACAATCAGAAGCTTGTTTGAGTTTGAAAAGCGTCAACCAATACCATTAAAAAATGTTGAACCGGCGTCCGAGATTGTCAAAAGATTCTCTACAGGCGCAATGTCATACGGATCAATTTCACGAGAAGCCCACACTACCCTTGCATTAGCAATGAATAGAATTGGCGGTAAATCTAATACTGGAGAGGGTGGAGAGGAACCAGAACGATTTAAAATACTAAAAAATGGTGATTCAATGAAAAGTGCTATCAAACAGGTAGCTTCAGGAAGGTTTGGAGTTACAACAGAATATTTAGTAAATGCTAAAGATATTCAGATAAAAATTAGCCAGGGAGCAAAGCCAGGTGAAGGTGGACAACTTCCAGGTCATAAAGTAGATGATAAGATAGCAAGCGTTAGACACTCAACACCTGGTGTTGGTTTGATTTCACCTCCTCCGCACCATGACATTTATTCTATAGAGGATCTAGCACAACTAATTTACGACCTTAAAAATGTAAATCAACAAGCTAGAATTAGCGTAAAATTAGTGTCTGAATTTGGAGTTGGAGTTGTCGCTGCTGGGGTTACCAAGTGTAAAGCTGACCACATAACCATCGCTGGATATGACGGAGGAACTGGTGCATCTCCTCTTACATCAATTAAAAACGCCGGTACACCATGGGAACTTGGTTTGGCAGAAACGCATCAGACTCTTGTAATGAATAAATTAAGAAACAGAATTTCTCTTCAAGTTGATGGCGGTTTGAAAACAGGGAGGGATGTTGTTGTCGGTGCATTGCTAGGCGCAGACGAATTTGGATTTTCTACTGCTCCTCTGGTTTCAGTAGGATGCATAATGATGAGAAAATGTCATTTAAATACATGTCCTGTAGGTATAGCAACTCAAAATGAACAATTAAGGAAGAAATTTCAAGGTACGCCAGAGCATGTCATAAACTATTTTTTCCTCGTTGCAGAGGAGGTAAGAGAAATTATGTCTGAACTAGGAATTGAAAAATTCGAGGACCTTATTGGTAGATCAGAGCTTATGACTAAAAATAAAGCTATTGAGCATTGGAAAGCGAAGAACATTGATCTATCCAAGATTTTATACAAACCAGAATTCGAGAGTAGAGATGAAGTGTTTAATTCATCAGAGCAGAATCACGATCTAGATGAAGTATTAGACGTAAAACTTATACATGAAAGTAGCCCAGTAATTGAAAAAAAGGTTTCAACCATTACCATCAGTAAGTTAGTTAAGAATACCGACAGAAGTCTTGGAGCCATGCTCTCTGGTGTCATTGCTAAAAAATTCGGTCACAAAGGACTCAGAGAAGATTCAATAGTTATTAATCTTGAAGGAACTGCAGGACAAAGTTTAGGAACATTTTTATCTTCAGGCATTACAATCTCCTTGTCTGGCGAGGGAAACGATTACGTGGGCAAAGGTCTTTCTGGCGGCAAAATAATAATCAGACCATTCAAAGACTCAACCTATAAGCCAGAAAAGAATATTATAGTTGGTAATACAGTTTTGTACGGAGCAATTTCGGGTGAATGTTATTTTTCAGGAATGGCTGGTGAAAGGTTTGCAGTTCGAAATTCTGGAGCTATTGCTGTTGTTGAGGGTACCGGTGATCATTGCTGTGAATACATGACAGGTGGTGTGATTATGGTGCTTGGAAATACAGGTGTAAATTTTGGTGCTGGAATGAGCGGTGGCATTGCCTATGTCTATCAAAAGGAGAAGGATTTTAAAAATAAATGTAACATGTCTATGGTAAACATCTTAGGCGTAAAGAAAAGTAAACACATTTTACCTGAAAAACTTTTTGACAAGTATAATTTTCTATTTAATGATGAATTGAGGATAAAAGAAATGCTAAAAAAACACCTTAATTATACTGGTTCATCAGTTGCAGAATCAATACTAGACAATTTTGAAAACGAACTCCAGAATTTCGTAAAGATCCTTCCTATAGATTTTGAAAATGTTTTATTAGAAAGAATTAGCAAAGAAACAGATTCTAAGGTAGTAAATTTATGGCAAAAGTAACAGGATTCCTAGAACACGATAGAGCTGAAAGTAAATCGATAGCTCCAAAATCTCGCTTAAGAAATTTTGATGAGTTTGTACTTCCATTTCCTGAAAAAACATTAAACGAGCAAGCATCTCGTTGTATGGATTGCGGAATTCCTTATTGCCACGACTCGTGTCCAATTAACAACATTATTCCAGAATGGAATAATCTTGTTTATGAAAAGGATTGGAAAATAGCACTAGATGTTCTTCATTCAACTAACAATTTTCCAGAATTTACAAGTAGAATATGTCCTGCTCCCTGTGAGGCAGCATGCACACTCAACATAGACGACAGTCCCGTAACAATTAAAAGTATTGAAAGATCCATCATTGATAAAGCTTACGAAAACGGGTGGATACTTCCAGTGATTAATAACAAAAAAACTAACAAAAAAATTGCAGTTGTTGGTTCTGGCCCAGCTGGTCTTGCTTGTTCACAGCAGCTTGCAAGGGCTGGACATGACGTTAAATTATTTGAAAAAAATGACAGAATAGGCGGGTTGCTAAGATATGGAATTCCTAATTTTAAAATGGAAAAACATCTCATTGATAATAGAATTGAGCAGATGAAGCTTGAAGGAGTTTCATTCGAATGTAATGTCAAAATAGGTGAGGATATATCTATGAATAGGTTACTCAAAGATTTTGATGCTATAGTTTTGGCTTGTGGTTCTGAACAACCAAGAGATTTGAAAATTCCTGGAAGAGATTTGAAAGGAATTCACTTTGCAATGGACTTTCTAACTCGTCAAAACAAAATTTGTGAAGGAGACAAAATTGAGATAGAACCAGAGTTCTCCGCTAAGAACAAAAACGTTATTGTTATCGGCGGAGGTGACACTGGGTCGGACTGCATTGGAACATCAAATCGTCAAGGTGCAAAATCAGTAACCCAACTTGAAATTTTAGAAAAACCTCCAGCTAAAGAAAACAAGATGTTAACCTGGCCAAACTGGCCTCTAAAGTTAAGAACTTCATCATCACACGAAGAAGGTGCAAATAGAAATTGGAGTGTTTCAACAAAACTTTTTAATGGTCAGAAAAACGTAGAGAGTTTGACCTTGAAAAAAGTTGAATGGAAAAAAAATGATGAAGGACAAATGGTCATTAAAGACAGTCAAGGGAAAGAATCTGAAGTTGAATTGAAAGCTGATTTAGTTTTATTAGCTATGGGTTTTGTTCATCCTATAAAAGACAAACTTATAAAAGATTCAGGAATTAAACTTGATAAAAGAGGCAATGTTGAAGCAAATGATATTGATTATAAAACAAATATAAAAAAAGTTTTTGTTTCTGGAGACATGAGAAGGGGACAATCTTTAGTTGTTTGGGCAATAAAAGAAGGAAGACAAGTTGCTCATAATGTTGACAAATTTTTGATGGGAACTACAAAACTTCCCTTTTGAAGATAATCAAATATTTACGTAAATTTTTAAAATAAAGCTTCTAAAGCTCAATTGACTATGGATAATAAAATGTCTTTTTTACTTACAAGTTGCGGTAGATTAGACCTGCTAGATAGAACTTTAGAGAGTTTTTTTAAATTTAATAACTTCCCATTAGAAGAACTTTATTTAACTGAAGATTCAGCAGATCAAGACGTTTACAAGCAAATTAACAAAAAATGGGGTAAAAAGCTCAACATTCTTTTCAATAAAAAGAAAAAAGGTCAGATAAAATCGATTGTTGATGCTTATAAGTTAATTAAGACACCTTATATTTTTCATTGTGAGGATGATTGGGTATATAAAAGAAAAAATTTTATTCAAGATTCACTTAAAGTATTAGACTATGATTCCAAGATAATCCAAGTGTGGTTAGAAAGTCAAAAAAGTGCAAGCAGGCTTGATATCTTTAGCTATGGGTCTTTAAAAAAGCATAAAGGAGTTGAGTTCAGAGAAGTATATTGTAAAGAGGGCTGGGAATGGGGATATTTCTCATTTAGACCTGGTGTTAAAAGGATGAAAGACTACAAATTAATTGGGGGATATGAAAAATATAAGAATGAACTAGATATTGGTGTTACATACAAGAAGTTAGGTTACTATACTGTAATTTTAGAAAAACAAGCAGTTGAAGATATAGGCTTGGATCAAACCATATTTGATCCAACCAGAAAATGGCCTGATCGAAGAAAAACAAATGCTCCTACAGGTTTGAAAAGACTCTGGAAACATTTGAGGAATTTTAAGTTTTAACTTATTTACTGTTTTTTATTTTTTTTGCGCTCTTCATATATTGCGAGCTTGGCTTTGTAATCAGTTTCAGATAGATTGTGCCAACCTATACATAGTCCGGTGGGAGATCTTCCACACCCACATTCATTCTTATTATTCATACTATTCTCCTTTTGTAAATATAGTATAGATTTACAAAAAAAGAAGATTTATTTTTTATAAAAATATTGTTTAAATTTTATTTTTACCAAAAAAACTACAATTAAAAATAACACTATTAAAAAAGCTGGTAGAAAAAATTGCTCAGATATAAGCATTATGTCTAAACCATTTGCAAGACTTTCTGACGAATCTACTAGCCTTTTTATTAAAAAAACAAATAAAAATATTTGCGGTGTATCTGCAATAACAGTTGCCACAAAAAAGTCTCTATTCGCAAGTTTAAAAAAAATTCCTGAAACATTTTTAATAATATAGGGAACTCCAGGTGTAAATCTAAAGATAATATAAAGGAAAAATGAGTTATCCTTAACAGTGATTTTCTCGAAACTATTGCTTGTTGTAAACTTTTTAAATTTTTTGGCTAATATGTATGAGATTAGTGAGCCAGTACTAAATGATATTACTGAAAGAAAAAAAGCTAAATATTCAAACATTAAAGTTGATAATATCAGCATTGGAATCATTACTCCCAACAAACAAATCCATAAAATAGAAAAGAAAAGATAGATTATGACAAAAAGGAATTTATTGTCATCAATATAAAGTTTATAATTTTGGTAATAAATCAAAAAATCATTTATATTTATCAGTTCATTGTGACCTTTCTTTAAAACCACAAATAAAAATAAAGAAATAAGAAAAACGAAAAAGATTATTAAAAAATGTTTTTTCATTATAGAAAGAATAAATAGGTGCAATAAAATTTCATAAAATTCTTCTTTTTTTAATTTCGTCTAAAACATCATATCTAAAATCTTTCTGAGCTTTGCTAACTGAAAAAATTAACACTGAAAGATTTTTTTTAATTATAGCTTTGTTGGCTATTCCTAATTCAAAACTCTTATATAACAAAAAAATTAAATCGATTCTGGAATCATATGTTCGTGATAAAACTAATTTTCTATTTTTACTCCACAAATTATTTACCAATTTGCAACGATTTAAGAATTCTTTATCCATTTTTTTCAATGTATGACCAGTGACAAATAGAATTTAGAATAAGATCTTGAGAGTGAAATTTAAATCTTTCTTCTTCTTCAAATAATTTTTGAAGAATTAAAAAAAAACTGAAAGCGAAAGAATTAACTTCAATTCTTTCTAATTTTTCAAATCTTTTTGTAAAAATTTTTTTATAAAGGTTATTATGTATCAGTTTTATTTTTGTTTTAAAAGGTTGATTGAATAAAATTTCTATAGTCATCATTACCAAAAAGAAACTAAGCGAGAAAAGAACATCTTTTTTTGATTTTGAATCGTTAAAAATTAATTTAGGGTTATAGTCTTTTTGACTATATTTATTTTGCCAAAATTTAGCCTGTTCTAAGTGCTTTTTAATCATTTAAAAAAAAGTGTTGTGATATAAATCATCAACTCTAAATTATAAATTATAAAACAATGGACTTCAAAAAAAAAAATAATTCAAAGAAGAAAATTTTTAATATTATTGGATTAATATTATTACTTATTGCTATAATTATATTATCAGAATCGGGGTTCAATTTTATTAATAATTCCGAAAACGACAATGAAAAATCCATCCCTTTATCTCAATTACAAAAGAAAAGTAATTTAAATGAAGAAAAAGAATCTTTTGAATATAAAAAAAAGAAAAATTCAGCTTTTCCGAATAAGGATCTAAACTCACTAAATTCCAATGAAAAAGATATTGTTAATACAAATGCAAAAAAAAATGAAAATATTGAAAAAAGTGAAGTAAAAAAAAAAATAAATACATTATCACTGGATTTTGAATCAAAAAAATCTGATTCGCTAAAAGCTTTTGAAGATCCAATCATGACGGTAAATTTTTTACATGAAGAACTTAAAAAAATTAGTTCAACTAATGACACTGATTTAAAGAATTTATTAAATGTAATCAATCGAACTTACGATGCTGAAAAAATGCTTAAAATGATAATTGGAAAAGATTGGGAAAACCAAGAAATTGAGAAAAAAGAAGAATTAATTATCGTCTTTAAGAAATATATTTCAAAAAATTATTTAAAGAGATTCTCAAAAATTGATGATGTGAGTTTTAGGAATGAAAAAAAGGAAAAAATTTCATCTGAATTATTTTTAGTTAGAAGTAATCTTATTATTAAACAAGAAAAAATAAGTATGGATTATTTATTATCGATAAAAAATAATGTTTGGAAAATATTTGATGTTTTGCTGGACGGCTCCATTAGTGAAATTGCAACAAAAAAATCAGAATTTCGTATATTCATTAAAGAAAAAGAAATTGATTCCTTAATTGATGCACTTAAAAAATTTAATAGTCAAGTACTTAGCTGATTGTTTTTAAAAACAATTGACAAATGCCTATCAAAAGATTCGAAATGCCCCTTTTTAAATATAAAAGTACGAACGCATTTAAAATCTTTTAATTATTCCAGCATACTAAGTCAGAGTATTGAGAATTTGAATATTTAATTAAGAGATGTGAGGGTGGATAAAATTCAAAACTAATTTCAAATATCCCTTTTTCTTTCGAAATTGTATTTGCGTGATAGAAAAAATAAGAATCGTCTATCGGGCTTGTAACTTTTTTTATAACACCCTCTCTTACAGTTGAGGATTTTCTTTTAATTTTGTCGAAAGTTTTTATATTAAAATTTCCTGATTTACTAGCTTTAAGATCAGGGATTTTAAATTCTAATAACGGACCAATTTCATCTGCACATGTGAAATGCATAGAATCATAATCTTTAGATTTTACATTCATTAAATAAGAAAAAGATATTAAAAGGGTTAAGAGTATGAATTTAATATTTAACATTTAAGAATTTTAATAAAATTTACAAAATAAAGAATTTTACCACGGTATTGAGTCTTCCTCATTAAATAGACCTCCACTTGGCCCGTTATCATCCAAAGTTGCAAGATAAACTGATGTTTTATAACTGTCCTTCACTTCAATTGGTGCATTTGGACCACCTAATTCAGTTTTGACCCATCCAGGATGTCCAGAATTAACTTTTATCTTTGTATCTTTCAGTTCGTTTGCTAGGTGAATGGTAAAAGCATTTAAAGCTGTTTTTGAAGAATTGTATGCGAGTTCCTTAGCCGGAGAAATTGGTGAATCTTTTGCTGAATGCAAATTCAACGAACTTAAAATTGTTGAAACATTTACAATTCTACCTGCTTCTGATTTTTTTATTAATGGAAGTAATTTTTGGGTAAGTGTTACAACCGCAAAAAAATTTGTTTGAAAGGTATCCTTGAGATCTTTATCACTTATTGACGAACTATTTGTAACAAATAGATTTCCAGTTAGTAGAACACCTGCATTATTAATTAATATATCTAGTTTTTGATAATTTTTCTCAATATGATCGTAAACTTTTTGTGGCGACTCTGGATCAAATGCATCATATTGCACTAAATCTAAATCAAGTCCTTCAGAAGACAATTTCTTTAAAGCATCTTTTCCCTTATTTAAATCTCTAGAACCTAAAATAACTTTTATTCCTTGCTCTGCAAGTTTCTTTGCAGTTTCAAATCCGATTCCTCTATTAGCTCCCGATATGAAGGCAACTTTGTCCATAATTAACTCCTTAAAAATATTAATAGTTTATTTAATCATAAACTATTAATAAAAATTCACGAATGAATAATATTAAAAACTTCTTCTGGGTTTTCTAAAAATGAGAAGTGCTTACAATTTTCAATTACATGGAATTTATCAAGTTTTAAGAGTTTTTGAGTTTGAAGTCTTTCGGATTGATTTGCCCAATCATCAACTCCATATATAAGCTTGACGGGCACTTTGATTTTTTTGTAAATTTCGTAAATTCCGTTGTTTTTTTTAAATTTTTGAAGAACATTTCTAAAATGATATACGTAACCTTTTTTTTTTAAAGAAGTACATAGCAAGTTTAGATATTCATTTGAGAGTCTTATTGGATTAAAGAAACCACCACCCATTACATTTTTGAGTATAAACTTATTTTCAAGACTTGAGAATAATTGTCCAATAATTGGCAAACTAATATGGAATAAAATAAATTTTGCAAAAAAATTTCCTCTTTGTATTCCTTGGCCAAAATATGAGTCATAATCGTAAGGATTAAACATAAAAATTTTTTTTATTTGTTTAGGTATTTTTGAAGAGATACTTGCAGATAATACTGCGCCAATAGATTCCCCAGCGATTGTTAAATTATTAATTTTTAAAGCTTGAATAAAATTAGTGATAGAAACTGTAAAAAAATTAAGGTCATAAACTGTTTTCGGATTTATAGGTGATGATCCAAAGCCAGGAAGATCAATTGAGTATACAGTATACTTCTTTTTGAGTAAGTCACCAAGTTTATCAGAGTATTCCAATCTATTTCTAAATGTATGTAAAAGAAGGATTGGTTTTCCTCTACCAATTTTTTTATATCTAAAATATGTACCGTCATTTAATTCAAACTTTTTTATTTTCAACATAAGTCTCCCGAAAGAGGATATTAACTAAATATAAATAAATGTTTACAAATCCAATATTTTTTAATTAAAAGTCAAGGATTCTATTATAATAACTAAAACAAAATTAATTTAAAAGAAGGTTAATCAACTTTTTTTCTAAATTTTTACTTATTAATTTTACGCCTTCTGGATTAGGATGCTTGCCATCGTCTAAATTATAGCTAGGGTTAAGTGCAACACCCTTCAATAAAAAAGGAACAAAAGCAACTTTATGCTTCTTTGCAAGTTCAGGATAAATTTCGTCAAAACTCTTTTTATATTTTTCACCATAGGTTCCTTGAGAAAGCATACCAGCTAGAAGAATTTTAATATCTCTTTTACTTAAAAGCTCTAGAATTTTATTTAAATTTTGTTTTATTAAGTCTGGGTTTGTTCCTCTTAACATGTCATTAGCGCCTAGACATAAAATAACAACGTCGATTTCTGTATTTTCAATTAGCCAATTCAACCGATTGAGCCCACCAGTAGTTGTATCTCCAGAAACACTAGCATTTATTATTTTAGCATCGAGTCCTTGGTTCTTTAGATTCTTTTCTAAAACTGTAGACAAGTGAAATTCTTTGTCCAAACCATATCCAGACATTAAGCTATCTCCAAATAATGCAACTTTTAGGTTACAATAAGCTTTTGTTGATATAAAGTTTACTCCAATGATAAGGAACAATAGAAAACTTACTATGAACACTCTATATAAACTAAAAAACATAAATCTTAATTATTTGTTAAATGGGAATAATATCAAAATTTTAAAAAATATAAATTTTGAAATTAAAAAAAACGAAAGTGTAGCTATTATTGGTGAGAGTGGATCAGGAAAAACTAGTCTTTTGATGCTCATGTCTGGTTTAGAAAACCCAACTAATGGTTCAATAGTTTTCAATGGTGAAGATTTATCTAAAATAAGTGATAAAAGAAGAACTGAAATAAGGAAAAAAAAAATTGGATTGATTTTTCAGCAATTTTTTCTCATACCAAATTATACTGCTCTTGAAAATGTAATGTTTCCTATGCAAATAAATGAAATCAAAAATGAAAAAGAAAAAGCAATCTCAATTCTCGAGGATTTTGGCTTGATTCATCGTAAAAATAACCTTCCATCAGAATTATCTGGGGGTGAACAACAAAGGGTAGCAATTGCAAGAGCAATTTCATTTAATCCAGAAATTGTGTTGGCCGATGAGCCCACAGGAAATTTAGATAAGAGAAATACGGAGATAGTTACTGATCTACTTTTAGAATATTCAAGAAAGAAAAAGATTTGTTTAATTCTAGTGACTCATAATATGAATCTTGCAAGGAAGTGTGACAGAGTAATGAAGATGGTAGATGGTCAAATAAAGTCTTAAATATGACCAATACGAAATATTTCCTTTTTTTTATTAAAGAACTAAATAAAAATAAATCTAAAATAACTAAAGTTTTTTTTACAATTTTTTTAAGTCTGTTAATTTTCTCAACCGTAACAATTTTCAAAAATAGCATTGAGAGTGAAATAGAAAATAATTCAAAGATTCTTCTAGGCGGTGATTTCGAATTATCGACAAAAAATAAAGTTTTTAATACAGAATTTTTAGAAAAATTAAAAGAAAGTTTTTTAGTAGCAGAAGTTATTGAATTCACTTCTATTATAAAAACAAATAAAAAAGAAAGTAAGACCACAAGAATTAAAGTGATTGATAATTTATATCCACTTATTGGAGAGGTGAAAGTTGAGCCTCCTAATTCGCTCCAAATTTTAAAAAATCAGTCGGATGCTATTCTTATTGATAAAACGATAAGAAATAATCTTGATATAAAGTTGGGAGACAAAATAATAATTCAAAACTTTGGATTCGAAGTCATTGGCATAATTGATAGTCTTCCAGAAATAGGAAATTTTTTTCTTTTCGGAGATCAAGCGTTAATAAATAAATCTGGATTTGAAAATTTAAAAGTTAATAATCTTGGAAGCTTCATTAATTATAAATATAAAATATTGAAGAAAGAAACTAAACTAGAAATACCTGATTATATTTTTGAAAACAAAGACTTTTCAATCAAATTTCCAAATGATGTCAGTGAAAATTTAAAAAAAGGAATAGAAAATTTTATCTATTTTTTAACAATCATTTCAGCATCGGCTATACTAATTTCAGGCATTGGCTTAAAAAGCTCATTATTTTCATTCCTTAGTAATAATCAATTAAAGATCGCAATATACAAATCCTTGGGGTTAAATTCAAAAAGTATAAAGACTTTATACTATCTTCAAATGCTCACAATTTTGGTATTTTTTTCTTTGATCTCTTATATTTTGGGACTATTCATAATTTCTTTATTTGATAATGTTCTTACAAATTTATTGAAAATTGAACTTGAAGTTAAATTTGATCTATACGAATACTTGATTGTTCTAACTTTCAGTTTATTTATTTTTCTGATATTTGCAAAACCAATATTTGACACTATTAATCAAATAAAAGTCAGAAATTTATTTAAAAATAGTAATTCAAACTTGAAGTTAAAATATAGTAAAAATTCTCTATCAGAAATGATTATATTTCTCATAGTCTTTATTTCAGTATTTTGTATTATAAATGTTAAACCTTTTCAAACTGCATTTTTTTTCTTTTTCTTTTTTATAATAAGTTTTTTTTATTATTCTTTATCTAAACTTTACATTTTAATTTTTAATAAAATTAAAAGTATACAAAATATTTCTTTCAAAATGGGAATTAAAAATTTAAATAATTATAAAAATCTTAATTCAATGATAATAATGACTATGGGAGTCGGTATAACTACTTTGTTGTTTTTAGGTATTTTGTCTTCAAATATAAATAAAGAACTGAATACTTCAATACCTGAAGACGCCCCTGACTATTTTTTCTTAGGAATACAAAAAGATGAGAAAAATTTATTCTCTAAACACATTTATGAAATTGACAATCAAGCACAGCAAAAAATAGTTCCAATTATATCAGCAAGGATTGAAGCTATAAATAATAGACCTCCAAACGAATTTGCAAATAAAAATAATCAAAGTTTTTGGTTCATTAATGGTGAAAGAAGAATATCTTGGTTAAAAGACCCTCCTTCCAATAATAAAATTGTAGAGGGTGTATGGTGGACTTTTGACACCAAAAAAAAATTACAACTTTCTTTGGATCACAAAGTTGCAAAAGATTTAAAATTAAAAATTGGTGATACAATAACGTTTAACATTTACGGTAATTCAGTTTCTGGAGTTATTTCGAATTTTAGAAAAGTTGATTATAGAGATTTGAATATCAATTTTGCAATTCTATTTAACCCAAAATATGCGTCTGAAATACCTCACGAATTCTTGTCTACTATAAAGTTTGAAAATGAAGAACAAATTAGTCTAAATAAATTGTTGATTAAATTACCTAATATTACATATATAAAGTTATCTGATTACATAAATAAAACTAAGAATTTTTTAGATAAGATGTTTATTATTAGTATCTTCATGTCAGGTTTGGTTGTTGCGATTGGTCTTGTTGTAGTTTCAAATGCGATGAGCGTAATGGGAAATTTAAAATCTTATCAGTATCTAGTCTTTAAAATTCTTGGTTTTGAGCGATTTGGCATAATTAAATTGATACTGTTTGAGTCTGTATTAATTTTTGTACCTATTATTTTTTTTTCATTGTTTTTTGCAGTTCTACTTTCTTACATGTTGACAGTTAACTTTTTTAATATTGAGTGGTATTTTTCTTTTAAGATTTCTTTTTTAATATCTGGCTTATCTTTAATAGTATTAGTTTTAACTTTGTTAATATCGAATCAAAAGTATTTCAATTTAAACACATATTCTTTATTAAGAAATGAATAAAAAGAAAATGTAATAATAACTTTCAAAGAATTTTATATTTTATAAAACGAAAAAAATATTTACTAAAGTAAAAAGCAAACAAATTAAAATTAGTAAAGACCAAAATACTTTTTTTATTATATCAAATTCATTCATATATTTATACTAAAATTAATTGAAAAGAATATTACTCATAAATTTTTTTGATTCTTTAATAATGTCATTTTTTGAATGTTAAACCAATCATTATAGAAATCAAGTTACTGTTTATGTCTTAAAATAGATTGTATTGAGTATTACAGATCACATAAAACGTTTGTTATGTATCGAATATGTTTTGTGACTTTTACTCTAGAAAATTAATTTTTTTAGCGAGTTCATTTGCGCTCAAAAATGCGCCCTCAACTCTGCTATTAATAAACCAATCACCACATACTGCAATTTTCTCTTTATAATCAATAAAATAATTTTCTTTTGGAGAACATTTAGCTTCAACATACCTCCATTCATGAATTTTTATCATATTTGATTTCGATAAATTATAATTTATAAATTTACTCGATATATTTAATAAATGTTTTAGAACTTTGTCCTTAGAGGTGTTTATATTTTTCGAAGCATAATCATATGAAGAATTAATTAGCAAACAATAATTATTCATTCGAGATGGTTTTGAATTATTTACGGCAAACCAAGCAAGATCCTCGTTCTTAATTAGTGCTGCGTCATAGTCTAAATTCAAAGACTTACTCATTCCGACCATTAAAGAAAAGCATCCCTTCATTTTAATCCTCTCAATTAAAGGGTAAAAGGAAACTTTTTCTGTAATTAACTTGAGCGATTGTTGAGAAGGAAGGCTCAATACAACCCAATCATATGAGCCATAAAGTTTTTTATTTTGATCATAAAGATTCCATTTATCATTTTCTTTTATAATTCTTTCAATTTTTGTATTTAAAATCACATTACAATGTTTAGAGAGATATTTGATAATAGAGTCCATATTTGGAACGCCAACATAAAATTTATCCTCATGTTTAATTAATTTAATTTTGCTTAAATTTTGTCTATCAAAATAGGCAAGTCTAAAGCTCCATGGTTGAATTATTTGTTGAGAAAATAATTCTGAAAGAAAGTTTTTAAAATCAGATGTTTTAATTTTAAAAAATTGAGCTCCATGATCGAAAAAAAATGGAGTTTCTTGTCTAGTTGACATTCTTCCACCAACTCCTCTTGATTTTTCAAAGACTTTCACATCAAATTTTTTATTTATCTTCAAGGCAATTGTTATTCCTGCTAAACCAGCGCCTATTATTGCAATATTTTTTATCATTTAGATCTTTAATTTATTTGAAAAATACGTCTCATAAAAGAGAAAAAACTTTTATGGAACCCCTATTCTAACTCAAATGGACATGAACCAAAGTTCAACGGATTTTATAATCTGAATAGTTCCTCCTGAAAGAAGATTTTTATAATCTAATTTATTTAATATTTTTTAATTAGTTTTTGTATTTGACTTAAAAAATGTATTAAAAGTACAATTAAAATTGTATAAATTGGCATCAAATACCTTGGAGTTGAGACGTTAGTAAGACAAATTAAAATTAAATAACTTTGAATAAGAAAAATAATTGAAAAAATTTGAAAATCTAATTTTTTTTTTATAATTCCCAAAAGTGATAAGCAAAAAATAAAACTATAAAACGTCAAAATAAAAAATAGTATTAAAAAAAAGTATTGTGCCAATTCAATTAATTTTAAATCAGGAAGATTCATTGGGCCCGATGAAAGTTTTAGCTCCTCATACTTCGGAATTTTGGTGTTATTTTTTTCTAAGAATCTCACTTTTGCTCCTATCGACCAACTACCAAGATAATGAGAGAAAGATAATTTTAAATAATCAGTAAGATTATTTCTAATTACTTGAAAAAAAATAATTAATGAATTGTCGAAAATAATCTGTCTATCAAAATTAATTTTTTTTACTGACTCAAAGTTAAAGGTCTGAAACTGTGCTACAACCTCGTAGTCTGATAATAATTCAGATTTTAAGAAAATATTATCGATTTTATCTAAATATTGATGAACGGGTTTAAATTCTGCTTTTGAAGCAAGTAACAACTGACGAAGATTTTCTGGATAATTATTAATTTCAAAAGAATCTTTTCCAGATAAAATAAAAAGTTTCCCAGCAACTGAATGCTTAAAAACTGTTTCCCTTTTACTAAAATTACTGTAAAAAAAAATATTTTCTATAATATTCGGCGTCAAAAAAAAAATTAAAATCAAAAAAAATTGATTAATTTTTCTAATTTGAACAATTCCTATTATTATCAAAATTAATGCTACCGGAACACCAATTGGTTTTAAAGCTGAAATCATTCCGCAGCAGAAAGAAAAAAACATCAAATTATATTTTTTTTTTAAATCAAATACAAAAAATATTGCCAAATTAATAAAGCTGAAAAAAAAAACCTCGGTCAAAATTGTTTTTGAAAATGATGTGTAATAAACGTTTGAAATAATAAATAAATAAGCAGCAATAGAAAAAAAAATATTTGTTTTTTTTTTTATAAAATAGAAAAGCGCTATAATACTTATACTTAAAAATAACTTCTGAAAAAAAATTAAATCTATTTTTAGAAACTCTAAAACTTGAATTAAAATATAATAAGTTGTTTGTCGTGTTGGATGAAAATTTAGATAATCAGTACTATCTGGTTGTATTGTACTTAATAAAAAAGGAGACAAATCAATTATGAAAAATGTCAATAAAAATAAAAAAAAATTTTTAACTAAATTAAAAGACTTCATAAACTCAATTAAAATTGATAATTCTTATATTGAAAAACTATTGTGTTAATTATCTTTGGAAGAGATCTACAATGTCATTAATAATTTTTCAAATTACAGAATAAATTATTCATAACACGACTAGTCCTAAGATGCATCAAAAAGTTATTAGCCTTTTGATAAACGATAAAACAAATAATCAATACTTGAATAATAATTAAAAATTGTTATTAATTTTGATAGGATAAATATAAAAAGATTAAGTTTGTAACTAGAATTTTTAATATATGCCTTTTATTCAATTAAATCTTTAAATCTAAATGAATGACTAGAAAAATTTATCCTGTAATCCTCTCTGGTGGAATTGGCTCCAGGCTTTGGCCTGCTTCAAGAGAGAAACTTCCAAAACAGTTTATTCTAGCATCAAAAAACCAAACCTTTTTAGATTCAACAATAGAAAGATTTAAGTCAGATAATTTTAACAATATTACTGTTGTGGGTAATTTTGAACATAGATTTTTAATTTATGATTCTATTGTTAAAACAAAAATTAAGCCAGAAGCAGTCTTGTTGGAACCTGAAAGCAAAAATACCCTAGCTGCTATAACGTTAAGTGCTTTACATATTCACAAAAAGGATCCAGAGGCAATTCTACTAGTCGCACCCTCTGATCATCTAATTGAAAATAAGTCAAAATTTAACAATTATATAAAAAAAATTTCTCAAAATATTGTTGAAGATTTTATTCACGTTTTTGGTATTAAACCAAAAAAGCCAAGCTCATCATTTGGTTACATAAAGGTTGGAAATAAAAAAAATGAATTAGTTTTTAATGTTGATAAATTTATTGAAAAACCCAATTCAAAAAATGCCAAAAGGTTTTTCAGTAACAAAAGCTTTTATTGGAATTCAGGAATGTTTTTGTTCTCTACAAAAACGTTGCTTAGAGAAATGAATTTACATTCTAAAAAAGCTTTGAAGATTTGTGAGAAGTTAATTGAAAAAAGTTATATGCATTTTGAATTTAATGTTTTTCCAAAAAAACTTTTTAAATCTTTAGAAAACGAATCTTTTGATAAAGCTTTAATGGAAAAAACATCAAATGCGGTTGTCTCTCCTATTAACTTTGATTGGTTTGATGTAGGTTCATGGGTTGGTTATTGGGATGCTTTAAAAAAAAATAAGGATGGAAATATACTAGATAAAAACGTTTACACTGAGGATTTAAAAAATTCTATTGTCAAAATTAACGATGGGTCGACAGCAATGGTTATGGGATTAAAAAATATTTCTATTGTCAAAGAGAAAGATGCTCTTTTAGTAATGAACAATGAATATTCAGAAAAAGTTAAAGAAACTTTTAAAAAACTTAAAAGCAAAAAAAATAAAACAGTTGATTCACATAATATTGAATACAGACCTTGGGGAAGTTTCGAGAATATTGCACATGGAGAGGGATTTTTGGTAAAAATTCTTAAAATTAAACCAAACTCTAAAATTTCATTACAATATCATAAAAAAAGGTCTGAGCATTGGGTTGTAACAAAGGGAGAGGCAACAATTTTTTTGGAAAATAAAGAAATTAAATTAAAAAAAAGTGAATCAGTTTATGTTAAAGTTGGCCAAAAACATAGAATTTCAAATAATACAAATTCGATATTAGAATTAGTTGAAGTTCAAATTGGTGATATTTTATCTGAAAAAGATATTGTTAGAATTGATGATATTTATGGAAGAACTTAGAAAGAAGTTAAATCTAAACAATAAAAAAATTTGGGTTGCTGGCGAAACCGGTATGGTAGGTAAGGCTATCTTAAAACAACTAAAAAAAAAAAAACTAAATAATAAGTTTTTGAATTCAAAACACCTTGATCTTAGGCGACAAGTAGATGTAGAAGATTGGATGAAAAAAAATAAACCTAATATTATTTTCCTTGCAGCAGCAAAGGTCGGCGGAATTTTGGCTAATAATAATTATCCGGTTAATTTTATTGAAGATAATCTTTTGATTTCCTTAAATGTTATTAGAAGTTCTTATTTGAATAAAATAGAAAAATTAATATACCTTGGTTCCTCTTGTATTTATCCTAAAGGTTTAGATAAACCAATTACTGAAGATTTAATTCTTAGTGGTCCGTTGGAATCAACAAATCAATGGTATTCTATTGCAAAAATTTCTGGGATGAAAGTTTGTCAGGCATATAGAAAACAATATGGTTGTGATTTTATAACACTTCTTCCCTCAAATCTTTATGGTCCTGGCGACAACTTTAGTAAAAAAAATAGTCATGTGCCCGCGGCATTAATTGATAGGTTTCATTGTGCAAAAGAAAAAAAAAATAAAAATGTTATTGTTTGGGGAAGCGGAAAACCCTTAAGAGAATTTCTTTTTGTTGATGATATGGCTGAAGCATGTGTGTTTTTAGCAGAAAATTATAGCTCAATTGATCCAATTAACATCGGAACGGGTAAAGAAATTTCAATTAAGGATTTTGCAAAATTGATACAAAAAACAGTTAACTATAATGGAAAAATAGTTTTTGATCAAACTAAACCAGATGGAGTTTATAGAAAGTTATTAAATGTAAAAAAAATTAATAAATTAGGTTGGTTTGCAAAGACTTCTGTGGAAATGGGATTAAAAAAATATTATAAATGGTATTTGGATAATCTTGACAACATAAGAAGATAGGGAGAGAGCTTAGTGAAAAAGATTGCTTTAATTACTGGTGTTACCGGACAAGATGGAGCGTATTTAGCTGAATTCTTACTTTCAAAAGATTACCAAGTTCATGGTATTAAAAGAAGATCTTCGTCTTTTAATACTGGAAGAATTGATCATTTATATGAGGATCCACATGAAAGCGATACAAATTTTTTCCTTCATTACGGAGATATGACAGATGCAACAAATTTAATAAGATTGATTCAAAAAATTAAACCCAACGAGATATATAATCTTGCAGCACAAAGTCACGTTATGGTTAGTTTTGAGACTGCTGAGTATACTGCAAATGCTGACGCGCTTGGAACATTACGTATATTGGAGGCAATAAGAATATTAGGTTTAGAAAAAAAAATAAAATATTATCAAGCCTCAACTTCAGAATTATATGGCAAGATTCAGGAGAATCCGCAGAATGAAAAAACACCTTTTTATCCTAGAAGTCCGTATGCTGTTGCAAAATTATATGCATTCTGGATAACAGTTAATTATAGAGAAGCTTATAAAATTCATGCTTCAAACGGTATTTTGTTTAATCATGAGAGTCCTATAAGAGGGGAAACTTTTGTTACAAGAAAAATTGTAAAAAGTGCAGTAGATATACATAAAAAAAAACAAAAATGTCTTTATCTTGGAAATTTAAATGCATCAAGGGATTGGGGGCATGCAAAAGATTATGTTAGAGGAATGTGGTTAATGCTTCAGCAAAAATTACCTGATGACTATGTTTTTGCAACCGGAAAAACTTTTACAGTTAGATATTTTGTTGAGAAAACATTTTTGGAGTTAGGAGTAAAAATTATTTGGAGAGGTAAAGGTTTAAATGAAAAAGGAATCAATGAGGAAACAGGAGAAACGTTGGTAAGGATTAACTCAAGGTATTTTAGACCTACTGAAGTTGATTTATTAGTTGGAGATGCAACAAAAGCAAAAAAAAAACTAGGTTGGGTCCCAAAAGTCACCTTTGATGATCTGGTTAAAGAGATGGTGAAAGAAGAAATGAAAAATTAATAGACTGTTTTAGTATTGATTTTTATTTATATAAATGTACTCAAAAATTTTTCTAAACATCATTTTGTTTTTAAGAGTCTTACGGAAGTTGTTTTCTTTAAGAAAGTTATGAATATCAGAAAATTTATAGTTTTTAATAAGCGAACTGTCAAAATGATGCTCGAATAAAATAACATCTACTTTACTTAAATACTTTTTCAATCCCTTTAAAACATTAAGTTCATAACCTTCAGTATCAATTTTTAAAAGTCCAATTTTTGTAATTTTATTTTTTTTACAAAAGGATTCTAGTGTAATCATGTCAACTTTTTTTTTTTTAATTATCTTGTTAGTTGAATAAATAAAGTTGATTAACTTTTTTTTAAATTTTGAGTATTTCGATTTTTCATTGCAATCATTGAATGAACTGATGGCTGAAAAATTGCTCTGATTGAATATCTTTCTTCCAATTTTTTCTCCAACCCCTTTAAAAATGAAAGTTGTATTAGAAATTTTTTTATTGTTTAAGTTTAGGTTTTCATTAGCTTCAAAAGCATAAATCTTTTTTATTTTAAAGTGTTTGTTAAAAAGGTTTATTGACTCGCATTTATGAGCCCCGACATCAAAAAAAATATCTATTTCTTTTCCTAAAATTTTTTTAATAAAAGCTATATTTTTTTTTTGTGTCAAATTATCTAGACATAGTGTAATAAATTCAAATAACTTTTGTCTCATGGATATTTCTATTTTATAATCTTTTTATCTTTTAGATAAATATGAATCATCATTTAAAATCAACAAATTACTTTTTTTTTTTAAGAATATTAATTTACATAAATCCTCTTTTATTTGCTGGGGTTGTTTATTTTTTTGATTTTGTTGATTTTAATGGGGTTTTCGAATCAGGGAAATATACACGGGTGGCAAAGAGCTGGCTTGGTGAATCTCATTCATACAATATTCCTGAAAGACTACCAGTATATCCTTTATTTATTTTTTTTGTATTCAAAATTTTTGGCACAGATAATTTAAATGCATTACTATTCTTTCAGGCTATTCTTGGATCTGCTACATTATATTACCTATTAAAGATTCTTGATGAATTAGGTTTTTCAAAAAGTATATTTGTTTTAATTTCTGTTATCTTTAACTTAAGTCTTTATTTTAGGTTTTCGTTATTTTTACCAAACTTTATTTTTATTTTTTTTATAACTTTATTTGTCTATTGTTTAACAAAGTTTTATTTAAAAAATAGTTTAAAGCATTTTTATTTTTTTTGTTTTTTTTATTTTTTATTAATGCTAACAAGACCAATTTTTTCTCTTTCTTTAATACTAGTTGTCCCGTTTATTATAAAAATGATAATTGATCTAGATAAGAATAAACGTTATAAAACTTTTTTAATATCACTTCTATTATTTTCTTACTTTTCATCTTTTCTTGTTCAATCCTTAAGATATTATAATTATAATAAAAGTTTTGCTTATACAACTCAATCTGGTCACCACTTATTATTTTTTGTAATCCCTTGTTTAGCAAAAAAATATGCATGTGGTACAGTTGATAATAACGTTTCTGATGAACTAATGAAGAGATATAAAAATGAAATCTTAGATATTCCAGATATATCCATAAATGAAAAAAACAAAATAAAACTTAAAATTGGAATAAACTATATTATACATGAAATGGATTACTCAAAAATTTTTTTTTCTTCAATTTTTTCTTACTTAAAAACATTATTTCACACTTCGATAATTGAAATATACGAGAGTTTTGAAATTAAAAAAAAACAAACAGAGTCACAAGAATTTATAAGTCCAACTGACAGAATCAATTACCTTTTAAATAATTTTTATAAAGATATAACTGTGTTTATCTGGCTAGTTTCATTGTTTGGTGTGTTTATAATGAGATTTTTTCAATTTTGTGGTATTTTGATGAGTTTAAAAAAAGGACCAATGCAACTCTATATTATTACTATCACTATGTCTTTTTTTAGCTTAATTCTTCCAACTGTTGGAATAGGAAACCCGAGATACAGAAGTGAATCAGAGATTTTACTTGTAATTTTGGGAGCATTTGGATTTTTTGTTATAAAGAATATCAAAAAAAGTACCTGAAAAAATGGAGTTAGAATATGAGTAAACAAAAAATCAATACAAAAGAAATTAAAAATTTTTTTGATTTAATTTCTTATAAAAGGGATAGATGGATTAAAAAATCAAGATATTTTCATTTTGAAGATTTGTTGATGCTTAAAGAAATAATTCCTGAGAATAGTTATGTGCTTGAAGTTGGATGTGGTAACGGTCAATTAATAGGAAGGCTTAATGTAAAAGGAGTAGGCATTGATTTAAGTGAAAAGTTGATAAAAAAAGCTAAAGATTCTTTTCCGCATTTAAAATTTTACGTAGGTGATATCAATGATTCTGACAAACTATTTAAGAACGAAAAAAAATTTGATTATATTATTATTGCGGATACCATTGGCTATTTTCAGGACGTTCAAGAAACTTTAGAATTACTTCACTCTCATTGTAATGAAGAAACAAGAATAATCATTTCTTATTTTTCTCCTTTATGGCAGCCAATACTTTCATTAGCAACATTTTTAAAATTAAAAATGCCAGATTTAAAGCCTCCTTTATTTGGATTGAATGATTTAAAAAATTTTTTAGAAATTTCAAACTTTCAGACAATTAAAGTTGAAAAAAAAATTATATGGCCATATTATTTTCTGGGTTTAGGTAGATTTTTAAATAGATTTGTTGCGAATTTTCCACTAATAAATGATTTATGTTTGAGACAATATTTGATTTCTAGGTCTTTAAGAGTTGTGAAAAAATCTAGTTTTAATTCTGCAAGTGTAATTGTCCCATGTAAAAATGAATTTGGAAATATTAAAAACTGTTTAGAGAGAATACCCAAGTTTTGTGAAAATATAGAGGTGATTTTTGTCGAGGGAAACTCAACTGATAATTCTTGGGAAGAAATAAAAAAAGTGATAAAAGACAAAAATCTAAACAAAAATAAATTTAAAGTCAAGTGTTACAAACAAGATGGTACAGGAAAGAAAAACGCAGTATTTAAGGGTTTTGATAATGCTGAAAATGAAATTTTGATGATTTTAGATTGTGATTTAACTGTTCCACCAGAGGAATTAAAAAAATTCTGGATAAAGATACAATCAGGTGAAGCTGAATTTGTTAACGGGACGCGTTTAATTTATCCATTGAATGATAATGCAATGAGATTTTTAAATTACTTAGCTAACAAATCTTTTTCATACTTATTTAGTTGGATTCTAGGTCAAAGATATACAGATACTCTTTGCGGAACGAAAATAATTTCAAGAAAAAATTATCACAGAGCAAAAAATTTTACTAAAGATCTTGATAAACTTGATCCCTTTGGGGATTTTTTCTTAATTTTCTCTTCGTTGAGATTAAATTTAAAAATGTTAGAGATACCAATAAGATATGAAGCAAGAAGTTATGGTGAAACGCAAATATCAAGATTTAGAGATGGTTACAAACTTATAAAAATGTTTTTTATAACTTTTCTAAAATTTAAAGCATTTTAAAATCTACTGAATTTATTTCTGTGTTTCTCTAAGAATGGTTTCATATCTTCAAATAAAGTAATTAATTTCATATCATAATGAATTCCTAACTTTTCTAATTCAATTTTACTTAATGTTTTTGAAATTATTATTTCTCCTTTTTCATTAAAAGATATTAGATATCGATCAAATAAAGCGTCTAAATTAGGTGTGAGAAGTAAACCATTTCCAGGATTTAAACGATCTTTTTCACTTTCACTCCACGGAACAATGTGAGACGCAATCAAAATTTTATATGTTGAACAATTTGTCACACTACATTTTCCCTTCCATCTTTCAATTAACCCTCTTCTAAACCAACCTTGTCCAACCCTGTTTGTAATAAGACCTTTTCTTTCAGTTTTATTAGGTGGTATGTATTTTCTATTTGTGTTTCTTTTTAATTCATCATAAACACTTTCATAATAAGTTAAATTATCCGAGTTTTTTTTTATAATATCATCGAATTTTTTTAGCGAACTAGTATCCCATTTTTTGACAATATTGTTTACGATAAATTCCCCTTTATTTGTTAATTCAAAAAAATTTGTGTTAGATATTTGTGAAACTATTCCAAGATCTTGAAGTATTGCTGCGATCCAACCTATCCATTTAAGATCATTATTTCCAGATGATAAATCAAAATAACGAACTGCTATTTCTTTTTCAAAAATCTTTGGTTTTTCAGATTCTTTATTTTGTTTATATAATTTACGTCCAGATGCTGCTGAAATTGCACAAAAGCAGGTTTTCAAAATATCTGTAATATTTTCTAAAGATGTATTTAAAAAGCAGTCTTGATATTTTTTTTTAACAAACTCTGGAAGATTTCTAGAATCTTTTCTCATTCTCCAATTAATTAGAGTATCAGCATCAAATTTGGAAATTAATTTATCTCTTAATTCAATTCCACTTCTATTAAGTTTAAATTCAGTACTTTTACTACTGTAAGATTTAACGTGCATATTAAACCCAGTAATAAAACGAGAAATTTGTGCCCAATAAGATGGAGAGTTATTCATACCTAGTGATAATGCTTCTTTCTTAGATAACGAGTTATCAGGGTTCCCGTTTTTTAAAATAAATCCAAAAATTTCCATAATTTTTGAACCATTGCGATATGTAACATTACTCTTTGATAAGAGTTTTGGGTAATTTTCTCTTATCTGGTAAACAATATCTTTAAAAATTATTTTTGAATTTCTCACAAAAAAAACTTTAGCATTAACTCAAATTTTTTAAAATCTCTATTTGATCTGATTAAATATTTCTTTTGCCAACTCTAGTGAAAAAATTGGAGGAACTGCATTACCAACTTGCTTATACTGGCTTGTTTTAGAACCTAAAAATTCAAAACAATCAGGAAAAGATTGTAGTCGAGCATTTTCTCTAACTGTTGGAATTCTATTTAACTGATAGTGAAAATAATTTCTGTGCCCTGTATCGACAGTCAAAGAAGGATTATCTTTATCCATTCTTTGAAATGCCTTATTAAACTTTCTTATTTTCCAAAATTTACTGTGTAAATGTTTTATATTTCCTCCGTTTGGTATTTTGGAAATTATTCTAATAGTTTGATCCGAATGTTTTGTTATTTCATGGTTAAATAGAATTTTAGAATCACCTCTACTTTTTTTTTGGTAATCTGTTTTTGCATTGCCTAAATATACTTTAGAACTATGAGAAGGTAGATCACCTATAGCATCATAAGCTGAAATTTTTTTTTTATGTTTAGATGGAAAGTTAAATTTTTTATTTTTAATTCCTACAACAAATACTCTTTTTCTTTTTTGTGGTATAAGATATTCTGAAGTGTCTATTAATTTGTAGTTAGTATTATATCCAATTTCATTAATTAATCTTAAAATATCTTGAAAAAAACTTCCTTTATCAATAGTTAAAAAACCTCTTACATTTTCAATAACAAAAAAAGTTGGTTTAATAATTTTTATAACATCTAAAAAATCAAAAATAAGGTTATTGCGATTAAAATTTAATTTTCTATTTTCTTCTTTATGATCAGACAATCTTGCAGAACTAAACCCTTGACAGGGAGGGCCTCCGAGCACTCCATCAATTTTATGATTTTTTTTTAAAGACAATATTCCTTGATTTTTAAATATTCTAATATCCTCTGAAAGACCATTTTTATTTTTTCTATTGTGATTATAAGTTTTTATTGCATCCTCCCAATTATCGATAGATAAGATATTGACAAAACCAAATTTTTCAAAACCTGAGCTCAATCCTCCAACACCTGAAAAAAGATCAATTATTTTCATTAACTTATTGTTTCCAAAATTATGTTTGCTAAATACTTTGATAGTAAAGGTGGAACGGCATTTCCTACTTGTCTGTATTGACTTGTTCGAGATCCAAAAAAAATAAATTCATCCTTAAATGATTGAATGCGAGCAGATTCTCTTACAGTTGGCAAGCGATTAAAAACAGGATGAAAATAATTGCTATGAGAATTTCCAGTATCAATCGTGATTGACACATCATCCTCATTCAATCTCTTAAATGCTGAGGAATGTCTATTATTTCTAAACTTTGGAAATAATTCTCTAGGTATATCTCTCCAATTACCACCCTGTTTTACGTATTTTATTTTTTCTTGGGTTTTTTCTGCTGGATAAACAATCTCATGGTTATTTACTTTATTATTAGAAGATCT
>CACBON010000012.1 GCA_902540805.1 uncultured Alphaproteobacteria bacterium | reverse complement strand
AAATTCAATAATACTTTTTATTTCATTTATATTTAGACAGAATGATAGTCCTAATACAACACCAAGAATAGTTCCAAGAAAACCGATTAGAAAACCGTTTAAAACAAAAATTCTCAAAAGCTGAAAGTTTGAAATTCCTAATACTCTCAACACTCCAATATCTTTTTTTTTATTAGAAACTAAAATCATCATTGAAGAAATTAAATTAAATGCGGCGACAAGTATGATTAATAAAAGTATCAAAAACATAACATTTCTCTCTACTTCTATTGCATTAAATAAAGAAGGATTTAATTCACGCCAGTCTACAATTCTGAGATAATCCGGTATGATTTGTTGTAAATTTGTTTTAATCAATTCCACGTCACTAAAATTATCAACAATGATTTCGTAATGATCAATTCTTTTATTATTATCTAAAAACTTTTGAAGTAAATTAATTGGCATAAAAATCAAAGACGTATCATATTCGTACATACCAATATCAAAAAAACCAATAATCTTAAAATTTGCTGACCTTGGAAGATTTCCGAAAACAGTCTCATAGTTTTGTGATGATAAAATTGTCAAATAATCGCCTATATTAAGACCAAGTTTTTTTTTAACTTCTCTCCAACAAAAATTCCTTCATTATTCTTGAAATCACTTATAAATTTGCTAGAAATTGTCTTTGTAAGAATATTTCTTTCTAAGAAAAAGTTTTCTGTTACCCCTTTAATTAAAACTCCACTTGAATATTTTTTAAAACTCAATAACCCCTGACTTGATACAACTTTATGTACAAGTAAGCTTTTATTGGATTCGACTATTTTTTGTGGCAATTGCGAATCATTTTTTAAACCGTCACTGAACGTTGACTTTATCTTTAAATGACCATTAATACCGAGTATTTTAGACGTAAGTTCCTCTCTAAAGCCATTCATTACCGACATTACTATAATCAAGGTAGCAACCCCCAATGAAATTCCTAGAAAAGAAAAAAGTGTTACAACAGAGAAGAATTTTTCTTTTGTTTTTGGAAAAAGATATTTTAAGGAAATCCATATCTCGAAAATAGAAATCATTCATTACATCCAATCATCTCAATAATTTTTTCTATTGCTTTTTCAACTCCAATATCAAATTGATCTTTATTTGACCTCTTTAAAATACTTATCTTACGATCCTTTTTAAAGGAATTGCCACAAATAACCTGTAATGGAATTCCAATTAAATCAGCGTCTGAAAACTTTTTTCCAGGTCTTTCGTTTCTATCATCATAAATTATATCAATATCTCTTGCCTTAATTTCTTTATAAAATTTCTCGCAAAACTCTGAACACTCAGAATCGTCAACATTTAAATTAATCAGATGCACTGAAAACGGTGATATTGCTTTAGGCCATATAATACCCTCATTGTCATTTGAAAGTTCTATAGCCGCGGCCGGTATTCGTGAAATTCCAATTCCATATGAACCCATATACGGCATAAATTTTCCATTTTCGGAATCAACATTGAAGTCAAAAGAGCTTGAGTATTTTGTTCCAAATAAAAAAATATGTCCTAATTCAATACTTCTAAAGTTTTTAAGATTTTTCTTATTTTCTATTTCTTGAAAATAATCCTCTGTATAAGAGTTTAAACTTAAAATTTGATCTAATTCAAAACTCTCATAATTTTGATCTAAAAGTTTACTATCTAAAATAATTTCTGATTCACCTGTGCTAACAACTAAATGAAACTCATGGGATAAGTTGCCACCAATTTCTCCACTTGGAGCTCTAACAGGTATAACTGGAATACCAAGTTGATTAAAAATTTCTATATAAAGCTTAAAAAATTCACAATAAGTGTTCTCTCCACTAACTTCGTCAATATCAAAGCTATATGCGTCTTTCATTAAAAATTCTCTTGCCCTCATTACACCAAATCTAGGCCTAATCTCGTCTCTAAATTTTGTCTGTATATGATAAAATCTTCTTGGTAGGTTTTTATAACTTTTAATATATTGTTTCCCTATTGCTGTAATCATTTCCTCATTTGTAGGCCCGTATAGAAGGTCTTTATTATTTCTATCAATAATTCTCAACATTTCTTTTCCATAGGTATCATAGCGATTACTTATTTTCCAGATATCTGAACTCTGAACTGTAGGCATTAACATTTGATTAATTCCTTTTTCATCGTGTAGAAATTCAATTTTATCAATAATTTTTTTTAATACTCTAAATCCTAAAGGCATCCAACTATATATTCCTGAGGTTTCTTGCCTAATCATTCCTGACCTTATCATTAAATCATGAGAACGCATTTTCACATCACTGGGTGATTCTTTGAGTGTCGGTATAAAAAAATTAGAAAACTTCATTTTTTATAATAGATACAATAATGGACAAGAAAAATGAAATAACTGATGTTAGAATTATCTTTTTTTTTAACATCGGATTTTTTGGAGCACCAGGATCATTTCCCCCTAATATTTTATCTTCTTTTTGAACACCTAGAGGGAGAATAGTAAATAACACTAACCACCAGATCACTACAAATATAACTATTATTTCAAGACCGAACAAATCTACTCCTGTTCAAGCTCTATTAATGTACCATAAAAGTCTTTTGGGTGTAAAAAAATTACTGGTTTGTTGTGAGCTCCAATTTTAGGTGTTTCATCACCTAAAATTCTTATTCTATTTTTCTTGAGTTTTTCAACTGATTTTTTAATGTCCTTTACCTCAATACATATATGATGGATTGATCCGTTTTTGTTATTTTCTAAAAACTTAGTAATTGGAGAATTATTTCCATAAGGATGCATAAGTTCAATTTTTGTATTTTCTAATTCTACAAATACAACGCTCACGCCATGTTCTATATAATTAGAAATTTCAGAAACTTTAGCACCTAACACTTCTTTATACTTTTTTTTTGCAGCATTTAAATCTGGAACAACTATAGCAACGTGGTTGAATTTTGTAATCATTAGAGTATTATAATCTAAATCCTAACAATCTCAACACAGGTTAGAGGTTTTAATCCAATTTTATCTTTTAAATATCCTCTTATTTGAATTTTTATTTCATTACATAAAACCTCGTCATCAATAGACTTATTAGATAAACTCTTAATAGAATCGGATAGGATTTGGCTAAGTTCATTTTTACTGCTTTCCTCCAATAATATTGATTTGCTATAGATTACTGGATCAGTTAATAATCTATCCTGGATACTCATTATCAAATTAACAAACACCTCACCGTTAGTAGAAATAAAATCTAAATCTTTTAATAACTTGTGATTAATTGGAATGATTTTATTACCTTTTAAAACATTTCTTCCATTGTGCACTTTGGTTACAATACACTTTGTTGAATCTTTACTTAATTTAACAAGATCTCCATTTTCCACTAGCAATTGATTTTTAATTCCACATTTTTTTGAAAATTTTATATGTTCATTTAAATGCCTATATTCTCCATGAATTGGAATCAACATGTCTGGAAGAACCAAGTCATACATTTTTTTTAGTTCACCTCTTGATGGATGACCAGAAACATGAACTTTAGCATTGGAGTCGTCTAGCAGAGTACAACCATTCCTTGAAACAACCGATTTAATCTGATTTATTCTTTTTTCATTACCTGGAATTTCTCTAGAAGAAAAAATTACAGTATCATTTTTTTCTAGTTTAAAATACCTATGCCTTCCCTCAACAAGTCTACTCAATGCAGCTCTATTTTCACCTTGACTACCTGTACAAATTACAACTAAATCGTCTTCAGAAATCATTTCTGCTTCTTTTTCTGTTAAAATATTATTAAATCCTAATAAAAGATTGTTCTCTTTTGCTGACTCAACTATTTTTTGTAATGATCTACCTAGAAATAAACAACATTTGTTTGAGTTTTTTGATACTTTTAGAATAGTTTCAACTCTTGCAACATTTGATGCAAAACACGTAATAATAATTTTTCCTTTTTTTTTTTCAGAAAATATTTTTTGCAGATTATCTCTTACTTCTGCTTCACTTCCTGAAGAGTTAACTTCAAATACGTTTGTTGAATCACAAACCATGACATCAACTCCTTCATTTATAAAATTTTTCAGGTTGGTTTCATCTAATGGCTTTCCAATCAAAGGACGTGGATCAAGTTTCCAATCACCTGAATGAAAGATATTCCCTTGTTTAGTTTTTATCATTACTGCGTTAGATTCTGGTATTGAATGGGTCATGCAAAAAATTTCTAGAATAAAGTCATCGATACGTATTTCCTTTCCATATTCCATTAAATTAATTTGAAAATCTGTTAAACCAACTGACGTGAATTTTCTTTTTAGTACAGATGCGGTAAATGATGTTGCATATATTGGAACATTTTTTAGTTTTTTTAATAAGTAAGGTACTGCACCAATATGGTCCTCATGAGCGTGTGTAAGTATAAGTGCTGAAAGTTTATCAACTCTTTCGAGAATAAAATCGATATTGGGCATTATTAAATCATAATTATTTGAATCGTTGTCACTAAAAGTTACACCTAAATCAACCATTATCCATTTGTCTTCATAGTGATATAAGTTACAGTTCATTCCAATTTCGCCAGATCCACCTAAGGGCAAATATAAAAGATCTTTTTTTGTATAATTCATAATTTTTTAAAGTAAGTATTAGTAATATAATTTAAACCTTTTGAGTTAAAATATTCGTCAATTTTAATAACATTATCAAAGCAACTCTCAAAGAATTTAGCATTACCTCCAGTAAGTATAATTTTAAACTTAGTTTTCTTCTCTTTTTGTATTTTTTGAGTTAGTCCTTGTATCATAGACACATAACCCCAAAAAAAGCCAGATTGAATAGCCTCTTTAGTACTTTTACCGACAACTGCATTCGTTTTTTTAAAGTTTACAAGAGGAAGTTTAGCTGTTCCCATTTGTAACGATTTTAGAGAAAGATCAATTCCAGGGGTAATAACACCACCATCATATACACCATGTTTGTCCAAAACATCAATTGTGGTGGCTGTACCAAAATCGATTATTACTTTCGATTTTGCATATAAATGTTTAGCGTATATTATATTTATTAATCTATCGTTACCTATGGATTTTTTATTCCTAATATTTGTTTTTAAATTACAAATTCTCAATAAATTTTTTATTTGAAAAAAATCGACTTTTAATGTCTCAAATATTTCAAAAAATTTTTCTGAGATACCTGGCACAACAGAAGAAATAAGTACGTTTAATATTTTATATTTCAAAAAAAGTTTTTTAAAAAAATTATATTGTTTATTTTTTGAGAAATTTATCACATTTACTTTATCACATTTAATAATTTGATTATTCTTAAAAATACAAATCATAACATTTGTATTTCCAATATCGATTGTGAGGTTCATTAGACGATCTCACCATAAGTTATAGTTAAATTTTTATTGTTACTTTTTATAATCAATTCACCCAAAGGTCCAATTTTTGAAAAAAAACCTGCACTTTTATTTTTTCCATTGTAAATATTTATTAATGACTTTTTATCAAAAAAATAATTTGACAATCTTTCACTTAAAAGCAAAAACTCAATTTTTGAGTAATTTTCAATAAAGTAATATAATCTTTTAATTATACTAAAAAATAGTTTATGAGCTTCTATGTTCAATCCGTTTTCAAATAAAGAGGTTGAAGAACAACCAAAACCATTCGGCCATGATTTTATGTTTACCCCAATACCTATTACAAATTGAGTAACAGTATTATTTGAAATACTTGTTTCAATTAAAATTCCAGCAACTTTTTTTTTATTGATTATGATATCATTTGGCCATTTAAATTTAACCGTATCTATACCTAAATCTTCAAATATATTAATAAGTATTGAAACAATTATAATATTTATTCGTCCAACTTCAGAGATATCTAATTTTTTTTTTATTAAAATTGAACATGTAAGGTCACCTTCCTTACTTTTCCAAACTCTGCCTTTTCTTCCTCTTCCTTTCATCTGATTTAAACATAAAAGTGCTAAATTGGTATTATCATTTTTTTTAACGACCTCTTTGATTTTATCATTTGAATTTTCAAGATTTTTAAAAAAGTAAAGATCAAAAAAACCTGAATCCATATCACTTTACCGCAAAAAGAGACAAAGTAACTGAAGCACACAAATTTAAAAAAAATTGAGGATAAAAAACTACAGTTAAATTAAAAAACGCAAAACCACACAACATATATTTTGAATGATCATTACCTATAGTATCTAACTCCTCTAATGGATCATCAAAAAATATAGACTTTATTAACCTTATATAATAAAACGCCGCAATCACTGAGGTCAGAACTGCAATTACAGCCAAGAAAAACAGATTATTGTCAATTACAATATTAAGTATAATAAGTTTTCCGATGAAACCTGCCATTGGTGGAATACCAGCCATTGAAAATAATATTATTGAAATACATCCTGCTGTTAGTGGTTGTGAGCGATATAATCCTGAGAGATCTTTTATAGATGTGACACTGACTTGATCCCTTTGCATATTTAAAATAAACAAGAAAATTCCCAAATTCATTGTTACGTAAAATATCAAGTATATACAAATAGATGTAATTCCATCCTCTGATCCAGGTATTAAACCCATCAAAATGAAACCAATATGATTAATAGTGCTATAAGCCATTAATCTTTTTAAATCAGTTTGTCTTAATGCGCCTAGAGATCCTATTAGCATTGAAGATATCGAAAGGATAATTAAGATTTTTCCCCAATCAACTATTATTTCTCCAAAGGGATAAACTAGCAATCTAATCAAAACTCCAAAGGCGGCAATTTTTGGAAGGGTAGAAAGTAATGTTGTTATTATTGAGGGAGCACCTTGATAAACATCAGGTGTCCACATATGAAATGGAGCTGCAGAAATTTTAAGCGACAATGAAACAAGAATAAAAATTAAACCAACTATTAACATTGTTGGAGTTGAGTAGAGGTCAGACATAAATACACTTATTTCGTTAAAACTTGTAGAACCTACCAAACCATACACAAGACTAGTTCCAAATAAAAATATACAAGTAGATAAACTTCCAATAATAAAATATTTCACGCCTGCTTCTGAAGATGTAAAATCATCCCTACTAAACGAAACTAAAATGTATAAAGAAAGACTTTGAAGTTCCATTGACATAAAAAGAGATAACAGATCATTTGATGAAATCATCAAAAGCATACCAACAATTGATATTAAGAGAATAATTGCAAACTCAGGTCTTTTAAGTGATTTTGGATTATTAACAGTGAGATAAAAGTAAAATATTAAACCAGCTCCTATTAGTATTAGTGATTTAAGAAAAGAACCAAAGGAATCAACAATGAAGAAACCATTAAAAATTATCTCTGAATAAAATATATCTTTTAAAATTAGGAATTGCGATAGTAAAACCACAAAAAGACTTAAATATGAAATGGTCAAATAGCTATTTTTTTTCAAAAAAGGAGTTATGAATAAAATGATAACTGCGCAAATAGCTAAAAATATTTCTGGTATTACAAACAAGTTCTTCTCTTAAAAAATTGAAATAGGGTATAACTGTATTATTCTTTCTAATGATGCGGTAGTGTAACTTAAAATCAACCCCGGTTTAATGCCAATAATGAAAATGAGTATCACTAAAACAATATATAGAAATAATTCGTAGATATTAATATCGTCATTTTTATTATCTAAATTCTCACTTAAACCACCAAGAAAAACTCTTTTATAAAGCTTAAGCATATATGAAGCTGAGAGTATTATACCTATAGTAGAAATAAAAGCCACGATAGTGTTTTTACTGTAAACAGCTAAGAGTGTTAAATATTCACCAACAAAACCTGATGTTCCAGGCAAACCTATTGAGCCAAGAGTAAAAATAAGAAAGACCACTGAAAATTTGGGTAACTTTAAATTCAACCCCCCGAAAAAGTTTATTCTTTTTGTTTTGTATCTATTATAAATACTTCCAATAGAAAAAAATAATGCCGCTGAAATAATACCGTGTGATATCATTTGGATTATTGCTCCGTGAAGTCCCTGGATATTTGCTGAAAAAATGCCAAGTGTTACAAACCCCATGTGAGCAACTGATGAGTATGCAATTAATTTTTTCATATCCTCCTGAACAAGAGCAATATATGAAGTATAAATGATTGCTACAACTGATAAAAAGAAAATAAAAGGTGTGAAAAAAATAGATGCATCTGGAAGTATTGATAAATTAAATCTTATAAAGCCATATCCACCAAGTTTTAAAAGAATTCCAGCTAGGATTACTGATCCCTCTGTTGGAGCTTCAACATGGGCATCTGGAAGCCAGGTATGAAAAGGCCACATAGGAATTTTTATAGCAAATGATGAAAAGAAAGCAATCCATAACCATATTTGAATGTAAAATGGAAGTGTATAGTCTAAAAGTTTTGGTATACTAATGGTGCCAAACTCTTGATAAAGGAAAATTATGGCAATTAGCATTAATACCGACCCCAAAAGAGTATAAAGAAAAAATTTATATGCAGAATAAATTCTTCTTTCTCCACCCCAAAAACCTATTATTAAATACATAGGAATTAGAATTGATTCAAAAAAAATATAGAAAGAAAACAAATCAAGTGCACTGAAGGTTCCTATCAAAAAAGATTCTAGAACCAAGAAAGAAGCAAGATACATTTTCATATTTTTCTTTGCTTGCGGCAAAATAAAAATAATACATGCTAATATTAAAAAAGTAGATAAAACTATGAACGGCATTGACAATCCATCAACTCCAAGAGAAAACCTTAAACTATCGTTGTTAAACCATGAGAAAGAATTAACAAATTGAAAATGAGGGATAGATTTATCAAAGTTTATTGGAAGATAAAGAGATAAAAAGAAATTGCTTGTGCTAGTCCACAGTGCCGATTTTTTTGATTGTTCTGCGTTTTCGTCTTTTTCTGATGATAGAAAAATAAAGACTAAACCAATTAATGGAAGTGCAATCAGAATTGGAAGTATTGGAAGACTTATCATTAAAAAATATAAATATATATGCTTATAAATAAAGTTAAACCTATGACAACTGATAACACGTAGTGATAAAGATAACCTGACTGAAGTTTGGAAACTTTAATTCCAAGGGAACTTACAAATCTTGAAATTCCATCTGGCCCCAAATTGTCTATTAAGTCAATATCAATTGATTTCCAAAAACCTCTTCCTAAATAGTAGCTTGGTTTAATTATTATTATTTCATACAACTCATCAATATAGCATTTATAATAAAAGAACTTTACAAAGAATTTTAACTTTTCTTTTAACATTTCCTTAGTTCTTGAAAATTTAAAATAAAATAAAAATACAACAATTACGCTTAAACAAATCATTATTAAAGGAAGTTTTTTCATTAGTTTTGGAACGTTTCCAATAGAATAGGCTTGATGCATTTCGGAATCAACAAACATAAATTTTGACCATATCGATTCTATTGAAGGACCAACAAAAAAATTATGAAAAATCATCCCAAAGAAAATAGAAAAAAAAGCTAAAATAACTAAAGGTATTAACATTACCATCGGAGATTCATGAATGTGTGCATAAACTTTTTCATCAGAATTATTTTCTCCGTGAAAAACCCTAACTAACAATCTTGATGAGTAAAGAGATGTTAGAAAGACCCCAAAAATACCAATCCCGAATGCAAATAGTTTAAAATCACTTTCTGACAAATAAATAAACTCCAAAATCAAATCTTTTGAAAAATATCCACTGAAAAAAGGGAGTCCCATTAATGCAAGAGATCCAATTATTACTGCGGTATAAGTCAATGGAATTCTATTATAAATTCCACCCATTTTTTTTATATCTTGCTCATCAGACATACTATGAATAACTGAACCTGCCCCCAAAAAAAGAAGAGCTTTAAAGAAAGCGTGAGAAAGGAGATGAAAATACGCAACCGAATAAGCAGAAACACCGATAGCCATAAACATGTAACCCAACTGACTGCAAGTTGAATAAGCAATAATACGTTTTATGTCATTTTGAAAAATTGCAACACAAGAAGCAAATAAACATGTTAATGTACCTACTAACAGAATTAAATTTTGAGAAAACTTAGAGGTTTCAATTAGAGGAGACATAAGGATTAAAAGAAAAACACCAGCTGTTACCATTGTTGCTGCATGAATAAGTGCCGATACTGGTGTTGGACCCTCCATGGCATCCGGAAGCCATACGTGTAGTCCAAATTGAGCAGACTTTCCCATGCAACCTACAAACATTGTGACAACAATAAGGGTTATAGAGTGAACTTGAAATCCAAAAAAATTGAAATAAGATTGACTATGAGAGTTTACCAATAGTAAAATTTCATTTATATTTATCGTCCCAAAGACAATAAAAATTGTAAATAGAGAAATTAACAATCCAAAATCTCCAACTCTATTAGCAATGAAAGCTTTTAAAGATGCCTTATTAGCTTCATCCTTATGGCTCCAAAAACCAATCAGTAAATAAGAGGTCAATCCAACGCCTTCCCATCCAACAAAAAGCTGAATTAAATTCGAGGAGGAAACAAGAAAAAGCATAAAAAAAGTGAACAAACCAAGATATCCCATAAATATTATTCTACGAGGATCCTTTGACATATAACCAACGGAGTACACATGAATCAATGTGGAGACAAAATTTACCATTATTATCATTGTTGCTGTCAAAAGATTTAAATTTAATGACCAATCAACATTCAAACTTCCTGAGGAAATCCAGTTCGTTATTACTAAACTTTTTTCACCATCAAAATGGAAAAAAATAAATGCAAAAATTGAACAAATACTGGAAAAAACCATTAATCCGCATGAAACGAAGTTTAATGTTTTATCTTTAACTAGATTGTTTAAAAAAATACAAACAAAATAACTAAGCAATGGAAGAAATATTGATAATAAAAACAAACATTTATCCTTTTAATTTATTTATAGTGTCAATACTTATCGACCCAGATTTCTTAAAAAAAATTGTTAATATGGCAAGACCAATGGCTGCCTCAGCGGCAGCAACCACCAGGATAAACAAAGCAAATATTTGTCCAAATAAGTCGTCTAGAGTATTTGAAAATCCAACAAAGTTTATATTTGTAGCTAAAAGCATAAGTTCTATTGACATTAAAATTGATATTATATTTTTTCTATTTATGAAAATCCCAAGAAAGCCAATTGAAAATATTATTGAGGATAAGATTAGATAATTTGATGAAGTCATTAAATTACTTTAGTTTGATTATATCATCTTTCTTTACTTGTTTTTGCTTTAAAATACTTTGTGATTTTACGCTTAATTGGTTATCGTATGCAAGAACAATAGCTCCGATCATAGCAACTAAAAGTAAGTAACCTGAGATCTGAAAAATAATGAAAAATTCAGTATATAAAAAAAGTCCTATGGATTTTGTGTTCTCGTGACCTTGATCCAATAAATTAGTTATACTTATCCCTGAGTTATTACTGCTAAAAAACTCTAAATCTTTAAAAACAACAATCAATTCTGTTAAAAAAACAGACATTAAAAGTAACCCAAGTGGAAAATATCTTAAAAAACCTTCTTTAACTAATACTTCATTAATATTAAGCATCATTACTACAAATAAAAAAAGAACGGCAACTGCTCCAACGTAAACTATAATCAATGTCATAGCAATAAATTCAGCGTCTGAAAGTAAAAAAATTATTGCCACATTAAAAAAGGAAAAGATCAAAAACAGAACTGAATGAACAGGATTTGATGAAAAAACTACAAAGAAACTGGATAAGATAGTTACAGTCGAAAAGATATAAAACAATGTTGCGGTCATAAATATTTGGATTCTTTTTCTAGGTTCCTTGCAATTTCAACTTCCCACTTGTCACCATTTTCTAATAATTTTTCTTTATCATAAATTAATTCTTCGCGTGTTTCAGTTGCAAACTCGTAATTAGGGCCTTCAACGATAGCATCAACAGGACAAGATTCTTGACAGTAACCACAGTAAATACATTTTGTCATATCAATATCATATCTTGTGGTTCGTCTAGATCCGTCTTCCCTCGGTTCGGCTTCTATAATTATGGCTTGTGCTGGACAAACTGCTTCGCAAAGTTTACATGCAATACATCTTTCTTCTCCGGACTCGTACCTTCTTAAAACATGTTCACCTCTGAATCGTGAACTTAAAAATCCTTTTTCAAATGGATAATTGATTGTAACTTTTGGTTTAAAGAAATACTTTAAGGTTAACAATAATCCTGATATAATTTCAATAAGTAGAAATTCTTTAATTATAAATATAATTCTTCTAAACTTTGACATATTGCGCAAAAAACATAAATGATGATGTTATTATAATCCATAGTAGCGACAAAGGAAGAAATAACTTCCAACCTAATGTCATTAATTGATCGTATCTATATCTTGGTAAAGTAGCTCTTACCCATAAAAAGACAAATAACAAGGCAACAACTTTAACTAAAAACCATATATATCCTGGAATTATATCAAGGTACAGGGATTCAAACGGGGGCAACCAACCACCAAGAAAAAGTATAGTTGACATAGAACTCATCAAAATCATGTTTCCATACTCTCCTAAGAAAAACAAACCAAACGACATTGAAGAATATTCAACATTGTAACCCGCCACAAGCTCAGATTCAGCTTCGGGTAGATCAAATGGAGCCCTATTGGTTTCAGCAAGAGTTGATATAAAGAAAATAACAAACATTGGAAAATGAGGAATCACATACCACATCTCCTGCTGGCTCATCACAATATCAGTTAGGTTTAAACTACCTGATGACAGTAAAACTGAAATTATTATTAAACCAATTGAAACTTCATATGAAATCATTTGTGCAGCTGACCTTAAACTACCAAGAAAAGCATATCTTGAATTGCTTGACCAACCAGCAACAATAATTCCATAAATACCGAGAGAAGATATAGCGAAAATATACATTAATCCAACATTTATATCTGAAAGAACAACTTTATAATCAACAGGTATAACTGCCCATGCAAGAAGTGCTAGCGCAAAAGTCAAAACAGGAGATAGAATAAATAAAAATTTACTAGAATTATCGGGAAAAATTGTCTCTTTAGTAAGTAATTTTATTCCGTCTGCAAGGGGTTGCAATAGTCCAAAGGGACCTACGACATTAGGACCTTTTCTTAATTGCATAGCACCAATAACTTTTCTCTCAAAATAAGTTAAGTAAGCAATGAAAATCAAAAGTGGAACAATTATAAGAATGATTTTTAAAATTATTATAAATATATCAATAATCATCTGATTAAAATTTTAAATATTATTATTAATCTCTAATGAACAAGAAGACATAGTAGGAGAATTTCTACTTACAGAATCAGTCATGTAAAAATTTGAAATATTTGATAAAATATCGTTTTTACTAAAATTTCTATTTATATTGCTTACATTGAATGTTTTCTCTGATTTGCATTCATTTATTTTTTTTAGGTTTGGATATTGATTGAACATTAAATTTCTTAAATCATGAAATGAATTGTATTCACTTTCAATACCCATTTCTGATAACAACTTATTAAAAAAATCGCAACTATGATCAACATTACTAATAGGCATTTTGACCTGTCTACTAATTTGTGCACGACCCTCAAGATTGACATAAATTCCTTCTTTTTCTGTAAAACAAGGCATTGGGATGATTACATCTGCTCTGCTTACAGCCTTATCACCATGATGTCCTTGATAAATTACAAATGTATCTTTTGGAATTTTAGTAAAATCGATTTCGTCAGCATCGAATAAATACAAAACCTTGTACTTTCCATTGTAAATGTCATTGATGTTATTTCTTTTAATATTTTTTTTATTATAAAATTCTAAATCTAAAGCTCCTACCCTGCCTGAATAATTTTGAAGAACATTAAAGCCATTCCAGGAACTTTTCTTAATGAAATCGTTATGAAGTGAAAGTAAATAATTGAAGATTTCTTCACCCTCAGGAGAGCATAGGGGGCCTTGCCCAATAATAAATAGAGGTTTTTTTGATCTAGCTATTAATTTTTTATAAATATTCTTTTGTAAATTAAGAATTGAAGAATAACTATTTCCCAGTTCAATTGTATTTATTGAAAGGTCATATTTGTATCCTATTCTTAATACTGGATACTTTTTGTCTTTGTCTAAAGACTTTTTTCTAAGTCTAGCTCCAATTATAGGAGCTTCTTTTCTAAGATCTGAACCTACGATTATGCATAAATCTGAATCGTCTATTCCAGAAATAGAACTGTTAAAGAGATAAGAAGATCTTTTGTTTGGAATAAAGAAAGAGTTATCTTGTCTACAGTCAAAATTATTAGAATTAATCTTTTTCAAGAAAGATTTAAAAGAAAATATTGATTCGCAATCTAAAAGATTTCCACAAAGAGAGAAAATTTCCTTTTTATCTATTTCAGAAAGCTTTGACTTTAAAAGCTTAAGAATTGTTTCCTCAGAACTTTCGTCAATATCACCGCTACTATCACGTAGGTAGAATCTATCAATTCTTTGATGGTTTAAACCATCGTAAGCAAATCTAGTTTTATCAGAGATCCATTCCTCATTGATATCTTCGTTGATTCTTGGAAGAACCCTTAATATTTTATCCCCTTTAGAATCAAGTCTTATGTTACTTCCAACTGCATCGAAAACATCAATACTGTTTGTTTTTTTTAATTCCCAGGGTCTTGCAACAAAAGCATATGGTTTTGAAGTAAGGGCACCGACTGGGCATAGATCAATAACATTGCCTGACAACTCAGAGTCTATAGTTTTTTCTAAATAACTCGTTATCTCTGTATCTTCTCCTCTTCCAACAGTCCCTAGTTGATTGTTACCAGCCACCTCTTCTGAAAAACGAACACATCTTGTGCAGTGAATGCACCTCGTCATGTGTGTTTTGATTAATGGTCCTAAATGTTTGTCTTTTACGGCTCTTTTTTTTTCGACGAATCTGCTGAATCCTTTTCCATAGGCCATTGCTTGATCTTGCAAATCACATTCTCCACCTTGATCACAGATTGGACAATCTAGTGGATGATTAATAAGTAAGAATTCCATTACCCCTTTTCTTGCTTTTTCAACCATTTCTGAATTTGTTTTTATATTCATTCCTTCTGCAACTGGCATCGCGCAGGATGCAACAGGTTTTGTGGAGTTTTCCATTTCAACAAGACACATTCTACAGTTACCTGCAATTGACAGTCTTTCATGATAACAAAAACGTGGGATCTCTATCCCTGCGATCTCGCAAGCTTGAAGAACGGTTATACCTTCGTCTACTTCAATGGGTTTTTCATTTATAAAAATTTTTGGCATCTCATGCTACATTTTTCTTTTGAATTCTCTTTAAAATATCCCTTTTAAAGTGTTTTAGTAAACCTTGAATTGGCCATGCAGCTGCATCTCCAAGCGCACATATGGTATGTCCTTCAATTTGGTGAGTGACTTCTTCGAGCATCTGAACTTCTTCAAATGTGCATTCATTATTTTCTAACCTTTTCATTACTCTCATGAGCCATCCTGTTCCTTCCCTACATGGTGTGCATTGACCACAAGATTCGTGTTTATAAAATTCAGCAAGTCTTGCAATTGCACTAACTACGTCGGTTTGTTTGTTCATGACAATTATACCTCCGGTCCCTAATCCGGAGCCAGCATTTTTTAATGAGTCAAAGTCCATCAGGACATTTTCACATTCTGACTTTGGCAAAAGGGGTACTGAAGAACCACCAGGGATTATAGCCAACAGATTGTCCCAACCGCCTATAACATCTCCGGCATACTTTTGAACAAGATATTTGAGAGGGACTCCTAGTTCTTCTTCAACGTTACATGGTCTATTTACATTCCCTGAAATACAAAAAATCTTAGAGCCGGTATTATTTTTCCTTCCAAGGCTAGAAAACCATTCAGGGCCTCTTCTAATTATGGTTGGAACTACAGCTATCGTTTCGACATTGTTTACTGTAGTTGGTTTGCCAAAAACACCTACATTTGCAGGAAAGGGAGGTTTTAGTCTGGGTTGACCTTTTTTCCCCTCAAGACTTTCAATCAGAGCAGTTTCTTCTCCACAAACGTAAGCGCCAGACCCATAGTGAATATATATATCAAAATTAATTTTAAGTCCTTGTATATTTTTACCTAAAAAACCTCTTTCGTATGCATCGTCAATTGCTTTTTGAAGAATTTTTGCTTCATTATAAAACTCACCTCTTATGTAGATGTAACATTTGTCAGCTCCAATTGCATAGCCTGAAATCAAGCATCCTTCTACCAACTTGTGGGGTTCATTTCTAATTATATCTCTGTCCTTACAAGTTCCTGGTTCACCTTCATCAGCGTTAATCACAAGATAGTGTTGTCTACCTGATATTTTTGGCATGAAGTCCCACTTCATTCCCGTAGAAAAGCCTGCACCTCCTCTACCTCTAAGACCAGAATCTTTTATCTTGTTAATTAGATCTTGTTTATTCAATTTTAAAATTTTTTTTATATCTTTCCAGTCACCTCTTTTAATTGCACCTTTGATTGATTCGTCATGTTTGCCATAAAGGTTAGAAAAGATTATGTTTTCTTTTTTCATAATTACTTAACCGGTTCAGACCCTTTTCTCTTGGATTGTGGACCTACTTTTACTTTTTTATTCATTTTGAGACTATCAAGAAGCTTGTTTAGGCTTTCAGAATCTAAGTCCTCATAATAATTCTCATTAATTTTTACTACAGGTGCATTAACACAAGCTCCAAGACATTCAACGCGACCGAGGGAAAATAAACCGTCTTCAGTTATTTCACCAATTTTAAGTCCAAATTTTTTTTTACATAAATCAATCATAGAATCTGATCCTCTCAACATACAAGGTGTAGTCGTGCAAACTTCGATGTGAAATTTTCCGACTGGTGAAAGATTATACATAGAATAGAATGTTGCTATTTCAAGTACTTTGATTTCTGGAACTTCTATGAAATTAGATACATATTCAATTGCTTTTTTTGGAAGCCAGCCGTGGTTTTGTGATTGTGCTATTGATAAAAGAGGCATTATTGAGCTTTCTTTAAAGTTACTGGGATACATTTTGATTATTTTTTTTGCTCTAGCAAGATTTTCACTATTAAAGTTGAATGCCAGTGGTTGTATTGTTTCTTCAGCAATGATTTTAAATTTACTTGTACTCATCTGTCAATTTCTCCAAAAACGATATCAAGACTTCCAATAATTGCAACAAGATCGGAAAGCATGTGGCCTTTAGATAAAAACTCTGTGGCTTGAAGGAAAGCAAAACCAGGAGCTCTTATTTTGCACCTATACGGTTTGTTTGTACCATCAGAAATAAGATAAACACCAAACTCGCCTTTTGGGGCCTCAACACATGTGTAGGTTTCACCTCTAGGAACATGAAACCCTTCAGTAAATAGTTTAAAGTGGTTAATCAAAGATTCCATTGAGGATTTCATTTGGTTTCTTTTTGGGGGAACTATTCTTGGGTCGTTCGAAATCGAAGGGCCATTAGGAAGTTTTTTTATGCATTGTTTGATAATAATTATTGACTGTCTCATTTCTTCAATTCTCACGAGAAATCTCTCAAAACAATCACCGTTGGTTCCAACAGGTATCTTAAAATCTAATTCAGAATAATTATCGTATGGCTGGTTTCTTCTTAAATCCCATTCAACGCCAGAGGCTCTAAGGCAAGGTCCTGAAAAACCCCTATTTAGTGCTTCTTCTTTATTTATTTTTCCAATATCAACACTCCTTTGCCGAAAAATTCTGTTTGTTTCCAATAGTTTTTCTAGATCATCAATTTTTTTTGGGAATCTATCACAAAACCTTTCAATATCTTCGACTAGACCATCTGGTAAATCTCTGTGGACACCTCCTGGACGAAAGTATGCAGAGTGGAGTCTTGAGCCAGAAACTCTCTCATAAAACTCCATCATTACTTCTCTTTCTTCAAATAACCATAAAAATGGTGTCATCGCTCCGACATCTAATGCAAATGTTGTTAGATTTAAAATATGATTTAGGATTCTGGTAATTTCAGAAAAAATTACTCGTATGAATTGTCCTCTAAGTGGAACATCTATGTCTAAAAGTTTTTCAATAGCTAAAGCGTACGCATGTTCCTGACACATTGGTGAAACATAATCAAGTCTATCAAAGTATGGCAAAGCTTGGATGTAGGTTTTGTTTTCTATCAGCTTTTCTGTTCCTCTATGTAAGAGTCCAATATGAGGATCAGCTCTTTCCACTACCTCCCCGTCGAGCTCCAAAACCAAACGAAGCACTCCATGAGCAGCTGGGTGCTGGGGTCCAAAATTAAGTGAATAATTCTCTCTCTTAGTCATTTTTATGATCGGATTTTTCGTCTCCAGGAAGGTATTTTCCCATTCCTTCCCATGGACTTAGGTTGTCAAAATTTCTGTAAGCTTGATCTAACTTAACAGGTTCTGTAACTATTCTGCTAAGTTCATTGTCATACTTTACCTGGGTGAAACCTGTTAGAGGGAAGTCCTTTCGTAATGGATGCCCTTGAAAATCGTAATCTGTTAATAATCTTCTAAGATCTGGGTGATCCTTAAATCTGATACCAAATAAATCCCATATTTCTCTCTCACACCAACCGGCACAGGAGTAAATCTCGTTAACAGAAGGTAAAGAAGCGTCCTCAGACACATTAACTTTTACCTTCAAACGGAAGTTCTTTGAAACACTTAACAAACTATAAACGACCATAAATCTTAATGATCTTTCGGGAAAGTCAACAGCAGCGATATCTATGAGACATTCCAAACCTAAAGATGGATTATCTTTAAGAAATAAAAGAACTTTTGTTAAATCCTTAACTGAACAATTTAGGCTTATTTCGCCCTTAATTATTGTGAGTTCACATTTACAAAATGTTAAAAGGCTTTTAATTAATTGATAAATTTCTTTTATATATTTTTCATTTAGATTCTTCATACTCTAATAATCTTATTATCTCTCATTATTTTCTTTTGTAATTGCAATATTCCGTAAAGTAATGCTTCAGCGGTTGGAGGACACCCTGGAACATAAATATCGACGGGAACAATTTTATCGCAACCTCTAACCACAGAGTATGAATAATGATAATAGCCTCCACCATTTGCGCAACTACCCATTGAAATTACCCACCTAGGTTCCGGCATTTGATCGTAAACCTTTCGAAGAGCTGGGGCCATTTTATTTGTAAGTGTCCCAGCAACAATCATAACATCAGATTGTCTAGGGCTTGGTCTAAAAACAATACCAAATCTATCGAAGTCATATCTACTGGCAGCTGACTGCATCATTTCAACAGCGCAACAAGCCAAGCCAAAGCTCATAGGCCATAAAGAGCCAGATCTTGCCCAATTAATGAGGTCCTTGACTTTAGTGACTAGGAAACCGTTGGAACTGACTTGGTTACTCAGTTCATCAAAATTATTGGCGTTAACTTTTTTTAATTCCAATCTAATGCTCCTTCCATCCATTCATAGATAAACCCTATGGTTAAAACCAAAAGGAAAAACATCATTGAAGTGTAACCAAATAACCCTAGCTCTTTGAAAGCGATTGCCCAAGGAAAGAGAAAAATTATTTCTAAGTCAAATATAATAAATAAGATGGCAACAAGATAAAATTTAACTTCAAAACGGCTTCTTGAGTCATCAAATGGATCAAAACCGCATTCGTATGTTGAGTTTTTGTCAGCATAAGCATTTTTCTCGCCAATAACTAGAGACGAAAATAGAGCACCAATGGAAATCCCAAAGGCAAGAATTAAAAACACTAAAATCGGTAAATACTCTGTCATAATCATACTTTTTAATAATATAATAATAATAAAACATTTTCACAGTTAATTATTTTAAAATTTCATTAACTCTATCAATACTATATTTATATGTTCCATAATCGTCGCTAAGTGTAAGTGTTTTTTGTCTTAATGACATTATTGCATTCGACAGAAAATCACAACCAGCTTTCTTTATTTTTCCTTTATAGTGATACCAGGAACCACCATCACCAACTCTACAAAATGAATCGTTACTAATGTGAAGATGAGTAATTAATACTATTTTTGCGTTAAACCCTAATGATCTCATAACATTAAGGGCTAAAGGGATGTTTAGTAAAGGAACCTCATAAATTTGCCCACTCCCCGATATTACAATTGTCTCATTACTTCCTAGCAAACCTTTCTTAGATTTTGGGGCCACAATAAAAATTTCATAATTTTGAAATTTATCAATTTTCCCCCCCAACAATGAAAAGGCAAGTAATTTCGATTCTGCTACGTCAGCTATGCTTACAAGTGAATTTTCACCAAAAAATAAGTTTTTAACATCCTCTGGTAATAAAGATTCAATAATGTTCTGTTGATACCCATAGTCATCATATAATGATCTGATTGCTTCATCCAGCGACATTGGAGCAGGAACTAATTGCGTTCTAATAAAATCTTGTGCAATTTGATTATCTTTATTAACAGCATTTGCATATAACCTTAAAATATTATCAAATGTCATTGCATAAGAACCTATAATCTGATCTCCATATAGAGAAAAAAATTTACATTCTGTGGGGTGTTTTAAAAAAACTTTTGATGACCTATCTATCAATGAGGTTAGAGGTCCTTTGCCAAGTGAAGTAAAAGTTTCTATTCTAATCTTTACCGGTTTTACATCTTTTAACTGTTCTGCATAAAATCTTATGGAATTAGTTGTTATTTCTTCTGATGTAAGTTGATTTCCTCCACCTCTAACTTCACCCCCTCTTCTATCTTCAGGAATTGGATTGAACTTTTTTAATTTAACATTTAATAAATTTAAAAGTTCTGAATGCGGGGAAGTCTCGCATAAATCTTCATCACCTGTATCAGCTTCAATGTTTCCAGGCGAAGCAAAGTCAGTCTTATCTGCATCTTCAAGATCAATAACCTCTTGAGAACAAATATCTTTCATAGTTATCAACAAAAACAAGAATACATGTACAAAAAATTTAGTTTTTTTCATTTATTCAATTATACATTTTTAAAATAAATCATTAAATAAGTTTTTAAAAACAGGACATTATATGGGTGGCGGGAGTGACGGGACTCGAACCCGCGGCCTCCTGCGTGACAGGCAGGCGTTCTAACCAACTGAACTACACCCCCAGGCTGGTGGGCGGTGAGAGGATCGAACTCCCGACATCCACGGTGTAAACGTGGCGCTCTCCCAGCTGAGCTAACCGCCCATAATCAATATGTTTATAAATTATTTTAATAAAATTTAAAACAATTAATTTTTAATACTGATTTAATTATAATTAAAATTAAGAATTAAGGAATCAATCATGTGTAAATCATTAAAATCACTTAATGAAAGAATAATCAAATGCGTAAAATGCCAAAGATTAGTAAGTTTCAGAGAAAGTGTGGCACGCAAAAAAACTAAAAGATTTATGAATGATCATTATTGGGGTAAACCTGTAATAGGATTTGGAGATCCTAATGCAAAAATTATTATTGTTGGTCTTGCTCCAGCAGCTCATGGTGGCAACAGAACTGGGAGGGTTTTTACAGGTGATAAGTCCGCTGATTTCTTATTTAAGTGTCTTTATAAAGCGAAACTATCTAATCAACCTTACTCAATACATTTCAATGACGGACTAACTCTTAACAATGTGTATATGACTCCTGCACTAAAATGTGTACCTCCTCAAGATAAGCCAAATGCTGAAGAGTTGAAGACATGTTTAATTTATTTAAACGAAGAAATTTCATATTTGGGAAATGCAAAAATTATCTTAGCATTAGGTAAAATTGCTTTTGATAGTTGTTTAAAACTTTTTAACATTAAATCTTCGATCTATAAGTTTGTCCATGGCGCAGAATATTCCATAAACAATAAACTTAAAATACTGGCTTGTTATCATCCTAGCCCGAGAAATGTGAACACAGGAAGAATCAACGAAATGAAGATGATCGAGGTCTTAAAAACTTTAAGTAAATGTTAAATCACATCTCAAAAATTAAGATGTGATTTTATTTTTAGTTGAGTGATTCTTTTAAACTTTTTCCAGGTCTAAATTTTGGAACATTAGCAGCTGGAATATTAATAGAAGCTCCAGTTTGTGGATTTCTTCCAGTAGTTGCTTTTCTTTTTGACACCAAAAAAGTACCAAAGCCCACAAGTCTAATATCTCCACCACCCTTGAGTTCAGATGTAATTGTATCAAAGACAGCATCCACTGCTTTTGCGCTATCTGTTTTATTTAAACCAGTATGGTCTGAAACTTTGTTAACTAGATCGTTTTTATTCACGCTAGACCCCCTTTTAAAATTTATAAAAGCATTAATTTTAATACTTCACTCAATTCTAACTAAACTTTATACCTAGTCAAACACATTTTTTAATGTCTTAAAGTATTTTCCTTAGGATTTACAGATTTTTCTGGGATTCCAATCTTGTTTTTTGATGGTTTGTAAGGAACGATTTTTGTTGTGAATGCTTTTTTTAATATTTCGTTCGCACTATCAACAAAGTGAATTTCAATGTTGTTTAATATTTCTTTTTCATCGATTTCAGCAAGATCTTTCTTATTTTCTTTTGGAATTAAAACTTCCTTTATTCCGCCCCTAACCGCTGCAAGAAGTTTTTCTTTAAGGCCTCCTATAGGAAGTACTCTTCCTCTTAGCGTTATCTCACCTGTCATCGCAATATTATTTTTAACAGGGATTCCGGTAAATGCAGAAATGATTGTTGTAAACATTGCAATTCCTGCTGATGGACCGTCTTTTGGAGTAGCACCTTCAGGAACATGAACGTGGATATCGTGTTTTTCAAAAAGGTTAGGAGAGATTCCAAATTTTGTTGCATTAGAATGGACATAGCTTTGGGCTGCTTGTACTGATTCTTTCATCACGTCTCCAAGCTTTCCAGTGTATATTGCCTTACCTTTGCCAGGCATTATAACTGCTTCGACTTGCAATAATTCTCCGCCAACTTCTGTCCAGGCAAGTCCCGTACAAACACCAACTAAAGGTTTGTTTTCAATTTCCCCGTGCTTGAATTTTTTAACTCCTAAAAATTTATCTATATTGTTTTTAGATACTGAAATTACTCTCTTATTATTCATTATAATTGTCTTTAGACCTTTTCTTATTATTTTTGATAACTCTCTTTCTAAAGACCTCACTCCTGACTCTCTTGTAAAATGTCTTATGATACTCTCAATAGCTGAATCAGAAATTTTAATTTCTTTTCCTTTAATGCCGTTTTCGTTTAACTGTTTTGGTAATAAGTATCTTGAAGCGATGTTCATTTTTTCGTTCTCAGTGTAACCAGATATTCTTATTATTTCCATTCTATCAACAAGGGGTTGAGGGATGTTCAAAGTATTAGCGGTGGTTACGAACATTACATTGGACAAGTCAAAGTCAACTTCAAGATAGTGGTCGTTAAAATTCTTGTTTTGCTCTGGATCAAGAACTTCCAATAATGCAGATGCTGGGTCACCTCGCCAATCGGCACCGATTTTATCGACTTCATCTAGAAGAAAAAGAGGGTTTGAATACTTAGATTTTTTTAAGCTTTGAATTATTTTACCAGGCATTGAACCAATGTAAGTTCTTCTATGCCCTCTAATTTCTGATTCATCTCTTATTCCTCCTAACGAAACTTTAAGGAATGGTCTTCCCAAGGCTTTGGCCATTGATTTACCTAGAGATGTCTTTCCAACTCCCGGTGGACCTACTAAACATAAAATCGGACCTTTAGGTTTATTAACTCTAGATTGAACGGCTAGATATTCTATAATTCTATCCTTAACTTTTTTAAGACCGTAGTGATCTTTGTCTAGAGTTTTTAAGGCTTTATTGAGATTAATATCCGTTTCAATGTTAGTGTTCCATGGCAAAGAAATTATCCAATCTAAATAATTACGTACAACGGTCGCTTCTGCTGACATAGGACCCATACTTTTTAATTTTTTAATTTCTGATTTGACTTTATCTTTAGCTTCTTCAGATAAGTTGATTTTTTTTAACTTTTCTTCAATTTCAGATATTTCATCTTTACTATCATTTGATTCTCCCAGTTCTTTCTGTATAGCTTTCATTTGCTCGTTAAGGTAATATTCCTTTTGTGTCTTGTCCATTTGCCTTTTAACACGACCCCTAATTTTCTTTTCGACTTGAAGAACACCAATTTCATCATCCATAAATTCAATTATTTTTGTTAGTCTATCTTTAATTGAAATTGTTTCGAGAAGTGCTTGCTTTTCAGATAATTTGTTATTCAAATGAGCCGCCATTGTATCAGCAAGCTTATTGAGATCAGAAATCTGATTAAGAGTAACTAAAATTTCAGGAGGAACTTTTCTGTTTAGCTTAACATAGTTTTCGAATTGATTGATTGCAGTTCTGGATAAAGCATTAAGTTCTTTATCATTGGAATCGTTTGGCATATTTATGGGGTCTAGGTAGGATTCAAGAAATTCTTTGTTGTCTGAAAAATGTGATATTTTTGCTCTTTCAATACCTTCTACTAAAACTTTAACTGTGCCGTCTGGAAGTCTTAACAACTGTAAAATAGTAGCTAAAGTACCATGGGTATAAATATCTGCTGAATGAGGTTCGTCTGTATTTGCATCTTTTTGAGCGACTAAAAAGATTTCTTTTTCAAACTTTTCGGCATAATCCAGAGCTTTTATAGATTTTTTTCTCCCAACGAAAAGCGGAACTATCATGTTTGGGAATACAACAATATCTCTTAGTGGGAGTACGCAAAAAGGATCTTTATAATTGGTCATTAAGCTTTTTTGTTAATTACTTTGTTAGATTTGTCATATATATATAAGGGTTTTGAATTTTTTTCTATTACCTCGGTATTTACAACAATCTCATTTACACCTTCAACACCTGGTAAATTATACATAGTGTCTAATAATATATTTTCAAGTATTGACCTTAATCCTCTTGCACCGGTTGTTCTTTCTATAGCTTTTTTCGCAATTAAATTAAGAGCATCGTCAGTAAACACTAACTTAACATTCTCAAAAGCAAATAGTTTCTGATATTGTTTAATCAGTGCATTTTTAGGTTTTGTTAGTATTTCAACCAAACTCTCTTCATTCAAATCATCTAAGGTTGCAATAACTGGAAGCCTTCCTACAAATTCGGGAATCAGACCAAACTTTAATAAATCTTCAGTTTCCAACTTTTTTAAGATGTGACCAATTTCTTTTTCAGATTTATCTTTTACTTCAGCTTCAAAACCAATACTTGATTTGTCTCCTCTGTTAGAGATAATTTTGTCTATACCTGCGAACGCTCCGCCACAAATAAATAAAATATTTGTAGTATCAACTTGTAAAAAATCTTGTTGAGGATGTTTTCTTCCACCCTGAGGCGGAACAGAAGCGACTGTTCCTTCCATAATTTTTAGTAATGCTTGTTGTACCCCTTCTCCAGATACATCTCTAGTAATCGAGGGGTTATCAGACTTTCTGCTTATTTTATCAACTTCATCAATATAGACAATGCCTCTTTGAGCTCTTTCAACATTATAATCAGCAGCTTGAAGAAGCTTTAAAATTATATTTTCAACATCCTCTCCAACGTAACCAGCTTCGGTAAGAGTTGTTGCATCGGCCATTGTAAATGGTACATCAATTATTCTCGCGAGTGTTTGGGCTACGAGTGTCTTACCTGACCCTGTAGGACCAACCAGCAGAATATTTGATTTAGAAAGTTCAACATCTGAGTTAATTGTTGCGTTGTCGATTCTTTTGTAATGATTATGAACTGCGACTGAAAGAATCTTTTTTGCATCGTCTTGACCAACAACATAATCATTAAGCAAATTATAGAGTTCTTTGGGAGTCTCTACGTGACCAGTTTTTGGTGAAGTAACAACTTTATTTTCTTCTCTGATGATATCCATACATAATTCTACACATTCATCACAGATAAAAACTGTTGGACCAGCAATCAGCTTTCTAACTTCATGCTGACTTTTACCACAGAAACTGCAAAACAGTGTGTTTTTATTATTTTTTGAATCAACCATTAATTACTCTATCATTATAAAATATTTTAAATACTGCAACCTTTATTCCAAAATTAAATTTTTATTTTTTTTTTAAATCTGGTCTCTCTGATACAACTTTATCAACAATTCCAAACTTTTTTGCATCATCTGCGTTCATAAAATTGTCCCTATCCATCATCTTTTCAATCGTATTAAGTTGTTGGCCAGTGTGTATTTCATAAATTTTATTTAAACTTTTTTTTAAATTTACAATTTCTTTTGCATGAATTTCAATGTCAGATGCTTGACCCTGAACACCTCCAGAAGGTTGATGTGTCATAATTCTAGAATGAGGTAAACAATATCTTTTTCCTTTAGTACCAGCAGTTAATAGAAGAGAACCCATACTTGCGGCTTGACCAATACAAAGGGTGGATACATCTGGTCTGATATATTGCATAGTATCATATATTGCTAAGCCAGAGGATACGACGCCACCTGGTGAGTTAATATACAAGAATATATCTTTCTTTGGATCCTCTGATTCTAGAAAAAGAAATTGGGCACAAATAACACTTGATACGGCATCATTAACTTCACCAGTAAGAAAAATTATTCTTTCTTTCAATAGTCTAGAAAAAATATCATATGATCTCTCTCCTCTATTTGTTTGCTCAACAACCATTGGAATTAATGAACTCATTATTTTTTCTCCTTTTTTTTATTTGAAATCATTTTCTTCTCATTCTGTAAGAAATCGGATTTAAAGAGTTCGTCAATAGTACACTCATTTTCTTTTTTTTCACAACTATTTACAATAAACTTCATAACTTTTTCTTCCAAAGCAACACCTCTAAGGTTATTCATAAGTTTTGGATTGTTTTTATAAAATTCAACAACTTGTTTTTCTTGTCCAGGGTACTTGCTTGCTTCACCGACTACCGCTTGAGTTAAATCAGAGTCAGTTATCTTTATTTCATTTTTTTCAGCAACTGAATTTATTATTAAACCCAATTTAACTCTTCTATTGGCAAGTTTTTTAATCTCAGATTCTTTTTGATCTTTTTTCTCTGCTTGAGACTTTAAAAAATTGAATTCTTCATCGATCATTTTAGAAGGAATTTGAAATTCAAAATTTTTAAGAATTTTTTCAGTTGCCTCTCTTCTCATTTTTAAAAGAGATAGATTTTCAAAATCTTTGTTCATATTTTCTTCAATTTTTTTTTTCAACTCATCCAAATTTTTTTCTCCTAACTCCTCAGCTAGTTTATCATCAATTTCAATTTTTTTGACTCTTTCCTGAATATCCTTAATTTCAAGGGAAAATTCAGCTTTTTTTCCTGCAATTTTTTTTTCTCTGTAATCGGCTGGAAAAACAACCTTAATAGTTTTGTGTTCTCCTATTCCTAAATTGATCATCTGATCTTCATAACCGGGTATGTATTTATTTGATCCCAATACAACTGTTTCGTCTTTACCGGAACTTCCATTGAACCTTTTTTTATCTATTTTTCCTTCGTAATCAAACAACACCAAATCGCCGGTTTTAGTTTTTCTCTTTGTTTTTAGAGGGGTAAATCGTTCATGTTTGTCGGCAATCTGAGAAAGCGTGTTGTCAATGTCTTTATCTGATATCTTTAACTTTGATTTTTCAACGATAATTTTTTTTAAATCAAAATCTGGAATATCTGGCATTAATTGAAAACTTGCACTAAATTGAAGTTCATTTCCCTCTTCATATTTTTTTATCTCGACTTTTGGTTGAACCGATGGTTTAAGTTTTTTTTCTTTTACAACATTAGTTAGAGTTTCATTTATAATTTTATCTAAAACCTCAGAAACAACATTCTGTCCAAATCTTTTTTTTATTATAGTTTTAGGAACTTTTCCAGGTCTGAAACCAGGTAAATTTACTTTGCTCATTAACTCAAAATATTTTTTATCTAGTTCAATGTTAATTTTTGAAGAAGGTATTGTGACTAACCACTCAACTGAGAGCTTATCAGTATTTTTTAATTCTTTAATATCCATAATTTTTGGTACGGGCGGAGGGACTTGAACCCACACGACATAAGTCACTAGAACCTAAATCTAGCGCGTCTACCAATTCCGCCACGCCCGCTTATAGTTCTAAATAAAAAACAACATTATTGAACGTAAATCAATTATTTTTTTTTAAAGAATTTATAGCAATTGGAATTTCACTTAAAAAATCCTCTACAACAACATTTTTTTTATTTTTTGAAATTTTACTTTGAATCAACAATGATGCAGGCATCGCATCTTCTATTGTCATTTTTTGCGCTAGAAGTCCAGCAATAATTCCACATAAAACATCACCTGATCCAGCAGTTGCTAAATTTTGATTTGCCAAATTATTAATCCATATATTTTCATTTGGAAATGCAATAACAGAGTCATTACCTTTCAGTAATACACAATTACCAATCAGTTTAGATGCTTCAAGGCAATTATTTAATTTTGATAATTTATTAGAATAATTAAACACTCTTTTAAACTCACCAGTGTGAGGAGTCAAAATAACGTTTTTTTGTTTCATTAAGAATTTTGAAAATTGTTTTTTTTTATTTTCAAATATACTTATCGCATCTGCATCTAAAATTTTGGGTCCATGAAATAAATCTATAATTTCTAGTAATTTTTTTATTTTGAAACTTTTTCCTAACCCCGGACCTATTACTAAAACATCCTTGTTGATTAAATCAGAATTGTTAAAAATTTTGATGATTGTCCCAGGTTCAGTTTGAGAGTAAAATTTCAAATTCTTTTCTTCAACAGAAATTGTTGAAAGTCCGCATCCAGTTTTTCTTGAAGAGTATGCAACTAGTCTTGAGGCACCAGCCATTTCTCCTCCTATAATCAAAACATGACCTTTATCGTATTTGTTAATGTTAGAGTTATGAGAAGGAATATTATTAATATTTTTTTTATTAACTAGTTTAATATTTGGTTTAAAATTTGGAACAGGTAGACCTAAATCAAGTAATTCTAGTTTCCCTATAAATTCTTTGGCAGGATGCAAAAAATACCCTGGTTTTAGAAAACCCATTGCTAGCGTTGTGTCAGCGACAATGCATGTGCCCATTCTTTCACCTGAATCACCATGCAAACCACTAGGAATATCTACTGCAACTATTTTTTTATTTGATTTATTAATTAATTCTATGATTTTTTTGTTGTTTCCAGAGATTTTTTTATTTAATCCTGTGCCAAAAATACAATCAAAAATTATTTCCGAATTTTGAATTAAGTTTTTAAATTTATTAAGGTTTATCTTATCGTTGCTATCAAATGTAAAAATACTTACATGATATTTCTCTGATATTTTGTTATATGTTAACTTTCCATCCATTCCATTATTTCCCGGACCGCAAACAAATAGAATTTTCTTTTTTTTATAATTTTTTTTTATGAAAGTGATTATTTTTGTTGTTGCATTGTCAAATAACTTGTTTAATGAATTTTTTTTTATATAAAGATTTTCAGATTCTTTGATTTGGTTTATTGTGTATAAATTCGGCTGGTTCATATGAAAAAATTTTGCTTAACTTTTGTGATTTCTGTATTTTCTTTTAAAATAGCATTAGCTGCAGTTAAAGTTAATTCAATTATCAAATTGGATAATAATGTTCCTGAAGAGTGTGGTTTAAGTTTCGTTTTTAATCATAATGAATTTTTAACTGAAGCAATGGTCTATGTAAAAAAAACAGAAGGAAATAATACTTTAACTCAATTCAAAATTGTATCAAAAAATCAAGTGGAGAAAGCAAATATTATTACAGCTTCCTTAGAACTAAGCAAAATTGTTACTCAAAAAATCAAGTCTGAACCAAATTTTTTTATGTCTGGAGAAACAAATCAGGATTCGATGTCTTTCTTCTTTCAGGAAATTTTAATAGGTGGTGGAAATATTTTTATTGATGAATCTTCTTATCAAATTAAAGGACCTATTGATTCGAAAGTAAGGTTAGAGTATCTTTTTTGTACTGGTGAAATGTTTCTTCCCAACTATGAATCAAATTAAAATGAATAAAATTACCTCTGAGCAAATCAACAATCTTTTTTCACTCCCTTTAAACGAACTTATTTTTAAAGCACAAGAAATACATAAAGAAAACTTTGAAAATGGAGATGTTCAACTAGCATCTTTAATTTCAATTAAAACAGGAAGTTGTCCCGAGGACTGTAAGTATTGTCCTCAGTCAGCTCATTACAATGTAAATTTAAAAAAAGAGAATCTTATAGATGTTTCCGAAGTGATAAAAGCTGCGAAGTTAGCTAAGAAAAATGGAGCAAATAGATTTTGTATGGGGGCTGCATGGAAAAAGTTAAGAGACGGAAAAGATCTTGATACAGTTATAGAAATGATAAAGAAAGTCAAATCACTTGATCTTGAAGCATGTGTTACGTTAGGCTCAATTACGAAAGATCAAGCAGAAAGACTTAAAGATGCAGGACTTGATGCATATAATCACAATATCGATACCTCACCAGATTATTATAAAAAAATTATTACGACACGAACTTTTGACGAAAGGTTAGAAACCATTCAGAATGCTCGTATGGCAGGAATTAGTGTTTGTTCAGGGGGAATAATTGGAATGGGTGAATCATGGAATGATAGAGCTGAAATGCTGAGAGTATTGGCAAATTTAGAACCTCAACCTGAGAGTGTTCCAATTAATGCGTTAGTTCCTGTTGAAGGGACACCTCTACAAAATCAGAAAATAGTTGAACCAGAGGAAATGATAATTATGATTGCGACAGCAAGAATTATAATGCCAAAATCTAGAATAAGATTGTCAGCAGGAAGAAAATATCTATCAAATGAAACTCAAATGCTTTGCCTTTTGTCTGGAGCCAATTCAATATTTTACGGTGACTCACTTCTCACAACAAAAAATAACGACATGGAGAGGGATAAAGAGTTAATAAAACAATTCAAACAAATAAACAAATCAAATTCAAAGGAACTTATTAATAAATATTTGATAATATTTACCGATAAGATTGCCTCAACAGTTAATTATTAGAAAAAAATCTTATTCAATTTAAATTCTGGTCTAAAACTTGCAAAATCTCCATTGCAGTTAACTTTAAAATAACTATTTATCATGTATGCCTAGAAACTTTAAATCTGTTAATAAAAAAAGTGTCCAACTTGACGTTTTTTATGGATGGGATGTTGACGTAAAGCAATGGTTTATTGACGTAAAAATGACAGGTTTCACAGGAGGCAATCTCATTCAATGGTTTAACTCTGAATCTAATTACAAAAAAGTATTAAAAAACTTTCTAGTTTAGATCATCCCATTATAATTTAAATAATGCATTTATTTGGAGTTGTTCTTTTTAATCCAGAAATTCCTCCTAATACTGGTAATATTATTCGACTTTGCGCGAATACTGGTTGTTGTCTTCACCTAATAAAACCAATGGGATTCAGCTTAAACGAAAAGTCTTTGAGAAGAGCTGGCATGGATTACATTAAAAATGTAAAAATATCTGTTCATGAAAATATTTTTGATTTCATTAATAAAGGCCTATTTAAAAGGTATTTTATAGTCACCAAATATGGGGAAAAGACTTTTACAGAAAAAAAATACTTTAAAAATGATTGTTTCATTTTTGGGTCGGAATCAAAGGGTATTCCAAAAAAAATTTTAAAAGAATTTGAGAATTCAAAGAAAATTTCAATTCCAATGATTTATGGAAGTAGAAGTTTGAATCTTGCAAATTCAGTTGCCATAGTCATCTATGAAGCATTGAGACAAAATAAATTTCAATTTTTATAGATTAAAAAGTAAATATCTTTTGAAGATGCGTATGAATAATACTTTTCAATTTTTATGAACTTACGTTTTAGCAAACCGAACATATACTGAACATTCGTATAATAAATATTATTTCTTATGTTTCTTTTTTTTTCAAATTGAAGATTGAAAGCTATGCCTAATCTACTTTTTTTAAGGCATTCTGAAAGATTATGAATAACATAACTTTCCCATGATTCGATATTATCCGTTACAGCATAATTATATGTTCCAGACATTATAGAAACGTCACAATAATTTATTGGGGAATTATTTAAATAAAAATTGAAATTAAAGAATTTATTTTTGCAGTAGTTTATCATTTGTTTATTAATGTCATAACCCTCATATTCAAATATTATGTTCTTTTCAATGAGATAATTAAGCAATTCCGCGTAACCGCAACCTACGTCAGCGATCTTAAGTCCAGTATTGAATGAAAACTTTTTTAGTAGAGAAGTTAAAATATCAAACCTAATATACTGTGATTTTTTATTATTCCAGCATACTCCACAAGGTGTGAATCCGTTATGCTTTATTGTTCTGTTATAAGTATCTTGTAATAAAAAATTATAATATTTGAAAAGTATTTTTTTTTTCATTAAAATTTGTTAATAAAATCGTATAAGAATTAGATTACAGTAATATATAAAATATAGAATAGGATTAGTATGAAATTAATAAACTTTGCAATAAAATCAGCTTTTGTTACAGGGGCATTAACTGCTGGAGCCTTCATAACTGGTGCGACAATTGGAATGTTAGTGAATAAAGATAAAGTTTTTGACAAGTTTAAAAAAATGCAAATAAAAAAAAATGACTCAGCTTCCACAAAATAGGTTGATTTTGAGAAATTAATTACAAATTATATGAATAAAAAGGAGTTAACCATGAATAAATTTTTGATAGCATTATCTTTTTGTATTTCAACACTTCTTTTCTCTAATTATTCCGAAGCTGCACATTGTAGTGGAGGTCATAAAGAAATTAAAGAAACAAGCGACGAAACTACAGAAACTACTAAAGAAACCAAATCAAACTAAATTAAAAGGCAGTTTTATGCTGCCTTTTTTCAAAATGATTCCTCCAAGTTATCAATCTGCTAAATCAAAACTAGATGAATTTATCGAGAATGGATTAAAAGACTATTCTAAACACAGAAACTTCGACAATGGTCCTGAAAACAGAAGTAATGTATCCTCTTTGTCACCTTTTATAAAAAGAAGAATACTTCATGAAAGAGAAGTAATCACATCTTGTTTAAAAAAATACAATTTTCAATTAATTGAAAAATTTATTCAAGAAGTTTTCTGGAGAACCTACTGGAAAGGTTGGTTAGAAAGTAGACCTGAAGTTTGGAATGATTATATAGATAATTTAAATACCTTAAAAAAAGACCTCAATGGTTCAAATATAGAGAAAGATTATGAAAAAGCTGTAAACTCTAGAACAGGAATAGAGTGCTTTGATTTTTGGTCAAACGAGTTAACTAAAACCGGATATCTTCATAATCATTCAAGAATGTGGTTTGCGAGTATATGGATCTTCACATTAAACCTTCCATGGGAACTAGGAGCAGATTTTTTTTATAAAAATCTATTAGACGCTGATGCTGCGTCCAATACATTGTCATGGAGATGGGTATCTGGTCTCCATACAAGGGACAAAGTTTATTTAGCAAGAGAAGAAAATATTGAAAAATTTTCAAAA
>CACBON010000011.1 GCA_902540805.1 uncultured Alphaproteobacteria bacterium | reverse complement strand
ATGATTTAAATTGTTCTGTAAAAGATTTACAAACTTATAAAAAACATTCAGAAATGGGAATGGTTGGAAAAATAATAATTGAGTAAAAAATAATAATACATATATAGAAATATGCCAAAATGTATTATAATAACTATCTAGGGGGGTGTGATAAAAGTGGATGAAAATTATTCCATTCAAGCAAAAAATCTTTTAGATAACCTTGTAGAAGAATATAAGAATTTAATAAAGGATATTCATAAAATCGATATTGTTCTCAAACAAATAAAATCAATAAGAGTCAATGTCAACAACAGAACGAGATGGATAAGTGAAGTTGCGAATATAACTAAAGAGTTAGCTAATAAAAAAATCAAAATTTTAATTTATAATGATGATTATCTTTCAGCCATTGAAGATGAAGTTAAGCAGCTAAATTTAAACTTTGAAACTAACGGACAATTTATTGAAGTATTTCAACCTGATTTTTCATACAACGATTTGATGACTCTAGTTGATGATATTGAAACAAAAAAAAATAAAACTCTTTCAAAATGCAGTAAAGCTAAAATGGACCCAGTTATCAGATCAAAGCATGCAGTCGAAAATGAGTTTATTGACCTTGCGATTGCAAGAAAAACTTCAAATAATTGCCAAAAAATGTTCGAGGAGAATGAGGGAATCATAAGAAAGCTCACATTAGAAAAAATAAAAAGTATTCTTGGGCACGAGTATTTTAAAAAGTTTGAAAAAGAAGGCTTACTTAATTAACAAAATTTACCTACAATAATTACAAATTACATTTTAATTAAACTTAGCAATAATTTTTAATCATCTACCACTTTCAAATTTTAATTTGCCATATTTAATTTTCCCAACATTATGACTAAAACTTATCTCATGCTAAATATAATTTCTCAAAAATCTAAAATTAATATTCATGATTTATTAATTTTAATTTAATTTATTATCATAATGAAAAATTATTATCATATTTTAGGTCTTTCTTTTGAATCATCTCCAGAGAAACAACTTATCGAGGCAGCATATAAAGCATTAGTTAAACTTTATCATCCAGATGTTTATAATGGAGATAAAAAAAGTTTGAGTCGAAAGATCCGTGAAATAAATGAGTCATATGAAACTCTAAGTAATGAATCAAAAAAAAAAGTTTATGATGAAAAACTGAAAAATTATCACATTAATAAATCATTTGATTATTCAGACCAAGAGTTCGAAGATAAAGATATATTTAATAAAAAATATGTTGATGAAGATTGGGAAATAGCATTATTAGTTTATCCAGAACTCGAAATAAAGAAAAAGAAATTGTCAAAATATAGTCAGAAGCTAAGTTTTCAATTTCAATTCTATTTGCTAGAAACAAAAGAATTTTATAAATTTGAAATAATTACAGAAAGATTTATCAATGCATTTCTAGAGAGAAAGTTTGGTACATCAACAAAAATAAAATTGTTTTCAAAAATACTTATCGAGAATGGATTTAGGAAAAATGCTATATACTTAAATAAACTCATTAAAGTTTTAGGTTCAAAAAGTGAAGACAGAATAATCAAAACTTTTTTCAAACAATTTCCTGATTTACAGAATTATTTATCAGAAGAAATGAAATTTTATAAAAAAATAATAAAAGGTGAAACCAATAATTCTGAAAGTAAAAAAGTTCTTATTTTGTTTCTTATAGTTTTATTAATCCTATTTTTTTTTACTATTGTAAATAGTTAATAAATGATTTTGTTTAGATTTTAGTTAAAAATCATGTATCGTATAAACCAATTAAGTTGATACTTAAATTATAATTGACGGAGATGCTAATGGTAAACAACGTGAGTGCTGAAAAAAAAAACAATCAAAAAAGAATTTTTGGAATTGAATCTGATATTAACTCAAATAAAAAACTAATTCTAGAATCAAGACTCCTAATTGAGGAAAATAGGGCCATGATCTTAAATAATTACTCAGCGGCTTATGCTGGTAACAGAAATCTGACTTTGATGAACACAAATGAAATCTACGAGAATAGAAAATCTATAATTTCAAAAATTGAAGTGAAGGGAGAATTACAAGAGGAGTTTATTGACGTTGAAAAAAATAAAGCAAAGCTTGACTTCATGAGGCATCAATCAAAAGTTAATTCTGCCAATTTAGAAATCAGCAATGAAATGGCAGAAATAAATTCAAAACTAATTGAAATTAATACGAAAATAATGGAAACAAATAAATTAATATTCGAATTCAATAAGACCCAAATTAATAGAAATAAGGAACTTTTAGAGAAAAAAATTGATGAATCAAAAATTACTGACGAATCAAATGAGTTAGTAAGAAAACAAAATAAAGAAACTATGCATATGTTAGAAAACAATGAAAAACAAAATAAAGATGCCATGCACAAACTTGTTGAAAAATCAAAAAATAATTCGAACGACTTGGCTGAAAATAGAGTTGAAATTCATAAAAGAAGAGATTCAATAATGTCAAATAACAATACAATTCAAATCAACAGATCGAAAATCTTTTTTAGCTCTTAATCTTTATAAAATTTATGGATTAAGATTTGCTTCTACGTCTTTCCTAGCTCCCTCAGACTCAACGTCTGATATGTCAAGTCTTCTTACCCATTTCCTTATTAACGTCATCTCGTTGTCGTTAATTTCTGATTCGCTAGATAATATTTTTTCCCAAAGAAATTCAACTAACTCATATTTTTCTCTATACACTTCAACTTGTTCAACCTTCTTTGTTATTGAATAGTTAAATTTTTTTTCAATAATAGCAGTCATCACATTGCTTGAAATATTAAATTGATCGCTAAATATATTTTTCAATAAAGCAAGGTCATCAGAAGAGATTTTGCCATCAATTCTTGAACACTCCGTTAACATCAAAGAAAGCAAAACTGTTTTTTCAAAAGCTTTAAGTTTGTTATATGCGACCTTTCCAGCTTCAATAGCACTAATAGCCTTTATAATTTTAGCCCTTTCATTTCCAATTTTTTTTGTGTCGTTAATGCTTTGTTTCTCTAATCCAAATTTTTCAGCACTATTTTCAATAAGATCAATCTCAAAATCATCTTCCTCTCCAACTGATAAAATCTTTTCCCAGATAAAAGTAAACATTTGAATTAAGTCACCTTCTAAAAACTTACTTTTTAATGTTTCTAAAACGTCAGGATCTTTTTCTTGATCTAGTAATGTGTTTACGTATTCTGAATCGATTTCAAACTTTTTAGTTAGTGTTTGAAAAAAATTATCTTTAAAATTAGCATTATCCTTGAGACTAGTAATTGATGAAGATTTTAAAATTGATGCCGCTACATATTTTCTCTCCTCAATTGACAGGGTGCCGAAATAAATTTTATTTGCATCATTAATAAAATGTTCAACTTCAGATACACTTTTATCCACTGACGAGATGTTTTCTTCTTTTCTATCATTAAAATTTTCACTAAATTGGCTAATAATATTACATGACTCAATTTCTCCAATAGGAGTCAAAGTCCGTCTAAGCAAAGCATTATCTATGTGAGATTCGTCTTTAATCTCAATTATTGCTTCGATCTTAATTTTTTTTACCATTTTTTCGTATCCTTTAATCAAGATATTTAAAAATAAGAATCATTCTTATTTATTTGATCTTTTGATACAAGAACAATAATTTATCATTCTTGAGCTTCAATAACTGTACTTTCTAATGGTCTCGAATAAAAAAAGTAATCTTAGTTAGTTTATCTCTAAATTACAAAGCTTTTTGGAACACTTGATATTTCAATCCTTGGGAAATTTCAACTCATTGCTATAAGGTAATATTAGCTAGAAGTGAGATGGGTTAACCTGAAATGCAAAAATCATAAGATGAAAAAGAAATATTCTTCTGTAATAAAAGAAATCACAAAAAAAATTAAAAGTATAAGTCTAATTTGCACCTTTCATGCTTAAAACCTCCTCCATTTTTTCTGACATTTCGGATTTACCTGTTCTACTATCACCTACTGTGGCAACAGTGATACTTATTTCATCGACTTTTTTTCTAAGTTTTCCCACTTTATCAATTGCTGTTGTTTTTATTAGATTAATCATATCTTTAGCAGCTCTTTCTGGCCCCTCGTGCTCTACTAACTCTCTGTTGTTAAAACCGCATTCAATGAGCCTTTTGTCCGTATTTTTTGCGTAAACGCCAGCCATAAGCATGCTATGCGCTACTCCAATTTTCATTTTTCCAGATTCAACTCTTTGTTTTATAATATCGAAAAACTTCTTCTCGATATCTGAGAATTTTTTTGATAAATCAATATGTTCAGGTAAGTCTACCCAGTTTTCATCTTTCAACAATGGGAATGGGTTTGCCCAATAGCTTATTTCAATTTTTCCTCTATGCGTTTGAGTACTTCCTGCTGCAACCCTTGCTCCTTTTCTAAAATGTTCGAGAGCTTCTTCGACATTCATCTCAACATCCATGCATGATTTTCCAGGCTCTATTAAATCATAATTATTTAAATAAAGTAATATATCTAACTCTGACCCATTTGAAACTTCAGTATAATCAGTAACTGGAACAATTTGTCGAGCATTAGTTCCAGCGTGTTTATTATATCCTATTTCTCTGCCTTCCATCTGCATTTTTGTATGTTCGCTAAATCCATCCAAACATGCAAATGCTCCTGTTTCAGTACCAAAAAAATAAGGTACTCCTTCCTTGAAGTCTGATGAATTATTCTCTGATTTATTAAATAATGAAGCTCTTCCCATATCATCTGCTTTAATAAAAGAATCTGAAATATAAGGCTCATTAGTTTTGGAATCAAATTTGACTAAATAACGTGTGCAACCGCAATGAAGTGGTAAGTGATCGTTTAATATGCATAAAACGTTATGTAATGTTAAAATTGGTTTTTTTCCGTATCCAAAATACTTGCAGTCATCAATGTTTGGTATCAACCCCACCAAAAGGTTATTATCCTTATCGTAATAATACCCCAAATCATCCATCGTAGAATGTGGGCAACCAAAAATGAAGATACCATCTGGTTTTTTATTAACCAGTTTTCTTACCTTTGAAAATGGAAATAGATTTAAAAGACCGGGTTCTAACTCAATGCAACCTCTAGATTTGTGAATGTATGCAATGATGTTCCAACCACCAACCTCGAAAGGAATTGCAACGTAATCTTTTGAATTAAATAAATTATCTTTATAAGGGTTTTTATTTAAGGCAAAAAACGGAAATGCCCTTTTGTTCGCATGTGTAGTATAGTGAACACCTGTTCTCATATCAGCATGAGTAGTTAAAGGAACCTTATTTAAATTTGTATAAGATTTGGGTAATTCAATATTATCTCCCGTAATCTCACCACATGTCACATTTGGTTGGCATTCTAGACCTTGACTTCTTCTCACACCAATTCCCATATCCACTTTAGATAAAAAAATTCTCCTAGTTTCTAAAATAAGATCATTTAATTCACTCGCTCTTTTACTAATTCTATCTTTTATTGATTCAGCACTCTCATTAGAAGATAATATTTCATTATGTTGCTTGATATGTCTTGTGTAAGACTTTTTTCTAAAGTGATGAAATAATCCTTCTAAAAATCTTATGTACTCTTTGTAAATTGATAGTTTTGCGTCAGAAATATTTTCAGATTTAAAGATTTCGATAAATATGTCTGGGTTGACTTTTTCAACAAAGTCACTCTTATGAATGATTTCATCTTTTTGTTCGGACTGCTCTCGAGATTTGAGCTCAGATAAAAACTTTTGTTTATAAATATTTAAGTATTTATTAAATGTTTGACTTGTAAGAAGTTCTAATGGGGTCTGACAACCATCTCTGATTTCTAAAATTTCACTCATAAGTCTATTAATTTCAATTTTTTATATGAAACTTTATCAATAAATTCAAGTAATAATTAATGGGTGTGATAAACTCTTAATAAAAAAATTAAAAATATCTGCTTATTAGATTATCAATTGATTTAAAGTTATTTTCTTCAATTATTAAGTTACACTTTTTAATTACTTCACTATCGAAAAGGGTATGTTCAAATTCAGAATTTATAAGTTTATCATTTAAATATGAATCATAACACATTGGATTAATATTAAATAATTCCAGTTGAGATTTACTATTAAAAACCATAGGTGATAAATTTTTAATATTATGAGGAATTAATCCAAAAGGAGACAGAAATCCAGCGTGATATAATTTTTCAACAATAATACTTATTGAACCAGTTACTGCCAAAGTATTAAAATTACTTATTGATTTATTAGCTTTCATTTTGAAAGATCGATTATTATTGTTAAAAATAATATTTTGCTCAAAAGAAGTTGATGTTGCGTAGCATTGACTTTCAAATACAAAAAATAAAATTAAGAATTTGAATATAAATCTCATGACAAAATAATATTTAAGAAAGTTTTATAATCAATTAGAAAAACTTTTTTTTGTAATATAATTATCTTAAATGAAAAAAGTAATTGTATTTCAGCATGTTCAAAATGAAGATTTGGAAAAAATTGAAGAATATTTATTAAAAAAAAATTTAGTTATTAAAAAAATTAGACTTTTTGAGAATGAAGATATCCCTAAAAATTTATCGCAATTTTCTTTAATGATTTCTTTAGGAGGACCAATGGATACTTGGATGATAAAACAATACCCATGGATTGTAAAAGAAAAAAATGCAATCAAAGAATTTGTAATTAATTTAGAGAAACCTTTTGTAGGTATTTGCCTTGGTTGCCAACTGTTAGGAGAAGTACTAGGGGGACAAGTCCAAAAGTCAAAATTTAGTGAGGTAGGTTTTTTTAACATAAATACAAAAAAAACAATATACAAAGATAAAAATTTAAATTTTTTTCCCAAAAAAACATCAGTTTTTCAATGGCATAGTTACGAAGTATGTTCTTTAATAAATTCAAATATTGAAAATCTCGCCACTTCGAGTTGCACTGAAAATCAACTATTCAGATACAAGAGTCACGCATATGGACTACAATTTCATTTTGAGGTAGATCTTCATACCATTGAAAAATGGCTTAAAGAAAAAACTTTTAAAATAACTCTAGAAAAAATATTTGGATCCAATCCATTGAGAATTATAAAAAAAAAATATGCAAATGATTTTCATAAAATGAATCTTCTTTGTGAAAAATTTATTTTCAACTTAATAAAAAGTTTTAATATCAATTAAATAATGAATAAAAAACAAAGAGTAGAATTCATAATACAGACTTTAGATTCACTTTACCCAAAAACTCCGGTTCCACTGAACCACAAAAACAATTTTCAATTATTAATAGCTGTTTTATTAAGCGCGCAATGTACAGATGAAAGAGTTAATAAGATTACTCCAGAATTATTTAAAAAGGCAAATAATGCTTTTAGTATGGCTAAATTAAATACTGATTTGATTTATAATATTATAAGACCTTGCGGATTAGCTCCCAAAAAATCAAAGGCTATATCAGAGTTATCAAAGATACTTGTAAAAAATTTTCAAGGAAAAGTTCCAGAAAACATTGACGAATTAGAAAAACTGCCAGGCGTAGGGCACAAAACTGCAAGTGTTGTAATTTCTCAGGGATTTGGGCATCCAGCATTTCCGGTCGACACTCACATACACAGATTAGCACAAAGATGGGGGCTCACAAACGGAAGAAGTGTTAATCAAACAGAAAAAGATCTAAAGAGGCTTTTTCCTAAAAGTAACTGGAATAAACTTCACCTCCAAATAATATTTTATGGAAGAGAACACTGTACGGCTAGAGGTTGCAAAGGTCTTATTTGTGCAATCTGTAAAACGTGTTTTCCAAAAAGAATAAGACCTTTTAAAACTAAAAAATAATTAAATTTTTTTTGAAAGCTTTACAGCAAATGATGACCCTGAATCTACTATCCTTCCCCAGAGAACTTGTAGTGTAGAAAATTTTTTGGCAGAAAATCTTGCCTCGTTTTTATGAGAAACTTCGTCATCTTGTAGTTTTTTTATAAATCTTTTTATATGTGTGTACTTTTTTATTGAACCTAAAGATTTAATTTGCTGCTCGTAATGTTTTTCAACAAAACTTTCAACGTAATATATAGTAGCAAATATAAAGTTTTTGCCAAAAAGAGCTGGTATAAAACCTGTCAAAAACCCTGCAATCTTCCACAAGGGAATTAATTTACTTCTGTGTTTTTTTTCAAGGATTTCTTCGATCATTCTTAAATGTTCAGATTCTGTTTTTAGATGACTTTTAGAAAAATCTATGACTTCACTGTCTCGAGAAACCATTAGAATTGCTTTGTATATAAATACCGCACCCGTTTCACCAGCATGATTTGTTCTAAAAGAGGGTATTAAAAAATCTGGAATAGTTAATTTCATTTTGAAAATTCTTCTCTCTTGTTATTATCACATTTTTGTTTTTTAAAATTATTATCAACACTTTTTTGCAGAAAAAAGTTATAGAATTGCAAATACTCTTTAAGTTTGATACAAAATCACATTAGAATTTAATTTTTAAATATTGGAGAATTTATGAAGATATCTGAAAGACCAGAATTTAAGAGTAAAAAACCGCCAATTACATTTTTTGAAAATGATAAGGTTATCGATGCTGTAAAAGCGATGACAAAAGATAATTTTGGGTCTGTTGTTATAACAGATAAGCAAAGCAAAGTAAGGGGAATAGTGACTGAAAGAGACCTTATGAAAAAACTTTTATTCAAATCTATGAATCCCAAAACGACAAAGCTCAAAGATATAATGACTTCCCCTGTAAAAGTTGCTGACAAAGACGATGAAATGGTAATATGGTTGAGACAGATGTCAAACGAGAGATTTAGACATGTACCTGTTGTAGATAAATCTGGGAAACTCATTAATATCATGTCTCAAGGTGATTTTGTTTCTTATTCTTGGCCAAATTTAATGTATCAGGTAAAAGAAATGACAAAAGAAAATTACTTTAAGGCAAATCAAGTAGTTCTCATTATTTTAAGTCTACTGATGTATACTTTAGTAACTACAGTTCTTGCTATTAAATTGGTATAATAAATAAACACTTACAATTAGTTAAAGTTATAGTGTTTATAAGAGTTGTTAATATTAAGTTTTCTTCAAAGATTGAAGCAGATGCAATGAATGCACTGGCTAAATATGAATTAATCGATGTCTTACCAGGTATTTTGTCAATAGAAGTTGTTCGAATAACAGATCTTCACAGTATAGTAATAAATAAATTTGATTCCAAAGAATCAGCAGAAAAATCGAAAGAACTAGTAATAAATAAATTGAAATCAAATTCTAATATTAAAGTTGAGATTTTTGAAGGTAATAGATCTTTTATCATTGAAAAGTCGTAGAAGAGAATCCAAACTTATCATTATGAGTACATTAAAACTAACAAACCTTTTAAGGTTTTATTAAATGATCGTTATTGATATTAAAAATTTAAATAAGTCCTATGAAAATGGATTAAAAGCTTTAAAAAATATAAACCTTTCTGTTAGAAGTGGTGAAATTTTTGCTTTATTAGGTCCAAATGGAGCAGGAAAATCAACATTAATAAACATAATTTGTGGTATTTCAAAAAAAACTAGTGGTAAGGTTACTATATTTGGAAAAGACAATATTCTTGATTACAAATTCACACGATCTAAAATTGGATTAGTTCCACAAGAGATAGCCACTGACTCATTTGAAAAAGTAATTAATACGCTTAAATTCAGTAGAGGTTTATTTAATAAAGTTCCTTCTGATGAATATTTAAGTTTTATTCTAAAAAGTTTAAATTTAGTTACAAAAAAAAACAATCAAATTAGAACTCTCTCTGGGGGCATGAAAAGAAGAGTTATGATTGCAAAGGCATTGTCACATGAACCAAAAATTCTTTTTTTAGACGAACCAACTGCAGGCGTAGACGTCAATCTTAGAAAAACTCTATGGAATTTTTTAAATAAACTAAAAAAAAATGGAGTGACCATTTTTCTTACAACCCATTATATTGAAGAAGCTGAGAATATTGCAGATAGAATTGGAATAATCAACAACGGAGAAATTGTAATAACTGAAAATAAAAAGAAATTGATAGATAAATTAGGTGAAAAAAAAATTATTATTACAATAAATAGCTCACACAATAAAATTTCGTACATTACAAAAAAATATCAGCTAAAGAAAAATAAAAATAAACTCAGTTATATTTATAACTCCAAAAAAAATGTTGATCTTTCCGCTAGTCTATTATCTGACTTAGTAAAATCTTCAGTTAAAATTGATGACATTGAAATTGAAAAAAGTAACCTTGAAGAGATTTTTTTAAATATGGTAGAAAAATGAATTTAAGAGGAATTTTTGCAATATACCATTTTGAAATGTCAAGGATGTTTAGAACGGTTTCTCAAAGTATAGCATCACCAGTTCTTTCAACTGCATTGTACTTTATTGTTTTTGGTTCTGCAATTGGTTCGAAAATTGGAAATATTGATGGAGTAAATTACACATCTTTTCTTGTCCCGGGTCTAATAATGTTAACAATATTAAATCAAAGTGTTTCAAATGCATCATTCGGAATTTACTTTCCAAAATTTAGTGGGACCATTTATGAAATATTATCTGCCCCAATTTCACCTATTGAGATAACATGTGGATATGTTTTAGCTGCAGCAAGCAAGTCAGTATTGGTAGGACTGATTATTTTAATAACTTCGGCCTTTTTTATAGAAATAACAATTCTACATCCGTTTTGGATGCTATTATTTCTTATTCTAATGAGCATAACATTCAGTTTGTTTGGATTTATAATTGGAATATGGGCAAACGACTTTCAAAAAATACAATTAATTCCGTCATTTATTTTGACACCATTAACTTTTCTTGGTGGAAGTTTTTATTCAATAGGTATGCTACCTGATTTTTGGCAGAAACTTTCTTACGTTAATCCAATTGTGTATTTAATAAGCTCTTTTAGATGGAGTTTTTACGGTAAATCTGATGTAAATGTTGTTGTTTCAATTTCAGCTACATTGTTTTTTCTAATTTTGTGCATGGTTTTTGTCTCTTGGATTTTTAAAACTGGCTATAAAATCAAAACATAATAAGATGATTAAAATACAATGTCTAAAAATTTTTGGTTATTAATCATCTTTATATTTTAAGATATAAATAATTATTTTAGAATGATTCTTATTTAGATTATTGAATTCTTCATAAGAAACAGTATATTTAATATGTGCTATGAATGCAATTCTATCAGTAATCAGAAATAATAAGGCGATATTTGTTGCAAACGATGGTCGTTTGTTAAAAAAATGCCTGCTTGGTTTTTTGATTCTGTCATTTGCTTTTCAATCAAACGATTTGGGAGATATTGTCAGAAGTGTTTTAGTTGAAGCTTACTTACAAGTTTCTGTTTTTGTTGGTTTCACATTATTCATATTCATAGGAATTGATTCGTTAACAAAATTCAATGTTGAAAATTTCTTAAATAAAACAAAAACATTTCATGTTCCAATTGCTACAATTCTTGGAGCGCTACCAGGTTGTGGAGGAGCTATAATTGTAGTAACTCAATTTATTCAAGGAAGAATAAGCTTTGGTTCACTAGTAGCAGTATTAACTGCTACAATGGGTGATGCAGCTTTTCTTCTTCTTTCAAAGGAACCATCTACAGGAATTCTTGTTTTCGTAATAACATGTGGAACTGGAATAGTGACAGGCTATTTCGTAGATTTTTTTCACAATCATAAATTTCAGGAACTCAAGGAAAATTTCAAGATAGAATTTGAAAAAATTGGTAATACATTTGTTTCAAGATTTAATATTTTTTGGGTTATTATTTTTGTTCCAGGTTTTTGTGTAGGTTTACTAACCGCCTTTAGAGTCAATTTAGATAATTATTTTCTTGTTTCTAATTTCAATCTTGTAGAATCAATAGGTTCAATTGGTGCAATTATTTCTATCTTTATGTGGACATTGAATCCACTGAGTGATTTCCAATGTTCAACCGAAAAAACACGAAGTTTTCTTTCTAGAGTTATAGATACGACAAATTTTGTAACTACTTGGGTGGTCTGTGGTTTTCTTTTTTTTGAATTATTAATTTATTTTACTGATATAGATTTAATAGCATTTTTTAATGTTTGGATAGCTTTTGTTCCTTTAATTGCAATTTTATTTGGTTTTATTCCTGGTTGTGGTCCTCAAATAATTGTGACAACCTTTTACTTAAATGGATATATACCATTATCAGCTGAACTTGGGAATGCAATTTCCAATGATGGAGATGCACTTTTTCCAGCTATCGCCTTAGCACCTAAGTCAGCAATTTTAGCAACTTTATATAGTGGGATCCCAGCAGTTATTGTAGCTTATAGCTATATGTTATTGTTTGAAATATGATTAAAAATTAAAATTCACTTTTTCACGTTATTTCGACAGTTATTTTTTATTGACATTCAACTTTCATTTTTATTTCTATAATTACAATTTCCATTAATTAAAAAATAAACTCCTAATATAAATAAAAATATCTGTTCACTTGTAAAAAGCTTTTGATTAAAAAACCAATCTTTGTGAGCAAAATAAAAAGCAAAAATCATAATAATTACAATCATCAATGCAGATATTCTGGTTAATAAACTTCCTAAAAATGAATTTATAAATCTAGACAAAATTATTAAAATACCTGCCAAAACTTCTGAAATTGCAACGAATGACGCTAGATGTGGACTAAATCCAAAATATTTTATCAACGTAGCTGGTGGTAAGGGAAATTTATTATAACCGTGTATAATAAATGCAATTCCTAAAAATATTCTTAATAAAAATTCTGAGTATATAAACAGACCTTCAGAAAAAGTATTTATTCCATTATCAATTTTTTTTATCAGATTAATTAATTTTTTAAACATAAAGCAATTAAAATAATTTGTTAGTTATCCACACACTTTGATAGGGTTGAAGAATTATCTCAGAATTAATATTTTTAATTTTTTTGTGTTTGAGTATGTCAAACCAATTATTCGTAGAAATTAAATTAATATCATGCAAGAAGAATTTTTTTCTTGATTTTGTCAAATTACTTACACAAAAAATACTTTGACTTCTGTCTATACTTTGCCTCCATATTCCAAAAAAGAAATCATCTAACTGTAATGTAAACTGAGTTGCGTTAGGATGAAAAGCAGGTTGCTTTTTTCTTAATACAATCAATCTTATCAGTGAAGAATACATTTTGCTATTTATTGAAGATGATTTTTCGAGTTTTTTTGAAAGTATATTGAAGTCCCAATTTTTTCTATTTATGGATCTTACTGATTTAGTTTTTTTAAACTTTGAAATATCATTATTTGAACCTACTAAATTTTGGAAATAAACTGCGGGTATACCTTCCATTGAAAATAAAATTTCGTGAGCTAATATAAATCTTTTAGTCTTAAACTTATCTTTACCGTGATAAGTGAGAGAAAATGCATCTAACAATGTTGTATTAACTTCATAAACATTTTCTTTATTATTGAATGATCTGTAAGAAAGAAATGCACCAGATTTTTGAAGAGTTTTAAAAAGTTTATTTTGTTCATCTTCTGGAATAATCCCCTCTAGCGGACGCATTCCAATTCCATCGTGAGTGGATAAAAAATTTAGGTAAGCGTTTCCTAACTGTGCAGGTGGCATACTTCGAGACCATTTCTTTAAATAAAAACTACTTCCTGAAATAATTGCGTGAATAAGGAGAGGTGCTAATGAAAAATTATAAATACAATGTGCTTCATTATTATTTCCAAAGTAACTTAGGTTTTCATGGCTTGGTATATTTGTTTCAGTAATAATTATTGAGTTTGGAGAGTAATTTTCTACTATAAGTCTGATTAACCTTATAATACTGTGTGTTTCAGGGAGATTTATGCAATTTGTCCCTTCTTTTTTCCATAAAAATGCAACTGCATCCAATCTTAAAACCGATACACCATTATCTATGTAAAATTTAATGATTTTAAGGAAGTAAATAAGAACTTTTGGATTTTTAAAATTTAAGTCTATTTGGTCATGACTAAAAGTGCACCATACATATCCTTTTTTACCTTCAATTTTTATTTCTTTTAAAAGATTAGATGTCCTTGGTCTAACAACTTTATTTAAACCTTTAAACTTATTTTTACTATAAATAAAATAATCTAGTCCAGGTTCCGCATTTTTGAGAAAGTTAAGGAAAAGTTCATTAATAGAGGAACAATGGTTAATAACCAAATCAGCCATAATCTTAAAATTTTTTGATATTTTTCTAAAATCACTCCAATCACCATTTACTTCATCTATTTTTTTATAATCGATTACTGCAAAACCATCGTCAGAAGATGAAGGAAAAAAAGGAAGAATATGTAAGAAATTAAAAACTTTACAATATTTATTAAGAAAAGCATCTAACGTTTTAAAGTTTTTATTATTTTTTGTTCTTACTGAATCAGCATAAGTAATTAAGAAGCAATCATTTTCATTCCAAAGATCTTTATATATATTTTTTTTTAAACTATTGGGAAATATTTTTCTTATTTCACTGCATAAAAAATCAATTTGTTTGATATTCTTATCTTTATAAATTGAGCTTAAATGACTTTGAAGTATTTTTTGATCTAATTCTTTCATTAAAAGTAATTAAAGCTCGTTATCTTCCTTGACTGCTTTCTTAAGATTATTTAAAAAACTCGGAATTGCGGTGTCAACTCTACTCCATGTTGGTATATTTGGTGATTCCATCGGCGAATCTAAAAAAATTTTTCCAGCATGCATTATATTTTGAGCAAACAACTCAACTGCTGTTTCTTCTTCATGAACATCAATTTCATAATCATTCATTATAGCGTCTTTTTTATAAATTTGAACAAAATCGAGAGCTTCTCTATAGTATGTAGCTTTTAGAGACCTAAAAATTGACATCGAGAAGGTTTCTCCCTGTGAAGCTAATTTTCTAATGACCGCCTTAATTATATCAATGGACATTTTTGATAATCCTTTTGACATATCACGCAGAGATATATCTTGGTGTTTATGATCATAATTATCCGCAATATCAACTTGACACAATCTGTTTCCAGCGTAGTTTCTGTACATTTCAGATAAAACACCAATCTCAAGTCCCCAATCAAAAGGAATCCTTATATCTTTTAGAACTCTTCGCCTAAATGAAAATTCACCTGCAAGTGGATACCTAAAAGAATCTATAAATGAAATATATTCTTTGAAACCAATTGTCTTCTCCAACGCCCTTAATAGAGGTGTTACTAAAAGCCTTGCAACTCTTCCCCTTACTTTATTATCTGAAACTCTGGGATAATAGCCTTTACAAAAATCAAAATTAAAACGAGGATTTGCTACTGGATAAACAAGTCTGGCTAACAAATTTTTGTTGTATGTCAAGATATCACAATCATGTAATGCTATAGCTTCTGTATCGCCTAATGAAAGAATATATCCCATGCAATACCAAACATTTCTACCTTTTCCCATTTCTTGTGGGGCAAGATTCTGCTCAGCAAGCTGTTTATTGAGTTTCTTCAAGTTTGGGCCATCATTCCATAATATTTCGTGTCTTTGAGGCAATCTTGAAAAAAAATTTCTTGCAATCTTAAATTCTTTTTGATTTGCTTTGTCTAATCCAATAACTATATTTTGCAGAAACTTAACTTTTGATATTTCATCTATTATTTTTGGTAAAGCTTTACCTTCTATCTCAGTAAAAAGAGAAGGAAGTATCAAGGTAATAGGTCTAAATTTAGAATAATTTATTAGTTCTTTTTCTAATTCATTATAGGGCCTTTTAGAAAAATTGTGTAATGTAGCTACTATACCGTTTTGATAAAAATCAGAAATTTTCACTCTCCATTCTAATTACAAATTCCAAGGATTCTCTCCACCCCTCAGGTGCTTCAGTTTTACTATAATAAATATTATCTTTTTTTTTTAAAGAAATTTTATTTGCTTTTCTTTTAACAATACAACTATAATCAGTAGATTCAAGCATACAAATATCATTTTCACTATCTCCAAGAGAAACAGTCAAAAATCTATCATTTGAAATTGACTTAATTGTTTTTATAAAATTTTTTACAGCTTTTGCTTTATTGTAGTTATCGGAAATATGTAAAAATCTCCCACCTTTAAGAATTTTAAGACCTTTATTAATTTTCATTACATCGGATTTAAAATTTAACAATTTTTTATTTGTATCTTTCCAAAAAATTGGATTTGTAAATAATCTAATCTTACTATTTTCAGCTTCACTCAATTTAAGTTTTGTCAATTTACAAAGACTCTCATTGCTTAATTCACTATAAAAACAAAATTTATATTTTTTTTTTAAATCTGAAAAACTGTTGATTAGATAATCAGATTTAAGATTAGACATTTTGTAACAATAATGATTATTATGTATAAAAAAATTTTCCCGTGTATTTCTAGTATGCTTTAAATAGCCAGGTGGGAAGAAAATACAAGCTCCATTTTCAGCAATAAACGGATGATTAATATTTAGTTTATTCTGTATTTCTAAGATTTCTTCAAATGTTTTACTGGTTACGAATATCAACTCAAACTCTAAATCAAGATTATTTATATAATTTTTTAGTGTTCCATAAGAATATGTATTATGATTTAAAAAGGTTCCATCAAGATCTGAGAAAATTAAAAACTTCACTTTTATTTTTTATGAATCAAAGCTGAAAATCATAGTTGGTTTTGGCATTTTATTAATAATAGATAAAATAAGACAATTTTAATATCTCTTTTGTTTTTTTTATTTTAAGAAAAGTTATTTGAAAAAATTAACTATTGATATTTTGAATATAAACTATAAATTTTTTCTAAATTTATTAGCCTTTTCTTCGTAAAATATTCTAATACATATCAAAATAAAATTAAAAAACGTAAAGAAAATCAATGCAAGCAAGTCGTCAAAAAATAAACAAACTAATATTATTTCTAAAATTACAACAACATAATTCGGATGTTTTAAATATTTAAAAAGGAATGTCTTAACTAAGGGTTTGTTTATAACTATGATTCTTGTTGTCCAAAAAAAACCTAAATCAAAAATTATTTTATATCTTAGTAACTGTAAAACTAAAAAGGCATAAAGATATTCAATATTTACCTCTATTTCATTCATTGATTTTATAAGAAAGAAAAATACAAAGATGACATGAAAAACAACAATATACTTGTAATGATTTTTGTAATATTCAACGCCACCTTCTTTTAATAGTTTTGCAGTGTTTCTTTTACTTAATAAAAGTTCAAATAATCTGCATAAAATGATGTAAAGTATTAAGTAAGTATCAATCATTAGAACAAATTTCTAAGCCAGCCATACCTGCGGTAAAACCTGGTCCAAGAGCAGACATTAAGAAGATTCCATTACTTTTTTTCTTTATGATTTCTTTTAAAACAAGCAAAACTGACACTGACGAAACATTACCATATTCTGATAAAATTTTTTGAGAAACGTCAATAGTTGGGTCATTATTAAAAATTTTTTTGTAGGCGTTTATAATTTTCATACCACCTGAATGCAATACGTAACCATCTAAATCCTTTAAAGGAAATTTATTGACAACTTCTGGAAGTTTTTTAGTTATAAATTCAGGAATGATTTTATCAAAAATAACTGACAACCCGTCATCTTCTACGCCCCAACCCATAAGATTTAAAGAATCTCTCCAAGTGTGCTCCATTGAATTTAATATTTTACAGTTTCCTCCTTCTGTAACTATATAAGAAATTGATCCATCACCAAATAATGAAGAACTGACAATGTTTTCTTTACTAAATATTTGAGGTCTAAAGGTTAAGCTACATAATTCAACATTACAGACCAAAACTGGTTTTTTAATATTTTTATATACTTCAACTGCTCTATTTAGTCCCAAAACTCCTCCAGAACATCCATAACCAAAAAAAGGTAATCTTAATACTTCATTATTGAAATTAAATAAATTAAATATCTCAGCATCAATAGTTGGCGTAGATATACCTGTACTATTTATAAAAACTATGCCCCCGATATCCTCAGGTCTAATGTTAGACTTCTCAAAAGTTTGAGAAATTGATTTTTTTGATAAAAAAATAGCATTCTTTTTAAATAAAGAATTTCTTTCAGACCAATTATGCTCATTTATATACCAATTCAAGTCGTTAGTAAGATATCTTACTTTTACTCCAGAGTTGTCATAAACCTTTTCCATTCTTTTAAAATTAGTTTTAGACGCAAAAATTTTTCTACCCAAAGCTTTAACATCCTCCTGAAACACTTTGTGCTTTGGAAATGTAGAACTTAAACCTTTGATACTAGTCATAATTATTAATTAGTATTTTAAACAACTAATAAAAGGCAAAACTTTAGACAAAAAATTATAAACGGAATAAAATTATGTCTTTTTGATTTTTTTTATTAAATTATACTATTAAATATGAAAAGAATCAGAAATGTAAAAGTTACTAATATATCTCAACTCTCGCCCAATATGAAAAGGATTACATTTCACAGTAAGGATCTTATTGATTTTCCGGAAAATGAAGATGGTGGATATGTTAAACTTTTATTTAAACAAGAATCATCAGGCGATACCTTTTTAAGACCATATACAATCAGAAGTTTTAGGAAAAATAGGCTAGAATTAGACATTGATTTTTCTAATCATATTGGAAATCAAGGCTATGCCACAAAATGGGCGTCACAAGCTAAGGTTGGTGACGAAATATTAATATCAGGACCAGGTTTGAAAAAATCAATAAATGATAATTCTGATTGGTTTTTTTTTGTAGGAGATATGACTGCCTTACCAGCGATAGCTTGTTATCTTGAAAGAATCCCAAAAAGTGCAGTAGGCTTTGCCGTTTTAGAAATAATATCAAAAGACGATAAAATTAAACTCGTCAAACCAAAAAATATCAAAATAAAATGGGTAGTGAAATCAAAAAAGAATCCCTCAATTTTAAAGAAGACGGTAGAAGAACTTAATTGGTTAAATGGAAAACCTTATGTATGGGTAGCTTGTGAATTTAACAAAATGAAAAGTTTAAGGAATTTTTTTCAAAAAAATAAAAAAATTAGTAAAAATGAAATGTATATTTCCAGCTACTGGAAATTAGGATTGGATCAGGAAGAACATAAGCTAGTAAAAAAAGAAGATTCAGTAAATTGGAACATCAATTAATTTAAACCACATTAATCAAAATTTAAATAAAGAATTTCACGTTTTTACCTCTTCATGCTCGCATGCTTCGAAACAATATTTTTTGAAATTTTTACGGCCTCAGGCTTCTTTCTTACAGACCAAATCATATCTTTCGCAAATTTAGTTCTCTGATTATTGTCGACAATTGGTTTATGGTAGTTTTTCCCCAACTTGAAATTATATTCCTTTTCCTCTAAAAAGTTTATTTTCCATGGCTCATGAATTAAGTGATTCGGTAACATTCTTATCTCTGGTACCCACTTTCTAATAAAGTCTCCATTAGGATCTTGATCATGTGATTGTTTAATAACATTATATATTCGAATTGTATTAATCCCTGTTGTACCTGATTGCATTTGTATCTGCGGATAATGAATACCTGGTTCATAATCTGTAAAATTATTTGCTAAGAATTTTGAAGTAATCCTCCAATCCAACCATAACTGATATGATGCAAATGAAGTAATCATTGCTCTCATTCTAAAATTTAACCAACCTTTGGTCTTTAAAAATCTCAAACATGCGTCTAAAAACGGGAAACCTGTAGCACCCTCTTTCCAACTCTTATAAAAAGAAAAATTAAAATTTTCAGATCTCAAATCATTATATAGCGGATGTAAATTTTCCGATTCAATTCTAGGCTCGTCGTATAGTTTTTGAATAAAATGACAGTGCCACGCCAATCTTTTTTTAAATGAATAAATAGATTTATTGTCTAAATAATTTTTATTAATATTTTCAATTTTAGTTATAATTGATTTTATAGAAATTGTTCCGAAAGTTATATGTGGACTAAGTCTTGAGCATGAATACTCTGCCGTTATTGGACTTGACATTTTTTGAGAATAATCCTTATGTCTACTATTTAAAAATGTATTTAAACAATTTCGAGCTTCTTCTTCGCCACCTTTTTGGACAGATGCTGAATTAGGAATAAAGTTTAATTCCATTGTGTCGTCTTTATTAAAATTATTATTTTCAATATTTGAAGTTATTGGACATGCCATAAATCTTTGCCAATCTTTAGACCATTTTCCTCGAATTCTATTTTTAAGTTGAATTCCAAATTGATTTTTTTGAGACCAGTTAATATCCTTTTGTTTTAAAAACGAATCAACATCTTTATCCAGTTGTGTGAAGTAACTTCCTTTAAATATTCTGTTTGAATAGATATTATTTATTTTAAACTTTACAATGAGATGATTTAATATTTCAATCGTTTTCCCCTGGTAGAGATTTAGTTTGGTGTTAAATTTTTTTTTTAGATTGTAATTTAAGTTTTCCAAGGAATCTTTTAAGAAGTTGAGATGAAACTCACTTGTAGTTTTAAGTTTTAAAAAACCAACATCAAGTATAAAAATTGGGAGACAGACTTGATTATTAAGTGCGGCACATAATGCCTCGTTATCCTCAATTCTAAGGTCATATCTAAACCACATCAATGAATTTTTCATTTTATAAATCTTTTTATTATTTATTACAAATTCAATAAATTTTATATCATTTAGTTTTTGGTATTTTCCTATTGTAAAACTCTTAAAAACTTCAAATTAAAGTTTTAAATATTGTAATTAATTTTTATTCTTTTAGTTGAAGCTTAATTTTATTCAAGATATTTGGCTTAAAAAAACAAGATATTTATTTAAGACCACATTTTTGAAGATTTTTATTAATGTACCTCTGACCTTTTTCTTTTATTTTTAAATTATGTTCATCCAACTTTAATTGGGTAGCTTTTTCTGAAAAATGATTGTGTTTATACTTTCCTTGAAAACTTTTTTGTAATTTTTTTAGTTTTTCATATTTTATCATTTCACCAGCATTTTTGCTTTTTTCACTAGCTACTTTTAATAAAGTGATACATCCAAGGTCTTTGTCTTCAGGTGTTTTTGCTTTAAGAGTTATTTCGGCCTTTAATATGAAGGAAATTAAAAAGACAGGTAAGGTGAATAAAATACATTTCATTTTATAAATTTAAGAATTTGATAAGCAAAAGCAAATAAAATTTAAAAATAAAAAAAAATCTACTGTGTTTAAAATTTCAGTATATAATTTAATTTCTTTAAGAATCTGCTCATTGATATTTAAATCAAAATGTTTTCACGATTTTTGACTAACAATTACAAAAGTTGCTCTTCATGGGGTAAGAATCTCACTTTCCTGATAGAAAAAGCAATCTTTAAAAGTTTATAACTAACTTAGCATCAAAGCTATGAGCTGTGAAATCTTCAGTAAAATTATTAATTCCTGAATCAACATAATTAAAACCATAAGTAGCTTGTAGATATGTTTGTTGCGTAAAAGAGTAATTAGCACCAGTCTTAAATTTTGCGGCAAAATCTGTAAAATCCTCATCATATGATAAACCAGTACTTCCACCGACGCTTTTAACTTCGTCGTTATAAGATGAGAAACCTATTCCACCACTAACTAAAAATTCTAGATTATTGCTTACATCAAAATCAAATGCGGGACCAAATATCATTGAGAAAGCAGAAATACTTCCATCTATATCATAAGATCTGCTAGCTGCTCCAGTAAATGTAACTCCTCCTGAAGTAGCTGTTCCACCAGCAGTTAAGTTAACTTTATCATAATCAAATTGAGTGTAACCTAATTCTGTTTCAAAGGACAAATAGTCGTTGAATCTATAACCCAACAAACCATTTATTTGGTATCCGTTGTCAAACTCAAACTCACCATTAATATTGGCTGAATAGGTAACACCGCTTATAGTTCCAGCTTCAGACACATTGATATCTACATTGTTAGGACTAATTATGCCAGCACCAAAACCTAAATATAGTTTGTCTGATACAGAATAAGTGTCAGCTTTTGATGTAAAGGGTAATGTGAGAAATGCAACAACAAATAGTAATCTTTTCATACCGAACTCCTTAAATATTTTAACCTGTGGATAACTTTTCCCTATTTTGCTAATTTTGTCAACATTTTAGGGATTTTTTATTAACAGTTTTCGTGTGGATAAAATCAGACTATATTATAAAATAGGTTTCAGCTTTATAAAGAATTATAAATTTATTTATTAACTGTACATTAAAGTTTTTCATGGGGTGGCTGAGGGGTTTTGAAACGCCTACATCCTGTACCACAAACTAAATAACTGTTGCTTTAGCAAATGATTAGTTATAAGCTTTAAGAAACGTTCAACCATATGGTCGGAAGTAGGTTTGAAACCGAAGGAACGCATCCGTCTGTCTCTTTCCACTCCGATAATAATTGAAAGAGCATGTACAACGAAGTTTACAAAAATTCAAAAGTTAGAAAATTTTATAATCAAATATATGATTGGGCTAAATCATTACCCGAAAATGTTGTTGTTAAAAAAAAAAATGAAGCTGAAAACCTCTTTAAAAAAATTGGAATTACGTTTTCTGTATACAATAACTTTGATTCTACTGAGCGCTTGATTCCATTTGATATGTTTCCAAGAATAATCTCTTCAACAGAATGGAAAAAAATTAAAAAAGGGGTTATTCAAAGAGCATTAGCCGTCAATGCCTTTCTAAATGATATTTATAACTCTGGTGAAATCATAAAGGCAAAGTTGATACCAGAAAATTTAATTTATAAAAACCCTGCATATGAAATAAAAATGATTGGTTTTAAAGTTCCTAAAAGAATTTACAGTCCAATTATTGGATCTGACATTGTAAGAATTAACGAAAAAACTTTTAAAGTTTTGGAGGATAATTGTCGAACTCCATCTGGAGTTTCCTATATGATTGAAAATAGGGAAATAATGATGAGAATGTTTCCAGAATTATTTGAAAAATTAAAAATTGAAACTGTAGAAAACTATCCAAATTACTTGTTAGACGTGCTGAAAAGTCTAGCACCAAAAAAATGTAGTAAAGAACCAAAAGTTGTAATACTCACGCCAGGTTCTTTAAATAGTGCATATTATGAGCATAGTTTTCTTGCTGACCTTATGGGAGTTGAATTGGTTCAAGGAAATGATCTTTTCGTTGACGAATCTATAACCTATATGAAAACAACTAGGGGACCGGAAAAAGTTGATATAATTTATAGAAGAATTGATGATAAATTTATTGATCCAATCACTTTTGATAGTTCCTCACTTATTGGAATTCCCGGTTTATTTGATTCATATAAATCTGGCAATGTAAACATTTGTTCAGCTCCAGGTTCAGGCATTGCTGACGATAAAGCCATTTATTCTTACATACCTGAAATAATTAAATTTTATCTTGGAGAAGAACCAATACTAGAAAATGTAAAAACTTGGCGATGTTGTGAAGGTGATGCAAAAAAATATGTCCTAAACAATTTAAGTAAATTAGTTGTTAAAGAAGTTCATGGTTCTGGAGGTTATGGTTTATTAATTGGAAGTAAATCCTCAAAAAAAGAAATTGAAATTTTTCGAAAAAAAATCCTTTTAAACCCAGAAAACTATATAGCCCAACCAATACTTGAATTATCCTCTGTACCAATTTTTGATAAGAGAAAATTATCTCCAAGACACGTTGATCTTAGGCCATTTTGTTTAGTTGGAGCAAATAAAACAAAATTAGTTGATGGTGGTTTAACACGTGTTGCTTTAAATCAGGGTTCATTAGTTGTTAATTCGTCTCAAGGTGGAGGAGTTAAAGATACATGGATACTTAATGAATAGTTAGTATGCTGAGTAGAACTGCAGAAAATTTATTTTGGTCAGCGAGATATATAGAACGAGCCGATTCTTTAGCTAGACTTTTAGAAGTTGGATACAGAATTTCTTTGATTCCTAATACTGAAAGAGGTTATACAAATGAATGGGAATCTATTTTAGAAACCTCGGGAATTAAAAATGAATATTTAAAAAAATATAAAACAATTTCTAAAGAGAAAATTATTTTCTTTCTTCTGTTTGATCCAGAAAACTCTTCTTCGGTTAAAAACTGTATAAAAACAGCAAGGGAAAATATTAGAATGGTTAGGACTGCTGTTACTTTAGAGGTTTGGAATGCAATTAACTCATCTTATCACGAACTAGATAAAAATTTGAAAGATACAAAAAATATCTTAAAAGAATTACCTGAAATTATTGAATGGGTAAAAAAACAAGTGAATTTAATTAGAGGTACAATACTTAACACCCAGCTAATTAATGATGGTTATGATTTTCTGATATTAGGAACTTATTTTGAGAGAGCCGATTTTACTGCAAGAATTATTAATGTAAAATACTTTATTTTACTTCCAAGTATAAACTATGTTGGAAGTGATATTGACAATTTTCAATGGAGTTTGATGTTAAGGTCAATTTCATCATTCAGGGCATTTAAATGGGCGTATGGAGGACAAGAAATTACATATACTAAAATTATAGATTTTTTAATTCTAAATATGACTTGTCCAAGATCTCTAATTTTTTCAATAGAAAAAATTAATCATCATTTAGGAAGATTATCTAAATTCTATAAACAAACCTCTACTTCAAATAAAAAAATGACACTAATGTATAAAAAAATTAAAAATCTAAATGCTAATAAAATTACAGAAATTGGTTTACATGAATTTTTAAAATCCTTTATTGATGAAATAAATTTTGTATATAAAAAATTTGAACAAAAATACTTTTTCGGTTCAGAAACATGAAAATTAAGATCACTCATTCTACAACTTATAAATATAGTTCAACAGTGCCAAGGCTAATTCAATGTTTAAAACTTTATCCTTCAATTTGCGATAATCAAGAAATTTTAGAATGGAAAACGTTTTCTAGTAACGGAAAAATACTAGAATCACACACTGATGCCTTAGGCCATAGAATACAGAATATTTTTATCAATAATTTTCAAGGGCAACTTAAAATAACTTCTAAGGGGATATTAAAAACAAAAGATTTATCTGGTGTAGTTAAAGGGTTGAAAGAAAAAGTTCATCCCCAATGTTTTCTCAGAGAAACAGACTTGACAAAACCCTGCGAAAACGTTGAGAAAATTTCCGAAAATGCAAGAAAAAATAATAAAAACCAAATAGAATTTGCTCATAAGTTAAATTTAATAGTCTCAAACTCTATTAAATACGCAAGTGGATCAACAACAACTTCTACCAGTTCAAGGGACGCTTTGAGACAAAAAAAGGGTGTATGTCAGGATTTTGCTCACATTCTTATAAGTGCAGCAAGGTTTAACCAATTCCCAGCAAGATATGTAAATGGCTTTTTACTTGAAGAAACAGTTTCAGGTGTTAATACGACGCATGCATGGGTAGAAATTTTCATAAATAATTTAGGGTGGGTGGCATTTGATCCGTCTCATAAAAAATGTATTGATGATAAATACATAAGAATTAGTACTGGCTTTGATTTCGAAGATGCTTCAATAATAAAAGGTGTTAAAAATAATTATAATGGAGATGAATTTTTAGATACAAAAGTGAACATAGAAAGTTGTCAGTAGAATTTTTTATTAATTAAGTTTTAATGAATGGGGTGGCTGAGGGGATTTGAACCCCCGACATCCGGTACCACAAACCGACGCTCTAACCAACTGAGCTACAGCCACCAATTATGGTCTAAGTTAATAATCTTTTAAAATTTTTACAACTTTAATTTCAGTTAATTTTTTAAAAAAAAGTAAAATTTACTTGTTTCTGAATTCTGAATCTAGAGCATCATTGACAAATTCCCCGGCAGCATCGAACGCCTCCATGGGATCTGCATTTGTGTTTTTCTTAATAAATGTTGTATAACCATTTATTGCTGCATCGGCTAATAAATCACAAATATCTAGAGGACAACCAGAATCCATCATAACATTTTTTGCTGCCTCAATTGCTTTAGTGAACGCATCAGTCTGTTTTGAACCCTTATCAAGTTCAGCTCTGTAAATTTCTAATGCAACCTCGCCAGCATGTTCTGCCAAATCTTCTATAGACTTAGAGAAATCTTCACCAATTGGTTGTAAATTTTGTACCATGCAAAATCCTTATGATGGTATTGATAAATACTTACGATTACTACTTCATAATAATTTTAACTTTAAAATTAAGTTTTACAAATTGTTTTAATAAATTAAGATTTTACATTATAGAAATCTAATGTAATTTGCATAAATTCAATAATCTATATATATTCTGATGATGGATGGACTAAACAAATCTATGTATGATATTGGAAGTGATAGTGCTTTTGCTATACTTGCAAGAAGTCAAGAGTTAGAAAAAAAAGGAAATTCTGTTATTAATCTTGGCATTGGTCAACCAGATTTTCCTACACCACAAAATGTTGTAGAGGCAGCTATTAAGGCCCTAAAAGACGGGCATCATGGTTATACAGCATCCAATGGAATTAAAGAATTAAGAAGAGCAGTAGCAAATGATTTTTTTAAGAGAAATAATGTAGAAATCAATCCAGAAAATATACTAATAACACCAGGAGGTAAATCTATTATTTTTTATACACTCTTAATGTTTGGTGAACCAGGGGCAGAAATAATTACCCCAGACCCAGGGTTTATAGCATACAAATCTATGATAGATTACACTGGAGCTCAAGCTATTTCACTTCCACACAGAATGGAAAACGATTTTTCGTTTGATGCAGACGAACTGCTCTCATTAATAAACGATAAAACAAAACTTATTATTTTAAATTCGCCCGCAAACCCAACTGGTGGCGTTGTTTCTGAAATTGAACTAAAAAAATTAGCAGAGGGTTTATTAAGATTTCCAAAAGTGCATATACTTTCAGATGAGATTTACAGTAGAATTTTATTTGACAATCATAAACATCTTTCACCTCTAAAATATAAAGAAATTAGAGATAGAACTATTGTACTCGATGGTTGGTCAAAAACTTATTCAATGACAGGTTGGAGACTTGGCTTTGGAATTTACCCAAAAAAAATATTTGGTTTTGCAGAAAAATTAGCAATAAATTCTCATTCTTGTGTAAATTCTGCAGCACAGTTTGCTGGAATCGAGGCGTTAATTGGGGATCAAAAACCAGTTGATGATATGATAAAAGAATTTCAAATTAGAAGAAATTATTTGGTTGGTGAATTAAACAAAATTGAAAATATTGAATGTAAAATACCCGGAGGTGCGTTCTACGTGTTTCCTAAGATAAAAAAAGAAAATATGAATTCAGTTGAAATTTCCAAATATTTGCTTGAAAAAAAATTCATAGCAACTGTTCCAGGTTCCTCATTTGGAATAAATGGAGAAGGTTTTATGAGAGTGTCTTACGCCAGTAATTTAAAAAACTTAGAAAAATTTATTATTAGCCTCAAAGAATTAATGAATGAGTAGAAATTAACCTTTTTTATGATTAACATTTAAGCATTATAAATCTATCTCACTATAAACACGTTGCATTGGGCGGGTTTTGAAAGTTGGCATGTTTTTTGCTTCTTGTATAGAATGAAAAAAATCGAAGCTGTTATCAAACCTTTTAAGTTAGATGAAGTTAAAGATGAACTCAATAAACTTGGTGTATTAGGTCTTACTGTTTCAGAAGTTAAGGGCTATGGAAGACAAAAAGGACATACTGAACTTTATCGAGGAGCCGAATATGCAATAGATTTTTTACCTAAAATTAAAATTGAGATTGTTATTTCTGAAAAACTTGTAGATGACGTCATTGATGTAATCAAAGAAAAGGCTCAAACTGGAAGAATTGGTGATGGTAAGATTTTCATTTCAACTATAGAAGAAACAGTTAGAATAAGAACCGGCGAAACCGGTGAGAAAGCTATATAAATAAACTTTATTTAACAACCATTGGAGGGAATATGAGCGAAATATCAAAAGTAATGAAAATGATTAAAGACAAAGAGGTCAAATTTGTTGATCTAAGATTTACTGACACTAAAGGAAAGTGGCAGCACACAGCCCAAACAGTAGAAACTATTGATGAAAATACATTTAAAGATGGGATTATGTTTGATGGTTCGTCCATTGCAGGTTGGAAAAGTATTGATAAGGCTGATATGATTTTAAAGCCAGACCCATCAACGGCTGTAATGGATCCTTTTACAGCTCAGCCACAACTTGTTCTCTTTTGTGATGTTATAGAACCAGACGATGGAAAGCCGTATGAACTGGACCCCAGAAGTACTGGAAAAAAGGCAGAAGAATATTTGAAAGAATCTGGTATTGGTGATACCGCTTTTTTTGGTCCTGAAGCTGAATTTTTTATCTTTGATGATGTCAAATGGGCAACTAATCAGGAATATACTTTTTACAGTATTGATTCTGAAGAAGGTGCATACAACACTGGGACCGAGATGGAAGGTGGTAACATGGGACATAGACCAAAAGACAAAGGTGGATATTTCCCTGTTCCTCCTGTTGACTCTGCTACAGATATCAGAGCAGAAATGGTGTCCACAATGTCAGAAATGGGTTTAGAGATGGAAAAACATCATCACGAAGTAGCACCTTCTCAACACGAACTAGGGATGAAATTCGGGCCATTGATCAAAAGTGCTGACGCACTTCAAAAATATAAATATTGTGTTCATATGGTTGCGCAAGCTTATGGAAAAACTGCCACTTTCATGCCCAAGCCAGTTTATAATGATAATGGTTCAGGTATGCATGTTCACCAATCAGTTTGGAAAGGAGATAAATCTGTATTTGCGGGGAACGGATATAATGGATTATCTGACGAGTGTCTATACTATATCGGTGGAATAATAAAACATGCTAAAGCTATTAATGCATTTTCCAATGCGACAACCAACAGTTACAAAAGACTTATACCAGGTTTTGAGGCACCGGTTTTGTTAGCCTATTCATTCAGAAATAGGTCGGCTGCATGCAGAGTACCTTACGTGAGTAGTCCAAAAGCAGCAAGGTTTGAAGTAAGATTTGGTGATGCATCTGGGAACCCCTATTTTACATTTGCATCGATGTTGATGGCCGGTATAGACGGAATTAAAAATAAAATTCATCCTGGTGAAGCAATGGACAAAGACTTATATGCATTATCAGAAGATGAACTTAAAGGAGTTCCTACTGTATGTGGAAGTCTTCGAGAAGCTCTTGATTCTCTCGATAAGGATCGTGATTTCTTAAAAGCTGGAAATGTTTTTACAGACAATTTAATTGATTCATACATTGCTCTAAAAATGGACGAGGTATTGCAATTTGAACATACTCCTCATCCAGTTGAATTTAAAATGTATTATTCAGTGTAAATCACTTTATTAGACTTGATAAATTTTTGAAATGCTTGTTTTTTGAATCTCTAAGAAGTTCAAATAACATCATTTCAAAAGTTACAACTTGAATTCCATAATTAATCATACGCTTTATGGCTAATTCCTTATCGTAAGTTTTTCTAGACCCAACAGCCTCAAAAATTACAAAGACCTCGTACCCTTTGTCTTTTAAATCCATAGCAGTTTGTAAAACACATATATGTGTTTCAATCCCAATCAAAATAACTTGTTTGGATTTTAAGAGTTGATCTGCATGAAGGGCAGTCGAATTAGTCGGAAAACATGAAAAAGAGGTTTTTTCGAATTTATGAGCTTTACAAGATAATAGTTTTTCAAGGACTTTATCAATTGTTAAACCAAGTCCATTTGGATACTGTTCAGAGAAAAATATAGGAATATCCAGTGTATAAAAAACTTCTAAGCAGTTTAAAATAGCATTTTCCAAATTTTTTGGTTCGTGTATTTTAGGAAAAAGTTTATTTTGTGCGTCGATAAGTAGTAATGATGAGTTGCAAGAGTCAATAAGCATTAGTCATATAGAGCAGTCTCTATTTGATTTACCAAGCCCTCTGATGTTGGGCTAGTCATTGATGAAAACCAATTAATTATTCTACCATCTTTACCAATCAGGTATTTGTGGAAATTCCATCTAGGTTGCCCTATAACTGAAACATTTGATTTAATCCATTTATAAATTGGATGTGCATTTTCTCCACGTATTGGTTGGATTGAAGACATTGGGAATTCAACTCCAAACCTTATTTCGCAAAATTCTTTTACATCGATATCTTTAGAAAACTCTTGGTTGAAATCGTTCGTTGGAACGCCAAAGACTACAAGACCGTCATTTTTATATCTCTCATAAATTTTTTGAAGACCTGAATATTGTGGTGTAAATCCGCATTTAGAAGCAGTGTTTACAAGCAATACAACTTTACTTTTATAATCAGATAGGTTTATTGTTTCGCCAGAGATAGATTCTATAGTAAAGTCATGAAAAACTTTCTCGGATGCGTCAACGTTAGACATAAATATAAAAATAAAAAAAAAACTTAATAATTTCATAATATTAATTTAATATTAAATATTGAAAATTAAAGTAAAAAATTTACTATTAAACATGCAAATTAAAAAAATAATACTTAACACACTTGTAATAATTTTTTTGACATCTTGTATGGGTGAAAGTCTTGTCCCGGTAAAAGGACCTGAAGGTAATCCTGAACTAGAATTAAATTTTTCTCAGTTTGACGATATTCCCATTCCTGTTAACTCAAAACTTCAAAGAGAAGAATCGATAATCATTTCAAGAAAAATTGGTTGGTCTGGTAGACTTGTTTTTGAAACAACTGAAGATCAAATAGAAGTTTTCGATTTTTTTAGAAATGAACTTCCAAAATTTGGATGGAAAAAAATTTCTGAAATCAGTTCTGAAAGCAGTTTACTAAATTACCAAAATAGTCAAAGATTTGCTTCAATACAAATTTTTGAAAAAACTTTCATTGGATCCAAAGTAAAAATTACAGTTACAGAAGTTGAATAGACTTCTACATCTTAAATATGAATGAGTGCACATTATAATAGAACTTAATTTATTTAAACAATTGCATCTGATATTCTCATAATATTTTAATTTGATCCATCCAACTAGATTTTATATCTAGTGTTACTTCACTTCTATAGAAAGATTCTCTATTTGCCATTCCAATGAGATCACAAATAACCGACTCTGGACAATTTACTGATTTTAATCTTTCTATTAAAGAGTATTTAAATGAAATTGAGGTTTTGCCGCTTGATAGTTTTTTTAACTCATCATTTAATTTTTTTTCATACTGAAATTTATATAGTTCAATTATATTAAAGTAATTTTTAAATAAGGAGCCTCTATCGGTAAATTTATAAATTTTTTCAATTTTATTTAGTGAGACACCTACTAAAGGTATTATTCTTCTTTTATATATATTTTTTATCTGTCTGATAGAGTTTGATCTAATAATTATATATGGATTATATTTATTTAGATCAACATCCTCTGATTCTAGACCAATAATTTCAGAATATGAACACCCCGTATCAAACATTATGCCACTCAAACAACAAATAAAAGAATTATTTTTTAGACAAAAATCTTTAATTCTTATTAATTCTGTATCTGAGAAATTTTGATAACTACTTTTAGTTTTAATATTTGGCCATTTAAGACCTAAAAATGGATTTTTTTTATCCACAAAGTGTTTTTGAAAAATCACTGAAAAAAAATTCTGTAGATTGGATTGATTCCTCTTACCTGTAGAAATTCTATCTAATTTAATAAAATGGTTTTTAAAAGTGTTGGCGTCGTTAGTATTATATGAGTCAACTGGTTTATCTCCGCAAATCTCAATCATAAGTGAAAGAGATTTTTTTATTGAATATAACTTTTTTTTGTCATTTAAAATATTCATATCATGTAAATATTCGTCGACAAGTGCACTTAAAGACATTACTTCTGTTGAACTATTATCTAAAAGAATTCTCTCAATAGAAATATTCTTTTCGTTATCAAGGTTTTTATTTTTTAAAAGATTTATTAAGTCTTTTTTACTAAAAAATAGATTGTTAACTAAATCATCGAAATCATCGATAAAGCTTAGTGCATATTTTTGCGAATCAAATTTGTTATTATTAAAGAAGTTTTTAAAATATTTATTCGAATAATTTTCTGCAATTTTAAACATTTTTTTATGCTCTAAAGCCTGAAGTTTTGCTCTTTTGATAGCTATGGGAACTTTGTTTGTTTTTAAAGAGATTTTTAGTGTTTTTCTTCCCAATAAATTCGAAAGTTTTGAAGGCACGGCTCTTTGATACCAATATTGATTCCCATGTTTATATATATATTTCATACTTCTAATTTCGCTGGTGCGGTCGAGAAGACTCGAACTTCCACAGGCAATTAAGCCTACAACGACCTCAACGTTGCGCGTCTACCAGTTCCGCCACGACCGCATGAATTTATTCAAATTCCAGGATTATTTGGTCAACTTCAAGACTATCTCCTTCAGAACAATTTATTTTTTTTATCTTTGTTTTTTTTTCTGATTTAATAATATTTTCCATTTTCATAGCCTCTATGATTGCTAATGGTTGATTTGCTTCTATTTCTTGATTTGTTTTTACTAGAATTGATACCAACAATCCTGGCATAGGAGCCATCAAATATTTTGAATTATCTTCTTTTTTTCTTGGTATCATGAAATTATTTAATTCAGAGTGTCTATTGGAGAGGACAAGAATGTCCTGTATTGCTCCTCTGTGATTTATTGAAAACTTAGGACCATTTCTTTTGATGCTAAAATACATCAAGGTATTATCAATTATTGCAGAAAACAATGGATAACCAATTTTCCAATTGCTTTTAAGGTTAAGATATTTTTTATCTACGTAGATGTCATAACTTTTATTAAAATTATTAAATGAAATAGCAACTTTGGATTTATTTTCTTTATCAATGACGCACCAATTATTATCAACAGTTTTGTTAAAACCTTTTAATTGGTTAGAAATTGAAGCAGCTCTTAATAGATATTTATAATTTATGAAGGTTGCGACTGCGTATAATATTGTTTTGTCTTCAAGTTCTGTTCTGTATGGATCAAATCCTTTGGTATAATTTTCTGCAATAAATGATGTAGAATAATCTCCATTTAAAAATTCTGGTTTTTGAATAATATTTGATACAAAATCTTTATTAGTTTTTACTCCCTCAATAAAGTATTTATCTAAAGCATTTACCATTTCTAAAATTGTATCTTTTCTTTTATTAGTATAAGCACATAACTTTGATATCATCGGATCATAGAACATGCTTATTTCTGACCCTTCAACAACACCAGAGTCAACCCTTATATTTTTTCCTGATGGTTCAATATATCTTGTCAATCTTCCAATACTAGGAAGAAAGTTTTTAGAGGAATCCTCAGCATAAATTCTGCATTCCAAAGCTGATCCTTCAAATTTTATTTGATCTTGGGACAATGAGAGCTTTTCCCCGGATGCAATTCTAAGCATCTGTTCAACCAAATCAACTCCAGTTATTAATTCAGTTACAGGGTGTTCAACTTGGAGTCTGGTATTCATTTCAAGAAAATAGAAGTTTTTATCTTTGTCAACAACAAACTCCACAGTTCCTGCAGAGTAATAACCAACAGCTTTGGCTAGTTGAATAGCTTCACTTACCATTCTCTCTCTTAAAGTCTTTGTTACAAATATGCTTGGAGCTTCTTCAATAACTTTTTGGTGTCTTCTTTGAATTGTACACTCCCTCTCTCCAAGATGAATGAAATTTCCAAACTGATCACCAAGTATCTGAATTTCTATGTGTTTCGGAAATTCAATGAAT
>CACBON010000010.1 GCA_902540805.1 uncultured Alphaproteobacteria bacterium | reverse complement strand
TCTAGTTACAAACATGTAAAAATTTGGTTGCGGGGGCAGGATTTGAACCTGCGACCTTCAGGTTATGAGCCTGACGAGCTACCAGGCTGCTCCACCCCGCGTTGATAGCAGCTGTGTTTTTAAGGCCCGGCAACGACCTACTCTCCCGTGCCTTAAGACAAAGTACCATCGGCGCAGAGGGTTTTCACGACCGAGTTCGGAATGGAATCGAGTGTTCTCCCCTCGCCATAACCACCGGACCATAAAAACACAGTAGTAAATTCAATTAATATTCTTGTACAAAAAAAGTTTGAGATAATCAATAAAGTTCATTCGAGTTATTAGTACTAGTTAGCTTCATATGTCACCATACTTATACACCTAGCCTATCAACGTGGTAATCTTCCACGACTCTCAAGGGATACCTAGTTTTGAGGGAGGCTTCCCGCTTAGATGCTTTCAGCGGTTATCCCGTCCGTACTTAGCTACCCGGCGATGCAACTGGCGTTACAACCGGTACACCAGAGGTACGTCCATCCCGGTCCTCTCGTACTAGGGACAGCTCCTCTCAAGTATCCTACACCCATGGCAGATAGGGACCGAACTGTCTCACGACGTTCTAAACCCAGCTCACGTACCACTTTAAATGGCGAACAGCCATACCCTTGGGACCTGCTCCAGCCCCAGGATGTGATGAGCCGACATCGAGGTGCCAAACACTGCCGTCGATATGGACTCTTGGGCAGTATCAGCCTGTTATCCCCGGCGTACCTTTTATCCGTTGAGCGATGGCCCTTCCACTCAGAACCACCGGATCACTATGACCGACTTTCGTCTCTGCTCGACTTGTCAGTCTCGCAGTCAGGCAGGCTTATGCCATTACACTCTACAACCGATTTCCAACCGGTTTGAGCCTACCATCGCGCGCCTCCGTTACTCTTTAGGAGGCGACCGCCCCAGTCAAACTACCCACCACGCAGGGTCCCAGTTCCGGCTTCACGGAACTTGGTTAGATATCAATGAATTGTAGGGTGGTATTTCAAGGACGACTCCACACTAGCTGACGCCAATGCTTCAAAGTCTCCCACCTATCCTACACAACAATTCACTAATACCACTACGAAGCTATAGTAAAGGTGCACGGGGTCTTTCCGTCTAACCACGGGTACTCCGCATCTTCACGGAGAGTTCAATTTCGCTGAGTCAATGTTGGAGACAGTGGGGAAGTCGTTACGCCATTCATGCGGGTCGGAACTTACCCGACAAGGAATTTCGCTACCTTAGGACCGTTATAGTTACGGCCGCCGTTTACCGGGGCTTCAGATCAATGCTTGCACACATCACTTTAACCTTCCGGCACCGGGCAGGCGTCAGACCCTATACTTCGTCTTAAAGACTTTGCAGAGCCCTGTGTTTTTAGTAAACAGTCGCTACCCCCTGGTTTGTGCCCCTTAAAAGTGGTTGCCCACTTCTAAGGCTCTCTTATCCCGAAGTTACGAGAGTAATTTGCCGAGTTCCTTCAACATCGTTCTCTCAAACGCCTTAGTATGCTCTACTTATCCACCTGTGTCGGTTTGGGGTACGGTCTATATGCTAGAGCTATTTCCTGGAATATCTCCATTGCATTTTCAATCCGATAAGAAAATACAAAATTTGACATTCGTCACTACTAGCAGGCCCAGAAATATTAATCTGGTTCCCATCGGCTACGGCTTTCGCCCTCGCCTTAGGGGCCGGCTTACCCTGCGTGGAATAACCTTGCGCAGGAACCCTTGGATATTCGGCGATAGTGTTTCTCGCACTATTAATCGCTACTCATGTCAGAATTCTCGCTTCCGATACCTCCATCACATTTTACAACATGACTTCGACGGCTTACGGAACGCTCCGCTACCACACTTTAAAAAGTGTCCACAGTTTCGGTGTATGGCTTTAGCCCCGTTACATCTTCGGTGCGGAAAGACTTAATTAGACCAGTGAGCTGTTACGCTTTCTTTAAAGGAATGGCTGCTTCTAAGCCAACCTCCTGGTTGTATTGGACTTTCTACTCCCTTTCCCACTTAGCCATAACTTGGGGACCTTAACTGGTGGTCTGGGCTGTTTCCCTTTCGACTATGGACCTTAGCACCCATAGTCTGTCTGCTGTGCAAAGTTAACTGGTATTCGGAGTTTGGTTAGAGTCAGTAAGGATCGCTCCCCCATTCTCTATCCAGTGCTCTACCCCCAGCAACCTAATCACAACGCACTACCTAAATAGTTTTCGCGGAGAACCAGCTATTTCCGAGTTTGCTTGGCCTTTCACCCCTAGCCACAGGTCATCCCCGCATTTTTCAACATACGTGGGTTCGGTCCTCCAGCACGTATTACCGTGCCTTCAACCTGCCCATAGCTAGATCACTCGGTTTCGGGTCTAATCCTATGAACTAAATCGCTCTTTTAAAACTCGCTTTCGCTACGCCTACACCTATCGGTTTAAGCTTGCACATAAGATTAAGTCTCTGACCCATTATACAAAAGGTACGCAGTCACCTCTAAAGAGGCTCCTACTGATTGTAGGCATTCAGTTTCAGATACTATTTCATTCCCCTACTTGGGGTGCTTTTCACCTTTCCCTCACGGTACTTGTTCACTATCGGTCACTGAGGAGTACTTAGGCTTGGAGGGTGGTCCCCCCATGTTCAAACAGGATTTCACGTGTCCCGCCTTACTCAAGACTTTAAAAGATTTTTACCCATACAGGGCTATCACCTACTATGGCTCAACTTTCCAGCTGATTCTGGTTATTACTTAAAAAGCACAGGCCTATTCCATTTTCGCTCGCCACTACTAACGGAGTCTCGGTTGATGTCCTTTCCTCTAGCTACTTAGATGTTTCAGTTCACTAGGTTTGCTTTACTACACTATGTATTCATGTAGCAATGACTCTAAAGAGTCGGGTTTCCCCATTCGGAAATCTTCGGATTAAAGTTTGCTCGCAACTCCCCGAAGCTTATCGCAACGTGCTACGTCCTTCATCGCCTCTCAATGCCAAGGCATCCACTAAACGCCCTTTTCATACTTTATTGAACTCTCAAACTTTTTTTATACACAAATATAAAAAAAATCAAAATTGAAGTTTTCAATATACTTAATTTTAATATTTACTATCTCAAAAAACATTTTTTAAGGCAAGTTGGTGGAGGCGGACGGGATCGAACCGACGACCTATAGCTTGCAAAGCTACCGCTCTCCCAACTGAGCTACGCCCCCTAATATTGGTGGGCCAGGGAGGACTTGAACCTCCGACCCCACGCTTATCAAGCGTGTGCTCTAACCAACTGAGCTACTAGCCCATTTGGAAACTTTTAATAAAGGAATGCGAAGGTGGTGATTTTATTTAAATTTTAGAAATATTTTCTAAAATTCTCTTAGAAAGGAGGTGATCCAGCCACACCTTCCGGTACGGCTACCTTGTTACGACTTCACCCCAGTCGCTGACCTTACCGTGGCCGACTGCCTCCTTGCGGTTAGCGGATCGTCTTTGGGTAAAACCAACTTCCATGGTGTGACGGGCGGTGTGTACAAGGCCCGGGAACGTATTCACCGTAGCATGCTGATCTACGATTACTAGCGATTCCAACTTCATGAACTCGAGTTGCAGAGTTCAATCCGAACTGAGACAGATTTTTGAGGTTAGCTAAAGCTCGCGCTATCGCTGCTCATTGTCACTGCCATTGTAGCACGTGTGTAGCCCAGGTCATAAGGGCCATGAGGACTTGACGTCATCCCCGCCTTCCTCCGGCTTATCACCGGCAGTTTCTTTAGAGTGCCCAGCATAACCTGATGGCAACTAAAGATAAGGGTTGCGCTCGTTGCGGGACTTAACCCAACATCTCACGACACGAGCTGACGACAGCCATGCAGCACCTGTCACTGATCCAGCCGAGCTGAAGGAAGTTATTTCTAACAACCAAAATCAGGATGTCAAGACCTGGTAAGGTTCTTCGCGTTGCGTCGAATTAAACCACATGCTCCACCGCTTGTGCGGGCCCCCGTCAATTCCTTTGAGTTTTAATCTTGCGATCGTACTCCCCAGGCGGAGTGCTTAACGCGTTAGCTGCACCACTTGTGATAAATCACAAACGGCTAGCACTCATCGTTTACGGCGTGGACTACCAGGGTATCTAATCCTGTTTGCTACCCACGCTTTCGCGTCTCAGCGTCAGAAACGAGCCAGTTGGCCGCTTTCGCCACTGGTGTTCTTCCAAATATCTACGAATTTCACCTCTACACTTGGAATTCCGCCAACTTCTCTCGATCTCTAGTAAGGCAGTATCAAAGGCAGTTCCTAAGTTGAGCTTAGGGATTTCACCTCTGACTTGCCTAACAGCCTACACGCTCTTTACGCCCAGTAATTCCGAACAACGCTAGCTCCCTCCGTATTACCGCGGCTGCTGGCACGGAGTTAGCCGGAGCTTCTTCTGAAGTTACCGTCATCATCTTCACTTCTGAAAGAGCTTTACAACCCTAAGGCCTTCATCACTCACGCGGCATTGCTGGATCAGGGTTTCCCCCATTGTCCAATATTCCCCACTGCTGCCTCCCGTAGGAGTCTGGGCCGTGTCTCAGTCCCAGTGTGGCTGATCATCCTCTCAGACCAGCTATAGATTGTAGGTTTGGTGAGCCATTACCTCACCAACAACCTAATCTAACGCGGGCTCATCTAAAAACGGCCGAAGCCTTTCCCCCGAAGGGATCATGCGGTATTAGCTATCGTTTCCAATAGTTATTCCCCATTTCTAGGTAGATTCCCACGCGTTACTCACCCGTTCGCCACTAAGAATTCCGGAGCAAGCTCCGGGTCTTCGTTCGACTTGCATGTGTTAAGCATGCCGCCAGCGTTCGTTCTGAGCCAGGATCAAACTCTCAAGTTTGAGAAATCAGAAAAAACTGATTTTGAACCTAACACAAACATGTAACGTTAATTACTTGAATGTGATGGTGAATATCACCACCTACACATTCCTTTATATTTAATTTTCAAATAGCCTAAATTATCAAATAATTATTGATAATCAGTGTAAATTGTTATAGTCATTATACAGTAAATGGTCAATCTTTTATTTGCAAAATTCTAATTATTAAGGAAATTTATAGTGATTACCTTTATTAAGAAAAAATTAAGCTACGTTGTCATCATTCTTTTCATTGTAATATCCATTCAAAATCTATCCAAGTTCAATGACTTTGAAATGATTCAAATAGAAAATGATATTGAAAACACACTCATCACTGAAGAATCTGGGGATTTTTCATTATCTATGCCTGACAAATTAGTGGATAAAAATTATATTAGATTACAAAAGTATGAACTCACAAAAAAAGACTCTGATACATCCAACCAATTACCAGAAACAAGTGCAAATCTTAATGTTGCAAACTATTTAGATCTTCAAAATGCTACGGATTATATTATTGACGAAAAAAACATGAATCTATCTCTAGTTCCGGTTAACGAAACGATGCTTTTTTCTGGCATTCCAAATCCACAATCACGTCCAATACCAGAAAAACAAGCTTTTTATAAAGCTACTACCATAACAGTAAAGAATAAAAAATCTTTGAAGGCTGGGTTGTCAAAATTTCTAGATAAAGAAGAAGTAAATTTTGTATATGATAGAGTTAAAGACCATTTAGATTACAAAATAAAAGAAAATATAAAATTTTTTTCTGATAACAACGACAAAATTTTAGAAATCAATACATTTGCAAAAGACTTAGAGCAAATGAATTTAAGGAGAAATTTTAATGATGATTTTGTATTCTTCTTTGTTAAGGCTCCAACCGATACAAAAGTTGTAAGGAAACGTCTCAAAGTCAAAAATAGTTTAAGTAAAACACTGAAATCAGCAAGGATACCTGACTCAATCGTAAATCAATATCTACATCAATTAAGCTACACAATTGACTTCCAAAGAGATGTTAAAAATGGAGATACCATTGAATTACTTTACGAGGCTAATTTTACCAAAAATGATGCAATTGTAGGTAACCCTGTTCTTCTCTATGGATTAGTTCATTTAAATTATCATAAAATTGAACTATTCAGATATAAACTTGAAAATGGAAAAGTTGATTTCTTTGATGCAAATGGAAAAAGTATAAAAAAATATCTTATGAGAACACCAGTTAAAGGGGCGCGATTGTCCTCGAAGTTCGGTGTCAGAAAACACCCTATACTAGGTTTCAACAAAATGCATAGAGGAGTCGACTTTGCAGCAAAAAGAGGAACCCCAATTATGGCTGCTGGAGATGGAAGAATTACGTATGCAGGAAGAAATGGTTCATTTGGGAGATTTGTTGAAATAAAGCATTTAAACAACTTTAAAACTAGATATGCTCATTTATACAAATATGCCAAAGGAATTAAAAAAGGTAGAAATGTAAAACAAGGCGATATTATTGGTTATGTTGGAACCTCTGGAAGAAGTACTGGACCTCACTTACATTATGAAGTTAAGCATAAAAATAGAACTATAAATCCAATGAAACTTAAATCTGAGTCAACTTTAAACATCAATGAAGAAGATATGCCAAACTTTTATGCCAATGTGTCGCTAACTAGAGAAAGATTCTTGGCAACGAAACTTCAGGAATCAGACACTGCCGAATTATCAGAATAAAGTTTAAAACTCAAATGGTTTTAGAGCTTCTATTCCGTCGCTTGTAAATTTTTTCTTTTCTTTTTTTTGTTCCGCAATACCAGCTTTTGGATCAGATTGAATATCAGTAAAGTTTAAATTATTATCTTTTTTATTTCTTTCACTTGTTGCATTAATAGCTCTCTCAGTTCTGCTGGGCTTTGCATCAACTCCATTTTCTTTGTGGAACCGAGGACTAACTTTTTCAGGCTTATCATCTTGAAAGTTTTCGTTTAAAACCCTCTGGTAGTGTTCAGCAAACTGATAATAGCTTTCAGCTACAATCCTATCTCCATTTGAAAAAGCATCTTGTGCCAAACTTGTGTACTTTTCTAAAGCTTTTGAAATTGCACCTCTTGTTTTTGGGGTATTAACGCCCTTAGTTTCAAAAGTTCTTAATTGACTTGGAGTTCTATTTTTATTTATTCTCGGTTTTCTTCTACGAGGTCTATTTTTTTCTATCAATTTTCAATTTAATGAGTTGTTAATATTTTAGAAATTGGAAGTTAGCACTTTGGCTTTAACTTTTAAAGTTTTTTTTAATTTAAATCCTACAACTCTGATTATTCCTTGTAAATCTTTTTCTTTTAAAAAAGTTTTATAACCCATTTTCTCAAAGATCTTTTTAACTGAGTTAATCTGCCCAAATCCAATTTCTAGAAGGATAATTCCATTTTCCTGTAAATGACATTTTGCTTCTCTTGCAATTTTCTCAAAACATCCCAATCCTCTTAAACCTCCATTTAAAGCAATAAAAGGGTCATATAATTTTACCTCTTTATCTAATTTTTCAATTTCAGAGGTTCTTACATATGGTGGATTAGAAACAATGATATCAAATTTTCCACGAACATTAGAAAACCAATCACTTTTTTTTAATTTTAAACTTTTTTCTAACTTAAATTTTTTAATGTTTTTATCTGCGACACTTAAAGCTTTATCACTTATGTCGACTCCAAGTGCTGACACTTTATTTTTTTTTATAGAAAGTAGAATTGAAATTATTACACAACCACTTCCTACACCCAATTCTAATAAGGAGACTTTCCTTTCTCTTAGTTCAAAAAATTCTTTAATTGCTAATTCTACGAGGAGCTCAGTTTCAGGTCTTGGATCTAGCACATTTTTGTTTACAACAAATTCATTTGAAAAAAACTCTTTGAAACCAAAAATTTTTGAAATTGGTCTTCCTTTAGTTCTCTCAATTAAATTGCGTAAAATTAACTTTCTCTGTTTTGAAGTGATTTCTTGATTTGGATAAGTAATGAACTCTAACTCAGTTCTTTTTAAGGTTTTCTTAATTATTATTTTAGCTTCATTAATCGCGTCGTTAACTCCAGACTCTGTTAGAATTTTCTTTCCCACATTTGTTAGGTTTTGAAGTAAATTATTCATTAGGTTTCATTAGAAAGTTTTTTCATATTCGAATCTGCTTCTAAGCCAATAATAATCTCTTCTAGTAATTCTCCATTTAGAATCTGATCTAACTTGTATAATGTCATAGAGATTCTATGATCTGTAACCCTTCCTTGAGGAAAATTATACGTTCTTATCCTTTCAGATCTATCCCCCGTACCAACTTGAGTTTTTCTATCTAAGGCTCTTTCGTCTTCCTTTTTTTTTGTTTCAATTTCAAAAATTCTAGATCTTAAAACTTTCAAAGCTTTGGCTTTATTTTTATGTTGAGATTTTTCATCTTGACACTGCGCAACTACACCTGTTGGCAAGTGTGTTACTCTAACAGCGCTATCAGTAGTATTTACTGACTGTCCTCCCGGTCCGCTTGACCTAAAAATATCAATCCTTAAATCCTTCTCCAAAACTTCAACATCAATATCGTTTGCCTCTGGAAGAACTGCAACTGTTGCAGCAGATGTATGCACTCTACCGCCAGACTCAGTCTGAGGAACTCTCTGAACTCTGTGTGTTCCAGATTCATATTTTAAATTACCAAAGACATAATTACCTGATATATTTAAAATTACTTCTTTTACACCATTATGGTCTGTCAAACTGATATCCATAATTTCCACTTTCCATTTCTTTAGCTCAGAGAATTTCGAATACATTCTTAAAAGATCAGATGCAAAAAGTGCTGCTTCCTCTCCCCCAGTTCCAGCACGAATTTCAACGATTGCATTTCTCTCATCAGACTCGTCTTTGGGTATTAAAAGAATTTTTAATTCATTTTCAAGTTTCAGTAATTTTTTTTTAAGAATCTCTACTTCTTCTTCTGCTTCTTTTTTTATCTCAATGTCATGTTCATTAACTAATTCTTCAGCATCTTTTAATTCTTCATTAAATTTAAGAAATTCTTTTGATTTTTCGGCTAATGGTTTTAGATCAGAATATTCTTTCGATAATTTTGCATATTCATCGAAATTCTCAGTATTCATGTTACCGAGTTTTGTTTCAATTTCTGAATATGTTTCCAAAATATTTTGAATTTTCTTTATTTCCATAATTTTAAAATGCCTTCAGAAATTTCTTTAAAATAAATTTAATTTCTTTCCCTCGTGCTTTAACCAATGCATTTAATTTTTTTTCAAAAATCATTTTTTGTTCTAAATTAAATTTTAATTTTCTGAAAAAAGAATCTAAAGAAATTTTTAGTTCAATGTCAAATAGTTCGTTGTTACTACCCTCATTTTCTATACTATTTTGAATCCATGATGAATATAACTGTTCTAAATCATTTAAATCAAATAAAAAACAGTTTGGAATTTGACCAATATCTGTCTTTATGTTCCCTGGAATTCCGCAATCTATAAAAAGAATAGGTTTTTGCTTTCTCTTATTAAGAATTTTTTTGACTAAAGTTTTATCAATTATCTTTGAATGTTTTTTATATCCGATCATTATCAGATCAAATATTTTTAATTTATTTATGAAATTTTCATCTTTATTTACATCTTCTTTTTTTTTGTTAAATATCTTATCTAGTGACTCTTGAAAAACCTCATATTTATTTAATCCAACATTTTCAAAATTTTGTGCTATGTCAATTGGTGATTTCATATCGCTTATAACCAAAAAATTTACACTATTCAAATCACCATAAACTTTTAATAATATTTGGATTGCAGCCTGTGCAATTTGCTTTGGTTTTGAAGAAAAAATATTACTTTTTAATGACACTGTTATTTTTCACAAAATTTTTTATTCAAAAATTGATCAATATTATCCAATTCCACAAGCTCTTGTACTCCTGTATAAAAATCTTTCCATGTAATTTTTTTTATTTTCCATTCATCCTCTCCCAAAATGAAACTTCCAATTGCACCAATTTTATTTGCTTTTGAAAATTTTTTTTTCAAACTACCAGAGTTAATAAAATGGATTTTTGAAGAAATATTAATTTTTAAATCGGCAATAATTTTCAAAACCTCGATATCAAGTTCGTTATTTGTTGAAAAAAAACAAATTTTTTCGTCCTTTGTTTTTAAATCGTTCATATGCATTTCAATTCTTTCAATTCCTGCTGCCCAGCCAACACCAGAGAGATCTTTACCACCAATGCTTGCAAACAATTGATTATATCTACCACCAGCTAAAACTGTATTCTGACTTTTTTTTTCTTCAGTAACGTATTCAAATGCAGAGTGGTTGTAATAATCGAGACCTCTTACTAGAAATCTGTTGATGTTATAATTTACACTTAATTTTTCCAAACCATTAATCAGATTTTCAAACATTCTCCTTGATTCATCATCTAAAAAATCAATTATACTTGGAGAATTTTGAACAATTTTTATGTCATTTTCTTCTTTTGAATCTAGAACTCTAAGAGGGTTTTTCTTCAATCTTTCTTTACTTAAGTCAGAGAGTTGAGCGAAGTTTTCATTTAAGTAACTTTTTAGCGATTTATTGTATTTTTTTCTAGTTATTTCGTTACCAAGAGAATTAATTTCTAAAACCAATTTTTCTCTTATTTTCAAATCTTTTAGTAACTCTTCAGCAAGAATTATTACTTCAAGATCAGCTAAATAATTATCGCTTCCTATATATTCAACTCCTACTTGATGAAACTGCCTTAGCCTTCCTGATTGAGGTCTTTCCCTTCTAAACATAGGTCCATAGTAAAAAAATTTATTTAAATCTTGTTCAATTGAATTTGTGATCACAGCTCTTGCTATTGCAGCTGTACCTTCAGGTCTTAGAACTAAACTTTCCCTTCCCTGATCTTCGAAGTTATACATTTCTTTAGAAACAATATCTGAACTCAGACCCAAAGATTTTGTAAAGATTTCACTGTACTCCAAAATAGGCGTTGAGATCTGTGAAAAATTTAGTGAATTACATAACTTTGCAAATTTTGAAATTATATTGTTGTGCAATATAATTTGGTTTCCTAAAAGATCTCTGGTGCCCTTAACTTTCTTAACTTTTTGCAAGATATTAGACTTTTTTTTCAAGCAATTCTTTTTGCTTTTGTTCACACAATTTTACTAAGTGATCAATCATATCTCCTTCTCTAAGTACGTGATGTTTTTCACCATTTAAATATATTTGATGACCACTTTTTCCTCCAGTTAGACCAATATCTGTCTCTCTCGCTTCACCTGGACCATTGACAACGCAGCCAATCACAGAGAGCGTCATTGGTGTTGTGATATGCTCGAGTCTCTTTTCAAGCTCTTCAACATTTTTAATGACATTAAAATTTTGCCTGGCGCAAGAAGGACAAGATATTACGTTGACGCCTCGATGTCTAAGATTTAAAGATTTTAGAATATTAAATCCAACCTTAATTTCTTCAACGGGATCAGCAGAAAGTGACACTCTGATTGTATCACCTATCCCTGCCCAAAGAAGCGAACCTAAACCAATTGAGGATTTGATTGTACCGGGCATAAGCCCACCAGCTTCTGTGATGCCCAAATGCAAAGGATAGTCGCATGTATCTGAAATGCCATAATACGCGGAAACTGCTAAAAAAACGTCTGATGCTTTACAACTTATTTTAAAATTAAAAAAGTCGTTATCTTCAAGAATTCTTATATGTTTGCTTGCTGATTCTACCATTGCTTCAGGGCAAGGTTCACCATATTTCTCTAATAAATCCCTCTCTAAACTTCCCGCGTTTACTCCAATTCTTATAGAACATGAGTTATCCTTTGCAGCTTTAATTACCTCTTTAACTTTTGATTCACTTCCTATGTTTCCTGGGTTAATTCTTAAACATGCAGCTCCTGATTCTGCAGCCTCAATGGCTCTTTTGTAATGAAAGTGAATGTCGGCAATTATCGGAATGCTTATTTCTTTTACAATACTTTTAATAGCAAGCGATGACTCTTCGTCTGGACAAGAAACCCTTACTAGATCAGCACCCACTCCTTCAAGTGCTTTAATTTGTTTGATAGTAGCTTTTACGTCCGTTGTAAGGGTATTTGTCATGGACTGAACTGATATTGGAGCACCACCTCCTATTTCAACATCCCCGACTCTTATCTTTCTTGTTTTTTTTCTTTGTATATCTCTCCAGGGTCTAACACTCATATTTTATAACCTTTTTTTTTTATCTCTTTTATCTTTTCTTTTAAATAAAAACCATCATTAACTTCTCCAGAATAACCGAATGGAGCAAAAAATTCATCTTTAAAAAAAATTTGGAAACCACCAAGGTTTCCAGATTTAATAAAATAATCACTTATTTGTGTTTTAAATTTAAAGTCAATTCTATCACCAATATTAAATAAACCTGATCTTACAAGTATTTTTTCGTTATTATAAACTTCAATCCAAGTTTCCTCTAGAAAAATTATTTCAAAAAAATTCTTATTTTCAGAAATTGTTTCCTTTTTATTCAATACAGGATCTAAATCTGTCTGTTTTAATTTTTGATCATTAGTTTCTATAAAAAACTCTTCCTCTAGAACTATTTCTTTGTTTATTCCAATTTCTACTTTTTTATCTGAATTATTATTTAGAAAATATATGATTAGTAGAAGAAAACAGAATGAGAAGAGAAAAACTAAAAAAATTTTACTTAATTTAATTGTTGGAACTTGTTGATATATATTTTTTGGTTTTTCGTTTGTATAATAATCAGATTGGAGTTTATCAAGTTCCTCACCAATCTCAGTATTAGTTATCTTCGCAAAAGCCCTGATAAAACCATTGACTGGAACTACTTTTTCGATTGTTTCTATTTCACCGGATTCAATTTTCTTGAGAATTTCTATACTTATATTTAATTTTTTTGAAATACCTTCTAATTTTCTTCTAGAACTTTTCCTAGACTCTGAGATTTTTCTCCCAATTACTTTATAGATTGTTAATTTTGTTTTATTTTCACTATAAGTGAGTTCTTCGTCTAATTTCATCGAGAAATCCCTTGCTCGTAAGATATTTGTTTTTCAGCTTGTTTCACAATTTCACCGATAATTTCATTCACAGATTGAATTTTTTTTACCAAACTTACACTTTGTCCTGCCATAAGCGAACCATTATCTATGTCTCCATCAATAACGGCTTTTTTTAGAGAACCTGCCCAAAAATGTTCTATTTGTAATTGAGCTTCCTTCAGTGAAATATTACTTTTATCTAACAAATTTATAACTCTTTTTTGTTCTTGAATAAATTTTTCTGAGGCTTTATTTTCAATTGCTCTAACTGGTATCACAGGAAATCTTTTATCTAGTCTAACAGAAATTTGACAATTTCTAGCTTCAGATTTTATAAATATTTCTTTAAAATTCTTATGTGCTACTGATTCATTACTACAAACCAATCTTGTCCCTATTTGACATCCTGCAGCCCCCAACTCCAGGTATTTTAAGAATATTTCCCCTCTTCCGATTCCACCTGCAACAAAAACTGGAACTTCTATAATTTTAGGAAGAATTTCCTGGACTAAAACATTAATTGAGACTGGACCAATATGACCGCCTGCTTCGTTTCCTTCGAGAATCAAAGCATCAACACCATAATTTATCATTTTTTGCGCGATTGAAACTGTCGTCGCAAAACACATTGTTTTTATATTTTTTTTTTTCAACTTTTGAATTTGCCTAAGTTTAGGAAATCCTCCCGCAAAAACAACTAAATCAACTTTTTTATCGATACATACTTCAATTAAATCTTCAACTTCTGGATGTAACAAAATCAGATTTACACCAAAGGGTTTTTTTGTTTTGGATTTAGTTGCAGAAATCTCATTTTCTAATTGGTCCTTATTCATTGAACCTGCTGCAATTACTCCAAATCCACCGGCGTTACTGATTGCAGAGACTAAATTGCTCTCTGAAATCCATGTCATAGCTCCTCCCATTATAGGAAATTCAACACCTAAGAAATTAGAGCCTTTTAAAAATAATTGCTTTAACTTTTTATTCATAATTATTTACCGAGTCTGTAAGCTTTGTGAAGTGCATTAAGAGCTATTTTTTTTTTTGGCAAATCAATTAAAACACTTATTTTTATCTCTGAAGTTGAAATAACCTGAATATTGATATTTTTTTTTGCCAAAGTCTCGAACATCTTTTGTGCTACTCCAACATTACTTTTCATCCCAACTCCGACAATTGAGATTTTACAAATAGAACTATTTGAGTGTATCCTCTTGAACTTGATGTCTGAGGATCTTAATTCTTTTAAAGATTTTCTCTCATCTTCAACTGGAACTGTAAAAGTTAAACTCGCGAATTTACCATCATCAGTTATATTTTGAACAATCATGTCAACGTTTATGTTATTGCTAGCTAAAGTGCTAAAAATTTTGGCAGCTATTCCGGGTTTATCAGGGATGCCTTTCAATGTAATTTTCGCTTCATTCTCTGACGAAGTAATTCCTGTGACAACTTCTTTTTCAATTTTATTTTCTTCTTTAACAACCATTGTTCCTAACTTTTTATCAAAAGAACTTCTAACATGAACTCTAATACCATATTTCATAGCTAATTCAACTGATCTTGGATGTAATACTTTCGAACCTAGAGAAGCAAGTTCTAAAATTTCTTCATATGTAATAGAATCAATCTTAGTTGCACCCTTCACAATTCTCGGATCAGATGTAAAAATACCCCCCACATCTGTATAGATCTCGCATGTTTTAAGTCCTAAAGCATAAGAGATTGCTACTGCGGTCGTATCAGACCCCCCTCTTCCCAGAGTTGTAATTCTATTTTCTTCAGAAATTCCTTGAAAACCTGCAATAACCAAAACTCTATAATTGTCTAAAAAACCTTTCAAAACTTTTGAATTTATTTTAATTATTCTTGCCTTGCTATGGTTCCCATCAGTCAGTATAGGTATTTGCCATCCAAGTAATGATCTTGATTTAATTTTTTTTTTGTTCAATAAAGAGCTTATTAGTGCCGATGATGATTGTTCTCCTGTTGAAACAATCACGTCGTATTCAGGATCAGATATATCATTTTTTATATTTTTAAAATCCTTGATGAGTTCGTTAGTTACACCACTCATTGCAGAAACAACCAAAACGATTCTTGAAGAATTTTTTTCAATCGACTTTTCAACAATTTTTACAACATTTTTTATTCTTTTCAAATTAGCCACTGAAGTGCCACCGAATTTCAAAACATTAATCAACATAAAGAATTATTTTGTATTTAAGAATTTAAGTACTACCATATGTATATATTATAAAATGAAAAGTAAAAATTATAAAAGTATGCTTAACGATTCATCTAGGGTCTTTGATAATTTATCAGATGAATGGTGGGATGAAAATGGATCTTTTAAGGCATTACATTCTTTTAATTTAATTAGATTAGAATTTTTGAAAAAAAATAATCTTAAAAAATCATTTAATGGTTTGAGTGTATTAGACATTGGATGTGGAGGTGGAATTTTATGCGAACCGCTATCGCGATTAGGCGCGGAGGTAACAGGAATAGATAATAATGAAAAAGCTATTAACGTGGCCAAAGAACATGCAAAGTTGAAAAATCTAAAAATCAACTACATAAATGGTGAACTTTCTAAAGTAGCAAAATATAGTTTTGACGTCATCACTTGTATGGAAGTTCTTGAGCATGTAAAAGATGTCAACCAAATCATCTCTTTTTCCAATGATATTTTAAAGAAAGATGGTATTTTTTTTGGTTCTACAATTAATAAAACTCTTAGTTCATATTTATTTGCAATCTTTTTTGCTGAAAATGTTTTGCAAATTGTTCCAAGAGGAACACATGAATGGAAGAAATTTTTAAAACCAAATTATGTTAAAACACAATTTTTAAAAAATGGTTTTAATAATTTTAAAGTTCAAGGTGTCAATTATAATCCTTTTAAAAATACGTGGAGTTTCTCCAAAAAAACACTAGTAAACTATATGTTCTTTGCCTACAATTCATAAAAATTTAAAAAACAAAGATACCACTTCTTAGTTTTCTTAAATTTTATTAAAAAGTTGTCATTGAAGGAATTTTTTTTCGTACTTTTTTTACAAGCTCGGTATCAATCTGAGCTTCAATCACATCGATTTTATTTTGCGCCTCTGCAATTACTTTGCCCCAAGGATCTACGATTAAAGAGTGTCCAAAGGTTTTTCTACCATTTTTATGAGTTCCACATTGTGCTGGAGCAAAAATAAAACAACCATTTTCTATCGCTCTTGCTCTTATTAAGGTATGCCAGTGACTTTTCCCAGTTGTATAAGTAAAAGCTGCTGGAATTGAAAAAAAAATCCGCACCTCTTTTTGTTAAACTCTTGTATAAATTAGGAAACCTTAAATCGTAACAAATGCTCATTCCTAGATTTCCCCATGGTAACTTAATAACCTTCAATTTTTTACCTGAGTCATAATTTTTAGACTCAAAATATTTCTCATTTTCGTCTAGCAATACGTCAAAAAGGTTTATTTTATCATAATGACTTAAGATTTTTCCATTATTACAAATCATAAGTGATCTATTAAGAAATTTTTTATTATTTTTATTTTTATAAGGAAAAGAACCTATCAAAATATTTGTTTTGAACTGCTGAGCTTTACAAATAATGAAGTCTAGAAATATTTGATGCCAATTCTTAAAATAATTATCAATTTTAGTTCTTGAGTCAGAAAAAATTGAAACACACTCCGGTAAACAAATAAGATCAAATGATTTTTTTTTAACATTAGAAAAAATTTTTTCTAACATTACAATATTTTCTTCTGGAATATCGCTACTATTAGTTTGGAAGCAGGCAACTCTAAATCTATTCATCAATTAACCTCATTAGTTCTCCATTTTCATAAACCATCTTTAGATCATCATAGCCACCAATATGTTTGTCACCAATAAAAATTTGAGGAACCGTATTCCTTCCATTCGAAATACTACACATTTCATTTCTTAAAGATGGTTGATTATCAATTACTTTCTCTTGAAATTTGAGATTAAGGTTTTCAAGTAAACGCTTCGCTGCTATACAGTATGGACAAATATTAGAGGAATAAATTAAAATTTTCTTCATAAGAAATTTTTATGGTTAAATCAAGTTTAATAGATATAAATTCTTTAATTAATTCTAAAAACAAATCAAGTAAAAACTGGTATAAACACAACTTTTTATTTGATAAAGTATCCAAGCTTTTAGGAGAAAAGCTTAAGGAACTTGGTAATAATTATGATAAAATTTTACTACTTTCTGCAGATGCTGGAGAGTCTCTTGAAAATACAAGTAAATTAACTTTTACAAATCTGATATTCTTATCTCCTTACAGAAACCTTCTCAATAAAAAAAAAATCCAATCAAATAAAATTTTAAAAGTTGAAAGTTACTTTGAAAATTTACCTCTTAAAAATGAAAAATTTGATCTTATTATCAGTAATTTGTGTATTAACAATATTACAGATAGAAAAAGACATTTAAATGAGCTTTTTCAACTATTAAAATTTGATGGTTTATTTATTTGTAATTTTTTTGGTGAAAATACAATGGATGAATTGAGGAATTCACTTATAGCAACAGACGAAAAATTGTTTAATGGAGCATACATGAGATTACCTGTTAATCTAAAAATGGTTGATATTTCTGATTTACTGGGACAAGTGGGCTTTAAGGAATTGGTATCTGAAAAAATTAGTTATAAAATTTACTATAAAAACATAAGAAAGATTTTTGAGGACTTGAAGGGTATCGGAGAAAATAAAATCCTGTATAACAGAAAAAAAAGTTTGATGACAAATAATTATCTTAATACTCTTAACAACGAATATAACAAAAAATTTAACGATGAAGATGGACTGCGACTAAGTTGCGATGTAGTTTCAGTGAGCAGTTGGAAAAATAAAATTGTTTAAAAAAACTTACAAAATCCGAGTTTGATTTTAAAAGATCATAATTATTAAGTTCTTTTGGAAAAATCCATTTCAATATTTGCTTCTCCTTACTTTCAATTTTTCCAAACCACCTTAGACAAAGAAAAAAATGTAAGCTAATATTATGATTTAATATTTTATGATTTTTAAGATAATAAATTTCATTGAAATCTAGGCTTACTCCTAACTCTTCAAAAACTTCTCTATCAAGGGCCTCTATTAAATATTCCCCCTTTTCAACTTTTCCTCCAGGAAATTCAAAGTAACCTGAGAAAGTTTTCATTTTTGGTCTTGAGGCAATTAATACTTTTTCATTTTTTTTTAAAACACATGCAACAACATTTATATATTTTTTAACTTCTATAGTCTGCATTGATTGACACATACTCCTTCGTAAAATCACAAGTCCATATACTCCATTCATACTCACCCAGATCAAGATCCACAATTATTTCTATTTCAGATTTTTTAAGGTATTTATTAATTAAATTAATATTAGTTAAGTTAATTTTTTTTCCTTTTTGCAAAATAATATATTTGCCAAATTTCAACGTCAATTTATCTGGATCTAGCTCTGCTCCAGATTTTCCAACTGCCATGATAATTCTTCCCCAATTTGAATCAGAACCTGACATAGCAGTCTTAAAAAGTGGAGAATTGGCTATTGATTTTCCAATTTTTTTTGCATCATTTGTGCTTTTTGCACCCTTGATCTTTATTTTTAAAAATTTAGATGCACCTTCTCCGTCCTTTACGATGTATTCTGCTAATTTTGTTGTCACGTTTTCTAAATGAGAAAAGAACCTCTGTATATTTTCATTTTTCAATTTAATTGAATTGTTATTGTCATTAACAGAAAAGAATAAAATCATATCACTTGTTGATGTATCGCCATCAACAGTTATCGAGTTAAATGTTTTATCAACAATCTCTTGAAATTTTTCTTTAAAGCACTCTCTTTTAAAATCAAAGTTTGTAAAAATAAATGCTAGCATTGTAGCCATATTTGGCGCTATCATGCCGGAACCCTTTGCTATTCCATTAATAATAATATTACTCTTTTCAAAAAAATTTTCAGAATGTGTCTTTGGAAATGTATCAGTTGTCATAATTGCTTCCGCTGCTTTAAGCCAAGAGTTTGAATCATTTTGAAGATTAGAGATTAAAAAAGGTATTTGTTTAATTATTTTCTTCTCATCTAACTGTTCCCCTATCACACCTGTTGATGCAATGTAAACATGTTCTTTTGGAACGTTTAGTTTACTTGATATTTCATTTACTATTTTGAGTAAAGAGGATTTTCCCGCTTTACCATTAAAAACATTTGCATTTCCAGAATTAATTAATATCACTGAAACTTTACCAAATTTATGAATTTTTTTGTTCCAAATAATTGGTTCTCCTGGAGTCTTTGAATTGGTAAATGAGCCAAATATTTCACCTGGTGAATCTAATTTAATTAAAACGAGGTCTTGTTTATTATTATTTTTTAAACCACAATGGGTACTAGATACATTAACACCTTTTATCGGCCTAATTTTATTTATTTTTCTGGGAGCGAGAGGAGAAATTTTTAAGGTCATTATTATACAAAAAACAAATTTAATATATCTTTATATCTAAAATTAATATAAATAAAAGCATGTTAAATTTTTTGTCAAAAAAAATATTTGGTTCTTCAAATGATAGAGTTATTAAAAAATTTCTTCCTATAGTTGATAGAGTGAACGAACTCGAGAAAACTTACGAAAAACTTACAGATGATCAAATCCTTAAAAAAACATCAGAATTTAGGCAACAAGTTAAAAATGGTAAGCCCTTAGATGACATCATTCCAGATGCCTTCTCTAATGTAAGAGAAGCTGCAAAAAGGTCACTGGGACAGAGACACTATGATGTCCAAATTATTGGAGGGATTGTTCTCCACAGGGGCATGATTGCTGAAATGAAAACTGGCGAAGGTAAAACACTTGTATCAACTCTAGCGGCTTACCTAAATTCGTTACAGAATAGTTCAGTTCATATTGTCACTGTAAATGATTACCTTGCCAAAAGAGACAGTGAGTGGATGGGCGCTGTTTATGAAAAATTAGGACTTAAAACAGGTTATATTGTTAATGGGATGGATGAAGGTGAAAGAAAAAAGGCATATTCTTCTGACATAACATACGGCACAAATAACGAATTCGGATTCGACTATTTAAGGGATAATATGAAATTCTCGAAAGATCAATTAGTACAAAGTGACTTCAGCTATGCAATTATTGATGAGGTTGATTCAATTTTAATTGATGAAGCTAGAACCCCTCTCATAATTTCAGGGTCTGCAGAACAATCATCTGCTTTGTATAAAATAGTTGATAGAATCATTGCGAAACTTGATTCACAAGATTACGAAAAAGACGAGAAATCAAAAAGTGTAGTTCTGAACGATAATGCGATTGAAAAACTAGAAGGTTTCTTCAAAAAAGAAAAGTTATTAACAACTGGAAATTTATATGACATTAATAATGTAACTCTTCTACATCATACTAATCAATCTCTTAAAGCTAGATATATCTTTGAAAAAGACAAAGATTATTTAGTACAAGATAAAAAAGTATTAATTGTTGATGAATTTACGGGGAGGGCCATGGAAGGTAGAAGATTCTCGGAGGGTTTGCATCAGGCAATTGAAGCTAAGGAAGATTTGGAAGTTCAGGTAGAAAACCAAACTCTTGCTTCAATAACTTATCAAAATTATTTTAGGTTGTATAAAAAATTATCAGGAATGACCGGAACTGCGAAAACTGAGGCAGACGAATTTTTTTGATATTTATAAATTAGAAGTTGTTGAAGTGCCAACTAACAAAAACATGATAAGAGTTGATCACGAGGATGAGATTTATAGAACCCTTAATGAAAAATATGATGCAATAGTTAATCTAGTTGAAGAATGTATTAAAAAAAACCAACCATGTTTAGTTGGAACCGTTTCAATAGAAAAATCTGAATCCTTATCTAAGATTTTTAAAAAAAAGGGTATAAACCACCAAGTTCTTAATGCCAAGAACCATCTAAAAGAGGCAGAGATTATAGCTCATGCTGGAAAACCCGGAACAGTTACGATTGCTACTAATATGGCTGGAAGAGGAACTGATATTAAATTAGGTGGAGCTGAAGACTCAGAAAACCTTGAAAAAGAAATGAAAGTTTCGAAAGATTCAGGAGGACTTTATATAATTGGTACCGAACGACATGAATCTAGAAGAATTGACAATCAGTTAAGGGGTCGATCAGGGAGACAAGGTGATCCTGGATCATCAAAATTTTTTCTATCTTTAGAGGATGACCTAATGAGAATTTTTGGTTCTGAAAAACTAGATTCAGTTTTAAAAACACTTGGACTTGCTGATGGTGAAAGCATTCAACATCCGTGGATTACAAAAGCATTAGAGAGGGCGCAGAAAAAAGTCGAGGCGAGAAACTTTGAAATTAGAAAAAGTCTTCTTAGATTTGACGACGTTATGAATGAACAGAGAAAAATAATTTATGACCAAAGAAAAGAAATTATTAATGACAAAGAAATAGATACTCTTGTATTTGATATGAGAGACGCATCCGTAGATGATTTAGTTGATAGGGAAATTTCAGACTTAAACGAACTAAATCCTGAAAAAAAGAAAAAAATAATTGATTACTGTAAGCAAAATCTGAACGTTGATTTAAATTTTGAAAAAATTCTGTCAGCTAATCCACAGATTGAAGACATAAAAAATGAAATCATAAAAATGTCGGACAAAAACATAAACTTAAAAAAGACTCAATATTCTGATGAACTTTTTGCATATGCTCAAAAATCTATTTTATTGCAGATGATAGATAAATGTTGGAAGGAACACCTTCTTTCTCTCGATCATTTAAGACAAGGTATTTCATTGCGAGCCTATGGACAAAAAGACCCATTGAATGAGTATAAACAAGAAGCCTTTATAATGTTTGAAGAAATGATGGAACAAATACGATTTAACATCACAAAAATAATAAGCTTTGTAGAGATTAAAACCGAAGCTTCGACACCTCAAAGTTCTGAGTTACAAGCTTCACAAAATCATGAGAAAGACTGCCTTGAAGATCAAGGAAATAGCAAAATACCTAGAAATGCGATATGTCCACGTACTGGAAAAAAATATAAGCGTTGTTGTGGTAAAATTTAAGTTTAGTTTATTAAGAATTTCTTTCCAATACAAAGATACTTTTCTTCTCTTTGACTAATTATTTTATCTGAAGAAACACCATCAAACTCATTGTTAATCCTTAAAATACATTCTTTAATTTGATTGCATATTCCCGTTACGTTTCTATGAGCACCTCCTCTGGGTTCTTTAATTATCTCATCAATTACTTCTAATTCTAATAAATCTTGAGCAGTCAGTTTAAGTGATTCAGCAGCTTTTTCAGATTCATTTGCTGATCTCCATAAAATCGAAGCACACCCTTCAGGTGAAATAACTGAATAAATTGCGTGTTCCAACATAAACACTTTATTGCCTGTTGCAAGAGCAACAGCTCCACCAGATCCACCTTCACCAATTATAAAAGAAAAAAATAGGCGTCTTTACGTTTATTGAACACTTAATCGAACTAGCAATTGCTTCTGATTGTCCGCGATCTTCAGCTTCAACTCCAGGAAAAGCTCCAGGAGTATCAATAAAAGTTACAACGGGAAGGTTAAATTTACTTGCAAGGTTAAAAAGTCTTTGTGCTTTTCTGTATCCCTCAGGTTTTGCCATACCAAAGTTATTTTTTACTCTTGTGTCAATATCAATTCCTTTATCGTTTCCAACGACTAAGAACTTTTTATTTTCTATTTTTGCAAGTCCACCTTTTATTGAAGCATCATCTGAATAAAGTCTATCCCCACAAATTATCTCAAACTTATCAAATATTGTATTAACTATTTCATCAAATTTTGGTCTGTCTTGATGTCTGCAAACCTTTACTTTTTGCATAGGAGTTAAATTTTCGTAAATTTCGTCTAACTTTTTGTCAAACTTATCTTGAAGTACTGTTAATTCGTTTGCGATATTTTCACTTGTATTTTTCAGATGTCTTAACTCTTCAATTTTAGTTCTGATCTCAAGCAAAGGTTTTTCAAAATCAAGAAAATTTTGCATTTGTTAATTTAAGAACTCTCTATCAGTTTTACTTTTTGAACTAAAACTTCAGCTTGACGAATAGAGGCAATATCAATTAGTCTTCCGTCTAAAGATACAGCACCTTTACCTTCTTTCTTAGCTGTTTCCATTGCTTCTAAAATTCTTTTTGCTTGGTCAACTTCCTTCTCACTCGGACTCATTACTTCATTAGCTAATTCTATCTGACTAGGATGAATAGCCCACTTTCCTTCACACCCAAGTGTAGCTGATCTGTTGGCTTGCGCTTTGTATCCATCAGGATCATTAAAATCTCCAAATGGACCATCAATGGGTCTTAGTCCATTAGCTCTTGCTGCAATAACCATTTTAGAAACAGCATGGTGCCACATGTCGCCCCAATGTTTGTTTCGCGGTTTATCTCCGTCTATATCAGTTAAGACATGATAATTTGGATTGGGGCCTCCAATCACAGTTGTTTTTGCCTTAGTCGATGCTGCATAATCTGCAACTCCAAAATGAAGTGATTCAAGTCTTCTATTGTATGACGCAATTTCATTTACATTTTGCATTCCTAATGCCGTTTCGATAATTAATTCGAAGCCAATCCTTTTTTCGAGACCCATAGCATCTTCGACTTGAGTGCACAACATATCAACTGCATAAACATCAGAAATGGTGCCAACTTTTGGGATCATAATAAGATCAAGCTTACCAGGAGCTTTCTCTATTAAATCAACAACATCTCTGTACATGAAGTGTGTGTCTAATCCATTAATTCTTACTGAAAGCGTTTTGCCATTCCAATCAAGATCATTTAACGCCTCTATAATATTTATCCTAGCCTGTTCCTTTTCATCGGGTGCGACAGCATCTTCAAGATCTAAAAAGATAACATCAACTTTACTTTTCGCAGCTTTCTCAAAAAGTGCGGGATTGCTTCCTGGAACAGCTAATTCACTTCTATTAAGCCTTGGAGGGGCTTGCTCGACAATTTTAAAACTCATAATTTCCTCTTATTTATTTATTATTTGTAAGTAAATTTATTATATAAATAAATTGATAAACACAACTTAAATTTTAATTAATTTAGAAATATTTCTTTTGAGACTATGTTTCTCCGTTAGAATTTTTCGAAGCTTTTTAGTTTGGATATGAGTGTATATTTGTGTTGTAGAGATGTCTTTATGACCCAAAGATTCTTGAATTAAACGTAAATCTACACCCCTATTTAATAAATGCGTTGCAAATGAATGTCTTAATTTGTGAGGTGACAAAAGTTCTTTATGAATTAGTGCTTTTGAACCAATTTTTTGTAACATTTGAAAAAATCTTATTCTTGTTAGATGACCTGATTTCGAGTTTGATGGAAATAAAAAGTTCTTACTGGTTTTAGTTTTATTGTTTTGAAGAATTTTTAAATAATTTTTAAGCATAATTTGCACTCTTGAGATTAACGGAACAATTCTCTCCTTTCTACCTTTATTCAAAATTATTATGAATGAATAATCCTCAGATATATTTCCGATCTTCAAACTAACTAATTCACTTATTCTAATACCTGTTGCATATAAAATCTCAAGCATAAGTGATAGTCTAACACCCTTCTCAGTCGAATCTTTGTGTGCTATGTTGATAATTTTCTTTATTTGTTCCTCTGACAAAATCTTTGGTATAGTTCTTTTAAATTTTGGAAATTCAGTTGATTCGAAGAAATTTTGTTTAATTAAGTTTTTTTCATCTAAAAAACTAAAAAAATTTTTTAATGCGGATAACTTCCTGCAATGAGATGTAGTGGTATAATTTTTTGCTAAAAAATCTACATAATTTTTTATTTTCTCATCGTCTATATTTTGAATTTCATTTAAATTTAGAAATTTCTGAAATTGTATTAAATCATTCTTATATGAGATAAAAGTATTTTCAGATAAGTTTTTCTTTGTCAAAATATTTTCTAAATATTTTTCTATCAGATAATTTATTTGCATTTATATCAAAATTCTACTTGCGAGCTGCTTGTACTCATCTTCTAAACCTAGATTCTTTAGTATTATCAGCACTGAATAAGTTTGTATTAAATTAAGTTGTGTTAAATTTTTATCACCTACTATATTGAATAATAATAATAATGAATTAAAAAAATCTTTTTTATCTGATAATTTAGAAGCTAAGAAAAAATTTTTAATATCAGTTGATTTGATAGAGGCACTAATCCTTAAGTTTAATAATTTCTCAAAAAGATTTTGATTTAAATCTAGTTCATCTATTAGTAACATTATAACTTTTTTTGTGAAAGTTGATTCAATTGATTCAGAATCGTTAATTTTCTCTAATTGTTTTTCAAATGAATAATAGTCAATTTCATTAGTTAACAAAAATTCTGAAATATCAATCGCTAAATTCCTAACGTCACTTTTTGGGCTAATATAAAATTTATTTAGTATACTTCGTGCTTCAACAAATTTTTTTTTAGACTGAAACATCTTTGAAATTAAGATTGCATCTTCTTGATTTCTCACATATTTTTCAAAATCTAATAAATCACCTACTAAATTAGAAATTTCTGGAAGAAGATTATCATTAATTGAAATTTTTAATAATGCGATAATTTTTTTAAATTTTAGTTCTGGTTTGTTTTCTCTTATAATAGACTGATAAAGTAAAGGTCGTGCCCTTACAGGAGATAATGATTTGTATAAGCTATCAGCCTTTTGTATTTCTTTTTCATCAAAACTCGATAATTGATATGCTTCTGAAAGCATATCGACACTTATTCTACCTTGTTTGATAAGCATCTCAGAACAAAATATTTTCAAGTCAGTGTCTACAGACGGATTTGACAACACAAAAAGTAATCCACTTGTAGATAATTTTTCGATTTGCTCAAAATTTGGCGATATATCAGCAAATTGAAGTGAGGACATTAGTATTGGATTTAATTCTTTGACTTGATCCAAATTTTTTCTTAAATCACTTGACTCAGAAATATCTTTGTCACTCATTAAAGAAAAAGCTAAATCAATAAAAAAAATATCGCCTGGTTGGTTTTGCTCTTTTAAAAGTTGCAGTCCAAATTTTGCTTCATCAAACTTATCATTAATAATATTACAAATTATCATTATTTTCCCGAAAATAGTTGGGTCTTGATTGACTTTTTGCAAAATTTTACAAGCTTCAGAATGCCTGTTTCTTATAAGGTTTCCCTCAATCATTTTTTTTAAAATAAAACTATTACTTTCAAGTTCAGAGGTTTGAGAATAAACCAGCTCTATCTCGTTTAATCTTCCAGTATCAAATAACTTGTTGATTAAACTTTCAAAAAGCAATTTATCATCATCAGCATTTACTAAATTTCTATCAAATGTTTTTTTTGAAACTAAAATTTCAAAAACAATCTTCTGAATAATTTGATCAGACGTATTTATAGGTATAGTTTTTAAAAATAATTCTATTTCTTTAAAAGATTTATTTGAAAAAAAAGTTTTTCCATTTATCTTCTTTTTTATTTGTAATAACAAACTCTGACAGATATTCTTTAGAATTTCTGAAACTGTCATAGTTCTTAAAAACATTTTGATTTGCAGCAGCCAACTTACATATAAAAAATAAAAAAAAAATAAGATTAAATAAATTATTTATTTTCAAGATTAAGCTCACTCTCAACAAGTCTAGGATTAATAATAAAATCTGACGTTCCTAAGTATAATATTAATAAAAAGAAAACTAATGTAAGTGAAATAAAAATCTTAACTATTAACTTGTCCATGATTATTACATTTTATCTAATAAATTATTATAATATTAACAATAATTTTCCAAAAAAATCTATTATTTATAGTAAAACAATTATATGACTTTAAAAGATAAAAACATAATAATAGTTGGTATGACTGGTGCAGGTAAAACAACAATAGGAAAATTTTTATCAAAAGAAATTTCAAGAAATTTTTTCGATATTGATCAAGAGGTTGAAAAGGTTACAAATTTAAAAATAAAAGATTTCTTTAGAATATATGGTGAACCTGAATTTCGAAGATTAGAAAGTTCAATATTGATAAAATTAATAAGTGAAAAAAATAAATTCGTTATTTCACCAGGAGCTGGTACCTTCTGTAACAAAGAATTAAGAGAAATTCTTTTGAAAGAATGTATTTGTATTTTTCTCGATGCAAAATTGAATACTTTGGTATCCAGGCTAAAGAAAAATCTATCCAACAGACCAAAGTTGAATAAAGGGAAACTTGAAGATAACTTAAAACAAATGTATAAGGAGAGAATTGACTATTACAACAAATCTCATTTTTCTATAAATGTAAGCGATACTCCAATTTTAGAAATTGTAAAAAATATTATAAAAGCCCTTAAAAAATATGAATAGTTTTGACATCTGTAAAGTTTCATTAGGAATAAATTCTTACAAAATATTTATAGGTAAAGATATCCATAAATCAATAACTGAATATATTTCAAATTATAAGAATTATTCTAGGACTATTGTTATTTCTGATAAAAATATTTTGGAAAAAAATCCTTCTTTATTTAGTAAGTCTTTAAGACAAAAAATCAAATTTGATCAAATCATCCTGCCTCAAGGTGAAAAAATTAAAAGCTTTAAATACCTGGAACTTATAGTTGAAAAAATTCTTAAACTTAAAGTTGATAGAGATACGCTCTTGATTTGTATTGGAGGCGGAGTTTTGGGAGACTTAGTTGGGTTGGCATCATCTCTCATATTAAGAGGTTTAGATTTTGTTCAAATACCTTCAACACTTCTTTCGCAAGTAGATAGTTCAGTAGGTGGTAAAACAGGTATAAATTCAAAATATGGAAAAAATTTAATAGGATCTTTCAAACAACCAAAATCAGTTATTATTTCAACTGATATTCTTAAAACCTTGAGTAATAGAGATATAAATTCTGGTTATGCTGAAATTCTGAAATACTCTTTTATAAGCGACAAAAAAATTTTTTAATTGGTTAGTTGATAATGGGAAAAAAGTGATTTCTCTTGATTCGGAAAGTTGTGTTTATGCAATAAAGAAAAGCTGTTTGATAAAATCTAAAATTGTTTCCATAGATGAAAAAGAAAAAGGTATAAGAGAATTATTAAATTTTGGACATACTTTTGGGCATGCCATTGAAGCTATTACTGGATATAAAGAAAAAATTAAACACGGAGAGGCTATTTTTATTGGGATGTATTTGGCTTTAAAGTTTTCTGTATTTTTAAAAATTTGTAAAATGAATGTTCTAGAAAAATACACTTCTCATCTCAATAATTTGAAAATCAATTATAAATTAAGTGACTACAATATTAGTATTTCTCAAGAGAAATTTTTACACCATATGAGATTTGATAAAAAAGTAAAAAATAATAAAATTAAACTAATACTTATTAAAGATATAGGTTCGCCTGTGAGACTGTTTTTAGAGAATGAAAAATTATTATCAAATTTTTTAAAAAATGAATTAAAATAAAGTATGGATTTTTCTTTATCAGTATTAATAGGTTCAATTATTGGACTAGTTTTTTTGTCAGCATTTTTCTCTGGATCTGAGACTTCATTAACCTCAGCTTCTAAGGCAAGAATTCATACGCTAGCGAGATCTGGAAAAAAAAATGCTGGAATTTTTGAAAAAATATTTAAAGACAAAGAACAATTAATTTGTACAATTCTTTTTGCAAATAATCTTGTAAATGTTTTAGCCTCTGCATTAGCAACAAAGATTCTAATAGAAATCACTGAATCTGAGGGAATTTTCTATGCGACAATAATAATGACTCTCATGATACTAATTTTTGGTGAATTAATTCCAAAAACCATTGCATTATCTAAAGCTGATAAATTTGCATTAAAAATAGCTCCCTTAATTAGGATAATAATAATATGTCTTTTTCCTTTAACAAAAATTTTAAATTTCATTGTGGGTTTAATTTTAAAGATGCTTGGAATTGATTATAAGGATGTTTCTAAGGAAGAAATACTTGAGCAAAGCGAAGAGGAGTTGAGAGGCGCGATTGATTTACATGGAAAAGATTCAACAGGCAAAGAAGAAAAACAAATGCTTAAGTCAATTTTGGACTTAGATGACATAACAGTTGGATCAATAATGATTTCACGAAAAGACATTTACAGTTTGCCGTCCGACACCTCTTATACAGATTTGATTCAAAACTTAAAAAATTCTCCACATTCCAGAATACCTATTTGGGAAAAAAATCCTGAAAACATTGTAGGAGTCTTATACGTTAGAAAATTAATTGGAGAAACTTCGTTAGATCAAAAAAAATTTAATATATTAAATTATTGCCAAAAACCCTGGTTTATTCCAGAGTCTACAAAATTAGACAATCAATTAATAGCATTTAAAAGAAGAAAAGAACATTTCTCCATAGTTGTCGATGAATATGGAGAGTTTTTAGGAATTATAACTCTCGAAGATATAATTGAGGAAATTGTTGGAGATATCGACGATGAGCTAGATGATTTAAAACTTTCAAAAAACGAAAACGGTATCAAAGAAACATCAAAAAATAATTTTTTAGTCAACGGTACAGTGAATATTCGCGATCTTAATAAGCAAATTGGAACAGACCTTCCAATTAATAATGCTTCTACAGTAGCTGGGCTTATTCTATATGAAAGCAGAATAATTCCCAAAAAAGGTCAGGTTTTTTCTTTCTTTGGATTAAAGTTTAAAATTCTTTCAAAGAAAAATAATCAATTACTGATGCTAAAAATTTCAAAAAATAATTAAAATTTTTTAAATTTGTATTATAATTATTTGGGGAGTTTAAATTGATTATTCAGGAGATACTTGAAAAAGTCTTAATTAATCAGAGATTGGTAATTATTGGACATAAATCTTCAGCTTATGAAGCTGCTGTTACCATGTTAAAGAATAAATGTGGCGCACTTCTAGTATGCGACTCCAAAAATAATGATGATCTTGTTGGTATTATCACTGAAAGAGACATAACCTTTAAGATTATACCTCAAAACCTAGATCCCAAAGTAACACTAATATCGAGTATAATGACAAAAAAATGTTCAAACCATATCCCCAAAAAAAACACCTATTGATGCAATTCAAGTCATGAGATCAAAAGGGTTTAGACACCTTCCAGTAATAGAAAAAAAAAAAATTATAGGTATTTTGTCCATGAGAGATTTGTATGATTATGCAAACACTGAATTACAAGATTCACTTAAAAAACACCAAGAATTCATGTTTGGTACAGGATATGGAAGTTAATCTAAGATTTTAATCCTAAGAGCGTGAACAAAGCTTTTCATTTCATTTTCTAAAACCTTGTATATTTTTCTTTGGCTCTGTAACCTAGGCAAGTTGTTAAAAATACTTGATTTAATTTCCACATAAAAATGTGAATTCCCTCCTTTAGGGCTTTGCGGGTGGTTTATGTGCAAATGAGATTCGTTTTTAACCTTCAAAAAAGATGGCTTGAAGTTAGTGTGGAGTTTTTTGTAAATTGTCGATTCATTCATATATGTAATAATAATAAGAATATGAAAAAAAAATCAACAGACAGTTATATTTTTTTTGACAAAGCTGACGTCAAAAAATGTGATGAAAAAGATTGTAATGAGCCAGGAGAGTTTCTTGCGCCAAAATCTCCAGATAGCACTGAAAAGTACTTATTTTGCATTAAACATATAAAATTATATAACAAGAGATGGAATTTTTTTGCAGGAAAATCTCAAAATGAAATTTATGAATACCAAAAAAATGACATTTTTGAAGGAAAACCAACAAAGCCATTTTCCAAAGGTTCAGTTTCCAAAATGAAATTCGAATTTGACTTCATTTTTGATACTCAAAACATGCAGTTCAGAAAAAAAGGAAAAAGATTTGAAAATAATCAAAATTATAGTTTTAATGAGCAAATTAAAAATTCATTAACAGTTTTAAAATTGAAGCCTAATTTTAGTGAAGATCAGCTAAAAGCAAGATATAAAAAATTGGTAAAAAAGTATCACCCAGACGTAAAAAATACTATAAACAATAAAGAAAAGAAAATGAAAGAAATCAATAAAGCCTACAAAATCCTTAAAAGTTATAGAGAAGCTGATGTTATTAGAAAATAATAATTTGAATTTGAATTCACCAAAGCAAATTGATGCTTCAAAAATATTTGGCGTTTCTAAAAAAATAATGGTACCTTGCTTTTCTCAAAAAACCGAACTGGTTCCAGAAATTGATGATGGTTACGTTTTCGACGATGCAACTACCACTTCAATTTTAATGGGTTTTAAATATAATAAAAAAGTTTTGATACAAGGTCTTCATGGAACAGGGAAATCCTCTCACATCGAACAAATATCGGCAAGGTTAAATTGGCCGTGTGTGAGAATAAATCTTGACGGACACATAAGCAGATTTGATTTACTTGGGAAAGATGGAATCGTATTGGAAGGAGATAAGCAAGTTACAACATTCAAAGAAGGGCTTCTCCCATGGGCAATAAAAAATCCGGTTGCTTTAGTATTTGACGAGTATGATGCTGGTCGACCAGATGTAATGTTTGTAATTCAAAGAGTTTTAGAATCGCAAGGTAAATTAACACTTCTAGATCAAAATACAATTATTACGCCAAACCGCTACTTCAGAATTTTTGGGACATGTAATACACTCGGACTTGGAGATACTTCTGGCTTATATTATGGGACGCAAAATTTAAATCAAGGTCAACTAGACAGATGGAATATTTTTTGTGCATTAAATTTTCTTAAACCTGAAATCGAGGAAAAAATAATTAAAAACAAAATAAAAAAGAGTACAAAAAAAGTTCATGATTCAATTTCCAAAATGGTTTTATTAGCAAATCTGGTAAGAGATGCATTTAAAAGTTCAGAAATCTCAGTAATAATGTCTCCAAGAACATGCATAATGTGGGCTGAAAATTTTGAAATATTTGGAGATATTGATCATGCATTTAAACTATCGTTTTTGAATAAATGTGATCCCAATGATCAAAAAATAATTAATGAGTTTTATCAAAGATGTTTTGGGAGAGAATTGATATCAAATTTTGAATAAATTATGGAAAATGCAAAAGAAACATCTGCCAAGACTTTATCAAAAAATAAAATAAAAAAAATTTCAGAAAAGCAAGTTCTCGTTTCTAATGAATCAAAAAATTCAAATTTTTTTGAAAACAATGATATCTCCAATAAACCTCTAAGTAGAGGTTGGTACGATATTGTATCTCTGAATCTAAGATATATTGATTCAAAAACTTTCAATATATATTGTCCGTCGAATGAGGAAAAAAAAAATTTATTTAGAGTTTTTGCAATTACAAGATGTTTGTCATATGGTTTTAGAGAATTCGAAGGATGTAAACAAAATATAAAAAAAATCTTACCTGAATTTAGAAATAGTTTTTTTTCTAATAATAAAAACTACAATTCAAATTTGTTTAATTTTTTTCTCAAAGTTTTTCTAAATAAACAAGTACCAAAAGAGAAAATTCCTAAAGAATTTTCTAAAATAAATATTAAAACAGTAAAAAATTTAATTAACGTAATCGATGATGAGAATCAATTCTACTCTCAAGTAAATAAATTAATTGCTAACCTCCACACTGAAAAAGAAAATGATATTAATCAAGATCCTGAAGAAAGTTCAAATGTAGATGCCAATACATCACAAAAACAAGAAAAAGAGAAACTTAAAAAGATTCAATTAAGTAAAGTTAATCAAAAAGAAGATAAACCAATCTCAAACAAATTAGAGAAAAATAATTTTAATAATTCTCTAATTAAACAAGAATTAAATTATAAAGTATTTACGAAACAATTTGATACATTCACAAAGGCAGAAAGATTAATTAGTTACCAAGAATTAAAACAACTTAGACAAAAGTTTGATGAAGAATGTAAAGACAATACAAAACTAATTAACAATCTCGCAAAAAAGCTTGAGAAACTTCTTTATTCCCTTGATTTTAGTACTTGGAAATTTGATCAAGATGAAGGATTCTTTGATAGTTCAAGATTTTCTCAATTTATAGCAAACCCTAAAAATTCAAGTATTTTTAAATTAGAAAACGAAAATACCGAAAAAAACACAGTGGTATCACTTTTACTTGATAATTCAGGTTCAATGAGAGGAAGACCTATTGTCACATCAGCGATGACAGCTGAAATAATTACGAAGACCTTGGAAAAATGCAGAGTGAATGTTGAAATTTTGGGCTTTACTACCAAAGAATGGAAAGGCGGAAGATCAAAAAAACTTTGGGAGAAAAAAAATAAAGATTCCAATCCAGGAAGATTAAATGATCTTCTTCATATTGTGTATAAAGACGCAGACACAACATGGAATCAAACAAAACTAAATTTAGGTTTAGTTTTAAAAGATGGGCTTTTGAAAGAAAATATTGATGGAGAAGCATTAATTTGGGCATCGAGTAGATTAAAAAAAAGGAATGAAAAAAAAAAAATTTTAATTGTAATATCTGATGGTGCTCCAGTGGATGATGCCACTCTTTCATCAAATAATTCAAATATTCTTGATAATCACTTGAAAGACGTTGTATCTGAAATAGAGAAAAAAAAAACAATTGATATAATTGCTATTGGCATAGGTCATGATGTTTCTAAATATTATAGCAGAGCCTTCACCATCGATGATGTTGATAAATTGGGTGAAATAATAATAGATAATTTGACTGAAATTTTAAAAGAAAAAAGATAGTTTATTATTTTGCAGACTTAGATACGATAAGTTTTCTCAGCTTTTTTGTCTCTTCAGTAAGTTCAGAAATCTTACTTTTTATAATGTAGTTGTCTATTCCACCATTTTTTTCAACTGTTTTGATACCACGTGAAGAAACTTTGAGTTTAATTTTTTTTCCTAATACTTCAGAGAAAAAGGTTACATTTTGGAGATTTGGATAAAATCTTCTTTTGGTTTTGTTAACAGCATGACTTACATTGTTTCCAGACATTGGTTTTTTCTTAGTGATGCTACATTTTTTTACCATTATACTTTGCCTTTAAAACAAGTGATTCAATAGAAATTAATGTTTCTTTTCATGATAGAATCAAAAATAATCTTTGATGCATTATTAACATCAAAATTATTTTTTTCTACATTTTTAATAATTTTTTTTACATAATCTTTATATTTTAAATTATTCTCAATATAATCCTGGCTTTGTAAAAAAACATTCCTCCAAATGGCTTTACTCTGCTGCTGAATCCGGGTTTTGTAAAATGATCCATTGTCTCTTCTAATCTTCTCAAATTCTTTTATGAAGTTCCATATTTTTGTGATGCCAATTGACTCAGTGGATGAACATAGAAAAACTTCAGGTGAAATATCTTTTCTTATGTTTGAAATCATATTTTGCGCATTTTTATATTCTAACATTGTTGTCTCAGCTATATTTTTTAGGTTTCCATCCGCTTTATTTATTATAATAATATCTGCCATCTCAATAATTCCTTTTTTAATTCCTTGTAGTTCGTCTCCTCCAGAGGGTAACAAAAGTACTAAAAATATATCTACCATATCATAGACCGTAGTTTCCGCCTGACCAACGCCCATAGTCTCAATAAAAATAATGTTGAATCCTGCTTCTTCTAGGCATCTTATTGATTCAGAGGTTTTTTTTGCTACTCCTCCAAGATTACCTTGGCTCGGAGAGGGACGTATGAAAGCATTTTTGTTTACAGATAATTTCATCATCCTTGTTTTATCTCCTAAAATTGAACCTCCAGTTCTTTTTGAAGATGGATCGATAGCCAGAACTGCAACTTTAAAACCAAGATCTATTAAAGACATGCCAAAAGTTTCAATAAATGTAGATTTTCCAACGCCTGGAACGCCAGTAATCCCAACTCTTAAAGAATTTTTATTTTGTTTTAATTTAGATAACAGAAAGTTAGCCTGAGCATTGTGAAGTTTGAGTGAAGACTCGACTAGTGTGATGGCTTTTGCAAGGTCTTTTAGTTTTCCTTCTCTTATATTTGAAACCATTTTTTTTATTTCTTCTTTGTGAATTTCAGAAAGATCTCGAGATAAACTACTGCTTAAAAAAAAATCATTTGCATCGACTAACCCGTCTGTAAGTTTGAATATTTTATTCAAAATCTTTTTTTCTGGAAGTCTCTCTCCGCTCATATATCTTGAGAGAGAAACATTTGAAATTCCGATTTCTTTTGAAAAGTCTTTGTTTGAAATTTTAAACAGTTTTAAATAAGATTTTAGCTTCATAACTTAACCATTTTGGTTAAGTTATCACAGTAAATTTATTATTTCAATGGCAGCTTCTTGAATATTTGTACCAGGACCAAATACTTTTGAAACACCTAGATCATACAAAAAGGGGTAGTCATCGGGTGGTATCACTCCTCCACAAATTACTTTAATATAACTTGCTTCATTATTTTTCAAAGATTCCATAAGAAGGGGCACTAATGTCTTATGACCAGCAGCCAGTGTTGATACTCCAATCACGTGTGCATCATTTTCTATTGCTTGTTTTGCTGCCTCTTCAGGGGTTTGAAATAAAGGCCCTATATCAACATCAAAACCAAGATCTGAAAATGCAGTTGCTATTAATTTAGCCCCGCGATCATGCCCATCCTGACCCATCTTAACAACAAGCATCCTTGGTCTTCTTCCTTTTTCGCTCACAAATTTACTAAGTTCGTTGTCAATGATATCTATCTTGCCGTCATTTTTCACAGTATTCTTATAGACTCCTGAAATTGTTTTTGTTGAAAGATTGTGTCTTCCAAAAACACTTTCCATTGCCGATGTCATTTCACCAACTGTACATCTATTTTTTGATGCTTCTATACAAATTTCTAAAAGATTTCCATGACTACTTGCAGCGTTTTTAATTTTTTCTATAAAGCTCTCAACATTCTTGTTATCTCGTGAGTTCTTTAAATTCTGTAATCTAGATACCTGTCTTTTTCTAACTTCCTCATTATCAATTGAGAGGATGTTAATTTCTTGTTTCTCAGTCGGTTTATATTTATTAACTCCCACAATTGTTTCTTCATTAGAATCTACTCTTGCCTGCCTTTTAGCTGAACTCTCCTCGATTCTCATCTTTGGTATTCCCATTTCAATAGCTTTAACCATTCCACCAACTTCATCAATTTCATCAATTAGCTTTTGTGATTCTTCGACAATACTTGATGTCAAACTTTCAACATAATAGGATCCAGCCATAGGATCAATCACATTGCAAATACCAGTCTCTTCAGAAATAATTAACTGGGTGTTTCTTGCAATTCTTGCAGAAAATTTAGTTGGTAAAGCAAGAGCTTCGTCGAAACTATTTGTATGAAGGGATTGTGTTCCTCCCATCACAGCAGCCATTGCTTCAATGGTTGTTCTAACAATATTATTATACGCATCTTGTTCCATCAGAGAGACACCTGAAGTTTGACAGTGTGTTCTTAAAGCCAAACTTCTGTCATTTTTTGGCTTAAACTGTTTTACAATTTTTGACCACATGTATCTTGCAGCTCGCATCTTTGCAATTTCCATAAAAAAGTTCATTCCAATTGACCAAAAAAAAGAAAGTCTAGGGGCAAATTGATCAATATCCAAACCTCTTTCGAGAGCAGATTTAATGTATTCTTTTCCGTCAGCTAAAGTGTATGCTAATTCTTGAACTTGATTCGCACCTGCTTCCTGCATGTGATATCCACTTATAGATATTGAATTAAATTTTGGCATTTTTTGTGATGTATATTCAATAATGTCTGCAACGATACGCATGCTTGGTTTTGGAGGAAATATGAATGTATTTCTCACCATAAATTCCTTTAAAATGTCATTTTGAATTGTTCCTGTTAATTTTTCTCTTGGGCAACCTTGTTCCTCTCCTGAAGCTATAAAACTTGCTAAAACAGGAATAACTGCACCATTCATTGTCATTGAAACACTCATTTGATCGAGAGGAATTCCATCAAAAAGTAGATTCATATCCTCTATTGAATCAATTGCGACACCAGCATTTCCAACGTCCGCTACAACTCTTGGATGATCAGAATCATAGCCCCTGTGTGTAGCGAGATCGAATGCAACAGATAATCCCATAACACCATTTTTCAATCCTTCTTTATAAAATTTATTGGATTCTTCAGCTGTAGAAAATCCAGCGTATTGTCTGATAGTCCATGGTCTATTCGTGTACATTGTTGCTCGAGGCCCCCTCGTGTAAGGAGGTAGACCTGGCACACCTATTTCGTGGCTAATCTTCTGTAAATCGTCCTCAGTGTACAAAGGCTTTACTTTTATACCCTCCGGCGTTTCCCAAAAATGGTCCTCTAGGTTTTTATCGCGAAGTTCTTTAGAAGCTCGTTCTTCCCACCCTTTATATAATTTTTTTCTATCCAAATTTCCTCTCTTAAAAAGTTAAATGCCTCATGATAAATTTAGGGCAAATTTTTTTTTTTTTTATTAAATCATTTAATTCTTCTTTATCAACACCGTTATGATTATTTACTTCCCTGTGGATGCCTGAAGTTATCAATAATGAATCTAAATTCTGCAAATTTGCTCCTTTTATATCATTATCCAAGGAGTCTCCAATAACTAATATTTTGTCATTTTTTTTCTTCATTATCGAGTATGTAAAATCATAAATTTCACTATACGGTTTACCGTAATATTCGACTTTGCCACCGATTTTTTGATAATATTCTGCTAGTAGACCAGCACAAATCATAAACCTGTCACCTCTTATAACGGTTTTATCAGGATTAGAGCAAATCATTAAAGGATTATAATTTAACAGTTCATCTAATATTGGCTTGTAATTTTCAAGTGAATCTTTATCTCCCCAAGGGCCAGTATTTATAATTAAGTCAACTAATTTTGGATTTTTAACAACTTCCACATCAAGTCCTTCAACCAAGTGAAAGTCTCTAGGAGGTCCAATTATAAAACATCTTAAGTTTTTCCTACTTTTTAACTTTTGCCAGGTGATTTCTCCTGAAGAAACAACATCATCATATAATTTGTCACTCAAACCAAATTCGAATAACTGTTTTTTAATTACGCTTGACCTTCTCGGAGCATTAGTGAGAAAGAAGATTGACTTTTTTTCATTTTTTAAAAATTTTAATGTATCTAAAACGTTTTCAAACAAATTAACACCATTGTGAATAACTCCCCATAAATCTATAAAAAAACATTCATATTCACTATGGATTTCTGAGAGATTTTGAATTTGGTTAAAATTAATCATAATTTATATTTTTTCCAACTAAATCAGTTATATTCTTTATACCTTTTCTTTTTAGAGAACAACTTAAATCACTCAGGATACTCATAACTACATTTGGACCATGATAAATTAATGAGGTATATATTTGAAGAAGGCTTGCACCCATTGATATTTTTTCAAATGCATCTCTGCCAGTTGAAATTCCACCAACACCTATTATTGTAATTTTTCCATAAGTCAACTCATACACACTTCTGATAATTTTATTTGTTTTTTCTCTAAGTGGAGTTCCTGACAAACCACCTTCCTCTTTTAACTTCCAGGAATTTTTAACCGGTTTCTTATAAAGTTCATCTCTTTCAATAGTAGTATTTGTTAAAATCAAACCATTCAAAAATTTATTTTTCAGAACTAACCTACATATGTTTTCTAAGTTTTTTCTAGATAGATCAGGAGATAATTTTAAAAAGGTTGGTTTTTTTTTTTTAATAGTTGATAGGCTACTAACTAACTTTTCAATATTTCCTTTTTCTTGAATATCTCTGAGTCCTGGGGTATTTGGTGAAGATATGTTTATTGTAATATAATCTGAATAAGCTTCAAGTTTTTGATAAAGTAAGTGATAATCTGAAATAAAATCCTTTGAATTTTTATTTTTACCTATATTTACTCCCAAAATACTTTTAATTTTTTGGGCTTTTTTTAATTTATCTAAAAATTCTTCAACACCTCTATTATTAAAACCTAGCCTCTGAATAACAGCCTCAACTTCAGGTATTTTAAATACCCTTGGCTTTTGATTTCCATATTGAGGCATAGGGGTAACAGTTCCTAACTCTAAAAAACCAAAACCTAAATTTAACGCTCCTTGTATAACTTCAGCATTCTTGTCGAATCCCGCAGCTAATCCAAGAGGATTCTTGAATTCGTTACCAAAAACTTTAATTTTCAAATTTTCAAAACTGTCATTTTTTTTATAAAATTGTGTTTTAAGAAAACCAATAAATAGACTATGGAGAAACTCTGGTGGGAGAAAATCTATAAACTTTGAAAATGATTTAAAGTTCATCATTCGCATTATTTGAAATCTTAACTATTAATCTTGATTTTAATGTACCGTAATAATGGGGAAAGATTTCTTCATTTCTACTTTTTTCCCATCTTAATGAGTTTTCCAAATCTGAGATTTTAAATTTTACAATATAGGTCTGTTCCGTTTTAAAATATTTATTAATTGTTTCTTTAATTTGCTTTTCTGTACATAAATGAATAAAACCTGAATTAATATCCAACTCGTTTCCACGAAATAATTTACTTTTTCTGAATTGTTCTAATTCTTCTTTCCTGAATACTCTGTAAACATAATTAGAAATATATTTCATTTATTTAACTTTTTCCTTTAATAATTCAATGGTTGGTTTTATCCCATAAAATTTTATAAAAGATCCAAGCCTTGGTCCTTGTTCTTGTCCCAAAACCACTTGATAAAACCCTGAAAACCAATCTTTTAGGTTAGAGAATTTTAATTCCATTCCTATTTCATAAATTTTTGTTTGGATATCTTCTGCCTCACTTTTATTATCGAGAGTCCCTAGAGTTTTAATGAGCTTTATAAAACCCTCTCTCTCAAGGTCGTTGGGTGCCCTATATTTTTTTTTAGGTAATACAAATTTTTTATAATATTCGACTCCATATTCAAGGAGTTTCTGGATTAAAGGAAATTGCTTTCTATCTATATCCGGATAATAGTTTTCAATAAAGCCCCAAAGAATTTCAGCACTTTCAGCATTGCAAACATTTGCAAGATTTAAAATCATATTAAAAGAAAAGTTTTCCAGAATGTTGAATTCCTTTTCTTTATTTAAAAACCAAATAGGGCTTTGGTATTTTTCATTGACCTCTGAAGCTTCAAAGTCTTTTCTCAACTTCAAATATTCATCTGTCATTTTTGGTATTACATCAAAATAAAGTCTTTTTGCTCTGGTTGGATTCTGAAACATGAATAATTCAAGACTTTCTTGCGGAGAGAACTCCAACCAATCTTCAACAGATATTCCATTTCCAATAGACTTGGATATTTTCTCACCTTTCTCGTCTAAGAATAATTCATAAGTGAAATTATTTGGAGGTCTACCCCCTATAATTCTATTTATTTTACTTGATAAGATGAAAGATTCTATCAAATCTTTACCATTCATTTCATAATCTACGTTTAGTACATACCATCGCATAGCCCAATCTACCTTCCATTGTAATTTGCATTCTCCATTAAAAATTGACGAATATTCATCATTGGATGAAATGGGATTAAAGTATTCTATTCTGTGGTTCTTCCTGTCTAGATTATTCACTTTTACTTGAAGTACTTTTCCAGAAGCTTTACAAATGGGCAGAAAAGGAGAGTATGTTTGCCTTCTTTCCTTCCCAAGTGTTGGTAAAATTACATTCATTACTTTATCATAATTATTAAAAATAGCTTCAAGCCCTTCATTGAAATTTCCATTTTTATATAGCTGAGTTGAAGACTTAAATTCAAAATCAAATTTAAACCTTTCAAGAAATTTAACTAACTTATTGTTGTTGTATGCAGAGAAACTCTCAAATTCTTCAAAAGGATCTGGAATAGATGATAAAGGTTTATCCAAATGCTCATGGATAATTTCAGAATTTTGAATATTTTGTGGTACTTTTCTTAATCCATCCATATCATCTGAGAACACATACAACTTTACTGGAATATCGGAAATTTCTCTGAAAGCCTTAATAACCATTGAGGTTCTGAGAACTTCTCCAAAAGTTCCTATGTGAGGCAAGCCTGAAGGACCATAACCTGTCTGAAAAATACATTCAGATTTTCCTTTTTCTTCTAATCTTTTTAAAAGTTTTTTAGCTTCTGTGAATGGCCATAATTTAGAATCAATTTCCAACATATAAGTTAATAAAATATTCAGTTTAAAAGTATTATCAAGTCTTAATAAAATATGTTGTACATAATAATTTTGTATAATTTAAATTAAACATTTAATCCTTGTAATATTTTATTTCCCCTATATTTTTACTAATAGGATATGATTTAATATGGTTAAAAAACTTCAAGGAGAAACTTTCTTGCTATCTGCTAATGAACTAAAGTCTGGAAAGGTTGTTTTTTTTACACTAAAAGGCTGGTCAAGCTCTTCTGTTGAGGCTATTAAAATAAAAGTAGATGAAATTAATAAATATGAAGAAATTTCTGCCAAAGATGAAAAAAAATGTATTATTATTTCTCCTAAGTTCGTTGAACTTGATGAGGAAGGAAATATTAAAACTTTAAGAGATAAAATTAGAAATTCTGGAATAACAATCAAAATATAGATGTTATGTACAAATATTCAGATACAGATAAAAAGATAATTACTAGCAGGGTTAAACAGTTTGAAAATCAAGTAAAAAGAAGGCTTGAAGGTAAACTTACTGAAGAGGAATTCAAACCATTAAGATTGATGAATGGTTTATACCTACAACTACATGCTTACATGTTAAGAGTAGCCATACCTTATGGAGAACTTTCATCAAAACAACTTAGAAAGATTGCTTTTATTGCAGATAAATATGACCGAGGTTATGGTCATTTTACAACTAGACAAAATATTCAGTTTAATTGGCCAAAATTATTAGACGTCCCAGAAATACTTCGTGAACTATCATCAGTAGAAATGCATGCGATTCAAACATCTGGTAACTGTATAAGAAATATCTCCTCAGATCATTTAGCTGGATTAACTTTAAATGAAATTGAAGATCCAAGACCATGGTGCGAGATAATAAGAAAGTGGTCAACGTTTCATCCCGAATTTTCTTTCCTGCCAAGAAAGTTCAAAATTGCTGTAATTGGTTGTACTGAAGATAGAGCTGCCATGTTAGTTCATGATATTGGTTTAAGGATAGTTGAAAGAAAGAATCAAGTTGGCTTTGAGGTTTTCGTTGGAGGTGGGCAAGGGAGAACGCCAATTATTGCAAAAAGAATTAGAGCTTTCTTACCAAAAAAAGATATTTTAAATTATCTTGAAGCAATTCTCACAACTTATAATCAAGAAGGTAGGAGAGATAATATTTATAAGGCTAGAATTAAAATTTTAGTAAAAGAGTTAGGAATAGAAAAATTCAAATCACTAGTTGAAGAAAATTTTTCGAAACTTTCAAACAAAGAACTTGAAATAGACGACAAAAATATAGAAGAAATCTTTGGGTTTTTTAGATTACCTCCTTTGAAATCAAATACCAATCAAATACCTTTTAAAAAAAATCAAGAATATCAAAATTGGATAAAACAAAATGTAATCCCCCATAAAATTCAGGGATACTCAATTGTACAAATTTCTCTTAAAGCTCCAAAAAAACCACCAGGTGATGCGACAAGTAATCAAATGATAGCACTTGCCGAAATATCGGAAAAATTTTCTTTCAGTGAGATTAGGGTCACACATGAGCAAAACCTTGTTCTTCCTCATGTATCTAATAAGGAACTATTTAATTTGTGGAATCGACTTAAAATTGAAAACTTAGCAACTTCTAATCTAGGTTTGATAACAGATACAATTTGTTGTCCAGGAATGGATTACTGTGCTCTTGCAACCGCAAGATCAATTCCAATATCTCAAAAAATTAGTAAGCACTTTGATAATTATTTACAACAAAAAGAAATAGGAGATTTAAAAATTAAGATTTCAGGTTGTATCAATGCATGTGGACATCACCATGTTGGGAATATTGGGATACTCGGGCTTGATAGGAAGGGACAAGAATTTTACCAAATTACATTAGGCGGCTCTGCAAAAGAAGATGCAACAATTGGAGAAATTGTAGGTCCTTCATTTTCTGAAAATAACTTAATTGAAGCAATTGAAAAAATCCTCAATACGTATAAAAAACATAAAAGGAATAAGAGTGAAGATTTTTTGACAGTTTTTCGAAGAATTGGAATAAAAGAATTTAAAAAAGATTTATATGATAATTTTACAAAAAAAGTATGAGTACAAAAACCATTACAAACAAATTAAAGAACAGGATTTCTTAAAACAAAATATTAGAAATGGATCTATACTTTCTATTTCACAATGGAGAAAGACCAAGCATATTATTCAAGATCAAAAAATTGATGTAGCAGTCGAATTTAGTTCCAATGATTGTTCTTTATCAGATCACGATGAAATCTCAAAAGCAGCAATGATACAAATAAATTTTGAAACATTTAAAGATGGAAGACCTTTTACTTTCGCAAAAATGTTGAGAAGAAAACACAATTTCAAAGGTGAGCTGAGAGCAGCTGGACATATTCTTCCAGATCAGTTTGTATTTTTAATAAGGTGTGGCTTTGATTCTGTTGAAATAAAGGAAGAGGATAAAGATATTTGGCTAGAACTATTGGAAATAGACGAGGGTTTGTATTATCAGCCGTGAAACCCAGTTAAATAATACAACTGGGTTTACACTTAAAATTTATATAAGCAGTTGATGCGGCAAATTAAAAGCCCATATCACCGCCCATGCCGCCCATGCCGCCCATGCCGCCCATTCCTCCTGCGCCAGGCATAGGAGGCATTGGATCTTTTGGTTCAGGCATTTCTGCAACCATTGCTTCAGTTGTCAAAAGCAAACCTGCAATTGATGAAGCGTTTTCTAGGGCTGTTCTTACAACTTTAACAGGGTCGATAATACCTGATTTAACAAGGTCCGTATAAGTCTCAGTTTGTGCGTCAAATCCGTGATTATTATCTTTTTGTTCTAATAATTTTCCAATTACTATTGAGCCTTCCACACCAGCATTCTCAGCAATTTGTCTTGCTGGAGCCTCAAGTGCTTTTCTAATTATATCAATGCCAGCATCTTGATCAGGATTATTACCTTTTAGTCCCTCTAGTGATTTGATTGAATAAAGCAGAGCCGTTCCTCCACCAGGAACAATTCCCTCTTCGACTGCCGCACGAGTTGCATTTAGCGCATCATCTACTCTATCTTTTCTTTCTTTAACTTCTACTTCTGTAGAGCCACCAACGTTAATTACAGCAACTCCACCAGATAATTTAGCCAAACGTTCTTGAAGCTTTTCTTTATCATAATCAGAAGTGGTGGTTTCAATTTGAGTTTTTATTTGTTCACATCGTGCTTTTACATCAGAAGAATTTCCACTACCACTAACAACTGTTGTGTCTTCTTTGTCAATTCTTACTTTTTTGCATGAGCCAAGGTCTTGAATTCCGACATTTTCAAGCTTTATGCCAAGTTCCTCACTTATAACTTGTCCACCGGTTAAAATAGCTAAGTCTTCGAGCATAGATTTTCTTCTATCTCCAAATCCAGGTGCTTTTACGGCAGCAACTTTTAATCCACCTCTGAGCTTATTGACTACTAGAGTTGCCAGGGCTTCTCCCTCAACATCTTCAGCAATGATTAATAATGGTTTACCAGATTTAACTACTGCTTCCAATAAAGGCAGTAAATCTTGAAGATTCGAAAGTTTTCCTTCATTTAATAGAATGTAAGGATCTTCAAATTCGCAAATCATTTTTTCAGCATCAGTTATGAAATAAGGAGATAAATATCCTCTATCAAATTGCATTCCTTCAGTAGTTTCTAATGTTGTATCACGTGTTTTGGACTCCTCTACAGTTATAACTCCGTCACGACCGACTTTGTCCATAGCCTCAGATATCTTCATACCAATCTCTTCTTCGCCATTAGCCGAAATAGTTCCTACTTGAGCGATTTCGGAGGAAGAACCTAACTTTTTGGCCTTAGATTTTAAATCATTTAAAACTTTATCAACTGCAAGATCAATTCCTCTTTTTAAATCCATAGGGTTCATGCCCGAGGTTACTGCTTTTGCGCCTTGTTTTACAATTGCTTGGGCTAATACTGTAGCTGTTGTCGTTCCGTCCCCAGCAGAATCTGAACTTTTACTAGCTACTTCCTTAACCATTTGAGCTCCCATGTTTTCAAATTTATCTCTAAGTTCTATTTCTTTGGCAACTGAAACTCCATCTTTTGTGACTCTTGGTGCACCAAACGATTTATCTAAAATAACGTTTCTTCCTTTCGGCCCTAGTGTTACTTTAACAGCGTTTGCGAGTGCATCAACACCTGAGATCATGAGATCTCTCGCATCTGAACCGTATGATATTTTTTTTGCTGACATTTTTTTCTCCTTAATTTTTAAATTATTCTAAAATACCCATGATGTCAGATTCCTTCATTATAAGGACATCTTGACCATCTAACTTAACTTCGGTGCCAGACCACTTACCAAATAAGATTTTGTCACCCTTTTTTACATTCATAGGCTTAGATTTACCATCATCAGTAATTTCTCCTGGTCCTACTGCTAGCACTTCGCCCTCGCTTGGTTTCTCTTTCGCAGTATCCGGAATTATGATTCCACCCGAAGATTTTTCATCTGTGTCAATTCTTTTTACGACAACTCTGTCGTGCAATGGTTTAAAATTCATAATGAATATCCTTTCTTAGAAACTCTAATAACAAACATTTTAGCACTCGTTATACATGAGTGCTAACATAATAACTATTTTTTTCATGTCAAGACTTTTCTAAAAACTAAACTCTTTTAAAATAAATTTTTCTAGCTTTTTCACACTTTCTTCTATTGAGTATTTAGATGTATTGATGACAAGGTTTGGTATTTCTGGTGGTTCATATGGTGAGGATATACCTGTAAAGTTTTCAATCTCACCCTTCATTGCTTTAGCATAGAGTCCTTTGACGTCTCTTTTTAAACATACCTCTAAAGATGACTCGATGTATATCTCGCGAAAAATCTCAGGTCTTATATCTCTAGCCTTTTTCCTCTCACTTCTATATGGAGAAATTAAAGAAACTAAAACAATAAGTCCTGCTTTAGCAAAAAGATTCGCAACCTCAGCAGTTCTTCTTATATTTTCTGTTCTGTCCTCAGGTGAAAAATCTAAGTTTTTGTTAAGTCCAATTCTCAGATTATCTCCATCTAATGAAAAAATATTAATATTTTTTTGAAAAAGCCTCTTTTCAACATTTTTCGCAATGGTACTTTTTCCTGAACCTGATAATCCCGTAAGCCACACAATACCTGGTCTATGATTAAATTTTATAGATCTATCAATTTCACTAATAGCATAATTTTCTGGAATTATATTTTGTTTTAAATTGTCTTTGTATTCTCTCTGATCAGGGTAATTTCTTATATCAACTATTCCTCCAGCAACAATCTCCTTTTCATCAAGTAAACAAAATCTTGAAGTGGACTTATTTAGTGAATAATCATCCATAGGTATTAATTCTGATGAATGAATTACTAATTCGCAAATGTCATTTTTTTCCACATTTAACTTTTTTTGTTCAGTGAGACTTTCAACATCTATGATATTTTTTATTTGGTTTATCGACACTTCATACTCACCAGTATTTATCTTCATTAAATATTTCTTGTTAAAAGATATTTTTTTTTTACTTAACCAAAATACTTTTGATTCAAATCTGTTAGTTAATTTAGGTGGGGTCTTGGTGTCTGATGCCATATTACCTTTATCAACAAAAATTTGATCATTGAGTGTGAAACCAATACAATCACCGACTCCATATTCTTTTTTTGCTTTAGGCCAAACTTCTAAAGTTTTTACACTCACGCTTTCGTTTGAGGGAAGAAAAATAAGTTTGGTTCCGATCTTTATTTTTCCTGATTCAATTCTTCCTACAATAATTCTTTTATCATCCAACTTATATATATCCTGAACTGGGAATCTAATTAAATCAGATTTATCATTTTCTTGAATTTTGAATTTATCTAGAACCTCAACAAATGAAAAACCTTTGTACCATTGAGTGTTTTTACTTGAAGTAGCAATATTGTCACCCTTTCTGGATGATATTGGTATAGATGAATATGATTCAATTCCTATTTTGGATAGAAATTTTTCGAGCTTAGATTTAATATCCAAAAATTTGCTTTCAGCGTAGTCAACTTTATCCATCTTGTTGTAAATTGTTATTACTTTTTCAAAACCTAGCAGTTTAAGAAGATAGGAGTGTTTTTTTGTTTGTTGTTGTATCCCTTCATTTACGTCAACAATTAAGATTGCGATATCAGCTGAAGCAGCCCCTGTTATCATATTCCTTACAAACTCTTTGTGACCTGGGGCGTCAATAAATACATATTTTCTTTTTTTGGTTTTAAAGAAAATTCTAGTTGTATCTATAGTAATTCCTTGATCTCTCTCATCCTGAAGAGCATCAAGCAAAAAAGCAAATTCAAATTCAACTCCTCTCTTTTTACTTGCTTTTTTTAATTCCCCATATTTGTCTTCTTGTATTTCTCCGATGTCATAAAGTAACCTACCTATAAACGAAGACTTACCATGATCAACATGACCAACAATTACAATTTTTGGCACATCAAAATTATTATTGTACTTCATCTACATGTAACCCTTTGATCTTAGTCTTTCGAAAACGTTTTCCTCTTCATGATCCATTTTCCTACCTGATCTCTCAGAGGTTTTACTAATTTTTAATTCTTCAATAATTTCATCAACGTTTTTTGCTGAACTGTCCACGGGCAGTGTAATATCTTCATCTCCTAAGGATCTGTATCTTTTGCCTTTTTTTGAAAAATATAAATCAACTACTGGAATTTTTTCACATTTTATATATTCCCAAATATCTATTTCAGTCCAGCCCAATAGTGGATGAATTCTAACATGAACTGATTTAGGATAATTAAAGTTTGATTGATCCCAAAATTCTGGTGGTTGATTTTTTATATCCCATGTTCCAGAATCTGTTCGTGGACTAAAAATTCTTTCCTTAGCCCTTGTCCCTTGTTCATCTCTTCGAATGCCAGCAATAATTCCTCGAAATTTTTTTTCCTTTATTATTTTTCTCAAACCCTCTGTCTTTCTTGCAGCAGAGCGAGCAGCAGGTGGTAATGATGGATCAATTTTCTCGATAGAAGGACAAGATCCTTTAATTAAATTTAGATTCCATTTCTTTACATATTTATCTCTAAAAGAATACATTTCTTTAAATTTTTTTCCTGTGTCAACATGAACTAGTGGAAAAGGTATTCTTCCAAGAAAAGCTTTAAAAGCAAGCCATACCATTACATTTGAATCTTTACCCAAAGACCAAAGTAGTGCTATATTGGGAATAGATCTAAAAGCTTGTCTAAAGACATAAATACTTTCATTTTCCAGATTTTTTAAATTGCGTTGCATTTTACTTCTTTAAATTATAATGAATTCCACATTCAGTTTTAATCTTGTCAGCCCATCTTCCTGACCTTGGACTTCCAATCACTGATGTCTTGACGGTACAATGAGTACAACCTAAAGACAGATAACCAGCTTCAAAAAGAGGATGTCTGTCTATATTATTTAATTTAAAATATGAATTAACAAAACTTTGATTTACTTTAGCAAGTGGATTAACAACTATTTTTTTATTTATATACTCAAAAAACTCTAAATTATTTCTTTCTCCTTCATGATATGATTTTCTTCCTGAAATCCAAGCATTATATTTTTTAAGTTCTTTTTGCAAGGGTAATACTTTTCTAATATTACAACATAAATCAGGGTTTTTTTTCCACAAACCTCCGTTACGATCATAAATTTTCAAATCTTCAGAATTGGGAGAAATTTCTTTAAAGTTTGAAAACTTAAACTTGTTTATTAGATAATCTTTATACTCAATTGTTTCTTTAAAAAGATAATTTGTATTTAATAAAATGATTGGAAGTGACCGGTCAATTTCTGATATCATGTTAAGAATAATTGCGGACTCAGTTCCAAAAGAACAAACATAAACTATCTTACTTTCAAAAATATTATTAATAGAATTTTCTAAAATTTTTTGTGGTGACAATCTTTTATTTCTGTCATTTAATTGTCTCAAAAGGTTTTCATCAATCTTCATAATGTTTATAAATTATAATATATTATATTTGTCAATAATAAACATGTAAAATAATTTAAACTACATCAAAATAATGTATTTTAATTTTAAAATTAAGAACTATTAATTAATAATGATCAAAAATATTGAAAGTAAGAAATTAATATGGCTGGGAATCAACCTTTTTATGGTTTTGTCGATGGTGATTATCGGAGGAATAACAAGACTCACAGACTCTGGGTTATCAATGACAACTTGGAACCTCATCAAAGGCGTAATTCCACCACTAAATCAAGAGGAATGGAGTAATGTTTTCAATTTGTATAAAAATTATCCTGAATATAATTTAAAAAATCTTTCAATGACCTTAGGTGAATTTAAAAAAATCTTTTTTTGGGAATATTTTCACAGAGTCTGGGGCCGTCTTATAGGTTTAACTTTTTTCATCCCGCTTCTTTATTTTTGGTTAAAAGGATATTTTAATAAAAATGAAAAAATACTTATTTCTATTATAACCTTTCTTGGTTTTTTCCAGGCTTTTATGGGTTGGTACATGGTAGAAAGTGGGTTAATTGATCAACCTGACGTTAGTCATTTTCGATTATCTGTGCATTTAATTACTGCTTTCATAATTTATTCTCTTCTATTGTATTACTTTTGGAATATTCGTTTAGGCGTAGCAAAAGTTGAACATAACATGAGTTCCTACAAAACTAAACTACATAAAAATAACTTTCTTATATCATTGCTACTTCTATTTTCTACTGTTTTAGCCGGTGCTTTTGTCTCTGGAACAGAAGCTGGATTGTCATACAATAACTTCCCTTACATGGGAGATGGATTTTTACCACCGATTTTAACATCAGGGGAAACAACTAATTTGAAAAGTCTATTCTATGATCAAGGGTTTCTTCAATTCTTACACAGATTTGTTGCGACTGTAACATTATTACATCTCCTTCATACAATTTTTAAGGCCAATAAAGATCATTTCTTTAATAATTTTAGGCAACTTTTTTATTTTTTATTTTTTATGATAATTTTTCAATATACACTTGGAATTGTTATATTAAAGTTATACGTACCTATTTTACTAGGTTTAATGCATCAAATCGGAGCAATATTAATATTATCGCTTTTAATAATATCTTTCTGTGAAGCAAAAAAAATGGGGCTAAACGCCCCATCAAAAACTTAAAAATTTTTATCTAAGATTAAAAACTAGCCGAGACAAACCCAACAACGTGGTCACCACCAGCTGTTGTGTCAGCGTCTACGCCAGTTCCAGCATAATCTGATGTTGTTGTATACTGAATACCCCAATCAAGTCCAAAAGCTGAAGTTGATACACCGACAAGATAGTCAGTAAAACCATAGCCTGTTGTATTGTCATCACTATCAGAATCTGTAAAACCTACGCCACCATAAAGAGTGAATGGTGTAGAGGGTACAGGAATCTCTGCTGAAATATTGTGATAAGTGTAATCATAATTTTGGGCGTACCCTGTTGGAGAGTATCCAAAATAGTAAGAAATGCCTAAATCATATGGTAATCCTGAAATTCCAACTGAACCGTACCACTCCAAGAATTCTAGTCCTTGAGTACCGGCAGTCCCATAAGTATCGTTTTCATTTTGTGAGGACGCACCAGGATAATCATAGTAAAGCAAACCAACATCATATGAAAGATAGTCTTCAACGAGAGGGATTGCACCGGTAAAACCTCCATAGTAATCCAACTCCATACCAAAGCCAGCAGTATTTAAGTTTGCTGCCCATGTACCAACGTAAGCGTCAATGTATGTTTCAACTAAATTAACAGAATAGTCAAATCCACCTTGAATAGACATACCGCCAGTTTGTTCTTCACCTCTCCAAATGTAATTGGTGTAATAGCTTACATTAGCAGATAGCTCACCTACAGGAGGCTTATCTGGAAATTCAAAAGCATTAGCTGGACCAGTAGTTATTACAAAAGGTAAAGACAGAGCACTGGCTAGAATTAATTTTTTTAACATTACAAGTCCTTTCCTAGTTTTAAGCATAAATTAAGTCTAAATGATTAAAATTTATGCATTATATAAAATTGTTTATTAATTAATCAGTACTATAAAAATATTACAGAATCTAAGCTTTATCAAGCATTTTTTTTAAAAAATGATTATTAGTTTTTAATCTGTTGTTATTTAACAACATGGTTTTAAAGAGGTATTTGGTTAATAATATCCAATTATCATATATAATAAATTTATGGTTTATTTTATCTCGTGCTCATGTCTATCCTTAACATTATGGCTTTATCTAACTTTTTGTCATGGAAGAACAAATTTTTTAAAAAATTTTAATTTTTGGTCAAATGAAATAGTATTTGAAAACCTTTTCATAACGTTAGATAAAAAAACCATCAAAGAAAAAATATGTGTAATTATTCCTGCTCGAAACGAGGAGAAAACAATTTTAAAAACTCTTAAATCTCTCAAAAATCAAAAAATT
>CACBON010000009.1 GCA_902540805.1 uncultured Alphaproteobacteria bacterium | reverse complement strand
GCACACATATAATGTTTTGATCCTCCAACATAACTTGACTAATTGCTTCTTTTTCAACTTTATTCTCTATGTTTTTTCTGAAATTATTAAAATCACAGAGTTTTTTTGAAAGAATGTTAGACATGTTTGAATCTTTAGACGTTAAAAGATTAACACCTGTCCTTGAATTCCCTACTCTTCCTCCTGCGTTTATTCTTGGCCCTACTATAAAACCTAAATGATATTCGTTTAGAAATTGGTTTATCGAAGATTCTTGTATCAAGGCATGAAGTCCAATATTTTTCGTTTGGTTAATGATTTTAATACCTTGTTTTACGAAAGTCCTATTGACTTGATCTAACTTTACTAAATCACAGATGGTTGCAAGAGCAACTAGGTCTAAATATTTTATTAAATTTGGTAATTTTAATTTAAAAGAGTTATTTTTTTTTAATTCTCTACTTATAGAAATTATTAAGAAGAAAGTAACGCCAGTGGCGCAGAGATTGTCTAAGTTTGAGGTGTCTTTGTCTTTTTTTGGATTAATTATAGCAAACGCTTTTGGTAATAATCTTGACTGTTGATGGTGATCAACAATAATCACATCAATATTTTTATTCGATATGAGTTCAATTGCTTCAAATGAGGTCGTACCACAATCAAGAGTTAAAATCAGAACGCAGCCTTTTTGTTTAAGTGATTCAAAAGCGTCTATATTTGGTCCATACCCCTCCTTAATTCTATCAGGAATATAAAACTCATACTCAACTCCAATTTCGGCAAAGAAATTACAAATAAGAGAAGTTGCGCTTGATCCATCAACATCATAATCTCCAAGAACTCCTATTTTTTGTTTATTTAAAATACAATCGACTATCTTTTTTGAAGCTTTCTCCATATCATCCAAAACAAATGGATCAGGAATAGTTGTTTTAATTTTTGGATTAGTATAATTTTCGAAATTTTTCGAGTTTATACCTCTAGCAACTGCTATTTTTGCAATACATGTATCTATTCCTAATTCATTTTTTAGAATAACAACCTTATTATTATCTATTTGTTTTTCACTCCACAAAAAACCACATATCGAGTAATTATATTTTTCAGTATTGTGTTTTTTATTTCCTTCAATTAAATTAGGATTAGTTGTCATATGAAAAACTTATCACAGTTTTATGCCCAGTAATAACAATATATTAATCGCTCAGGGAGGCGGTCCTACTAATGTAATAAATCAGTCACTAGCAGGTATAATTATCAACGAAAAAAAAAATAAATCTAAAATTTTTGGTTCTCTTAATGGAGTAAGTGGGATTATCAATAATAACTTCATAACACTTAACAGCATACCATCTGATGAAATAACAATGCTTAGAAATACCCCAGGTGCTGCACTTGGTTCAACAAGGGATAAGCCTGATCAAAAATATTGTAAAGAAATTTATTATGTTCTAAAAAAAAAAAAAATTAATAAGTTTTATTACATCGGCGGCAATGACTCTTCGGATAGTCTTCGAATCATTTCTGAATTCTCTAGAGAAAAAGGATATTCTCTTCAATGCATTCATGTTCCAAAAACAATTGACAATGATTTAGTATTAAACGATCACACTCCTGGATTTGGATCAGCTGCAAAATATGTCGCACAATTATTTTCTGGGATAAATTTTGATGTAAAATCGCTTCCAGGAGTATACATAGGCGTTGTTATGGGAAGGCATGCAGGATTCTTGACAGCTTCCTCTTCAATTTTAAGAAAAAAAAGTAGCGATGGTCCGCATATAATATTGATACCAGAATTTTCATTTAATATAGAAGATTTTGTAAGCAGCATAAAATCAGTTTTTAGTAAATATGGTCGTTGCATTGTTGCTGTTTCAGAAGGTATAAAAAACAAAAGTAATATTTTATACACAAAGAAAATCCAATCTTCAAATGAATATGACGATCATGGAAATATTCAATTATCTGGTTCAGGCATGTTAGGAGACTTTTTAGCAAACGAGGTTAAAAATAAATTAAAAATATCTAGAGTAAGAGCAGATACTTTAGGCTATTCTCAAAGATGCTTTTTGGGTTCAGCCTCAGAAATTGACCAAAAAGAGGCATTCCAGATAGGTCTAAAAGCTGTTTCTTTTTCACTTACTTACAAAGATTCTTTTTCAATAGGCATAGAAGAAAGAAAATTTTTTTCAAAAAATTATAAATCAAAATTTATTGTGAATAAGTTAATTGATATTGCAGGTAAAACCAAAATAATGCCTAGAAAATTTTACAATTCCGAGAAATTTGATGTGACAAGTGATTTTTTGAACTATTGTAGACCTTTGATTGGCAAAAAAATTCCAAATACAACATCAATTATTTAATAATTTTCAATTCTAAAATAAATTGTTTTTTTTCTTATAAAATTTAGTCTATTTATCTGTTTTAACGCTTTCATCATATTTTTCTCCAAACAATTGTGAGTCGTAATTACAATTGTGGCATCTTTTGAATTTCCAAGCTCCATTTCCTTTTGGAGCATTGATTTCATTGAGATTTTAAATTTTTTGAATTGATTAGCTATCCCTGAAATTACACCAGGTTTATCATACGTAGTGAATCTTAGATAATAACTACCAAACCTTGATTGAAGGCTAGTTTCTTCATAATGGAACTTATATTTTTTTTTTAAACCAACTTTTCTTCTTGTTGATAAACTAATTATATCACTTAAAACTGAAGTTGCTGTTGGATGTGCACCAGCCCCTTCACCAACGAAGCAACTTTTTTTACAAAAATTAGATTCGACAACTATTCCATTATAAACACCGTCTATTTTTGCAATAAAAGAATCTTTAGATAACAAACATGGATAAACAAAGTTTTTGATATTTTTATTCTTTAATTCCGTTAAACCAAGCAATTTAATTTTATAACCGAGAGAATCTGCGATTTCTAAATCCTGAAGATCTACATTTTCAATACCTTCATTATCAATCTTCAAAACGTTTTTATAACATCCAAAAGCCAATGATGAAAGAATCGAAAGTTTGTGTGCTGTGTCTGTTCCGTCAATATCAAATTTTGGGTCTGTTTCAGCGTAACCTAATTTTTGAGCATCACCAAGTATATTTTTAAACTCTTTTTTATATAAAAGCATATTACTTAAGATATAATTTGAAGTTCCATTCAATATGCCATAGATTTTAGTAATTTTATTTGACAATAAAAACTCATCAATAACTTTTATAATTGGGATTCCTCCAGCAACTGCTGCTTCATATTTTAAGGAACAATCATTCTTTTCCATTAGTAAGTGTAATTTATTCCAGAATTTTGACACAAGCGCCTTGTTTGCTGTTACAACATTTTTTTTTTCACGAAGTGCATTAAAAACTATTTCTTTGGATACTCCTTTTTCCCCTCCAATTAATTCAACCAATATATCATAATTATTAAATTTTAATAATTCCTTAGCATCATCAAAAAAAACAGTGTTTTTAAAAATAGCACCCTTAAATTCTTGTTTTTTTCGACTCGCAATAGCTGAAATTTCTATTTTTGATTGTTTATTCTTGTGTTTTAGTAGTAAATCTATAAGACCTTTTCCAACAGTTCCAACACCAGCTATCGCTATCTTTATTTTGCTATCTAACACAAATTAATAGATTAAAAAGATTTCTGTTCTCTGGTTTGCTTTTGTGCCAGCAGGCATATTCTCTTTAAAAAGTGGTTTTGTGTCTGATACTGCCTCAGTTATTAGATTATTACTAGGGAAGTTATGTTTCTTAATAAAAACATCAGCAACAGATTGTGCTCTTCTATCAGAAATGTTGAAATTTACAAGCTTATGTTTCGCTAATGGCATATCTCTTGTTCTTATGCTTGCATGACCAACTATTTTAATTTTTGCATCCCTATCTTTGGCTATTTTTGCAATTTTTTTAATTTTTCTCAACCCAGAACCGTCAACTTGACTTGAGCCAGTGTAGAAATTAATTGTCGCAACCCTGTATTGTATTTTGTCATTAATACTGAGTTTAGGAAGTGGAATTTCAAAATTTTGCAAAGAAGTATTTTCTTCAATTTTTTCATTTTCAGAGATTTCAACAACAGGTGTTTCAACAGTCTCTACAGGAGACTCCTCTGCCTGACCTTGGTCAAGTAGAACGCTATCATATTCCTGAGTTGGTGATGGCTCCAATTTTTCTTCAGATATTTCTAGTTCTGGCTCTGTATTTAGTTCTGAGATCATTGAATTTGTCTCCTCTTCTTGTATATCTGATAGAAGTTGACCAACCTCATCCACCGGTTCAACGTCAGATTGATCTGTTCCCATAATATCGGAAACAGATATACATCCACTCAGAAGTAAAAAGAATAATAAAATTTGATATTTTTGTGCGTTTTTTGACAAATTAACTTCCTTCTTTAAGAAGTATAGTTAAAAAAAAGAAATCTGAAACTACTTTTTTAAAAATTCTTGACTAAGATTATAATATACGTCAGGTGTATTTATCAACAATCTTTCTTCTATGTCTGAAATTTTTCTTACAAATCGAGCAGGATTTCCAGCCCATAACTCTCTAGTTCTTACTTTTGTTCCTGGTGGCACGATAGCTCCTGCTGCAATAAATGCAAAATCTTCTATTTTTGATTGATCTAAAATTACTGAACCCATACCTATAAGTGAATTTTTACCGATTTCGCAGGCATGAATAGTGGCATTGTGACCGATTGTAACATTATCAGAAATGATTGTTGGACTTCCTTTTCTTCCTTTTGCTGAAAAACCATAAGATGAAACATGAATTACAGTTCCGTCTTGAATATTACATTTTTTTCCAATTCTGATATAATTAACGTCCGCTCTTATTACTGAATTATACCATATATTCGATTGATCTTCGATATGCACGTCACCAATTATCATAACACCATCTGCTAGGAAGACTGAATCTTTAATTTTTGGAATTTTATCTTTATATTTTAAAATTTTGTTCACTAGATTAAGGACTCCGTTTCCTCAAAATCAAACATGATATTCATGTTTTGTATGGCTTGTCCAGCAGCTCCTTTTACTAAATTATCAATACAACTTACAATTACTATTTTTTTTTTTGAATAATCTGAAAACAAATTTATCGCAATATTATTTGTGTTTTGAACTTCCTTGACCTGAGGAACTTTATTACCTGAGTAAATCTTTATAAAAGGTTCGTCGATGTAGAAGTTTTTTAAAGTTTTGTAGTAATCTTTTTCGTTAAACTCTTTTTCTAAATAAATCGTGGACTGTATTCCAGTTATAATTGGCAAAACATGGGGAACAAAAGTAAAGGATACTTTTTTATTAATAAGTCCAACTTCCTGTTCAATTTCTGGGTAATGTTTATGACTTTCAATACCGTAGGAAAAAAAATTACCACTTATTTCAGAAAAAAGATTTTCGACCCTTGGTTGCTTACCTGCTCCACTTATACCTGATTTTGAATCAATTATTATATTTTGGATACTTAATTTTTTCTCATTAATCAAAGGAATAAGTGGAATTAGAATAGACGTTGGGTAACATCCTGGATTGGAAATAAATTTACTTTGCTTTATTTTTTTTCTATAAACCTCAGACAAACCGTAACAAAATTTTTCTTTAAGTGCATACGATTTATGAGATAAATTATAAAACTCTTCGTATTTTGCTTTAGAGTTAAGCCTAAAGTCGCCAGATAAATCTATAATAGAGATTTTAGGGTCAAGATTTTTTATTATTTCTTTCTGCAATTTACCATTGGGCAGGCAACTAAAAATTAAATCTGTTTTGCTAAAATCAAAATCTTTATAATTGGAAATTTTAATTTCATTGTATTTGTTTAGATTTTCAAATAAATCTCCTAATTTTTTTCCTAATGTTGAACTACCAAAGACACCATGTAAATTAGTTCGCTTATGTTTATCTAAAAAGTAAAGAAGTTTTGATCCAGTATAACCGGATACACCAAAGATACACACATTTAAGGACATATCTTATCTTTTTGAAAATTGTGGGCTTCTTCTAGCTTTATGTTTACCAAATTTTTTTCTTTCAACTTTTCGGGCATCACGCGTTAAAAATCCGGCTTTTTTTAATTTTTTTCTTAAAGAAGGGTCGAAGTTTACAAGAGCTCTGCTAATACCGTGTCTTAAAGCTCCAGCTTGTCCAGACAAACCACCACCTGAAACTGTCGCAAAAACTTCAAGTTTATCGAGATAATCAGTTTTAAAAAGTGGTTCTTCAAGGATAGTACTGTATATTTTTCTTTTGAAATAATCTTTGCTGGATTTTCCGTTTACTGAAATTTTGTTGTTTCCATGTTTAACCCAGACTCTAGATACTGAAGTTTTTCTTCGTCCAGTGGCGTATGCTCTCCCTAAGTTATCGAGTTTTGGTTCACTGGGTGAAGAACTATCTTCAGTTTCAATGTTATTTTCTTTTAAAACTTTTTCATTCATGGATTCACTCTATTTTTTCTATTAAGAGAACCAAAATCCAAAATTTCTGGTTTCTGTGCTTCTAACTTATGATGTCCATCTTTAAAAATTCTTAAATTGGAAAGTTGTTTTTTTGTTAAGGCGTTTGAAGTCATCATTCTTTCAACAGCTTTTTTTATTATTGATTCAGGATTTGTGCCTTTAATTATATCCTTAAAATACAACTCTTTAAGACCACCTGGATAGCCTGTATGCTTGTAATACTTTTTGGCTTTAACTTTGTTACCAGTCATCGTAACTTTTCTTGCATTTATAACAATGACGTTATCACCACAATCCAGATGTGGGGTAAAAATTGTTTTATGTTTCCCCCTTAAAATGGATGCTATTTTTGCAGCTAATCTTCCAAGAACTAAGCCGTCTGCATCTATAAGATACCATTTTTTTTTTATATCTTTTTTTTTTAAACTGTAGGTCAACATACCATATGCAAAATAGCTTAAAATTAATTGGTGTCAATAGCAAAACTAACTTTTATCTGCATGCATAGCCCATGAAAGATATTTTCTGTTCACTTTTTTTGTCTCCAACTGAATCACAAAAGGTATTTCATATGGATGATTTTTTTTAATTAAATTCTCAACTTTATTTTTGGATAGAAATGTTTTGATTATGAGTATGGATTCGTTAGATTTTTTTATGGATCCACTATCTTTGTAATAACTTTCAATATTTTTAATAACGTTTACACATACAACCATCTTGTTGTTAAGCATTGCTTTAGCAAGCTCTTTGGATTGCTTAGCTGATCCACACGTTGTGTAAAAAAGATTTATACTTGAACTCATATTTAATGGTCGGGGCGACTGGATTTGAACCAGCGACCTCCCGCCCCCCAGACGGACGCGCTAAACCAGACTGCGCTACGCCCCGTTTGATATAGTATTTCTAATCTCAAAAATCAGATCCTCAATTTCGGCAATTATAATTTTTTTTTTAGATTGAACATTTAATTGATTCTTTTCTTTAAAATAAAGATTTACTCCTTCAATTGAATATTTTTTCTTTTGTAAAAGGAATTTGACTTCTTTTAATATCTGCATCTGAGCACTAGAGTAATATCTTGTTCCACCGGGTTTCCTAATTGGTTTTAAAATGTTAATTTTCTTTTCCCAGAAACGTATAACATGAATTGGTAGGTTCAGTTCCTTAGATATAAGTCCAATTTTTTTTAGAACGTTATTTTGTGTCATTTTTTCCTGAACTTGTATTTATTAAGTTTATAAGAAAGTTTGAAGGTTTAAACCTTATGACATTTCTTTGAGAGATAATTACTTCTTCTTTTGTTTTTGGATTTCTTCCAATTCTAGCTTTTTTATTTTTAATTTTGAAAATTCCAAAATTAACTATTTTTACATCTTTATGTTTAATTAATTGTGACGAAATAATATTTACGAAGGACTCAAAAAAAAATTTACACTCTCTTTTTGATAACCCAATATTTTCATTTAAATGACTAACAACTTTTTCTTTTGTCAGAACTTTTTTGGACATTAACAGATTATATATATCATAACCTCAAAATACAACTACCCCATGTCAATCCCCCTCCAATTGCACATAAGGCTAGGACATCATTATTCTTTATTGTATTATTTTCAATCGAACTCGACAAAGCCAAAGGTATTGAAGCTGCGGACGTATTGGCATGAAGTTTCACTGTACTTATCGTTTTTTGTTCATTAATACCGAGTTTTTTTGCAGTACTTAAAATTATTCTTTGATTTGCTTGGTGAGGTATAAACCAATTTATGTCGTCAATATTTAAGTTGCATTCATCCAGCGCTTCTAGCGTTGCTTCAGATAATTTGTTAACTGCTTGCTTGAAGACGTCTTGACCGTTCATTCGAATTTTTCCAACCTTTTGATTCTTAGAAGGTCCCCCATCACTAAATAGACTGTCATGCCATGAACCGTCTGAGAAAAGTTTTGTAGAGAGCACTCCAGATTCACCATCAGATTGTCCTAATATTATTGCTCCAGCCCCATCTCCAAATAGCACGCAAGTTCTTCTATCACTCCAATCAACAATTTTTGATAATGTTTCAGCTCCAATAATAAGAATTTTTTTTGCTTTATTACATTTTATAAGTGAATCGGCAATTTCAAGCGAATAGATAAAACCTGAACAAACTGCCTGAACATCAAATGCAGGAATATTTTTCATACCTAATTGTGTCTGAACTTTTGTAGCAGTAGATGGAAATGTTTCATCAGGTGTAGTAGTCGCAAGAATAACACAATCAATGTCGTTGCTTTTAAGATTAGCAGATTTTAAAGCTTTTTTTGATGCCATTACAGCAAGGTCTGAGGTCAATTCGTCTTTTAAAACTACATGCCTTTGTTTTATCCCAGTCCTGGTGAAAATCCATTCATCTGAAGTATCTACAAATTCCAAAAGGTCTGTATTTTTCAAAACTTTTGAAGGTAAAAAATAACCATGACCTAAAATTTTTGAACGAATTAGCATTTATTTATATAATTCTAACTTTTTTTCAATTTGATTAATATACGAATTTTCAATCAGAGAGACTGCAACTCCTATAGCGTTACAAAAACCAAAAGCATCTGTTCCACCATGACTCTTAACTACTATTCCATTTAGGCCCAATAATACAGCACCATTATATTTGCGTGGATCAATTCTAGTTTTGAATCTGTTTAAAGCTGGTTTTGAAAGAAGGTATCCAATCCTTGAGATAAATGAGCTTTTGTATGAATTTTTTAAGAATGTGAAAATGAGTTCAGCTACACCTTCAGCAGTTTTTAAAGCTATATTTCCAGAAAATCCGTCAGTAACTACAACGTCAACAATACCTTTATTAATATCATTACCCTCAACAAAACCATGAAAATTAATTTTTTTATCTATTTTTGTCAGATCTGAATGAGTTTGTTTAACCATTTCATTACCTTTTATAAGTTCAGAACCCACATTTAATAAGCCTATTTTAGGTTTCTGTATTCCAAGCACTGCTTGCGAAAATATGTCACCCATTAATGCAAACTGTACTAAATTATCATTTGAACAATCAACGTTTGCACCCAAGTCCAATATCACCGTTTGACCTTTCATAGTAGGCATCAAACCTGCTATTGCGGGTCGGTTGATTCCATTCAATGTCTTTAATACAAACTTTGATATTGCCATTAGAGCTCCGGTATTTCCAGCTGATACAAAACCGTGGGATTCACTATTCGACAAATTATTGATACCAAGTCTCATGCTTGACTTTTTTAGCTTTCTTAATGCAGTCACTGGTTCATCATCTGACTTTATACTTTCTTCAGTATGAAAAAATTCGGCATTTATAAGACCAGATTTTTTTAACTCTGGTTCTGATATATTTTGATCCCCAAACAATTTAAATTTAACGTGTGGATGAATTCTGGATGCCATCTTAACGCCTTCTACAGTTGCCTTTGGACCGTGATCTCCTCCCATAACATCGATGGCCAATACTATTTTTTTCAAAATAAACCCTTGTTCTACTTTTCGGTATCTAAATCAGAATCCTCGCTTGACTCTGTCTTATCAATGATTTCTTTTTTATTATAATAGCCGCAAGAATTACAAATATGATGAGGAAGTTTGAATTCACCACAGTTAGGACATTCAGTTGAATTAACTGCAAACTGTGAATGATGAGACCTACGATTACCTCTTCTGGTTGGTGTTGTTTTTCTTTTTGGAACTGCCACTTTATTTTTTCCTTAAAATAGTAATCTTGACTAGTACATAAATTTAAAAAAATAACAATATATTTTTTAAATACTTTATTTATTTACGAATAAATTCGCTCTCCAGAAGTCTTTTTGGTCAAGTTTTTTTAAATAAATTAAATTCAGGCTTAAGTGTTCAATCACTAATTTCGAAGGTAAAGCACTTTTTAAATTTTTATTGATTACTTTTTTTATTTTTTTTTTTCCTGCTATTTCAAAATTATCAAATATTTCGCTAAATGTGTATAATCTACCATAGAAATTTTCTACAAATTTTCTTATTTTTTTTCTCAAACTTGTTTCTGAGCCCCCAAGCTCTACAACCATTCCTTCAAGATCCTTAATAAAAATGCTTATTAAATATTCTAGATATTTTTCGTCCATATTTTTTGTTTTCATGTACCACAAGATTAGAATTAAATTCAGCTGAAAAAATTCTCGAAAATGATCAGTATAATTAGGACCGGAATTTAACGAATAATAAGAAACTTTTGATTCCTCGACTATTTTGTAGTAAATATTATCCAAATCTTTTTTTTTTTTATTAAAAATAAACATTATGAAATATCTTATTTATTTACTCTTTTCTATAACTTTGTCATCTTGTATTTCAAAAAAAATTATAAACGGTAATTTACCAGACGCAGATACAATTTCCCTTCTAAAAATTGGACAAGACGACAAAAACTCTGTCGCAAAAATATTAGGCGAACCGTCATTTAAGGGTAGTTTGGGTGATAACGCTTATTATTACGTTGGAAGTTTAAAATCAAAAATTGCATTCCTTAAATCTAATGTTAAGGAGCAGTATATATTAGAATTAAAATTCAGTAAAACTGATAAACTTAAAAATATCTATTTTTATGATAAGTCATTATCTACAGATGTAGCAATGTCTTCACTTAAAACAAAAACTGATGGTGCAAAACAATCTTTTTTCCAACAGATTTTAGGTAATTTTGGGGTTCCAGGTATGAAAAGGGGTGGGCCTATTTTAGGAAGTGGTAAAGCTGATGATTAATGAACTATGACAACATTGATAACAGAAGAATTGAAACAATATTAATAATCTTTATCATTGGGTTAATAGCTGGACCCGCAGTATCTTTGTAAGGATCTCCTACTGTGTCGCCAGTAACTGCAGCTTTGTGAGCATCTGAGTTTTTTCCACCAAAATTTCCGTCCTCTATGTATTTTTTTGCATTATCCCAAGCACCACCTCCTGAAGTCATAGAAATGGCAACAAATAAACCTGTGACTATTGTACCAAGTAGCATTGCCCCGACTGTTGTAAATGCAGCGGAAGATTCACCTGAAATAATGTAAATTAAATAATAGGTCACAAACGGGGCCAAAACAGGGAGCATTGAAGGAAGTATCATCGCATAAATTGCTTCTTTGGTTAAGATATCAACTGCTTTTCCGTATTCTGGTTTAGATTTACCTGTCATAATTCCTTTGTTTTCTGAAAATTGTCTTCTTACCTCGTTAACTATCTTTTCTGCTGTTTTACCCACAGCAGTCATACCCATAGAACCAAAAAGATAAGGTAACATTCCACCTATTAAAAGACCTACAACAACATAAGGATCATCCAATGCAAATTTGATATCTAAGTTTGGAAAATAATATTTCAAATCTTGCGTGTATGCTCCAAACAACACTAGAGAAGCGAGTCCTGCTGAACCAATTGCATAACCCTTCGTTACTGCTTTCGTTGTGTTTCCAACAGCATCAAGAGCATCTGTTGTTTTCCTTACATCTTCTGGAAGATTTGACATTTCAGCAATTCCCCCCGCGTTATCGGTGACAGGACCATATGCATCAAGCGCGACAATCATGCCAGCCAAAGCTAACATTGTAGTGGCTGCAATAGAAATTCCGTAAAGTCCGGCAAACTTATAAGATAAAACAATTCCTAAAATAATTACAAATGTGGGGAGAGCAGTAGCTTGCATTGAAATAGCTAAACCCTGAATTATATTGGTAGCATGACCAGATTGAGAAGATCGAGCCACTGATTTAACAGGCCCAAATTCTGTACTGGTATAATATTCTGTAATCCAAACTATAAGGCCTGTAACAGCTAATCCAATTAAAGCACAATAAAATAAATCTATACCTAAGAATGATTCAATAAAAAGATCACTATTTATTATTAATTTATCCGCACCTATAAAGAAATCAGTAACAATGTAAATTAAAATAATCGAAACACCTGCAGTAATTATCAAACCCTTGTAGAGAGCACCCATTATATTTTGAGAGCCATCATTTAATTTTACATAATAAGCTCCGATTAATGACGAAACAATACATACACCAGCAATTAATAAAGGGAACATCATGAATCTTTGTTGATCTCCGAAGTCAAATAGTATGAGCCCTAAAACCATTGTGCCAACAATTGTAACTGCATATGTTTCGAAAAGATCAGCCGCCATACCAGCACAATCTCCAACGTTATCTCCTACATTATCTGCAATAACAGCTGGATTTCTTGGATCGTCCTCTGGAATGCCAGCCTCTATTTTTCCTACTAAATCTGCTCCAACATCTGCCCCTTTAGTAAAAATTCCTCCGCCAAGTCTTGCAAAAATCGAGATCAAAGATGCCCCAAAGCTTAATGCTATCATCGCTTCAACAATTTCTCTACCTTGTGATTCCCCGAGTTTCAAGTATAAAAACCAATAATAACCAACCAGCCCCAAGAGACCAAACCCAACAACTAAAAATCCTGTAATTGCTCCTGATTTAAATGAAATATCAAGAGCTTTGTCAAGACTTTGAGTAGCTGCTTGTGTTGTTCTGACATTTGCTCTTACAGAAACAAACATTCCAACGTAACCAGCTAGTCCAGACAAAAAAGCCCCAATCACAAACCCTATTGCTACGTAAGGATTATGTATAAGAAAATAAAGTAAAAGAGCTATCAAAATACCAACAATTGAAATTGTGATATATTGCCTATTAAGATATGCCTGAGCACCCTCTTGAATTGCGGAGGCAATCTCTTTCATTCTCTCGCTGCCTTGAGGTTCATTTAAAATGTTCTTAGTTGTAAAGGCGCCAAAGCCGATCGATAGTAAAGAGCAGAATAAGATGATTGAAAATTCAAGAAGCATATTTAAAACCTGATAAAACCAACCTTATAACACATTAGATTCGATGATCAATAATTAATTAATTAAAAATGGCTAAAACCAAATCTTTTGGTTTTAAATTCTTTACCTTCACTGTCAAGTATTCTTACTCCTTTACCGCTTGAAAAATAACCTATTTTAGAGATTCCCTTTAAATTTTTTTCAAGTTTTTGTTTTTTTGATAAACAAAAAAGTAATTCATAATCTTCTCCACCAGACAGAATTATTTCCCAGATATCATTTACTTTTCTTTTATTTTTCATAAATAATTCCTTAGATGCAAATGATAAAGGAATTTTATCTAAGAAAATATTAGCCTGTTTATTTGATTGATGAGCTATGAATGAGAGTTCTTCTAACAAACCATCAGAAATGTCTGTACAGAACTCTACGTTATTTAATAATTTTTTACCAACTGAAAGTCTTGGTTCAGGAAGAAGTAATTTTTGAATCAATCTTTTTTTACTTTTCGCCGAGCACCTAAAAATCAGATCATTTGACATAAGTTCATAACCTAACCCTGCGTCTCCAATACAACCAGTAACATAAATACCAGAATTTGAATTTGTATAGTTTTTTTTATGACAATAAGAATTAGTCTTACCTAAAATAGTTAAAGATAGAAAAATTTTATCAGAGCTACTCATATCTCCACCATAGAGTTTAAGATCGAACTTTTTCATGTCTAATTTTAAACCTGTAGTAAAATTTTTTAACCAACTTTGAGCCTTAGATTTAGGTAGTGCAATATTTAAAAAAAATCCTACTGGGACTGCACCCATTGCTGCAATATCAGATAAATTTATTCTTATAAGCTTTTTTGCTAATAAATTTGGATCAATACTTTTTTTAAAATGTTTATCTTCAATCATCATATCTGTCGATATAACAAGATTTTGTTTTTTAAAATAAGCTGCATCATTTTTTAAAAATAAAGACTCCTTATTTTGAGCAAGCGGTAAAAAGTATTTTTCAATTAATTTTTGTTCATTATTCATGAATTTCTAATTTCTTATGAATTTTATCAAGAATGGCATTTATAAAGTTATTGTCTTTCTCAATACTAAAAGATTCAGCCAACATTAAATATTCAGTTATTATAATACCCATCGATGTTTTTGGATAAGTGATCATTTCAGAGGTAGCAACTCTTAAAAGTGCTTGTAAGACCTTTGGTAATCTTTTAAACTTCCAGCTTTCATGCAGATTGTTAGAGATCAAACCAAGAATAAAATCTTCATTTTCAAAAACATTATTAAAAATTTTTTTAAAAAAAACTTTATCAAATGTTTTTTTACCTAAATTGAAGTCTAAGTCGAGATGAAATTTAAAATCATTTTGTGAAATAAATTCTCTTTCAATTTGCTTCTGATCAAAACCAAAACTTTGATTAAATGTTGCTTGCACTGCTAAGTACCTAGATAAAGATTTTGAATGAATTTTGCCTTTCATATTTTTTAGACCCTAAAAAAAAAAAGATATAAAGAAATCATATAACACCATATCAATTTGACTATTGTTTATTAAAGATGTCTACAAAATTTAAAATTCTATAATTTTAAGGTTTTAATAAGATTGCAACAAACCATGGCGGCTTTTCCTCCAAAGTTTTTTTTTTTTATGTCAGATCTTTCTTTAGCCTGTTTCAAGTTGTTGACTGTTAAAATGGCTGAACCAAGAGGTAAAACCTTCTTGTAAACTAATGAATAGATTTCATTCATAGAAATATTTTTCACGACATCGTAGTGATCTGTTTCTCCTTTTACAATACAACCAAGTACAATAAATCCTGAATAATCATTCCTAAATTTATGAAGTAAAAAAGGAATTTCTAATGAACCATCAACTCTTATTTTGTCAAAAAGAAAATTATTAGATATCAGATATGATTCTGCTCCATTGAGAAGGTTCTCAGATATTTCAGGATAAAAGTCAGAAAAAATAATTAAAACTTTCTTAGATTTTTTTTGTGCCATTAATCTCTAATCCAAAACCATCTATTCCAACTATATTTTTTGATGATTTAGTTAACAATATTATTTTTTTAACACCCAAATCCAGGAGAATTTGAGCACCAACTCCATATTCTTTTAAGATGTTATTTTTATTTTGTGATAAAGTTGAAATTTTTTTTTTCATTTCTTTGTCTGGGTTTCTAACAATTACAATGACTCCTTGGTCATTTTTACAAATAATTTCTAGAGATTTTTCAAGATCTTTATTTTTTAAATCAAATAAATCTGAAATTATATTTAAACTATGCATTCTGACTAAAACACTTTTATTTCTCTTCACCTTTCCTTTCATCAAAACTAAGTGCTCGGTTTGGTCTATAAGATTTCTATATACAAATAACTTAAATTCCCCAAATTTAGGAAGGATTATATCATCTCTTTTAATACATTTAACAAATTTGTCTTTTTTTAATTTATATTCAATTAAATCCTTTATTGACGACATTTTAAGTTTATGTTGTTTGCAAAATTTTCTGAGATCTTCAAAACGTGCCATTGAACCATCATCATTCATTATTTCACAAATAACGCCAAAAGGACTTAAATCTCCATTAGCAAGTCTTGATAAATCAACAGCGGCTTCTGTGTGTCCAGCTCTTTCCAGAACTCCTCCATCTTTAGCTAACAAAGGAAAAATATGACCTGGACTTACTAAATCAGTTGCTTTGGATTTTTGAGAAACTGCAACTTTTATGGTTTGTGATCTATCCCTGGCACTAATACCAGTTGTTACTCCCCTCTTTGCCTCAATTGAGACAGTGAATGCAGTTCTGTGTCTGCTATGATTATCGTCAGTCATAAGTTTTAAATTTAGCTTTTTAAACCTTTTTTTATCTAAAGCCAAACAAATCAAACCCCGAGCATATTTTGCCATAAAATTTATTTTTTGTGGAGAAACGTGCGTTGCAGAAAAAATAAGGTCTCCTTCATTCTCTCTTTTTTCGTCATCGACTATTACAACCATCTTTCCTTTTGATAAATCTTTTATAATTTGAGGAATTGGGGAAAAATTTGTTTTCATTTCTTAAGAGCCTTAAATACATACCTTGCTATCATATCAATTTCTAAATTAAATTTGTCTCCTACCGATGAAAACTTCAGGTTTGTATTTTCCCATGTAAAAGGGACAATGCTTATATCAAAATTTTCCCCATCAACGTTGTTGACCGTTAAAGAAATTCCATCAATAGTAATAGAACATTTATTTGTCAAATATTTAGATAAGTCAGAAGACACTGAAAAGTTTAAAATCCAGGAATCTTTGTCAATTTTTATGTCATTTAGTGTTGAAAGACCATCAACATGACCAAAAACAAGATGACCACTCAAGTCATCACCAATTTTTAGTGATTTTTCTAGATTTAATTTGTCACCTTCTTTCTTTGTTTTAAAATTTGTTTTAGAAATTGTTTCAGATGATAAATTACAAAAAAAAACATCCCTTTTATAACTAGTAACAGTTAAACATACTCCTGAACATGATATTGATTCGCCAAGTATCAAGTTTTCAAAACCCGATTTTATACCTAGAACTCTTGATTTTGGATTCCAAGATTGTATGACACCAACTTTTTTAATTATTCCTGTAAACATATTTTAATCTTTTTAATTTTCTAATATTTCCATAGTATTATTTTTTACAATGGATAAATGCGTATGTTTAAAAGATATTTTTTTATTTTTCAAAATGTTAAACGCGTTAATTCCTTTTCCACCAATAAAGTAATTAGATCTAAAAATAATTAAACTATCAACCAACCCTTCATTAAGAAATGACGTAAAAACCTCACCCCCTCCCTCAACAAATAAGCTACAGACTCCTAGGTTAGCAAGCTCTTTAAGAATATTGGATAATTTAAACCTTTTCTTATCTAACATAAATATTTTTACTTTTTTTTCTTCGATTCGTTTTATTATTTGATTGTTGTTCTTAAGAGTAAAAATAATCGTTGGGTTAAATTTACAATTTTTAAAAATATGTGAATTTAAGTTAAAATCCAGTTTTTTGGATAAAATAATTCTTATCGGTGAAAATCTTTTTAAACCCTCAATCCTACAGTTTAGTTTTGGATTATCAATATTAACCGTATTTTTACCAACTAAAATGGCGTCTGCTTCAGATCTCATGATATGAACAATTTTTTTAACTTGATCATTTGTTATTTTGTCTGATTTGTTTCGCTTAGACGAAATTTTAGTATCTAGTGACGATCCAATTTTTAGAGTAACTTTTGGTCGATGAAACTTTCTATTTAAAACATATCCTTTATAAATTTTTTTGGTTTCTTCAGTCAAAATGCCCCCTAAAACTTCTAGGCCGTTATCTTTCAATAATTTTTCCCCTGATCCGTCTACTCTTTTATCTGGATCTCTAAGTGAAAAAACAACTCTGTTGATTTTTGATCTTAAAATCTTTGACACACATGATTCGTCTCGTCCGAAATGGCAACAAGGTTCTAAAGTTGAATAAAGTGTATAATGATGGTTTTTTTTAAAATTCATTTTACTTAAAGCAACTGCCTCCGCATGAGGTCTGCCACCTTCAAAAGTATAACCAAAAGAAACAATCTTATTTAAAGTTTTTTTTAAATTTGACTCCACTATCAAGGAGACAACAGGAGGGTTTGGAAAAGTCGTTCCAATTATTTTTTTTAGAAGAAAAATAGAAATTTTAATGTATTTTATATCTAAATCCACGTCCTATTCGTTTTTAAGATTTAAATTTTTATCAATGAATTTTCTAAAATCATCAGTTTCTTGAAAATCTTTGTACACGGAAGCAAACCTCAAATAAGCAACTCTATCTAATTCTTTGAGAGCATCCATTACGAGTTCACCAATTACTTTTGTTGGAATTTCAGTTTCACCTGAACTCTCTAGTCTTCTTTGTATACTATTGGTTATCAATTCTATCTGTTCTGAGTCAACTGGTCGTTTTCTACAAGAAATGTTAATGGATCTTACAAGTTTTTCTCTTTCGAATACTGTCCTAGTTTGGTCTTTTTTAATTACCATTAACTCTCTTAACTGAACTCTCTCAAAAGTTGTAAACCTGGCTGCACATGCTGGACATTGTCGCCTTCTTCTGATAGAGCTATTATCTTCTGAGGGTCTGGAATCCTTGACTTGTGTTTCGTCATGACCACAAAATGGACATCTCATAAAATAGCTTACCTATCTCTAGTAAAAAGCAAATAATTTCTTCTACAGTAAATGGATGTTAAATAGCAGTACTGTAGATAGGAAATTTTTCGCATAAAGCTTTCACTTTTAATTTTACTTCCTTTTCAACCTTTGAATTATCTTCTGGGTTTAAGGACAAACCGTCTAAAACATCTCCGATAAGATTACCAATAATGCGAAATTCTTCTTTTCCAAAACCTCTACTTGTGCCAGCAGGCGTACCTAGTCTTATACCTGAAGTTACGAAGGGGCTTTCAGGATCAAATGGGACGCCATTTTTATTACATGTTATACCAGCGTTCTCAAGTGATCTCTCAGCAGCTTTACCTGTTAATTTTTTAGGTCTCAAATCAACTAGCACAAGATGGGTATCTGTTCCGCCTGAAACTACTTCTAAACCTCTTTCTAACATCACTTCGGATAAAATTTTAGAATTCGAAACAACAGATTCAATATATTTTTTAAAATCTGGTTGAAGTGCTTCACCAAAAGCTACCGCCTTAGCACATATTACGTGCATAAGTGGTCCACCTTGAAGGCCTGGGAAAACAGCAGAATTAATTTTTTTTGCATGGGTTTCGTTATTGGTAAGAATTATTCCACCTCTAGGTCCTCTAAGTGTTTTATGTGTTGTTGATGTTACTACATCTGCATATTCAAGTGGATTAGGATAAAGTCCTGTTGCTACTAAGCCAGCAAAGTGCGCCATATCCACAAGGAAAAGAGCTCCAACTTTATCAGCAATTTCTTTAAATTTTTTGAAATCTATGATCCTTGGATAGGATGAGCCACCTGCAATTATCAACTTAGGTTTGTTTTCTAAAGCTAAAGTTTCAACTTCATCATAATCGATTAAAGCTGTGTCTTTTCTGACTCCGTATTGGATTGCATTAAACCATTTGCCTGATTCATTTGGTGGAGCGCCATGAGTTAAATGACCGCCAGCAGCAAGAGACATTCCCATTATTGTATCACCTGGTTTTAACAATGCTAAAAAAACCGCTTGATTTGCCTGAGATCCTGAATGAACTTGAACGTTAGCAAAACCGGCGTTAAATAATTTCTTAATTCTGTCTATGCAAATGTCTTCAACAACATCGACATGTTCACACCCGCCGTAATATCTTTTACCAGAATACCCTTCAGCATATTTGTTTGTTAGTATTGTTCCTTGTGCTTCTAAAACTGCCTTTGACACGATATTCTCAGATGCAATCAATTCAATTTGATCGTTTTGCCTGTGATATTCGTTCTTTATAGCTTCTAAGACTGCTGGATCTGTTTGTGTTAAACTGCTTTCAAAAAATAGTTGTCCTGTCATTTTGTCTCCATGTTATTTTATTCTACAAGATTAAATTTATCAAGTCTAGCTTGATGACGTCCACCTTCATAGTTTGTTTTCAAAAATACTAATAAACATTTAATAGCTTCTTGCTCAGAAATCAACCTTGAACCTAAAACTAAAATGTTAGCATTGTTATGTTGTCTAGCCAACATTGACATTTTATTGTTCATACAAAGCGCCGCACGTACATTTTTAAACCTATTTGCGACCATTGACATTCCGATTCCTGAACCACAAATCAAAACTCCTAATAGATCTTTTTTTAAATCAATTTTTTTGGATAGTTTTCTGGCATAATCAGGATAATCAACAGAATCTTCAGAAAAAGGACCTAAGTCATCAAATTTTATTTCGCCCTGTAATTCTTGAATTAAAATTTTTTTTAACTTGTATCCAGCATGATCACTTGCAATCAAAATTTCATTCACATTAATTTTCCTTTAATTTCAATATATCTGATTTTAATTGTGACGATAGAAAGTACAATCCTATAATGTTTGGAATGGACATAGCGAAAATCATTGAATCAGAGAAATTTATGACACTTTCAAGATTCATTGAAGTACCAATAACTGTAAAACTTAAGAAAATTATTTTGAAGGAATATTTACTAAAAGAACTCAATCCAAATAAATACGTCCAACATCTCAAGCCGTAGTATGACCATGTTATTAAGGTGGATATTGCAAAAAGGGTAATCGCTAAAGCCAATATTGTTGGGAACCAAGTAAAAACTGATTCGAATGCTCTCGAGGTCAATTCAACTCCTTGTATACCAGAGTTACTCTCATAAACACCTGTCATAATAATTACTAATGCTGTCATTGAACACACAATTATTGTATCTACAACTGGAGACAACAATGACATGAATCCAGTATTCAAGTGATTATTACTTTTTGCAGGAGCGTATGCAATTGGGGCAGATCCAATTCCTGATTCATTTGAAAAAACTGCTCTTTTTACTCCAGCAATAAGGGAGCCTAAAAATCCCCCGACTGAGGCATCAAGGTTAAATGCACTTGAGAATATTTTATTAATTGTTTCAGGAATCAAACCAAAATTGGAGATTATAATGTACAAACAAGAAAAAACATAAATAAATGCCATTAATGGAACAAGTCTCTCAGTAACTTTTCCAATTGATTTTATGCCACCGATAATTATGAAACCGACAATAAAAGCAAATACTATTCCACCTAACCAACCTTTATTGAACAAAGGGCTATTTTCAGATCCAGTTGCTTCAACAATTTGTTGAAAAGCTTGATTTGCTTGGAACATATTTCCTCCACCAAAAGAACCACCTATACAACAAATTGCAAAGAATATTGCTAAAAATTTCCCCAATTTTACATAACCAAGTTGACCCATCCCGTCTGATAGGTATCTAATTGCTCCACCTGAAACTGTGCCATCTTTGTGTATTATTCTGTATTTGTGGCCTAAACTGACTTCCACAAACTTCAAGGTCATACCAAAAAAAGCTGTTATAATCATCCATAACATTGCTCCAGGTCCACCTATTGAAATAGCAACGGCAACACCAGCAATATTCCCTAGACCAATTGTTCCAGACATTGCAGCAGTAAAAGATTGAAAATGAGTAATTTCTCCTGGATGACTTGGATCATCGTATTTACCAAATGCTACATTAAGTGCTCTCTTAAAATAGAAAATATTTACAAATCTAAAATAAAAAGAAAAATAAAGGCTGGCAAACACAAGCCATAAAACAATGAATGGAATCTGATTTCCAAAAAAGGAGAAACTTCCAAAAACAAAGCCAGTGATTGAATCAGAAATTGGTTTAAGAAATGTCTCAATATTTTTGTCAAAATTTTCAATCATCTTTTTAATTTTAAACGAAAAAAAAATTACTGCAAAATTTCAATTAATTTTTCATAAGAATTAATTAGATTTTCTTTTTTTATACAATAAGGTGGCATAAAATAAACTGTATTTCCAAGTGGGCGCAACAACAATCCGTTTTCAAGAAATTTCTTTCTCATTTCAAGACTTTCTAAAGAACCGTAGCTATCAGAAATATTTTTAAAATCAAATGCTGCTATTGTTCCTAATTTACGAATTTTTGAAATATTTTGAAGTTTTGATATTTTTTTTAAACATTCATTGTGAATTTTAGAGATTTCTTCAATTTTTGTAAAAGTTTTATCCTCATTAAATAAATTTAGAGAACTAAGAGCTGCTGCACATGCAACAGGATTAGCAGAAAATGAATGCCCATGAAGAAATGTTTTATTAAAATTAGTGTCTACAAAAACCTTATGTATTTCCTCGCTAAACACTGTAGCTGCAAGAGGAATAAATCCTCCAGTAAGTGATTTTGCCAAACAAATTATATCTGGTTTCATAGTTAAATGATCTGTTGCGAACATTTTTCCAGTTCTTCCAAAACCAGTCATCACCTCATCAAATATTACAAGTATTCCTTGATCTTTAAACATTTTCACTAACTTATCCAAAAACTCTTTTCTACAAATTTTCATACCTCCTGCACCCTGGACAAGTGGCTCTAAAATTACAGCAGCAATTTTATCTTTCTCTTTTTCAACAATTTTATATGCAGCATTCATAGCTAATCTTTCACTTTCTTCAAGTTGATTGTTCCCCAACCAATCCTCTGGAAAAGGAATAAAAGAATTTTTGTGTAAAATATCCTCAAATGGCTTGTAAAAACCGGTTGTTTTACCCACAGACATTGCGCCGAAAGTGTCGCCATGGTATCCGCCTGAAAATGCAACAAATTTTGTTTTTTTTTTGCCTAAATTATGCCAATACTGAATTGCAACTTTCATCGCTATTTCAACAGAGGTTGAACCATTATCTGAATAGAAGACTCGAGACAATTTTTTGGGCAAAATATCAACAATTCTAGCAGCCAAGTCTACAGCTGGATGATGTGTAAAACCAGCAAAAAGAACTTGCTCAAATTTTTTGGACTGATTAAAAACAGAATTTACCATTTCGTTTCTGCAATGACCATGCGTATTTATCCACCACGAGGATATTAAATCAATATACTCTTTACCTTCAATATCAAAGAGTATTTCATCTTTTGCTGAACTAATAATTATTGGATCTTCAGAAAATGAAGATTGTGTAAAAGGATGCCAGAGAAATTTTTTATCCTTAGCTAAAATTTGTTTTTTTGATTTCATATAACCCCAAACAAAGTTTTCATATCTTCAACTGATTTTTTATTAATAACTGATTTAAATGGTATCTTGGCAATTATATTAATTTTTTTGCCATAAATTGTTTTTCCAAACTTTGAAATAGTCTTGAAGGTTTCAGGTTCGTTATCTCCAACAAAAACAATTCCGCATAATTTTATTTTTTTTTGTTTTAAAAGATTTATCGACAAGAGTGTGTGGTTTATTGTTCCCAATTGCGACCTACTAACTAAGATAACTGGAAAATTAAAAAATTTTATTAAATCGATCATGAGCATTTTATCATTCAATGGCACGTTTAATCCACCAGCGCCTTCAATAAAAATTTTTTTTTTAAGCTTTTCATTCAAAACATTTTTAAATTTAACCATTCTAATTTTTTTTTTCTCGAAGTCAGCGGCGATATTAGGGCTTAATCCTTTTTCAAAAAAATAAGTTTCTGGAAGTATTGTTTTTCTATTACAATTTTTTGTAATTATATCTGAATCTCTATAACCAAATTTATCAACACCACATTGAATAGGCTTATAATATACTGCATCAAATTTATTTACTAAAATTGAAGCTACTAAAGTTTTACCAACCCCTGTATCGGTTCCAGAAATAAAATATCCTTTCAGCATTAGTCTCTAATTTTCCTTATAAAAAAATAACTAATATCAAAGTTAACTCTAACTTTGCCTTTATCTCTTCTCATACTATAAAGATCTTGGATATTGAATACATTGTTACTCACATTAGCCCCTATTTTTTTTAAACTTTTAAAGAAAAACATTATATTTTTATATTCTAGCTCATGGATCATTCTTTTCATTGTGAAATTAAATTTTTTATTATTTAAAAGTTCTTCCATTTTTTTCTCATTTGGAAAATCATTAATTAATTTATGATGTTTAGTTTTTAAACTACTAAAACTTCTTGAGTTGGGAAAAGAAATGAGCACAATAGATTTTTTTTTAATTGAATTTAGTATTTTTTTAATAAGCTTTAAAAAATCTTTTGACCAATGAAGTGACATATTTGACACAATTAAATTATAATTTTCAAAATTATCAAAAAAATCAAAGTCATTTTTAAAAAAAAAAACATTGTGATTCTTAAATCTTATTTTTGATTTTTTAATCATATTATTAGAAATATCTAATAAGTGAATTCTGCTTAAACTTAAATTTTCAGATATTTTTTTACTACAAAATCCTGTTCCACAACCAAGTTCTAATAAAGAAAATTCTTCTTTATTTTGTTTAAGTTCATTAAAAAATAAATCTAATAGATTTTTTGATATTTCTTTTTGTATGCTGGAATGTTTGTCATAACAATCAGCTCCTTCATCAAATGAATTTTTTACTTTTTTTTTGAATGTATCCACTATATTTTCTCAAGAACTTTATAAATTAATTCAAAACATATCTCAGGATTCGTCTTTGGAAATCCATGATCATATTCATTTAAAAAGCTTATATCGTGATTATCATTATCTAAAAAATCTATACTTTTTTTATTGATGTTTAAAACTTTGTCATTTGTTGAATAAAATGTGTGAATAGGAAAATTTAACTTATTAAATTTTAAGGAAAAATTTTCACGTTGGAGTTCTATTAATGCATTTCTTAGCGTTTCAATATTAATAACTTTGTGAAAAGAATATTCAACATTACATGTTTCGTAGAAGTTTTTAAGAACTTTGACAGGATTTTCTAACAATTGTTTATGCATGTAAGCAATTTTTTTATAAGTTAGATTTGGCTTTTTTTGATAATTGACAAAATCTGGTGCACCAAAAAAGTTGAATAATAATCTACATGGAATGTCATTTTTTAAAAACCAATTAAGACCATAAGAGTGAACTATGAAAATATTGTTATCACTTTTAAAAAAAAGTTTTGATTGTTCTGTTTTTGAGAAGAATTTAAGATCTAACGATTCTGAATTTTCACAAACATCAAGAGATTCAATTTTCTTTTTTACTGAGTTCCAAAAAGTTTTGTCAAAACCCCAACCATGAATAAAATAAAAATTAAATTTCATTAGTGTTTAAAGTTTGAAATATGTTTTATAAAATTTTTTATAATGACCTTACTCATACTTGCAGTTAAAGATAATCTTATTCTATCATAACCAGAAGGTACTGTTGGGGGACTTATCTCTTTTACAAAATATCCGTGATCAAAAAGATATTTTTTTAGACTTTCACACTTTGAACGATCTCTTAAAATCAAAGGAATTATATGTGAATTAGACTTTGCAGTATCAAAGTTTAATCTTTTTAATTTTTCTAAAAGAAACTCAGAATTACTTTTAATTTTTTTCCTTAATTTTGACGCTTTTGTTATTTTTTTCAATGAAGCTGATATTGCGCCTAGAATCGAGGGTGGTAAAGCAGTTGAGTAGATTAATCCTCCGCAAGAATTAACAATTTTTTTATAAAAATCCCTTGAGCATGAAACAAACGATCCATAACTTCCTATAGCTTTACTAAAGGTACCTACAATAATTTCATTTGTATTTTTATTTCCATCTGAGGCAAACCCATACCCATTCTTACCGTATAAACCAAACGAATGAGCTTCATCAAGATAAAGTATGCAAGCATATTTTTGTGAAAGATATCTTAACCCATTTAAATCAGCAAGGTCCCCATCCATGCTGAAGAGTGTTTCAGAGATAATCATTTTTTTGATTTTGCTTGGTGTTTTTTTTAACTGACTTTCAAGGTGATTCAAATCAAGATGATTGTATCTAAAACACTTTTGTCTGGAAATCAAACATCCATAATTTATACTTGCATGATTAAGTTTATCAGAAAAAATAATGCATTTATTTCTTGTGCCTAGAGAATTTCCAGTTAAACAGGGAATAAGTGTTGAATTTAATAAAAATCCATTTCCAATTATTATAGAGTTTTCGTGTTTAATATTTTTACTAATTAGTTTCTCAATCATTTCTATCTTATCTAAATTACCCGTAACCAAACGAGATGAAGACAAACTAGATCCATATTTTTTTATCCAAGAAATCGATTCATTAGAAATTTCTTTATTTTTAGAAAATCCAAGATAATCGTTGCTAGCGAAATTTATTAATGTTTTTCCATTATATTTGACCAAATCTTTATTTCTTTTTGAAAGTTTTGCTGAGTAATCAAAAATTTCTAGTTTTCTGGTTGGATTTTTTTTATTTAATGTTATTTTATTCACAGCTTCTTATATAATATATTAATTTTATGAAATAAATAAATGAAAGAAGAAACAATAGTTTTACACACAGGTCATCGTAGAGACGAATCAACCACATCTGTCGCCGTTCCTATCTACCAAACCACATCTTATCAATTTAATAATACAGAACACGCCGCTAAATTATTTTCACTTCAGGAACTTGGAAATATATACACTAGGATAATGAATCCTACATGCGCTGTCTTAGAAGAACGAATGTCAAAACTTGATGGCGGGGTGGCTGCCATGGCAGTTAGCTCAGGCCAAGCTGCTTCAGCATTTTCAATTCAAAATATCTGTCATTCGGGAGATAATTTCGTTAGCTCTACAGATCTATATGGAGGAACATGGAATCTGTTTTCTAATACACTAAAAGAAATGGGAATAGAATGCAGATTCATTGACCCTGCAAAACCCGAGCAGTTTGAAAATGCTATTGACGACAAAACAAGATGCATTTATGCAGAGACCTTGCCCAACCCCAAACTCAATGTTTTTCCTATTAATGAAGTTTCAAAAATTGGAAAAAAACACAATGTTCCTTTGATAATGGATAATACTGCTGCACCATACATATGCAAACCTTTAAGCCATGGAGCAAATATTGTAGTCTACTCTACAACTAAATATATTGGTGGACACGGTCTATCTATTGGAGGGCTGATAGTTGATGGCGGAAACTTTGATTGGGAAGCTGCGGGCGATAGATTTCCAATGCTTAACAAACCTGATCCAAGTTATCATGGTGCTGTTTGGTCTGAAGCTGCAAAACCTCTAGGTCCAATTGCTTATATTTTAAGAGCGAGGGTTATTCTTCTAAGAGACTATGGCTCAGCAATGAGTCCATTTAATGCTTTTACTTTTATTCAAGGTTTAGAAACATTACCTTTAAGAATGCAACGGCATTGTGAAAACGCCGAAAAAGTAGCAGAGTACCTAAATGGTCATAGTAAGGTTGAAAAAGTTATATACCCCAAACTCATGTCTGGAATCCATAAAGATAGAGCAGAAAGCTATATGTCAGGCGGCTTTGGATCTTTACTAGGCTTCGAATTAAAAGATGGAGAAGATGCTGGAAAGAAATTCATAGATAATTTGAAACTTCTCTATCATGTTGCCAATATTGGAGACGCAAGATCACTTGCTATCCACCCTGCATCAACTACACACTCTCAATTATCAGATGATGAAAAATTATCATCTGGTGTTACACCAGGTTATGTACGATTATCAATCGGAATTGAGCACATTGATGATATTATTGAGGATTTAGATCAGGCATTAAATAAAGCCTGAATGAAGAAATTCAATAGCAGAGGTTTTCCCTTTCATAGGGGAAGAAGACTCAGAAGCTCAAGCAACTTAAGAGATCTTGTAGCAGAAACACTTCTTAAGACCGACGATTTAGTCATGCCTTACTTTATTCGTGAAGATTCTGATAAAATGGAATCAAAAAATAAATTTGGATTTAAAAGATTTTCGATAAATGAATTACTTAAAGAGTTAGATGAAGTCGTCAAATTAGGTATAAAATCAGTGGCTTTATTTCCAAAGATTGAAGTTGAAAAAAAAACAGATGATGCAAACGAAAGCTTTAATGAAAATAACTTGATATCTAGAGCTTTGAAAAAAGTGTTGAAAGAATTTCCAGATCTGATGATCATCTGTGATGTAGCTTTAGATCCATATACGGCCAGTGGTCACGACGGCATAATAAACTCTAATGGAGAAATAGATAATGATATCACAGTTCAAATTTTGGTTAAGATGTCTTTAAACCTCGCATCATCTGGCTGTAAAATCATTGCTCCAAGTGATATGATGGATGGGAGAATTAAAATTATAAGAGAAAACTTAGAAACAAATAAATTTTCCAATGTTAATATTCTTTCATATAGCTCAAAGTTTTGCTCTAACTTCTATTCCCCTTTTAGAGACGCATTAGGAAGTAGAGAAAATCTTGGAGATTCAAAAAAAGATTCCTATCAAATTGATTACAGAAATTCTAGAGAAGCAGTAAAAGAATCACTAGAAGATATTGAAGAAGGAGCGGATATTGTAATGGTTAAACCAGCGGGCTATTATTTAGATATTATTAATGAAATCAAAAAAAATTGTTTGATACCTGTGGCTGCCTATCAAGTAAGTGGAGAATATGTTATGATTAAGAATGCTTCTGATGATAAATTTATTGATTACAGACCTTGCGTATTGGAGAGTCTTTCGTGCATTAAAAGAGCTGGAGCAGACTTAATTTTTTCATATTTTTCGAAAGAAGTTGCACAGTGGTTAAAATAATTAAATCATAATGAACTTGATTTTTAAAAATTATAAGATTAAAAAAAAGATAACATAAATTAGGAGGTTATAATGTCAAGAACACATCCAGGTAGATTCCACATAGCAATCCCAGGTCCTACAAACATACCTGAAAGAATTTTAAATGCTATGCATATATCATCAGAAGATCAAAGAAACCCAGAAATTCCAAACCTAACAATTCCCTTATATAAAGATGTAAAAAAAGTTTTCAAATCCGAGAATGGTACAGTTTTTCTATTCCCCGGATCAGGAACGGGAGCATGGGAATCCGCAATCATAAATACCATGTCACCAAATGAAAAAGTTCTAATTTATAGATATGGACAATTTAGTCACTTATGGGCAGATATGTTCAAAAGACTTGGGTTAGATACTGAAGTTGTAGAGAGAGAATGGGGAACAGGAACACCACCTGAAGAAGTGGAAAAGACTCTTAAAAACGATACCGAACACAAAATTAAAGTTGTTTGTGTTACACAGAATGAAACTGCTACAGGGGTCACATCAAATGTTGAAGATATAAGAAAGGCTATGGATGCAGCAAATCACCCTGCACTTTTGTTTGTTGATGGTGTTAGTTCAATTGCATCTATTGACTTTAGAATGGATGAGTGGAAAGTAGATTGCGCTATCTCAGGCTCACAAAAGGGTTTTATGTTACCTTCTGGAATGGCAATAATGTGTGTAAGTCCAAAAGCTCTCGAAGCTCATAAAAAAGCTGAACTTAAAAGATGCTACTATTCTTGGGAAGATCAGATTGCAACTAATAAAGATGGGTATTTCCCTTACACTCCTCAAATACCAATGTTGAGAGCTTTACAGGAGTCATGTAACATGATTTTTGAAGAAGGTCTTGAAAACGTATTCAAGAGACATCACAGAATTGCTGAAGGAGTAAGAAAAGCTATCCTTGAAGGTTGGGAACTAAAACTATGTGCCAAAGATCCATATTGGTACTCCGATACTGTATCAGCAATAGTAGTTCCAGAAGATAAAGATGCAAAACAAGTGCTCTCAACAGCCTTTAATAAATATCATCTTTCACTTGGTGCTGGACTTACAGAAGTAGCTGGCAAGGTTTTCAGAATAGGCCATCTTGGTGATTTAAACGAACTTCAAGCTTCAGCCTTTATTAATGGTGCTGAAATGGCAATGATTGATTCAGGTATTAATGTAAAACCTGGAAGTGGTATTGCTGCTGCTTCTGAATATTGGAGAAAGGCTTTAGAAAATGACGCAAAAGTTCAAAGTATTAGTAACAAGGAAGTGGCCTAGTACCGTAGAAAAAAAGCTAGATGAGAGTTTTGATGTCACTCTTAATAAGAGTGACATTCCAATGACAGAGGATCAGTTATGTGAAGCTATGAATAACTATGATGCCGTTCTTCCAACAGTAACCGACAGTATTTCAAATAAAGTCATTTCATCAAGCAACAGAAAAGCAAAAATAATTGGAAACTTTGGTGTAGGTTTCAACAACATCGACATTGAGTCCGCAAAAAATAATGGGGTTGTTGTTACAAATACCCCGGAGGTGTTGACTGATTGCACAGCTGATATTGCAATGCTTCTTCTTCTTGGAGTTTCGAGAAGAGCCTCAGAAGGAGAATTTCATGTGAGAAAAAAAGAGTGGTCAGGCTGGCGACCTACTCATATGATGGGAACAAAAGTAACAGGTAAAACCCTTGGTCTAATAGGAATGGGACGAATTGCTCAAGCAGTTGCATACAAAGCACACTTCGGTTTTAATATGAAAATACTTTTTTTTGATCCCTATTTTAATAACAATGACATCATCAGTAAATTTAATGCATTGAACTGCAAAACAATTGACGATCTGTTAAAAGACTCAGATTTTGTTTCTTTACATTGCCCATCAACTGTTGAGACAAAGGGACTGATGAATATTAACAACTTCACAAAAATGAAAAAATCGAGCTATCTAATTAATACAGCAAGGGGTGACGTTGTTGTTGAAAAGGATTTGGTTCAAGCATTAGAAACCGGTTTGATCAAGGGAGCAGGTCTGGATGTCTTTGAAGGTGAACCAAATGTCAACCCAAAGCTTTTAGAGTTTAAAAATGCTTTTTTACTACCACATCTTGGAAGCGCTACCGAAGAAACAAGAGAAGCAATGGGTATGAGAGTATTTTCAAATATTCGAGATTTTTTTGATGGCAAAGAACCCTTGGATAGAGTGGTATAGTAAATAATGAGTTTATCTAGAGTTAAGAATGGCTCTGAAAATTTGTTAATGGATCTATTCAATTATGGTGTATCAAACGTTCAACCTAGAAATATTTTAAAGAAATTTATAAAAATCAACAAAACAAAAATTATTGTAAGCAATAATGCATATTCAAAAACTTATGATAACTTAAATAGTGTTATTCCAATTTGTGTTGGTAAAGCATCCGTTGATATGGGGAAAACCGCACTATCTCTTCTTCAGGATTTTGAAAACGAAGTATCTGAAGGTGTAATAGTTGTAAACAAGGAAAACTTTAAAAAGGTAAAAGGTTTTAAATGTTTTTCTTCAGGGCACCCTGTTCCTAATAAAAATGGTCTACTCGCTTCGTATTTCATAGAAAACAAACTTAACTCGCTTTCTGAAAAAGATCTTGTGCTATTTTTTTTATCTGGAGGAGGTTCTGCATTATTACCTTACCCATCAGCAAAAATCAAAATTGCACAGAAGGTAAGTTTAAATCGTAAATTATTAAGTTCAGGTGCAGATATCAAAGAAATCAATACTGTGAGGAAACATCTTTCAAAAATTAAGGGAGGTAATTTATTAAAAATGTCATTTCCTGCAAAGGTACATAGTTTTATTCTATCTGATGTAATAGGAGATGATTTAAGTTCGATATCAAGTGGACCAACAGTTCCAGATGAAACTTCTTTTAATGACGCTAAAAGAATTCTGAGAAAATATAAATTATGGAATGATATGCACGAATCCATAAAGGAGCATATTGAATTAGGGATATATGATAAAAGTCTAGAAACTCCTGACAAAACAAACAAAGTTTTTTTAAATGTGGAAAACACTTTGATAGGGAGTAATAGTTTATGCTTAAAAAGCATTGACTCCCTATGTAAAAAAAAAAATATTAATTCAAAAATCTGGAAAAATAATCTAGAAGGAGACGTTCAAATTATTGCAAAAAACTTTATTCAAGATCTTAAAAAAAAAAATTATAAAAAACCAATGATTTTAATATCAGGTGGAGAAAGTACAGTAAAAATCAAAGGAAAAGGAAAAGGCGGAAGAAATCAAGAATTTGCTTTGCACTTTATAAAAAACATAAGAAAGTCCTTTTCTAATCTTAAATTCACTTTATTATCCGCTGGCACTGATGGCAGGGACGGGCCAACAAATGCTGCAGGTGCAATTGTAAATGATAAAAGTTTAGATTTAATTGTTAGTAAAAAAATAAATCTAGATAAAGAACTTGAAAATAATAACTCATATCAGGTATTGAAAAAAATAAATTCGCTTGTAATAATAAATGGTACAAACACTAACGTAGCTGACATACAATTATTAATGATAAATTAGATGGGTACACTAAAAAAAAATGAATTAATTTTGAAAAGCTCAACTGAGTTTCCATGCTCATACATTAAAGGAAGGTTTGAAAAAAGGATATTTGTAAATATTCCAAAAGATAAAACTGGAAATGAGGTTATATCAAAACTTACTCAAAAAGGATTTCGGAGAAATTATGATCACATGTATATCCCATCATGTAAAAATTGTATATCCTGCATCTCATTAAGATTAAATATCTCTAAATTTATATATTCCAAAAGTAACAAAAGAAATTTAAAAACAAACTCTGATCTATCATTAGTTGACAATCAATGTTATTCAGAAAAAAGATTTAAATTGTTTAATCAATATTGTAGAATAAGACATTCAGATGGTCAAATGAGATATATGACACAATCTGATTTTATTAATTTCTTCCATAGATCTAAAAATAAAACAAAAATATTCGATTTAATTAATTCTAATAAGGAACTTTATGGCTCAATTCTATTAGATGTTTTAGATGATGGATACTCTGCAGTTTATAGTTTTTTTGACCCATATTCTAACAAAAGAGGATTGGGAAAAAATTTAATATTAACAACAGTTAAAAAACTTAAAGAACAAAAAAAGAGTTATTTGTATCTTGGATATTGGATAAAAGAATCAAAAAATATGAAATATAAATCTTCATTTAATAATGTTGAATATTTCTTAAATGGTGAATGGAAAGATAAACTATAATCCTTTAAGAAGGTAAACTATTTGATTTCTAAAAATAAATTTGAATTTGTTATTTTCTAAAATTTTGAGAAAAAAATACTCTGTTATTTTTAATGCATCAATATAATCATTATATTTTTTTTTTTTAAAATTTTCTTTCATGCATTTTGGAATTTTAAATAAATACTTAGAGTATTTCTTTCCTATTTCGAAATTAACTGCATTTCCTGTTTTTGGGGAGATAAAATAAGTATTATTTAATTCACCTGTTACACAGCACTTATAAATATTAAGTCCATAACCAATATGCTTTAAAAAATTCATTTCCCACTCAACATATTTACCAATCAAATAGGATTTACTATCATATTTTAAAATAGATAGATTGTTAACTTCTTTATAAATAGCATTATTTTGCTCCCATAAAGGTAAAAATTTTACGCAAAGCTCTGATGCTGCAGCTTTAACAATTGTGAAAAAATAATCATTAGAGGAATTATAATTTTCTTGTTCATAATTTAAATATCCAAGTGAATTTTGATTTCTTGAACTCCATGTAAATTGAATTTTGTCAAGATTAATTAAATTGAAGTTTCTTTTTTTAAAAGACTTTGACAATCCTTTTATCAAACCATAATCCTTCGAAAGAATATATAGAATTTTTGACTTTTCTCCAAAATTTTTAGAGTATAAAAAAAATCCTTCGTCGTGTATTTTCATTATTAAATTCTCATTTTTTTGACTATCAAATCTAAAAAAACCTTTTTCTTCAAAATTTTTTCTATGTCGATTCTAGATCTTGTTCCAATCATCTTAATTTTTTCTGCATTTTTCCCTATGATTATTGATTTTTGTGAATCTTTATTTACAAAAATTTCTTGAAAAATCCTTACGATTTTATCTTCATTTTTAATTTTGGTTTTAATCTTAACTGAATATGGTATTTCCTTATTAAGGAAATCAAATATCTTTTCTCTTGTAATTTCTGAAATTCTATATCTTATACTTTTTGTTACTGTTATTTTTTTATTGTACTTCCAATTTCTTTCAGGAATTTCAGAAATAAGACTGTTCATTAACTGCTCAAGACCTTTCCTTTTTTTTGCTGAAATCATAAAAGTTTTTGAAAAATTTATTCCTGAATTTAAAAATTCAGAATATTTTAGCATTTTATCTTTTGATACAAGGTCAATTTTATTTAATACCAAATAATTTTTTTTAAAATGTTGAATGATTGAGTTTATTTCATTTAATAATCGTTTATCTAAAGTTTTGGTTAGATCATGAATAAATAGATTTATGTCTACGTTTTTTTCCTCATCCTGAATTGATCGTGAAAGACTTTTTGTTTTATATTTTCGTTTTTCAAGAATACCAGGTGTGTCAGTAAAAATAAGTTGACTATTATTTAAATTTAATATTCCAGAAATTTTTTCTTTTGTTGTTTGAACTTTGTGGCTGATGATGGATATTTTATTTTTTAAAATACTATTTAATAAAGTTGATTTTCCTGCATTTGGAAACCCAGTTAATAAAATAACTCCACACTTATATTTTTTTGTTTTCAATTTGTTTTAAAAGTAATCTAGCAGCATTAATTTCAGCATCTTGTTTATTTTTACCTTCTCCCACAACAATTAAATCATCACTGTGATTTACACTTATTTTAAAAATTGGTTCGTGTTCGGGTCCAGTTTTACTGACGAAATTATATTCAGGAAGTTTATTATTTATTTTTAGACACAATTCTTGCAATCTTGATTTTGGGTCATATTTAGATAAATCAATATTTCTTATTTCCTCTTTCCATAGATTCTCAACAACAGTTTGTACTGTTTCAAAATCCGAATCCAAAAAGATTGCAGCAATTAAAGCCTCAAGTGAGTTTGCTTTTATTGAGTCATTTGATTTCATTTTCATATCATCTGAAACTCTTATATAACGTTGAAGTTGTATGAGACTTGCAATATTTATTAATGTTCTTTTACATACTAAAAAAGAATGTTTTTTAGCAAGTTCACCTTCTGAGTCTTTTTTAAAATTTTTAAAAAGATTTATTGAAATGATTAATCCTAAAATCCTATCACCTAAGAATTCCAATTTTTCAAAATTTTTTTTATTTTTATTAAAACTTGAGTGTGTTAAAGATGTTTCTAGAAGTTCACAATCTTTAAAATCATATTTTATATCATTAATGAGTTTGGAATACTTATTCATTCTTTTTTTTGTGGAATTAAGCTAACAAAAAATCTATCTTTTCTTAATGCTGGATACCATGTCCAGAACTTCAGAAAACTTCCTATCTCAGTATCAAATGAAATCATCACAACCTCAGCTCTACCAACTAAGTTCTCTCTTGGAATTAATCCAATAAATCTACTGTCTTGAGAATTATCTCTATTGTCTCCTAGAACAAAGAAATAATCTAAAGGAATTTTTATCTTATTAAAATTGTTTGTATTTAGACCTTCAAACGCTCTTTCGAATTCATAAACTTCGTATGATAAGTTGTTGGGCAATATCTCTATATTTTTTGAAACATTAAAAGCTTTATATTTTTCAATATTTTTCTTGGTTATGTTAATTTCTTTGTCGTTTATTATTAATACATTATCTTTCATTTCCAACGAATCACCCGGTAGGCCAACTACCCGTTTTATATAATCAGTTCTATTATCCTCAGGTGTTTTAAAAACAACAATTTCTCCTCTTTTTGGTTCCTTAGAAAACAATCTTCCTGGTATAACTGGTATGCTAAATGGAAGGGAGTGTTTTGAAAACCCGTATGAAAATTTAGATACAAATAAATAATCTCCCACTTTTAGATTTGGGTACATAGATCCAGAGGGAATACTAAAAGGCTCATAAAGAAAACTTCTTATCATTAAAGCAGCAATGATTGCGTAAAAAAGTGAAACCAAGTTTTTCTTAAAGCTATTATTTTTTTTTTTTTCTTTAAAAAAAGTATTTTTCATACTTGAATTTTATTACAAAAAAAATCAAATGCTAGGATGATTTATAATTTTCATGAATTTCTTGATTGTTATATCCAAACCATCCAATAGAGCATTGGATATTAAGAAATGTCCAACGTTAAGCTCTACAATGTTTGGTATGCTTGAAATTTTGCCCGCGTTATCAAAGTTCAATCCGTGTCCAGCGTGACAGTCTATTCCAACTTTAAGACAGTGTTCGGCAGCTCGCTCAATTCTATTTAGTTCTGATTGGTGATTTTTGTTATTGAAATTAATAGAAAATTTTCCTGTGTGAATTTCGATTACTTTTACGCCAAGCTTTGCAGCTGCTTCAATCTGCTCTACATCAGGGTCTACAAAAAGTGATAATTTAATGTCTTTGTCTTTGAATTCTGATACAAATTCTCCCAGATAATCTAACTGATTTTTAACATCTAACCCTCCTTCAGTTGTAAGTTCTTCTCTTCTTTCAGGAACAATGCAGCAAGAATAAGGATTTGTTTTAAAACAAATATTTTTCATTTCATCAGTAGCAGCCATTTCTAAATTAAGAGGCAGATAATTTTTATTTTTTAATTCTTCAACATCTTTATCTCTTATGTGCCTTCTATCTTCTCTTAAATGGACTGTAATCAAATCAACATGGCAGTCTTTTAATGTTTTTGCAACTTCCAATAAATTAGGAAAGTCTTGGTTTCTTGCATTTCTAAGAGTTGCAACATGATCTATATTAACTCCTAATCTTATTTTTTTTTTCATTGAATCTTTTTTCCAAATAAAATCGACTAACCTTATAAGTAATATACCAAGCTGCAATTGCAATAGGTAAACTACCAATCAAAGTTGGAAAGAATAATCTACTAAAATTTTCTATCAAAAAGTTTATTTTAAACTCATAATTGTCAAGTGGACTGTAAATAAAATTTAAACCAAATTTATAAGCAACGTAAAAAAAAAAGGGAAAAGTCCATGGATTTCCGATTACTGAACCAACAGTAGCCGCAATTAAATTACCTCTCATTGAAATAGTACCCAAGTAGCAAATAATTAAATGAAATCCCAACAAGGGAGTAAAAGAAACAGCTACCCCCCAAGCTAGTCCAATTGCAACAGCCTCCGGAAAATCTCTAATTTTGTAGACCTTCATTTTTAAAATTCTAAAATATTTGGAAAATTGCATAAAGTTTTCCTAAATCCTTGATACGCTGTTTATAAAATCAGAAGTTCTCAAAGAAGCAATTACTTTACTTAGGTGCGATTTATTTTTTACATCTATGTCTATATTAATTTTGAAAAAGTCTGTATTTCGATCAGTGATCTCTAGGTTTCTGATATTACTTAAAGATTTAGCAATAATGGATGATAAAACTCCTAATGCACCTATTTTATTTCGGATTAGTACATTTATTTTAGCAACAAAATTGTTCTTTTTATATTTTAAGTTTTCCCAAGATACTTTTATAAGTTTGTTATTTTCAGATTTTAATTTTTTTAATTCCTTACATAGTTTTAAATGAATTATTAAACCCTTGTTCTTCATTACAAAAGAAATAGCTTCATCCCCAGGAATTGGATTACAACATTTAGCGAAGTGAATACTCATCCCAGGAGTTAATCCATGAACAATTAGCGGTAAATCATCCGATCTATTTTTTTCTTTAAGTTTATTAAAAATTACAATCTTATCATCTTTGTTAAGAAGTTTTTTCTCAGGAAACATTGATGACACTATCTTACTGGGTAAAATCTTTCCACATCCGATAAATTTATAAAGATTATCTAATTCTTTAAGCTTAAATTTATCTAAAATGTTTTTAACGTTTGTTTCTGAGTATCGCATACCCTGATTCTTAAAATGGTTAATTAAAATTTCCTTTCCAAGTTTTTTAAAGTCTTCGTCCTCTTTAATATGCAGATATCGTTTGATGCAAACTCTTGCTTTTCCTGTAATCGAAAATTCCAACCAATCTGGTAGAACAGAATTAGCTTTGCCACGAAGGATTTCTACTTGATCTCCATTTTTTAGTTTGGTTGAAAGTGGTTTAATGGAATTATTAATTTTTACACCTGAACAAAAATATCCCACATCAGAATGAACAGAAAATGCAAAATCTAATGGCATTGCTCCTCTAGGTAAAGCTATTATATCACCTTTAGGTGTAAAAACAAAAACCTGATCTGCATGCATTTGCATTTTGGTATGTTCAAGAAACTCTTCTGGTTCATTTGATTGATCAAGAATATCTAAAATTTGTCTCATCCACCTATATTGTTTTCCATCTTTTGGATTAATTTTATCTTTATATATCCAATGTGCTGCAACTCCAAACTCTGCTTTTTCGTTCATCTCAAAAGATCTAATTTGAATTTCTATTCTCTGATTCAAAGGGCCAATAAGTGTGGTATGTATTGATTGATAACCATTTGGTTTAGGCGTTGAAATATAATCTTTGAACCTTCCTGGAACATATGAGTAACCTTGATGAAGAAAACCCAGAACTTCATAACAAGTTTTGGTATCCTTAACTAAAATTGTAAAGGCGATAATGTCTGAAAGTTGAGAAAAATTTACAGACTTAACTTTCATTTTTTTCCAAATTGAGTAAGGAGTTTTTTCTCTACCAAAAACTTTGAATATAATTTTATTTTCAAGAAGAAATTCTTCGATATTCTTGATAATTTTATCTAAAATATCTTCGTCTTGTTGTCTTAACATCAGAAGTCTTTGAATTATTGAATCTCTGAGTTCAGGCTCAGTTTCCTTAAAGCTTAAATCTTCAAGTTCCTTTCTGATTTCTTCCATACCAAGTCTCTCAGCGAGTGGCGAATAAATTTCTAAAGTTTCGTAAGATATTCTTTTTTTTTTTTTTTCGTCTTTTATAAACTTTAAAGTTCTCATATTATGAAGTCTATCTGCAAGTTTGACAAATAAAACTCTTATGTCTCTGGAAGTCGCTAGTAACAATTTCCTAAAGTTTTCTGCTTGATTAAATTTATCAGATCTACCTTCAAATTTTGATAACTTTGTTACCCCATCTACTAGAGATGAAATTTCAGAACCAAAACTTTTTTTAATATCCTCAATGCTATACGTTGTGTCTTCAACAACATCATGAAGTAGAGCAGTAATTATTGTTCTAGAATCAAATTTGTGATCAGCAAGTATACCAGCAACCTCCAGTGGATGAGAAAAAAAAGGATCCCCAGAAGCTCTGGTCTGACTTCCATGAGCTCTCATAGAAAAAACATATGCTTTATTGAGAAGTTTTTCCTCAACATTTGGATCATATGATTTTACTTTTTCTAATAATTCGACTTGTCGTAACACAGAAAAATTTTATTATAAAAATCGAAATTTTTAAATATTAAATTATTTTTTTTAGTCTTCTTGCTTCTCTAAATCAACTTGAGACTGATCTGTTCGGGAGTCTTCTTGGTTATTTTTCTTTTGACTAATAAGCTTCTGAATTTCATTTTGAGTCATATAAATTTTTTTTCGTTTTTTTTCAGAAGCATTTTCTTTTTCGAAATTGTCAAATGAGACCTGGGATGCATTTTCATTCATTGGAACTGTTTCATTATCATCTATATCGGTATCTTCTACCGGTTGATATCTTTGTGATGAGACAACGATAGAATCCCATGTTTTGACCAAATCGATTTTCTTTTCAGCTATCTCTCGGAGAGCAATGACGGTATTCTTATCATTGTCACTTGAAACTTCAACTTGTGATCCAGAAGCTATGTCCCGAGCTCTGTTACAAGCGTATATCACTAGTTGGAATCTGTTAGGTATAGATGTTGTGCAGTCTTCTGTTGTTACTCGTGCCATTTGAATCAATTTATATTGTAAATTTTTTGATTTGCAAGGTTTTTTAAAATATTTTCTGCTTTTACTTTTAACACAGGATGTTCCCAATCTTTATTTATATCACACAATGGTTGCATAACAAATCTTCTTAAATGCATTCTTGGATGAGGCAATTGCAGATGTTTATCTTTTAGTATTATTCCATTATAACATAATAGATCAAGATCAATAACTCTAGATTCGTTTTTAAAATGTCTTACTCTTTTAAAGATTTTTTCAATGCTCATTAATTCTTCTAAAATTTTTTCTGGCAAGAGGGTTGTTTTTACACTTACTACTCCATTCACATACATTTCCTGATTTGATTTAGGAATTGGTTCAGTCTCATAAAAATTTGAAATTTTTTCAAGCTCAAACCTTTTTTTTAAAAATTCGATAGCCTTATGGCAATTTTTTAGCGGATCACCATAAGCTTCAGAATTTAAATTTGAACCTAATGCTATCAATATCATTTTTTCTCTAATCTACCTTTTTCTTTTTTCCAATCTTGCTTTTTTTTATATTCTCTTAAATCCGCTTTTTTCCTTCCTTTTGAAATACCTAGGAGAATCTTTATAAAACCCTTGTTATTGAAATGAAGATCAAGAGGAATCATAGTTAAACCATTTTGTTTAACCTTCATATTGATTTTGTAAATTTCATTTTTGTTTAATAAGAGCTTTTTAGATCTAATATTATTAGCTATATCAGGACTATTTTCGTAACCCTTAAGGTCTACATAAAGATTGTTTATCCAAAATTCACCTTTCTTATCCACTGCGTAAGAATTTTCCAAAGAAACCCCGCCTTTTCTGATTGATTTAACTTCAGCTCCAGTAAGAACTATGCCCACTTCTAGCTGATCTATTATTTGATAATTAAACTTAGCTTTTCTATTAAGCACTATTATCGATTTTGATTTTTTCACCTACTTTTTTATTAGATTAAGACTACGCAAAGCTTTATCGATCTCAAGCATAGTCGATTTTGTTACAGTCGTAAGAGGAAGCCTTAATATATTTTTGCATCTTTTAAGTTTGCTGAGAGCATATTTAACTGGGCATGGACTTGTTTCTAAAAACAACGCCCTATTTAAAATGAACAAAAGTTGATTCAACCTCATTGATTCTTCAATTTGTCTGTTTATCCATGAATTATAAATCTGAGAGCATAAACGTGGAGCTACATTAGCAGTTACAGATATACAACCTACACCTCCATTGATTAAAAAAGCTAGAAAGGTAGCATCTTCTCCTGATAATTGAATGAATTTTTTTCCACAATTTTGAATTACATTCATTGGCGCAGCTAAATCTGAGGTTGCATCTTTAACTCCAATTATATTTCTTATCTTAGATAATTTAATAAGAAGGTCTGATGAAATTTTTTTTACAGATCTACCTGGAATGTCATATAAATATATTGGAAAGTCACTACATTTTTTTGCAATTGCACTGAAGTGTTTGTATAATCCATCGTCACTCGGTTTATTATAATAAGGAGTTACCAACAAAGTTGCATTTGCTTTAGATTTCTTGGCATGTTCTACTAAATCAATTGTTTCTGCGGTTGAATTTGAGCCACAACCAGCCATCACAGGGACTCTATTTTTTGATTTTTTGATTATGAAGTTTGTTACTTCTTTATGCTCTTCGTAACTTAGGGTTGGAGACTCACCAGTTGTTCCACAAGAAACTAAACCATGTGAACCCTCAGTAATTAGAAATTCAACATGTTTGGCAAGGGAATCAAAATCAACCTCTAAATTTTTCGTGAAAGGAGTTATAACTGCTGGAATTGAACCTTTGAATATCATTTTGATCTCTATTAGACAATAAAAATATTATAATATTCTTATTGTTAATTATTTTCTAGGAAATAATAATATGTTTTTATGATTAAAAATAAATTAGGAATTAATCTCTTTTTTTTTTTAAATTTAATTTTCCATTGGAATTCTTATGCTCTTGATCCTCCAAGTGTAAAAGCCAGACCTGAAATAAAAGTTTATCCTTACCAAGATGTTTTTGATCAAATAAAAAAACAAAACTGGGCGATGGCAATAGTTTTAGCAGACGATTATAAAAATGAAAATTTATCTTCATATATCAGATGGCTCGATATAACTCGTCCTGGAAGTAATCATAACTTTCAATACCTAACTGATTTTTATAAGAATCATAAACATTGGCCTAAAAATGAAATTTTAATAAGAAAAATTGAATCATCAATTGAAAGTAAAACTAAAGCCGAAAAAATTATAGAATGGTATCAAAATAATCCACCCCAAACATCTAAAGGAAAAATTGATTACCTCGAAAGTTTAATAAAAGTCGGAAAGATATCAGATAAAAAAAAAAAAATTAAAGAAATATGGATAAATTCTAATTTGACTTATTCTCAGCAAAAATACTTTATAAAAAAATATAAAAATTTTTGGAATAATAACGATAACTGGCAAAGATTTAATAGACTAATGTATGAAGGTAAGAATGTTTCAGCAAGAAGAACTTTGAATCGAATCCGAGGAGATTACCGAAAGCTTGGCGAAGCTAGATTAGGCCTAAGCAGACGAGTAGGAAATGTATCTTCATTAATTAAAGATGTTCCAGAAAAATTAAAAAATGATCCTGGGCTTATTTATGAAAGAATGAGATGGAGAAGAAAAGCCAAACTTGATACGGCTGGAGATTTATTAATTAACCCACCAAATGAAATTGAAAATGTTAGAAACTGGTGGATCAATTCAAGAATAATAGTAAGAAGATTATTAAACAAGAAAAAGTATAAAAAGGCATATCAAATATTAAAGAATCACAACCTTCCACTTTCTTATCAGTCTGGATTAGAAGCGGAATGGTTAGCTGGATGGGTTTCTCTTTCGCATTTAAAATTATACGATAAAGCCATCGGACACTTTGAAAAAGTTTTCAATAACTCAGATAATAATTTTAGATCTAAAGCAGCATACTGGTTAGCATTAACAAACATAGAAAAAAATTCTGACAAAAAGATTATATCTAAGTGGCTCAAAGAATCTTCTAAAAATAAGTTTTCATTTTATGGACAAAATGCTGCATTAAAGCTCGAAACTTATAATTTAAAAAAAGAAAAAAACGTTTTAAAAAAACCAGAAAAATATGAAGATCTTATTGAAGTAATAAATATCATTATTCAATCAAAACAAAGTAATTTAAAGTCTTATCCGTTTTTTGAAAAAGTTTTTGAATTATGTTCTATTGATGAAGAAAAGTTTTATGTTCTTGAAAAAGCTTATAAACTTTCAAATAAAAATATCGTTGGTAAATTATCAAAAGAGCTCAAAGTTCCATCTGTAAAATATTCATATCCAGAAATTACAGAATTTATCCCTAAAAAATTTGAAAATTCAAAACCAACTATAGCTCTTATTCACGCAATAATTCACCAAGAGAGTAACTTTTCAATAAATGCCTACAGCTCAGCTGGCGCTAGAGGTTTAATGCAATTAATGCCCTTCACTGCAAAAAAAGTAGCACGAGATTTAAAGATTAAGTACTACAAAAATAGATTAACAACAAATCCTGAATATAATATTTTACTGGGTACAACTTACATAAATGAAATGCTGATTAAATTTAAAAATGCTTTACCATTAGCACTTGCTGCTTATAATGCAGGTCCAAATAGGGTGAAAATTTGGATTAAAAGGTACGGAGACCCAAGAAAAAAAGAAATAAGTTATGTAAATTGGATTGAATCTATTCCGATTACAGAAACAAGATTTTATGTGCAAAAGGTTCTTTCAAATTTAAGAATTTATCAAAAAAAATATAACCTCAGTCTATATAATTAAAAATTTTTTATGTGTCATATTGACATTATGTCAATATGACACTATATTATAGGTGTATTGCCTTATTTGGGATACAAATTAATAATAATCTTGCTTAAATAAAGGAGATAATATGCAAAATACAATTACAAATATTGACAAACAAAGATTTACACCATTTACGGTGGGTTTTGACGATTTGTTTGATAGACTTTTCGATATGGAAGTTAATACTTCCTCGGGATATCCGCCTTATAATATTATAAAATCAGATGATTATAATTACCACATCGAAATTGCTGTGGCAGGCTTTAATAAAGACCAAATTGAAGTTGAACTTTCTGATGGTGTATTAACAGTAAGATCAAAGATTAAAGATCATAAAGCTAATGAAACTCAGAATATAATTCATCAAGGTATTTCTCAAAGAAATTTTGTTAGAAAATTTACATTATCTGATGAAATAAGAGTAAAAAGTGCAGACTTAAATGACGGTATGTTGAAGATAAAATTAGAAAAAGTCATACCAGAGCACAAAAAACCAAAATTGATTACCATTAAATAGATTGTAGGGGGAAAAATTCCCCCTGCACTAAAATTATTGACATATTAAACTTTTAATATTAATTAGATAATAATAATCATTATCAAATTAATATGAATTTCTTGATTTATCTTATAGTATTTTTTTTTTCAATCCATATAAATGCAGATGAAATCAATTTATATACGACAAGACATTATGATTCGGATATCAGACTTTACAAGGACTTCACCAAACAAACAGGTATCAATGTAAACATAATATCTGGGAAAGCAAAACCACTTGAAAAAAGAATATTAGAGGAAGGAAAATCTTGCAAAGGAGATTTGTTTTTTTTGGCTGACGCTGGAAGACTTTATTCTTCTCAAAAAAATGGAGTTTTTAAAAAAATTAGTTCAAAAGTTTTGGAAAAAAAAATACCAGCTCAGTTTAGGTCTGATTATTGGTTTGGAATAACAAAAAGAGCTAGGATTATTTTCTACAACCCAAAAAAAATATCTTCAGAGGATTTGGTTAATTTAAGTTACGAGGATCTCACAGACAAAAGGTTTAAAAAATATATTGCAATTAGACAGTCAAATAATGTTTACAACCAGTCTCTGATAGCATCCTTGATAGAAAATCATGGGTTAGAGTACACTAGAAGTTGGACAAAAAAATTTGTTACAAATTTTTCTAGACAACCCAAAGGTAATGATAGAGCTCAGATCCTATCAGTTGCCTCAGGTGAGTCCAAACTTGCTATAGCGAATACCTATTATTATGGTTTAATGTTATCCGGAAAAAAAGGTGAGGAGCAAAAAGAAGCAGCAAAAAAAGTTCGTCCATTTTTTCCAAATCAGCAAAACAGAGGGACACATATGAATATTTCGGGAATTGGAGTATTGAAACATTCACCTAATCCCGATAATGCAATAAAATTTATTGAATTTTTACTTACCCACGCAGCTCAAGAACACATGGTTAACAATACTTTTGAGTATCCAATGATAGAATCTGTAGATCCTCCGTCTTTGATAACCAAAATGGGAGGTAGCTTTAAACAAGATAATATTACAAATGTTTCTTCTTATGGAAAATGGCAAACAGATGCCTTTAAAATAATGCAAGAAGCTGGTTGGAATTAATTAGGTTTTGACAAAAATTAATCAACCATTTTACTCAACAAATCTTTCTTTCTACATCATATTATGCATATCAATTATTTCAATCATACCCCTTTTTACTATAATTATTAACTCTTCGATCATTGACTTTGACTTCACATTATTAAAAAATTCACAATTTTTAGAATACACGAAAAACTCATTAATAATTCTTTTCTTTGTTTTATTTCTTACATTTATCTTCGGAGTAATTCCTGCTTACTTAGTTACTTTCTACAATTTTGTTGGAGTAAAGTTCTTTAAATATTCATTAATTCTCTCATTCGCAATTCCTCCGTATATTTTTGGATATTCATTGAGTGCATTTTTTGAGAATTTTGGTAGCGGTTACACACTCATCAACCTTATTTGGGATACAAATAATGCTAACTCATATTTACCCAACTTTACTCCAATAGTTAATTCAGTATTATCCTTATCTTTTACACTTTATGGATATGTTTATCTACTTTCAAGAACTTCATTTGTAGGTCAATCTGTAAATCTTTTAGATCTTGGAAAAAGTTTAGGTTTTAGTTCATATCAAAGATTTTTTAAAATTATTTTACCTTGTGCGAGACCTGGAATTTTCATAGGTCTAAGTTTAGTGGCTATGGAAACATTATCAGATTTTGGAACAGTTTCGTACTTTGGTGTTTCAACCTTTACAACAGAAATATACAACTCGTGGTTTATTTTTGATGATTTGAACACGTCTAACTTTTTATCTCTTTTACTTTTAATTTTTGTGCTCTTTTTTTTTATAGTTGAAAGTTATTTAAGAAAAGATTCAAGGTTTCACTCACTTAAGAATGAAGGTAAAAGAAAAAAACAAGCCTTAAAAGGCACAAAAAATTTTTTAGCAACAGCTTTTTGCTTATGTTTATTTGTCCTTAGCTTTGTTTTTCCTTTTTCTCAAATGTTGTACTGGTCGATAAAATTTCCCGAATATTTAGCAAACTTTGAAATTTTAAAACTTAATTTAAATACTTTTTTACTAATCTTTTTCACATCCTTTTTTTTAATATCAGTCGCAATTTTTACAAATTTTGGAAATAGAGTTTTAAAAAATCGTTTTTTAAGTGTTTTCAGCAGTCTTTCAATTTCTGGTTATGCTATTCCTGGTATTATTATTTCAGTATCTATTATAAGTTTTTTTTCGTTAGTAAGCTCATTCATAAATTTTGATTTAAAAACAATATTCATTGGATCATTTTATGGATTAATTTTGGGTTATTTTTTTAGATTTTACTCAATTGCCTATAATGGTATAAAATCTAATTTCCTTAAAATAAATTATTCATTAGATGAATCTTCTTATTTAATGGGATTTGGTAAATTTAAAACATTCTCTAAAGTTCATTGGCCAATTTTAAACAAAAATATTTTTTTTATTTTTATTCTAATTGCTATTGAAATAATTAAAGAACTCCCAATCACTTTGATTTTAAGACCTTTTAATTTTGAAACTTTCTCAACCCGTGCTTATAACTTTGCAACTCAAGATTTGATTGAGGCCACTGCTATACCGTCTATGTTTTTAATTTTCTGGGCGAGCATCTTTATTCTAATTTCATTTAAATACTTTTTTCAAGATAATAAATGAATTATAAGAAATAATGGGAAATTTTTTTGAAGTTCACGACGCAACATTCTCATCTGGAAATGATCATGAAATAAAGAATATAAATTTTGCAATTCCAAAGAAGGGAAATATTGTATGCTTACTAGGACCGTCAGGTGCAGGTAAAACAACCATCCTTAGAACAATTGCTGGCCTTGAAAAATTAAAATATGGAACCATTAATCTCAATGGAAAAATTATATCTTCAAATAACCTGTCAATAAGTCCAGATAAGAGAAACATAGCGCTTTCGTTTCAGGACAATTGTTTGTTTCCTCACAAAAACGTCTATCATAATATTTTACTTGGATTAGAGAGAAAAAATAGAAAAAAATTTTTATATTCTCCATTGGATCTTTTAGACTTATTTAAACTAAAAGAAGTTCAACAAAAGTACCCCCATGAAATTAGTTCTGGCGAGGCTCAAAGAGTTTCTCTAGCCAGATCACTAATTTCATCCCCTGATCTTTTATTACTCGATGAACCCTTTGCGAATATTGATCAAATATTAAAAGAGGATTTACAAAAAACTGTAAAAGATATTTTAAAATTAACAAAAATATCAGCAATTGTTGTAACACATGATCCTAATGAGGCATTTTATTTAGGTGATAAGTGTGGTATTATTATAAACAACGTACTAAAGCAGTTTGATACACCCTATAATATTTATCACTTTCCAAATTCTCTAGAGGTTGTAAATTTTTTAAAAAGAGGAACCCTTCTAAATGTCAAAATAATCAATAGACAAATCCTGAAACATAACAGCCTTGGAATAATAAATGGTAAATATGGTTGTTCAAATTTAAACCAATTCAATGAGGGTAAAACTGTTAAGTTATTAATCCAACCAGAAGATTTACTGCATGACGATAAAAGTCAATTGAAATTAAAAATTGTTGATAGGAAGTTTCGTGGAACTAATTTTATCTATACATTAAAAACTCCTGAAGAAGAACTTATCCCTGTACTTGTTGATTCTCATCATCAACATTTACATGAAAATAATGAGGAGTTTGGAATAAAAACTCCCATTAATATAGATCATTTAGTTTGTTTTGAAAAAAAATAATTACAAACTCTTTACATTTTTTTTTAAAAAATTATTGTATTTTTATGGATGATGAAAAAATTAATATTTCTGTAAGAAAGTTTTTAAAAAACGTTGGGATTACTTCTCAAAGAAAAATTGAAGAAAAGATTAGAGATAAATTTAAATCTGGTGAAATTAAAGATATCAATAAGATAAAAGTTAAAGCAACAATAACCTCAGATACACTTGAGCTTAATGAATCTATTGATGGTGAAATAGAAACTTAAAATTGGGCGAACAAAACAACATAAAAAAAGATAGTACTTTCGACTTTTGTGACAAAGAATTTAAATCTTTTAAAGAGGATGTCCTTTGTTCACAAGATGATTTACACAAATCAATGCAGGACAACTCGGTTGGTTTCGTTATTTTCTATGTGGTTGCTATTATATTTGTAGCTGCATTATTCCAACTATCTACAAAAGACTTTTCAAAAAAAGGTAAGAAAAATAAATAATTTTTTTATTGTACTTTTAGTCTTACTTTTTTCTCACAACATTCTTATCTTTTTAATGTACATGGTATCTGAAATTTTTGATCTAAAAGGACGTTTTATTTCTAAAGTTTTAAGAACAAAAAAAAATTGTCTACTTTTTATATTGATCTTTTCGATTATTTATATTTTATCCTCAACACTAGTATTAAATTTTTATGACATAAAGAAAATACAAATCTTAAATTTTTTATTTTCTTCTATTATTATTTTTGAAGTTTGTCTAAAAGTTTCTCAATCAGAAAGATTTATTTTATGGATAGGTGAAAATTTAGATAAATCTTTTAGGTTATTTATAATGTTTATAATAGGACTAAACTGTACTTATTTCTATACAAGGTTAACTCTCCAAATAATAGAAAGCTATTAAAAGTTTAATATATAACACCCTCTTTCAAAAACTTTTGAATCAACTTATTTTTTGATTTAAGAAATTTATTTTTTGTAGAAACTTCAATTATCTCTCCATCATTAATAAATAAAATCTCATCAGCTAATCTTTTTGCTTGGAATAGGTCATGCGTAACCATAATAATTTTTATTCTATTCCTTTCTTTAATTAAAAAATTTTCTAATTTTTTTGTGAATCGCATATCAAGATTAGAACTTGGTTCATCCAAAATCAAAAGGTTGGGTTCAGAAACCAATGTTCTAATAAAGGAAAGATATTGTTTATTCCCTTCTGAGAGATTTCTAGCCGATATTTTCTTTTTGCTTGAAAATCCAAAATATTTTAATAAAAATTCAATCCTTTTATTTATCATTTTTTTGTTAAACCCTTTTATTTCAAGAGGATATGCAAGGTTATTGAAAACATTACGTCTTAAAAAAATTATATTCTGTGAGAGATATCCCGTTTTGGGAGTTGTTCCATTTAACTTTATTGAAATCTCTCCGCTTTCTGGTTTTATTAATCCTTTGATAATTTTCGTTAATAAAGTTTTTCCTGAACCATTTGGACCAAGGATAATTGTAATACCATTAGTTGAAATGTCTGTTGAAAGATTTTTAAAAAAAGGTTTGTTGTTCACGCCATAATTTATATTTTTAAGTGTTATACGATTTTCTGAATTAATCATAAGAATATTTCCTGGAAATTGTTTTCATTATCATTACTATTGCATTCAAAGAAATCGCAATTATTATCAGAACAATTCCTAGAGACATTGCCATTGATAAATTTCCTTTCGAAGTTTCTAAAGCAATTGTTGTCGTCATAACTCTTGTGTAGTGTACGATATTTCCGCCAACAATTATTATAGCGCCTACCTCAGATAAAGCCCTACCTAAACCTGTTAAAATGCATGTCACAAGTGAAATTCTAGCATCAAAAACTGTTGTTCTAATTCTACTTATTAAATCAACTTCAAATGTATCGAACATTTCCTTATACTCATCAAACATTTGTTGAAGCAGTTCTGTGCTAACTGAAATAATTATTGGCAAAATTATTATCATCTGAGCAATAATCATAATTGACGGAGTATATAAAATGTCTAAAAATCCTAAAGGACCTGTTTGGGAAAATAAAATATAAAGCAATAGACCTACAAACACTGGAGGTAAAGCCATCATTGAATTAAAAAAAATAATTATAGTTTTTTTTCCAGTAAAATTTGTAGATGACAAAACTCCAGATATGGGCAAACCTAAAAAACATGAAAAAGTAAGAGCAAAAAGTGATACTTTTAATGAAAGCCAAATGATTTCATATAAGTCAGGATCAAATGAAAAAACTAAATTTAATGATTCTAAAAGAACATCCACTTAAATGAAAACTAATGTTTCCCAATTATAACTGCTGCAGCAGGAAAAATACAAGTTACTACATTCCCTTTACCAAGTTCCATGTCTTTACATATATCAACTGGAACAGCTGCATGAACAAAGCTTCCAGTTAAATTTCCATCTGCGTCCGTTTGTTCGACAGATACCTGAGAGTAACTTGATCCGTGTATAACAGAGGTAACTTTACCTTTTATTTGATTTTTTGCACTTATTCTCATTTGGGAAAAACCTTTCGTAAAATATTAAATTATTAATTTATTTTTTTTTCCAAAAATAAACAAGACCTGAGGCAGAAATATTATGCCAAAGACTAAATAGAGCTGACGGCAAGGCAACCAGCTTTGTGAAATGCATTAAGGCTAGCGTCATACCTAAGCCAGAATTTTGCATTGCAACTTCAATTGCAACTGTTTTTTTTACATCCATCGGGAATTTAAAAAAGCTTGCAATTAAGAATCCTAAAAAAAGACCAATTAAATTGTGCAACGCAACAGCAACTAGAATATTCAAAGAAAGATTACTAAAACTATCAATATTAATTGAAAAAATAATTCCAATGATTAACGCAATAGAAATTTCTGAAAATAATGGAAAAAACTTCAACAAAGTTTTTTCTTTGTTTCTAATAAAAATTTTCATCAGTATTCCACACACAACAGGAAGAAAAACAATAAAGAATGTTGATTTGATTAAACTTAGAATTTCAATATCAATATTTTCATCAGCAAATAAAAAAATTAAAGCAGGGGTAAAAAAAACAGCTAAAGCTGTGGACAGAAAAGTACAGAGGATTGACAAGGACAAATTTGCCTTACAAATATATGCAATTACATTAGAAGCTGTTCCGCCTGGACATGAGCCCAAAATAATAAAACCTAGTGCAATCTCTTTTGGGAAATCAAAAATGACAACTAAAAGAAATGCCAAAAAAGGCATTATCGAGAACTGTAAAATAACTGTGGTAAACAGCCACTTTGGTTCAGTTAAAATATTTTTTATTTCCTGCAACTGAAGCGAAGCCCCCATACCAAACATAACTAATCCTAAAAGGTAGGGAATTGAAGATTTAAATTCTGTGAATAGACTAGGAAAAGTAAAACTTAATATTAAAAAAATAAAAATTAATAAAATTAAGCTAAATTTGTGCACAAATATACATAAAAAAATTAAACCTCGTAGTCTCTTAACATTTTTTTGATTTCAATACTATGCATCTCTTCTTGTTTTATCATCTCTCTAGCATACTCCTCGACGTATAGGCTTTTATTTTCCGAACAATCTAATAAATTTTTATAAAGATCAATCGCCATTTCTTCATGTGCAAGACTCTCTTTTAATAAATTTTCTATAGAATGTTGATTTGTTTCTTCAATTTTTGGAATTGCTTGTGACGGATGCCCTCCAAGTCCAGTTAACAGTTCTCCTGCTTGTTGCGCATGTTCTAAAGATTCTTCAGCTTGTTCTTTGAAGAATTTATCTAAACTAAGTCTATTTGGTCCAGTAACCATTAAAGCAAAATGAGTATATTTAACAACACCAGCTAGTTCATATTTCAAAATCTCATTTAATGCAGAAATAGTTTTTTCTTTGTTAAGTTCTTTCACTATTATCTCTCCTTGAAATTAATCATTACTTTCTGATATCAAAAAATCTAAATAATTAAAAGAGTTAACGAATTAAAAAAATGAAAAGTATTTTCATTTATCACATTTAAAGAAATATCTTAATGTTATAGTGAGGTGTCTTTAGGAATTACAATATTTTTTGTAAAAAAACTTAAATAACTATTTAATTATTAAAATTGTTTGTAAGATTCATAAAACTTAATTTTTTTCTTAATTGAATCTAAACTTTTAGTTTTTTCTCTTTGAACTTTTTCTATCATTCTATTATTTAAATAAAATATATTTGAAATTTTTGATTCTAAATGTTTACTGACTGTTTCCTTTTTTTTTATAATGTCTTTTAAAATCTTTTGTCTCATTTTTTCCAAATGATGGATTTTTTCAGAATTTCCAGAATCAATTAAGTTTGTCATAGATATACTTAATTCCTCTAGTTTAGCGATCTTTTCTGATACTCTTGAATTTTCAGAATATTCTTTTTCATAAAACTTATCAGATAACATTATTTATTCCATTTATTTGTATGTAATTAAAATTAAACATTTTATCTAAGTTAACGGCAGATTTTAGAATTTCTTTACTTTTAAGACCTGTAATGCCCTCGATAAGTTTTTTTCTACAAAATTCATAAAATTTGAAAAAATCTGTTGAAAGTTTTAGTTCTTTTTCAAAGTCAAGGTTCGTTTGCAAAGTGTAAATTATTGTAAGAGCTTTTGTAAAATTTTTTTGTCTTACTTCATCAATTTCTTTTTTTTCAATTTTTTCAGACACAATTTGAAGTGCCTTAACTAATTCATAGTTAATTTTTTTAAAGATCTCGAATGGATTTATATTTTCAAGCCCATCATTTTGACTTTTTTTATAAAATTTCTTTGCCTGATTAAGTTTCATGAGTTACTATTTATTTTATGATAAACCCTAATTATAACTATTTTGAACCAATTAATAATAAAACTATAGATAATATAGCAAAAGGTGTGCCACATCCTCTTCAAAATAGAAATATAGTTACCGAAGTTGGTGACAACTACAATTTGAACCCTTATAATAGAGAAAATTCTGAACTTCATAAAAAAAAAGTTTACAGTCCTAAACTTGCACCAGGTAATGGTGTATCCACAGAAGCTTTTTTGAAAGCTAGGGAATTATTTAGTCCAGTTTATTTTCACAATGAGATTGTCACAAGATATCTAATGATTTCATCAATGAAAACAACATCAAATCAGCAAAAAAATAGCATTGATTTTACGATTTAGTTTCTACCTCTGCCCTGAATTTTTCGGCCTCTAAATAACTTATAAATAAATCGCTTTCACTAAACACACCTATAATTCTTCCTTTGTCATCAATTACCGGGACAGACTCCCCAACAAAATCCCTGCATTTCTCAATTGTCTTAGACAAATCTTCGTAATCATTTATTTTCAAAAACTTTGACTTTTTAATGTCGCTAATTTTTTGGTTTAATTTGTATGATAACAATGCTTGTAAAGTAATTTTCCCTAATAATTTATTTTTATTTCCAATATAATAGGCTTCACTACAATTCGAGTCTTTAAACTTTTCAATCGCACTTTTAATTGTGATATCACCATTTAGTTTTAAAAAGTTTTTATTCACAATTTCTTTTATTTTTTTTCGCTGAAGGAATAAAATATCTCTTCCGACTGTAATATCGATCTTTCTATTGTTTAAAAGCTGATCAAAAGTTGACTGACCTATTAATTGTGAGGATACAATAGTAGCAACAACGATGCATACACCAGCAGATAAAGCAGCTTGATAATTAGATGTTAGTTCAAATATGATAAGTACATTAGCTATTGGCCCCCCAATTATACAGCTACCTAAAGCCGACATTGAAGACAAAATCACGAGATAGGGATTAATATTTTCAGAGACAATTACTGCTAGACCGGCTGAAACAACTCCAAGGCTTGCCCCTAAAAAAAGTGCGGGTGCAAATATACCTCCGACCAAGCCCATTCTAATACAGATTGTTGTAAGAAGTAATTTTAGAATTAAAAATGTTAACGCCGAATTCAATGAAATTCTATTATTTAACATGTTATTTATTGTTTCTGAACCAATTCCTGTAACCTCAGGAAACTTTATTGCAATTATTCCGCATATCAAACCGGCATACGCAGGCGTAAGATAATTTTTAGAACCAAAATTATTTAAGAAATTAAGGTTTTTGTTCGTAAGAAAAAAAGAATATAAACTCGCTAAAAGGCCTGCAAGAATTCCAGCCAATATTATTATCACAATGTTTATTGGACTATTTCCAGTGACATTAGGAATATCAAACGTTGGTTCATACTTAAAAACTTCAACAGTAAAAAAATATGAAATTATTGAAGATAAAAGTATTGGTGAAAAACTTGCTAAAGATTGGTGTCTCAACACTACTTCTCTGGCATAAATCAATCCAGCAAGAGGAGCTCCAAAACCAGCAGAAATTGCTGCTGCAACACCTGAGCTTACTAATATTTTATAATCTGGTGCGTATGAAAATAATTTTTTTATTTCTGCTCCAATTGTTCCACCAAAATGAACCAAAGGTCCATACTGCCCTACTGAACTGCCACATGAAATTGATAAAATAGAAGCAATTGAGGTTAAAAAACCTGATTTAATGTTTAGCTCTTCATCCTCTTTATGAACCGCAAGAATAACATCTGGTGGACCATGCCATCTTTTTCCCTGATTAAGATTTCTTATCACTCCTACCATTAGACCAACTAAAAATGGAACAATTAGAAAGAAAAAAATAATTTTGATAACTAATTCATTTATACTAAAGTGATGTTGGTTGAGTAAGTCAGTGAGGTCTGTTCTTAATAAATTTGACAAATAATTTACAAGAAAAAGAAATACCTGGACTAGTATCGCTACAGACGAACCGACAACTAGTCCAGTTAGAATCACTGAAATAATCCTTTTTACCATCGAATTTTATTCTATGGTATTAAGAAAAAATAACAAATGTTAAATGGTAGGCTTTATTTTTGCCCAAGATTCATATAAAGTCTTCGCAACATCTCTTGCAGAATTCAAGAACTTGTACTCCTGCTTTTCATAAATCATTTTCATTGCAAATCGTACATGTCTATACAAATCTCTGAAATTCTCACTAATCTTAACAGTTTTTTCATCTTCAAAATTTAGTGTGAGATGAAGGCCTGATGCAATTTTATCAACTTTATAAGCTAGTTGACTAGCATTAGTTGAGGATTTTTTATCTTTAGATTTTTTATACAATTCTTCGAGATTTTCGTGCAATCCTTTATAAAGTTTAAGAATAATATTATATTGCTCTTTGGCACTTGGCATATTATTTTGATCTTTATTGTTTTCTTTGTTTTCTGTTTGTTGTTTGTTTTTCATTTCCATAACTCCTTTAAAGATATAAACGACCAAAAAAATAAAAGTTTAGAGAATAAGTAATTTTTTATTTTCTTCGATCTCATTAGCTTTTGCCACCATTGAAGTAGCATATTTTTGGATTAAAGTTTTTTTCATTAATTTTGCTGTTTCGAGTGCAAAATTAGTATCCATTAATTTTGCTGCAGACTCCAATTCAATTGATGCCAGTGCATTAGCGGTATTCTGATATGCACTCAAAGTATTTATATGACCAGCAACATGTCCTAATGATGTTTCAATTTCACCAATTGCAGTGTCTGCTGTAGTGTTTGAATTGGTTGCATCTGATATATTGGTAGCTGTTATACCCGCTGTAGTTGTGATTGTCGTCGTGTTTCCCTCTGCGTCTTTGACTGCGGCAAGTGTTCTTGCGCTAGTAGATAAAATAACCAAATCATGAAACTTTGCTGTAGATACAATATCATCGATGCTGTCGCTCACCGCAATAGCTTCTGCATTAAGTGCTGCAGTATCTGACGCACTATTGGATGAAACAGTATCAGCAATCCCTATTTCTCTTAGTCGAGAAGCGAGTGCAGCTAACTCTAATAGCGCTGATTCCGCAGTTTTTAATAAGTCCAAGCCTACTTGAGTCGTAGATACAACCTTTAGATTTGACTTTCCCTCTGCCTGTAAAGAAATACCTTGTGCTAATTCACCAGACGTTGCACCTGCTAATATGTTAAGTCCAGTTGTTAACCTAGATATTGATCTCCTTATCTTTTCTTGATTATTTCCTAGTTTAATGGCTGGATATAGTGCAAGTGACATAAAGAATTAACCAAAAGCGGGAGCTCGCTTAACAGCTGAGCCTACTCTGTCCCAACCCTCGGTTATGTCACTTAAAATTTGAATACAACCGTTTAGAAATTCATAATCTTTATGATCTCTAACTCTAACAACAGCAAAAAGACAATGTTTGTAGAGATAGTCGAGATCTTTAGATATTGTTGTGTTTCTTTCTTTGTCAATTGTATCGATTAATAAGTAGAGATTCTTAATTGTATTGTCACATAATTGAACGACTTC
>CACBON010000008.1 GCA_902540805.1 uncultured Alphaproteobacteria bacterium | reverse complement strand
CAAAAGATTTTCAAGTTGTAAAGGTGAAAGATGCTGAAGAGTTTTATAAAGTCTGCGTTTCTAAATTACCATATGATATTTTTGTGTCTGCTGCTGCTATTTCAGATTGGAAAATTAAAAAAAAATTTTCAAATAAAATAAAAAAAAATCAGAATGAAATGAACCTTGTTTTAAAGGAAAACATAGATGTTCTCAAAAATATATCAAAAAGCAAAGAAAAGCCTAAATTAGTAATTGGTTTTTCAGCGGAAACAACAAACTTAATAAATTTCTCAAAAAATAAATTATTTAATAAAGGTTGTGACTGGATAATTGCAAACAATGTAAAATCACAATTAGTTTTTGGTTCCAACTACAATCAAGTTTCTTTTATCACAAAAGACAACATTGAGAATTGGAAAAAGATGAAAAAGTCTGAAGTTGCAAAAAAAATTACAAAAAAAATTGTTAATTTTTTTAAAAAAAATAAATTAATATAATGAAAAAAATTCTTTTTAAACATTTAGAAAATGGAAAAAATCTTTATCATTTAAAGAAAGCAACTGACGGAAGTTCAGGGTTTGATCTTCTAGCAGCCTTAGGCAATACGGTTATTCTTCAACCTAGCGAAACAAAACTAATCCCATGCGGTTTCTCATTACAAATGCCGTTTGGAATTGAGGCCCAAGTCAGACCAAGATCGGGTATTGCTCTTAAAAACAGTGTAACTGTTTTAAATACTCCGGGAACAATTGATGCCGATTACAGAGGAGAAGTATGTGTAATACTTATTAATCATGGGAAAAAAAGATTTGAAGTTAGTCCTGGTATGCGAATAGCACAATTAATATTTATGCAGTTGCCAGAAATTGAATTAGATGTTACGGAAGAACTCGATGAAACTGACAGAGGTTCTGGCGGATTTGGTTCTACAGGGGTTTAGAGAAAAATTGTTTAAAGTTCATAAAAAAATTATATATGCAATTGAAGCTGTTGTTGATATAGCTCTTAACTCTGGTCCTAATCCTGTTCAAAATGAATCTATAGCAAAAAGGCAAGGTATTCCAAAGAGATATTTAGAGCAAACGCTACAAATTCTTGTTAAAAACAAAATTCTTGTTGGATCAAGAGGTCCTAAGGGAGGGTATAGTTTAGCAAAGGAGAGAAGAAGAATTAAAATTGCTGATATTATTAAATCAGTTTCAAATGAAGATAATTTGAATAGTACATTTAACTCTGAACTTTCGAAGAGGATTGTTCTTCCTTTAATTAACGATATTTCATTTGAGTGCTTAGAAAAATTTAATAATATTTCTATTGAAGAAGTATGTAGAATTGCAAAAAATAAGAAATTGAAACAAGATGTCTCGAAGAAAGTCGATTTTGTCATATAAAGCCTCTTCAAAAATATATAGCTCTATAGACGAAACCATTGGAAATACACCAATGATATGTTTAAAAAAACTTAAGAAGCATCTGCAATACAATGGAAATATAATTGCAAAATTAGAATCTTTTAATCCTCTTGGTTCTGTTAAAGACAGAATTGGACTTGCTATGATAAAGTCTGCTGAGGAAAAAAAATTGATAGACTCTTCAACGACAATTATTGAGCCTACAAGTGGAAATACTGGGATATCACTAGCATTTATTTGTGCAGCTCGAGGTTATAAATTAATTCTCACGATGCCTGAAAGCATGTCAATTGAGAGAAGAAAAATGCTTCAATTCTTTGGTGCAAAACTTATTTTAACTCCGAAGAAACTTGGAATGACAGGTGCAATGAAAAAGGCAAAAGAAATTAAAAATGAAATAGAGAATAGTTTTATCCTAAACCAATTTGAAAACAGTGCTAACCCAGAAATTCATTATAAAACAACTGCAAGGGAAATTTGGGCAACCTGTGAAGGCAAAATTGACTACTTTATTTCAGGAGTAGGGACAGGTGGCACAATAACTGGAGTAGGAAAATATCTCAAAGAGAAAAATAAATTAATAAAAATTGTTGCAGTTGAGCCAGAGGATTCGGCTATTATAAACGGATCAAACCCTGGTGAACATTTAATTCAAGGCATAGGGGCAGGGTTTTTACCCAAAAATTTAAACTTAGATATTATTGATAAGGTTTTGTCTGTGAGTAATAATTCTGCATTTTATTTTGCAAGAATGTTAGCTAAAATTGAGGGAATTGCAGGCGGAATATCCTCAGGTGCAGTATTGTCTGCAGCTATAGAATTAAATGAAGATTTAAAAATGAAAAATAAAAATACAATAATTATTCTACCTTCATTTGCAGAGAGATATCTCTCAACTCCATTGTTTTCGGATATGTCGAATGAGAAATAGTGAAGAATACTTCTTGGAAAAATATTCAAGACAAATAATCATCAATAAAGTAGGGATTGAAGGTCAAAAAAAAATTTACAACTCTTCAATATGCATTGTCGGTTGTGGAGGACTAGGCACATCTGCCGCTCAATATTTATCTATGAGTGGAATAGGTAAATTAGTACTTATAGACCATGATTCGATTATCTTAAGCAATTTGAATCGTCAGACCTTATTTACTGAAAAAGATATTGGAGCGAGTAAATGCAAGGTTTTGTCAGAAAAAATAAAGAATATAAATGAATCAATTACTATTAATTATCATCAAAAAAAAATTAATGAAAGCAACGTTGATCTTTATTTAGGAAACTGTCAAATTATATTAGATTGTACAGATAATTTTGAATCTAGACTAATAATAAATAAATTTTGTCATCATAAAAAAAAAATATTAGTTTCTGCTGCTTTGCAAAACTTTGATATACAAGCTTTTATATTTTCTTCTTGGAGTAATAAAAAAAATCCTTGCTACAAATGTATTTTTCCAAGTTTAACTACCGATGAAAACTTAAGCTGTGATGAGATGGGCATAATTGCTACTGTTGCAGGGCTAGGTGGAATCATACAAGCAAATTTAGCGCTTAATTATATTCTTCAACTCAATAGTAATTTTAAAGAATTAATTTTGTTGGATAGTATAAATCTAGAAGTAAAAAAAATAAAAATCGAAAAGAATAAGCATTGTAAAATTTGTAGCTAACAAAAATTAATCATAGTACAACTTTTTTATCATATCTGGGGGAGTTTTCCCATTTGCATAAGATATTATATTTTTTATTACTCTTTCCCCCATTGCAACTCTACTTTCAATCGTGGCAGAACTTATGTGTGGTAATAAGATGACATTATCTGATTCAAGTAATTTCTGAGTAATTTGAGGTTCATGTTCAAAAACGTCAAGTCCTGCTCCACCTATTTTTTTTTTAAACAAAAGAGACGCTAGAGCCTGTTCATCAATTATTTCACCTCTCGATGTATTAATAATGATACAATTTTTTTTTAACAATTTTAATCTTTTCTTTGATAATAAATGAAATGTTTCTGGGGTATATGGGCAATGAATACTTATAATATCGCATTCCTTAATCATCAAATCAAGATTTTCAAAATATTTTGCCTTAAGAAGTTTCTCCTCATTTGTTTTTAAGCGATTTCTATTATGATAAATAATTTTCACACCAAGAATATCGAGCCTTTTAGCAACAGCTTTACCTATTCTTCCCATACCAATTATTCCAAAAATTTTGCCCCTTATTCTTTCTCCCATTGTTTCACTTGGTCCCCATCCAGACCAACTTCCTCCACTTATTTTCTTCTGTGCTTCAACAACTTTTCTACTTATCATAAGAACAAGAGTTAAAACTAAATCAGCAGTATCCTCAGTTAGCACGTCTGGAGTATTGGTTACAACAACATTTTCCTCTCTTGCAGTTACGAGGTCAAGATTATCCACCCCATTGCCAAAGTTTGCTATCAACTTTAATTTTTTAGCAGATTTAATTATTGAGGCGTCAATTGTGTCACTGACACATGGAACAAGGATATCAACTTCAGAAATTTTTTTTTTAATTTCTAAATACGATAGTTTTTTATCAGTTTTATTAAGAATAACGTTGAAATTTTCTTTTAATTTTTTTTCTATCTTTTCTGGTAATTTTCTTGTAATCAGAATAAGTATGTCTTTTCGTTTCATGTTAATTAAACTTTATATTTTTTATTTGCTTATAAGCATATTTATATCACCAAAAGAAATCTTAGCAGAAATAAAAAAAAAAATTATGACTACCAAATATAATGAAGTAAACGTTAGGAATGGTCCAGGATTGAATCATCTTGTGATTTATAAAATATTAAAAAAAGGATATCCTTTAAAAATTATTAGTAATTTTGAAAATTGGTCAAATGTTTCAGATATCAATGGTATTATAGGGTGGGTTTCAAATTCCCAGTTAACTGAAAAAAAATATGTGATAATAACCTCAAAAAGTGAATATATCTATAAATTCCCAGATGTAAGATCAAAAAAGATTGCAAAGGTGATGAAAAATTTTATTTTAGAAAATGAAAAATGTAACGAAGACTGGTGTTTTTTAAAAGAACAAGATATTGAAGGTTGGGTTAGAAAAAAAGGAATGTGGGGAAATTGATTTTAATCTGTAATATTAATTATAACTTCAACAGATTTAAATTTCTTTCCTTTAGGAAGTTCTGGAAGCTTAGAAATCTTGACTTCGTCAGTTTCCACGTCGATAAGCTTTGAGGATTTCATACAAAAAAAGTGATGATGATCTTCCAAATTAGTGTCAAAGTATATTTTATCTGATGAGACTTTTATAGCCTTTATTATTCCCAAATCTTTAAATTGATTCAAACAATTGTAGATTGTAGCCAAAGAAATTTTTATTTTTTTCTTACTTACTTCCTCATAAATATCGTCTGCTGTAAAGTGTGCTGCGCCATTCTTAAAAAGCAAATTAACCATTGCTACTCTCTGTTCAGTAATTTTTAAATGAGAAGCCTCAAGCATTTTGAATGCTTTTTTAATATATTCATTTTTATACATATAAATTTAGAAACTATAGTCCCTTCATGATTCTGTCAACTAATTGATTGACTTTTGGAATAAACCCTCCTTTATAAAATGGATCAAGAGCGAATCTATAAACTGAGTGACCTGCGAACATTAATTCATTTTCTAGGTTAGAAATTCCGTGACTTATTTTTTGGAGTGTTTTTTGAATACAAAATGACCTAGGGTCCGCTTTCTTTCCGGTTGTACCTTTCTCTCCTTGCGCCCAGTTACTGAACAAACACTGAGATAAACAACCCATACAATCAATTTGATCTTTAACAATCTGGCTTGCTTTTTTTATTGTAACCCATATCAGTGTATCATTGGGTGTAGTCATTGGTTTTGAAAACCCTTTTTTAATCCATTCCATAATTTTTGATTTATCGGAATGTTTAACATAGAATGCTCTTTTTCTAGGACCTATCTCAATTTTTTCATTAAATTCGTTAGTCTGTTCTTTTAAAAAAGGGGTCTGGCGTTTCGACCTTTCTTCAAGTTCTATCAAGAAATCGTTCTTAACAGCTGAAGAATAAAAACCAGTTGGGCTAAATCTATGCAGACTTACTTCTCCTTTTTTTATATTAAGTAGTTTTTTTTTCCATGCATCAGGTATTGGACTTTCTTCAGTAAGTAATGGTCTAGTTCCAAATTGAAAAGCTATCTTTCCTATCTCTGGGTTATCTATCCAATCTTCCCACTCTTTAAGATTCCAAACACCTCCTGCCATTATTATAGGAGTGTTATGAAGATTAAATTCGTTCATTAATTTTCTCAATTCTTTAACTCTTGGGAATGGAGGTTCAGGTTTAAGAGGATTTTCGCTATTAGACAAACCATTATGACCGCCAGCAAGCCAAGGATCTTCATATACAACTCCACCTAAATATTCTGAAGTTTTTCTGTATGATCTTTTCCATAATGCGTTAAAAGCTCTTGCTGATGAGATTATTGGATAATAGTAAATACCAAATCTAGCTGCAATTTCTGATAGTCTGTATGGCATGCCAGCACCACATGTAACTCCATCAATAATATTACTTGCTTTTTCTAGAGTTCGAGTGAGAATTTCTTCTGCCGCAGCCATTTCCCACAAAATATTGATATGGATTGGAGCCTTGGGGCCAGCAATATCTCTTGCAATTTTTGCTTGTTCAATTGCACCTGAAACTGAGAAATTAATTAGTTCATTATGCCTACCAGATCTTGTTTTTTCCTTGTAAATTTGAGGGATTAAATTACCTTCTTCATCGTATGAGTCTGCATTTACTCCAGAAAATGTTCCAACACCTCCAGCTTTTGCCCATGCACCAGAACTTTCACCACTGCTAACAGCTATTCCTTTTCCTCCTTCTATGATTGGGAGCGATTCTTTTCCAGACAAAATCAATGATTCAATTTTTTTCATACTTGAGCATCTTTTAAACTTAACTTAACCTTACCTCTATCGTCAACTCCAATAACTTTTACTTTTACTTGATCACCTTCTTTTACAACATCAGTTGTTTTTTCAACCCTCTCTTCTTTTAACTGACTGATATGAACCAAACCATCTCTACTACCCATAAAGTTTACAAACGCTCCAAAGTCTGTGGTCTTGACAACCTTTCCTTCATAAATTTTACCAACTTCTGGTTCAGCAACAATATCATTGATCATATTCATTGCGATTTTAGCATCATTTGCTTTTGAAGCAAAAATTGTAATTATGCCATCGTCGTCAATTTCAACCTTAGCTCCAGACTTTTCACAAATATCTTTAATTACTTTACCCCCTGAACCGATAACTTCTCTAATTTTTGATTTATCAATTTTCAATTTCTCGATTTGTGGAGCATTTGATTTTGTAACTTCTCTTGGTTTATTTAGCGACTTATTCATTTCTTTTAATATATGTATTCTTGCTGAATTTGCCTTTGATAAAGATTCCTCCATTATGTCCTCGGTTATTCCATTAACTTTAATATCCATTTGCAATGATGTTATTCCAGATTCCGTTCCAGCAACTTTAAAATCCATATCTCCCAAATGATCTTCGTCTCCAAGAATATCTGTTAAAACAACAAATTGTTTCTCTTCTTTTATTAAGCCCATTGCTATCCCAGCAACAGGTTTTTCAAGTGGTACTCCAGCATCCATTAAAGCAAGGGAGGTTCCACAAACAGTAGCCATAGACGAGGAGCCATTAGATTCTGTTATTTCAGAAACCACCCTGATAGTATATGGAAAATCCTGAGAACGTTTAAGAATCGGATTTATTGCTCTCCAAGCAAGTTTTCCATGACCGATTTCTCTTCTTCCTGTCGCACCTATTCGCCCAACTTCATTGACTGAAAATGGAGGAAAATTGTAATGTAACATGAATTTTTCTTTTGAATCTCCGTCTAAACCGTCAATTATCTGTTCATCTGACGTAGTTCCCAATGTAGTAGTTACTAGTGCTTGAGTTTCACCTCTGGTAAATAATGCACTTCCATGAACATTATCTAATAAATCAACTCTGCAATCTATATCTCTAACATCATCAAGACCTCTTCCGTCAATTCTTTGTTTTGAGTCTAGCACAGATGATCTTACAATATCTTTTTCAATTTTTTTTATTTCTTCCTTAAGAGAATTTTCGTCATCAACTTCATCAATAAATTGTTCAATTATTTTTTTTTTTACCTCAACTAAAGACTCATTTCTTTTCTTTTTTTCCTTTATTTTATAAATAGGAGTTAACTCTTTATTTGAAAGTTTTATTAATTTATCAATATATTTTGGATCTTCTTTTTTAACAACTTCCCATGAATCTTTTGCTGACTTTTCTGCTAACTCTATAATTGAATCAATAACACTCTGAAATTCTTTAAATCCAAATTGGACAGCTCCAAGCATTATCTTTTCATCCAATTCATTGGCCTCTGATTCTACCATGAGAACACCATCTCTGGTTCCCGCAACAACTAGATCTAGCTCACTTTCATTTAATTCTTCTTTCGTTGGATTAAGAATGTATTCCCCATCCATATAACCAACTCTTGAACAACCGAGGGGACCAAGAAACGGAAGTCCTGAAATAGTTATTGCTGCTGATGCTCCTATCATAGCGCATATGGAGGGATCATTCTCTCCATCGTAATTTATTACTGTGCAAACCACTTGGGTTTCATTTTTAAAATCGTGATGAAAAAGTGGTCTAATGGGTCTATCAATAAGTCTTGAGGTTAAAATCTCATTTTCTGCTGGACGTCCTTCTCTTTTAAAAAATCCGCCTGGTATTTTCCCCGCTGAGTAAGATTTTTCAATATAGTGGACTGAAAGAGGAAAGAAGTCATTGGAGACATCAACGTCTCTGGAGGCTGATACTGTGCATAGAACCACTGTACCACCAAGTGAACATTTGACCGCACCATCAGCTTGTCTCGCAATCATGCCTGTTTCTAATTTTAAAGTTAAACCCTTCCAGTCTAACTCGACCGACGATATATTAAACATTTTTATCTCCTTAATTTGTCTAACGCCTTAGACCCAGAGACTTTATAATTGACTCGTATCTTTCATTGCTTTTGCTTTTAACATAGCTCAAAAGTTTCTTTCTTTTTCCTACAAGCTTCATCAAACCTCTTCTGGTGTTATGATCTTTTTTGTTAGATTTTAGATGTTCAGTTAAATTTTTTATTCTTTCTGAAAAAATTGAGATTTGACTTTCACTGCTCCCAACATTCTCTGTATTTTTATTACTTTTTTTTTTTTTATTTAAAGTTTTATCCATCCTAAATTCCAAAATTTAATATTTCATTTCATAATATAATATGTTTCGATTAACTAGTTAACAACTTTTTGGGATGAAAAATGTAATCTTTAATTAAACCCAAGGCTATATATTTATCTTCATGTTTAGCGAAAGCCAACATGTTTTTCTTTGTTTTTACTAAATGTTTATTCATTAGAACAAAACTTCCACTTACAACTTTTTTGACTTGGTTGTCATCCAATTGAATTTTTGAAACATCATTCATAACTGCATCGATTGGATGAACAAGCCTTTTAAGTTCATCACTATGCACCAAACTCAATAAATAATCCAGTGAAATAAGTTTTTTGTTAAAATTGTTAAATCCTATGCGTCTCAATTCTACAACAGTTCCAATTGTGCCAAGTGATTCTGCAAGACTTTCTGCAAGACTTCTTACATAGGTTCCAGCACTGCAGTCTACAAGGAATGTAGCAAGATTATCAGAAATATTATTTGTTAACTTAAAATTATTAATTTTAATTTGTCGCTTTTTTAATTTGAATTTCACATTGTTTCTTGCCAACTTATGTGCTCTTTGTCCATTAATTTTCACAGATGAATATTTATGAGGAATTTGTTCTATATTACCACTAAACTTTTTTAAAGCCTTTAAAATATCAATTTTATCTGGATATATTTCACTTTCTTTAATAACTTTTCCGTCCGAATCTCCAGTCTCAGTTTTAATTCCCCACCTAACCGTAAATAAATACTCTTTATCGCATTTTTCGATATAGGGAATAATTTTTGTTGCTTTTCCCAAAGCTACTGGCAAGAAGCCTGAAGCTAAGGGATCAAGCGTACCAACAAAACCAGCTTTGGAATTATTGAAAATTCTCTTTATTTTCTGAAGTGCTAAATTAGATGTGATGCCTATTGGTTTATCGAAAAAAAACCAACCACTCCAAGCTTTATCATTCATTTATTTATTGTTAACAAGTTCAAATTTTAACTTGGGTGTATATCTCAGCTCAATTTTAGATGAAAATTCTTTTTTTATTCTTGATGAATTGTTGGTTATTATTTTAAGAACTTGTTCATAATCAAAACTGAAATTATTAATTGTTTCTAAGAAGACTTTAGCACTTTTTCCGTCAGAAGATAATTCAACATGAGACACCATTATAAAAACATTTTTTCCGTTATCATAATTCAAATCAAAAGTTAAAAAAACTTCAGAAATTGTTTTTTTTATTAAGGTAGAAATTTTATCGATTCTTGATTTTTTTCGTTCATCTTTGATTATTTCTAAACTAAGGTTTTTTTTCATTTTTTTCTCTCACGTAAAACTCTAATCTGTCGTTCTGTACAACTTCATTGAATTTGGAGAGAACAATTCCGCACTCCAAACCGCTTAAAACTTCTCTTACTTGATTTTTTTCTCTCCTCAGGCTAAGAATTTCACATTCATGAAATATTTTTTCATTCCTGATGATTCGAGCAAATGCTTTTGAAGTCACTTTCCCTTCTTCAATAAGGCATCCAGCAACTTTGCTTGAATCTGAAAGTTCAAAAACTTGTTTTACAATTGCTTGTCCAATTTGAGTTTCAGTTTCTTCAGCTTCATCAAAACCATCAATTATTTTTTGAGCTTCATCAATTACTTCATATATTATTGAGAAATTACTTATTTTTATTGCTTCTCTTTTGGACAATGTTTTTGCTTGAGTGTTAGCTTTAACGTTAAAGCCAAAAATTCTTGCTTTTGATGCAATTGCAAGAGTTACATCAGATTCGTTAATTTCTCCAACTGCACTGTGTATTATTTTAATTGATATCTGTTCAGAGTTCATTTTATTCAGGCTTTGTTCTATTGCTTCTTTCGATCCGTGTACATCAGCTTTAACTATTATAGATATTACGTTTTTATCGTCTTTAGATGCACTTTCTATCATTTGATCTATTGAAACTCTTTTGATTGACGAAGTCTCTTCAATTCTTTTCATTCTGGATCTATACTGTGTGACCTCTCTCGCTCTTGATTCATTATCTACAACAACCAATTTATCTCCAGAATCTGGAGTTCCAGATAATCCTAGAAGTTCAATAGGAAAACTTGGAAATGCTTCATTTATCTTTTCAGACGCGTCATTATACATTGCTCTTACTTTACCCCATTCCTTTCCTACAACAGCAATATCACCAACTTTTAAAGTTCCATTTTGTATTAGAATAGATACAACAGTTCCCTTTCCCTTTTCTATCTTTGATTCAATAACGGTTCCATCAGCATTTCTATTTGGGTTAGCTTTTAACTCTAAAATTTCAGATTGAAGAATTATTGAGTCTAGAAGATCATCTATTCCTAACTTTGTTTTAGCAGAAACCTTTACGAAAACATTCTGTCCACCCATATTTTCACTAATTATTTCGTGCTTCATTAAATCAGATTCAACTTTGTCAGCATTGGCTGTTGGGAGATCTATTTTATTAATTGCAACTATAATTGGACATCCAGAGGCTTTGGCATGGCTAATAGCCTCTATTGTTTGTTCGTTAACACTGTCGTCAGCAGCAACAACAAGAACTATTACATCTGTAATATTAGATCCTCTTGCCCTCATTTGACTGAAAGCAGCGTGCCCAGGTGTATCAATAAAAGTTATAAATTGTCCTCTTCTAGCTTCAACCATATAAGATCCTATATGTTGAGTTATTCCGCCGGCTTCAGTCGAGGCAACTTTTTTTTCTCTAATTACGTCAAGAAGAGATGTTTTTCCGTGATCGACATGACCCATCACAGTTACTACTGGTGGTCTTGGGAGAAGATCCTGTTCTGAGTCTGAAGGTCCTGTTAACCCAACTTCAACATCGGATTCACTCACACGTTTAGGGATGTGGCCAAATTCAATTACTAACAATTCAGCTGTATCGCTATCAATCGTTTGATTAATTGTTGCCATAACTCCAAGTTTCATTAAAGACTTAATCAAATTTGACGACTTTTCAGCAAGACGGGATGCAAGTTCGTAAACAGTTATTACATCTGGAATTATAACTTCTTTCTTTTTCTTTTCTTTACTTTCTTGATTTTCCTTATTTTCTGATTTGATTACGTTTCTAAGCTTTGCCTTCTCTCTTGCTCTTTTTATTGCGGCAAGTGATCTTACCTTTTCATTGTCATCATCAAGAGCTTGAGAGATTGTTAGTTTTCCTTGTCTTCTGTTCTCAAAGCTTTTTTGTGTTTTTACAAATTTTGGTTGTTTAGGTTTCTCAACCACTTCTTTAATTGGTTCGTCACTAATTTTATCTTCATCGAAATTTTTTGTTGTGGTTTTCTTAAAATTTCTTTTATCATTTTTTTCAACTGTTATTTTATTTGTATTTTCTGTAAATATAGTTTCAGGGTTTTCTTTCTTATTTATTTTTTCTGGTTGGGTTAAAGAAATATCAGGTGATTTTGGTTGCTCAACTTTTTCATTTTTTGAACCGCTGATTGACCTTCTTTTTTTTACTTCAACAGATACAGACCTGCTTCTTCCATGAGAAAAACTTTGTTTTATTTGACCAGCGTTTATTGTCTTTTTAAGTTGCAATTTGCCGGTTAATTTATTCTTATTATCATTTTCTGTCATCTTGGTTTAATTTTTATACCAATGTTTTCGTGAATCCATAATTATTTCATCAGCTTTATCTTGATCCATGTCTCTAAAAATATCAATTAGTTCTGAATTGGATAAATCTGCAAGCTGGTCTCTAGTTTTAATATTATTCTCATTAAGTTTTAAAAGTTGATCTATATTAAAAAGTTTTGTAGTCAATAAATAATTATCGAATCCAGATTCCTTTAGCTTATCTAAGTTCTCAACCCTAATTTTCTCAGCACAAATTTTGGCCCTTTGAATTAGCTCTTTTGATAAGTTTTCATCAAAGCCTTCTATAGATGTTAGCTCCTCGAGCGAGACCATTGCAATTTCATCAATTGACGTAAAACCCTCGGTTACTAGCAAATGAGCAATGACCTCGTCAACATCTAATAAACTTATAAATTTTTGAGATAAATTTTTAAATTCTTCATTTCTTCTGTCAGACTCCTGGGAAGTTGTTAAGATATCAATACTCCAACCAGTCAGTGCACTTGCCAATCTAACATTTTGACCTTTTCTTCCAATTGCCAAGCTTAGTTGTTCATCTGGAACTATAACATCAATCTTCTTCAGATCCTCCTCTATAATTACTTTATCAACCTCTGCTGGGCCCAGAGCGTTAACAACAAATGTTGCTATATCTTCTGACCAAAGTACAATATCAATTTTCTCTCCTTGCAGCTCGTTAACCACTGCCTGAACCCTACTACCTCTCATACCAACGCAAGCTCCAACTGGATCAATACTTTTTTCCTTGGTATAAACTGCAATTTTAGCTCTGCTACCAGGATCACGGGCAACAGACTTTACCTCTATTATTCCATCATAAATTTCTGGAACTTCTTGAAAAAACAATTTTACTAAGAAGTTATTATGTGCTCTTGATAAAAAAATCTGTGGACCCTTTAAATCGTGTTTAACTTCATTAATATAAGCTCTTATTCTGTCTGATCTCCTAAATACTTCTCTATTTAGAAGTTCTTCCCTCCGCAAAATTGCTTCACCTTTTCCTAAATCCACAATCAAGTTTCCGTATTCAACCCTTTTTATTATACCGTTGACTATTTCGCCAACCTTGTCTTTAAATTCATTAAATTGCATTATTTTTTCAGCTTCTTTCACTTTTTGAAAGATGACTTGTTTTGCTGTTTGTACTGCAATTCTTCCAAAATCAAGAGGGGGCAACTCCTCTCTTAGGAATTCTCCTATTTTTAGAGACTTATTTTTTAAATCAGAAATATTAATTTTATTTATTCTATCTTCAGATGGTAATATCTCTAAGTTCTCCACGACTTCTTGGTATCTGAACAAACCTATCTTGCCGGTTTCTCTATCTACATGTGCTCTAATATCTAATTCAAAACCATATTTTGTTCTTCCGGCTTTAGCAATCGCCATTTCCATTGCTTCTATTACTTCCATTTCATCTATACCCTTTTCTTTAGCAATATTTTTAGCGACACCGATAATGTCAAATGATAAAGAATCTTTAATTTCGTTCTTTTCCAATTTATTACCTCTCTATTTTTTTTCCTTACAAATTATATATCTGTTTTGCAAATTGAAAAGTTTTAGATATTCATACCAAGACTTTGAAGAAACTTAAATAATTTAATATTTTTTTTTAATCTTTACTTTTTATAAATAAAAAAATTAATTCTTCTATTTTTTTTTTTTGCTTTTCTAAAATATTTAGTTGGATAAATATTATAATCCTCTAAACTTTGATTGTCAGTTGACTTTAAAAGAAGTTTAAAGAAGTTTTGATTTAAAAATGACTTTGAAATTTGGTTTGAGTAATCGTCGTCATCAGTAACAATATATACTTCAGAATTTTTGAAAGTTATTTGATCTAAATTTTTGACAAATTCTTCATTAATCAATCTTCTTTTTTTGTGTTTTTTTTTAGGCCAGGGGTCAGGAAATAATATGAAGATTTTTTTAAAATTAAAATCACCTCTAATTTCAAAGAATTGAGAGAAGGTTACATTTGAAAAATAAATATTTGAAATTTCAAATATTTCAATCTCTTTTTTTAATTTTATTCCACCTGAAATAAATGGATCAATTGCAAAAAAAATATCGTTTTTTTTTATTTGTGACTGAAAGATCAAGTTTTCCCCTTTTCCAAAGCCTATTTCAAGATTGAAATTTCCGTAAAGTTTATTTAACTTCTTTTTTTTGTTATGGAGGTTTATATCGTTAAAAAAAAACTTGTAATTTTTTAGGTCAATTAAATTTGATCTTTTAGTTTTTCTAGATAACCTTCTACCATAAAATGGGAGCATGATTAAAATTCATTTAATATTTTTTCAGCTAAATCTAGTTTTTCCCATGAAAATGATCCTGTATTTGATATGTAGTCTCTTCCAAAGTGACCATACGTAGACGTAGCTTCATAAATAGGTTGATCCAATTTCAAATGGTTTTTTATTCCTTCAGGAGATAAATCAACATGATCTTTTATAATGTTTATGATTTTATTTGAATCTAAATCTGAGCCATTGTCTGTTTTCAAATAAATTGAAATTGGCTTTGCTACTCCAATGGCGTAAGAAAGTTGAAGTAAACATTTTTTAGCAAGTTTTGTGGCCACAACATTTTTAGCAATATATCTGGCAATATATGCAGCAGATCTATCGACCTTTGTATAATCTTTTCCTGAGAAAGCACCACCGCCATGTGGAGCTGATCCACCGTAAGTATCAACAATAATCTTTCTCCCTGTTAAGCCGGTGTCTCCATCAGGACCTCCGATTACAAATCTTCCTGTTGGGTTTATTAAAATATTTTCAGATTTTGGAAGGATTTCGATAGGTAAGGATTCTTCTATTATTTGTATAACTTTTTTTCTTATCTCTTCGTTTTTGACATCTTCAAAATGTTGTGTTGACACTACTATTGAAGTTATATTTTTTGGTTTATTGTTCTCGTATTGCATTGATACCTGACTCTTTGAATCAGGACCAAAAAAAGAATTATTGTTTTTTCTATAGTTCGATAAATTCTGAAGAATCTTGTGTGAATAATGAATCGGTGCAGGCATTAAAAAGTCAGTTTCAGAACAGGCATAACCAAACATGATTCCCTGATCGCCCGCCCCTATAACTTCTGAGTCGTCTACTCCCTGAGAAATGTCTTGAGATTGATTGTGTAAATAGTTCTCTATCTTTAAATTTTCCCAATGGAAACCATCTTGCTCATACCCAATATCTTTAATTTTTTCTCTTATTTTCTGATGTATGATATCATTATTTACCTCTTGATGGTTTTGATTTATTTTAACCTCTCCTGACAAAATAACTCTATTTGTCGTAGCAAGAGTTTCACATGCTACTCGAGAGTTTTTGTCTGCTTTCATATAAAGATCGACAACTAAATCCGAAATTTGGTCACATATTTTATCAGGGTGTCCTTCTGAAACTGATTCACTGGTAAAAATAAAATTTGTTGAGTTATTTGACATAGACCTTACTACTATTTCAAAATTAGAAAACTTTCAAATCTTTTCTTTTTTTTATTAAAAAGTCAGTAATCATGCAGATAAATAGAATTACTAAAATTAAATATATCAAAATTATATTTTTGTGTGTCATAAAGAAAGTTTCGTTTTTGCCTAAATTTAATTCGTGATCGATAAAACCGCTGGTATTCAAATCTAATCTCTTTAAGATCTTTCCATTTTCATCAGTTATAACAGAAATTCCTGAGTTGGCCGAGCGGACTAGTGGAACTCCTTTTTCAACTGATCGAAAAATAGATGCAGTCAAATGTTGTTTAGGGCCGGTAAAGTTTCCAAACCAAGCGTCGTTGGTAATGTTTATTAAAAGTTCAATTTTTCTACTGTTAAATGTTTGAAATATTGCTTCATAACAAATTGAAGGCTCAAGATATATTTTTCCTTGTTTCAATTTTAAAAACAGAATTTCATCCATATCTCCTCTACTAAAATCGGTTTGTCCAGGTGTTAGTTTGAATATATTAAACAAAAATCGAAATGGTATAAATTCCCCAAAAGGCACCAATTTTTTTTTATCGTAAAAAATTAATTCATCTTTTTTTATAATGTAAAAGGAATTAAAAACTTTAAAATCACCTCCGTAAAATTCTCTTCTCAACCCTCCAGTAATTATGACTGTATTCTCATCAATTTTTTGTTTAATGTAGGTAATGAGATCGTCATTCTCGTTTAAAAAGCCTGTTATTGCTGCCTCTGGCCAGACAACTAAAAGCTCCCCTTTTTTTACTTTATTCGATAACGTCAATAGTTTGTCCAAATGTTCTTGAAACAAGGTTCGATCCCACTTTTTATTTTGAGGAATATTAGGCTGTACAACTCTTACAGAGATAGTTTTAGATTCAGATTGGTTTTCTTTAAGTGGGAATATCGAGAATGATATTAAAACAATTGGAAAAAATGTTAATGGAACTATAAAACTAATCTTCTTTCTTATAAAAAATAATACTGTTGTAATTATCCATAAAATTGTCAAAAAAGAGAGACCAAATACTCCAATAAAAGATGAAATTTTAATAAAATTTTCATTAAAAATCCAAAGATGTGCGTAAAGGTTAAAAGGCAATCCACCTAAAATATTTGATCTTAATAATTCAGATATAAAAATTAAAAAAGAAATTGATAAAGTTTTAGTAAAGAAAAAATCATTTATTTTTTGAAAATTTATGAATTTATTAATCAAGACACATGGAAAAGCAAAGAAAAAGGCCATCAAAGACGGAAAAATAATTAAAGCTAAAGGAGCCAGAATTTTGTGTTTTTCATAAACTAAAAAAGGATTCACAATCCAATGCATGGAAGCGAGAAAAAAACCTACTCCAAACAACCAGCCGGAAAAAAAAGAATTAAGTTTGCGATCGTTACAAAATAACCCTTTTATCAAAATATAATGTCCAATGATCAAAAAAGGTATTAAGATGGCTGAAAAGAAGGAAACGCCACTTAATAAACCGCCAACTAAAAATGTAGTATAATTTGTAGGTTTATTTAACATTAACAAGAATTCGTTTGATTTTTCTTGTATCCGCGTCTCTTATTGTAAATTCCAAACCACTTTTGTGGTTAATAACTTCTCCTCTGCTAGGAATCTTGCCTAATAAATTAAAAACCAAACCTCCTACTGTATCAATATCTTCTTTTTCCTCATCAGTAAAATAACCACCAATCTTTTTTTCTAAATCTTCAACAGGTAATCTTGCTGAAACATCGTATGTTTTTTTAGAAATTTTCTTTATCTCACCAATTTCTTCAAAATCATGTTCATCTTTTATCTCACCAACTATCTCCTCAACTAGGTCCTCAATTGTAACTAGTCCATTAGTACCTCCAAATTCGTCAACGACTATAGACATGTGAATTTGTTCTGATCTCATTTTTAATAAAAGGTCAAGAATCTTCATTGAAGGAGATGAAAATAAAATCTTTCTTGTTATTGTTTTTGAGAGACTTGAATTTTCTTTCTTTTTTTTGTTGTTAACTTTTTCAAATAAATCTCTAATATGGATCATACCGATAATCTTATCTAAATTATCTTGAAAAACAGGAATCCTAGAATGTTTGGTTTTATTTATAAATGTTATAAGTTTTTCAATTTTTATATCTGAAGAAACCGCATCTATATCAGCTCTAGGTATCATTACATCTTCTATACACTTATCACTGAGGTTTATTACATTTTTAAAAATGTTTTTGGTTCCGTCATCAATTTTTTCAGAGCTACTTTTATTTTCGTCTATCAAGTCTTCAATTACATTCTTAAGTTCTTCTTTCTTATTTGATCGAAATAATGAAATGAAATTACTGTAAATTTTCTTTATCATGATTCTAAAAGTATTTTTTTCATTATATCTTTTTCTTTGGCTTCCATAACAATAGATTCTTTAAGATTTGAATGACCAAATCCATATAAATGCAATGCACTGTGGACAATCATATGAAGAAGGTGATCGAAAAAATTTATGTTTTGCTGATGTGCCTCTGAAAGAATTTTCTCGAGCGAGATTACAATGTCACCTAAGACTAAATAATTATCCAATTTACTGATCATTCTTTGTTCATTTTGAGGGAAAGATAAAACGTTTGTGGATTTGTTAATTTTCCTGTATTTTGAATTAATTTTCTTTATCTCTTCATTGTTTGTTAAAAAAACTGAAACATACGTTTTCCTTTTTTTATATTCGAGTATTTCAAGAATTTGTTCAACAGATTTTTCAACAAAACTTTTTATTTTTTTTGTTTTAAAACTCTTTTCACAATCAAACCTGATGTCAATAATTTTTAGGTTACTTTTTTTTATATTTCTCTCCAACTCTTTGGATTTTTTCGAACTCATTATATTTAGACACAATTCTTGAAACTAACGGATTTCTGACTACATCACTTTCTTCAAACTCGATAAACCCAATATCTTTTATATCTTTAAGAATATTTATTGACTCACGAAGTCCTGATTTAGTTCCTGATGGCAAATCAACTTGAGACAAATCACCATTAACAATCATTCTGGAATTTTGACCTAACCTTGTTAAAAACATCTTCATTTGTATTGCAGTTGTATTTTGGGATTCATCCAGAATTATAAAAGAATTGGATAAAGTTCTTCCTCTCATAAAAGCCAGGGGTGCGATTTCAATCATTCCATTTTCAATCTTTTTCAAAACCTCTGAAAAAGATAGCATATCGTTTAAAGCGTCATAAATTGGTCTTAAATAAGGATCAATTTTTTCTTTTAAGTCACCTGGGAGGAATCCAAGCCTTTCTCCAGCCTCAACAGCTGGTCTTGATAAAATTATTTTCTCGATTTGTCCAGATTTTAACATTGAGACTGCTAACGCAACCGCCAGGTATGTTTTACCTGTTCCAGCAGGTCCACAACAGAAAACTAGGTCTTTCTTCCTTACTAAATTAAAATACTCTACTTGTTTTTTGGATCTTGGTTTTATTAATTTCTTTCCGGCTGTAAAATTTAATGAATCGATATTTTCTTTATCATCGAGTACTTCCTTTTTGCTATCCTTAAATATATTTATCATTCCATAGACTTCACCTTCGTCTAAAAAGTTGTTCTCTTTTGCATTTTCAAATAATGTTTTAAGTAAATTACAAGTAATTTTTACTTTGTTTGCCTCACCAATTACCTTTAGTAAATTTCCTCTAGTGACTATCGATACGCATAATTTATTTTCAACAATTTTAAGGAACTTATCATGTTCACCAAAAACAATAGGTAAAATAGAATTATCATTAAAAGATATTGTCTTCGAAAAAGTATTTGAGATTTTGTTTAATTCTTTTGTCAATTGTTTCTCTAAGTAGATAACTTCCCGTGAAAGGAGTAAGAAGTAAGATCTTCTAGTTTTACATTCAAGAGTTTTCCTTCCAAACTTTTCGAAGAGACAACATGAACAGGTTGAAGATGTGGGGTTCTGCCTACGTATTGATTATGTTTTTTTCCTTTACCAGAAAAAAGAACTTCTACAGTTTTATCTATAAAAGACAAATTAAATTCTGTTTGATGCTTATTCAAAATACTTTGCATCTCTTTTAGTCTCATGTCAGATACGTCTTCATCAATGAAGTTATCTTTCAACGAAGAAGGAGTGCCTGGTCTCGGTGAGTATTTGAACGAATATGAACTTGCGAATCTGACCTTTTCAATTACCTCCAAAGATTCTTGAAAGTCCTTATCTGTTTCTCCAGGATAACCGACAATAAAATCGGAAGAAAACGCCATATTTTTGTTAATCTTTTTGATTTTTTTAATCAAACTCAAATAAAAAGATTTATTATGTTTTCTATTCATTTTTTTTAAAATTCGATCAGAGCCAGATTGAATTGGTAAATGTAAAAATGGCATCAATTTTGAGTTTTTTTGATGTTGATTTAACAAATTATCGTCAATATCTATTGGATGAGATGTAAGATATCTGATCCTTTCTAAGCCAACGATTTCTGACAAAATTTGGCATAAATCGCTTAATCTAATTTTTTTTTTCTTTCCATCTTTTATTACATCAGACTCGTATGAACTTACATTTTGCCCAAGGAGTGTGAGTTCTTTAGCGCCATTTTTTACCAAAGTAATTGCCTCTGCATATATGTTTTCAACCGATCTTGAAAACTCCGCTCCTCTGGTGTAAGGGACAACGCAGAATGAACAAAATTTGTCGCATCCCTCCTGAATTGTAACTAGTTTACTGACTTCTTTGCTTTTTGATGGAATTAATGAAGAGAATTTATTCTCACATAAAAAATCATTGTACACTTTATCATTATTTGAGTTTTTGAGGATCATTGGAAGCTTGTGAAAACTTTGAGGTCCAAAGACAAAGTCTACACTTTTGTTCCTTTTAAGTATCTCATCTCCTTCAGCCTGAGCTACACAACCTGTGACAATAATATGCATTTGTTTGCCAATCTTTTTTTTGTTCTCTTTAAATTTTGAAAGCCTTCCCAAATCTGAATACAACTTCTCTGATGCTTTTTCCCTGATATGGCAAGTGTTAAGAATTGCAATATCAGATTCTTCAAAATTATTTGATTGTTTATATCCATTAAATTCGAGAAGATCGTTAAGTTTTTCGGAGTCATATTGATTCATCTGACATCCATAGGTTTTGATAAAGAACGATTGATTCATGTTATAATTAATTAAATAGTTTTTAATCTTTTACAAGAATTTAAATTCATTTAATTTAATCTTATTGTCAATTTCTATTAGCTGATAGTCTTTTATAACTTGTTCTGATATCTTTTCGAAACAGTATCTGCAAGCTTCTTTTCTATTCAAAAAATCTGAAAACTTTTCTGACTTGTGAAAGCGTATATTAACTTCACTAGTCCCAAGTCCCAGAAACTTCCAAACGTGTGGTGCTAGATTCATAGCTCCAAACCAAGCTAAAAAAGGTCTATGCATCTTAACCAAGGGAAGGCCGTCTAGCTTGTTGTAGGAAATTGAAATTGGTTGTAACTTATAATTTCTTAATTCCTCATGGTCAACGACTTCCAAAAGAGAGCTTTTAAAACTCAATACTTTTGAACCGTCACTTGAAGTTCCTTCAGGAAATAAAATTACATTCAAACCGTTCTCCATATTTTCTTTTATTGAAATAGCTTGTTTCTTCACAGATTTTCGGTTGTCTCTCTCAACAAATATTGTTTTACCTAGCATGCAAAGTTTATTGATTATTGGCCAATCTCTTATTTCTGATTTAGCTACAAAAACAGCATTAACTAATGAACCTAAAATAATAATATCCAAATAAGAAATGTGATTAGAAATAAACATTACTTTTTTTTGCTCTTGTTCTCCCGACACCTTTAATTTAATTCCAAATATTTTTCTTATACCAAAAAAAAGAAATTTATAAAAAACAAAGAAAAAACGTTGACAAAAGCAAACGACGAAGAATTGGCAAAACGATATTATGGTTATCCATGGAACCAAAATAATTAGCCTAATAAATGATAATATCGGCGAATATAGCATTAGTGAATTTTCTCAAAAGAAAGTTGAGCATATTTTTTCAATATTTTTTTTGAATTTAATACGATCAGAACGTCAGTAGTGTCAAATTTTGAATCAACTATAGCTCCAGGGCCTATCCACGCTCCTACCCTAATATAAGCTTTAATAAGTGGTGGTAGGTTTCTAAATTCTTGCACGACATCGATTGCATTTTTATGCATAACATTAAAGTTTGCTTTGAGTTTTGTGACTGGTCTTGTTCTTAAAGGTTTTGGAGTTTTGTGATAATGATACAAATATGAAAGTTGTTTTATAAATAATTTATAATTAGAGGATGGAAAGCTTGCACAACCAAAAATTAGATCAACGCGATTATTAACTATATATGTTGCCAGACCCCTCCACAATAACTTAATAATTCTTCCATCTCTATACTGTTCATGAACACAGGATCTTCCAGCCTCCAAAAGAGTGGTTTTATTAACAGCTAATAAGTTTGAGATATCAAATTCTGACTCACTGTAGAATCTTTGTCTTGCAAGAAATTTTGGTTTTAGTAAAAGTCTATAGGTACCAACAACAAAATCGACTGCTACAGACTTGTCAATAACAACCAAATGATCACAAAACTTATCATATTCATCAGAATCTGATTGTTTGGTTTTAGAGTTTTTAAAAAAACTTTTTTGTCTTAACTCTTTAACTTGATTTATTAATGAGTCAGAATCATTAATAATTTTTAAGTTAAATCGACCTAAATTAATGTCTAGAGATCTTGAATTTGAAAATATAGTTTTCGAAATATAATTGCATGTGCTTGTATCAATTTTTTTGTTTGACGATTTTTTAACGTAGATAAAGTTTTTTATTACTAACTTGATTTTATAAAAAAAATCTCTTAATTTTTCAACTTTTGAAAAACTGCCCTGGTTTAATTTACTTTTTTGACCGATTTTTGATAGGAACAGCATATAACTCTAATCTATAATCTATTAACGTATAACCCATCTCTTTTGCTACTTGTTTCTGCATAGCGTCTACTAACGTATTTCTAAATTCCTTAACTTTTCCAGTCTTAATATCAATTAAATGATGATGATTCTCTCTAACAGTTTCATATCTAGAGCTATATCCCTTAAACTCATGCTTTTCAAGTAAATTGTTATCTTCAAATAACTTAATAGTTCTATATACTGTAGCAATACCAATTCTTTTATCAATTTTAGATGCTCGTTTGTGAACAGACTCAACATCTGGATGGTCTGAGGAATGAGATAAAACCTTAACAATTATTTTCCTTTGTGCAGTAAGCTTCAAACCAAGATTCTTGCATTTTTCTAATAGTGTTTCCAATTTTTTCCACCTATCATAGAAGTTTTATTAAGTTTTTGTTAAATTTTTACTAATTTACATTAAAATATCATAATTAATAATTCTATATTTATATGTAACATATTTAGAGGGTAAATGAAAAAAAAAGTTTTGGATGTTACTGACTATAAATGTCCAATGACATTTTTAAAAGCAAAAGAATTTATAAAACTTAACATTAATCATAAAAAAATTATTATTCTCAAAGGAAAAAAAGACCTAGAACTTTTAAAAAATAGTTTAAAGAAGAATTTTAAACTTAAAGTTACTCAAAAGAATGATAATATTTTTGAGATAGAGCTATTATAAAATTAAATAATTCTCAACATTGTAAAAGAGTCATTGAAAGATTCTTCGTTTCTGTAATAATTTTTTCTTCTCCCACTGAAAACAAAATTATGTTTTTTATAAAATTTAATTGCGTTAAAGTTTGTCTCATTAACATCTAAAACAATTTTTTTTAGTTTATTTTTTTTACAATATTTTAAACAACAGTCTAGAAAATTTTTAGCTACACCTTTATTTCTGTATTCGGGAACAACAAAAATAGAGTAAATCTCAATAAAATCATCTATTTTTTTAAAAAAACAAAACCCATTTATTTTTTTATTTAAAGAAAATATATATCCCTGGAAAATACTATTTTTTATTGAATTTTCTAACTCTTCTGTTCTCCAAATATTTGATCCAAAATCTCTTAAATTTTTTTTTTGTAACATAAAAATTTCTTTTGAATGGTCTTCGTTCAAAGGTAATATATAAATTTTATTCATAATATGTATGATGATAAATCAAACTTTTATCATCTCGACCGTAACCAGAAAAAATAGCATTCGCAATCCTTTTAGCACAAGGTTTGAAAACTTTCTTTTTATTATCAGTTATCAAATTTAATGTTGAAAAAAATTTACTTGAATTTGAAACTATAGTTAAGTTTTGATTCTTTCTATTTTCTTCATTTATAAATTTTTTTAATTTTTCTAAATTTCCTGAAAAAAAATTTGAATCTGGTATAAACATTTTATTCTCACGCATAAATAATTGGTAAAAAAAATTATTGTTGAAATTTTCATAGTAAACTAAAATTTTATTTTCTTTGTTTTTAAAACAAGACAAATATATTTCAAATTCTGTTACATTAACAATTTTAGCTTTATGTGATAATGCAATTGCCTGAGCGATGGCCTTAAGTGCTCGAAGAGCAGTGAAACTTCCGGGTCCAACTGAAAAAAAAACATTACTTATATTTGTTCTTTTATTTAAAACTTTATTAATCAGTAAAAAAATAGAATCGTTAGTTTTATCTTTAACTATTTTTTCAAAAAATTTTTTTAATAATTTTCCTTCATATAATGCAACAGATATTCTTTGACTTGAACTAAAAATTGATAATGATAACATATTCTTAAATCTAAAAATGAATCAAAATCTAGTCAAAGTAAACAAAAAAAAATTAGAAGTTTTAATTGATCTTAGGTACTCAACCCCAAATAACTTTACAAACGAAAAAGTGTTTTTATCAAAAGAATGTTTTATACATAAAGTTGCTTATGAACATTTAGATTTAGCAGTTCAGATAGCAAAAAAACAAAACCTTAAAATTAAAATATTTGATGCATATAGACCTGTCTATGTTCAAAAAAAATTATGGGCATGTTTACCTGATCCAAACTTTATTGCCCCTCCTGATAAAGGCTCTCCGCATTCAAGAGGCGTTGCAATTGATTTAACACTTGTAAATTCTAATAATATTGAACTTGATATGGGGACTGGTTTTGACGAATTCTCAAGACTTTCGTATCATGGTTGTTTAGATATTACTAAGGAGGCCTATCAGAATAGATTAATGCTCTTAGGAATTATGACTGATGCTGGTTGGGATTTCTTTAGAAATGAATGGTGGCATTACCAACTTTTTAATTCAAAAAACTTTCCTATCGTTAATGACATTTAAGTTACTGATTAAAAAAGTTTTTTTATTTTTCCTTTTCATAATAACAATAAAGGCAAATGCAGTGGAATCAAATATTACAGTGCTGATGTATCATAGAATTGGCGATAACAAATATCCTAGCACAAATATTTCTAAAGAACTTTTTGAAGATCATATTAAATATTTAGTTGAAGAAAAAATTAAAGTTCTTCCAATCACAGAACTTTCAAAATATTTAAAAAAGGAAATTAATCTTCCTAAAAAAACTGTATTCATTACTTTTGATGATGCTTATAAGTCATTTTTTCAAAATGGTTTTCCTATTCTAAAAAAACACAAACTTCCGTTTAGCATTTTTGTTTCTTCACATTATGTTTCAAATGTAGAGGGGTCAGACTTTATGAGCTGGTCAATGCTAAAGGAGGTTTCTGAGAGCCATGGTCTTATTCTCAATCATTCTAAGAGTCATGAAAGTCTTGTTGGACTAGATATCCAGACACTAAAAGAAGAAATAGAACAAAATCAAATTGAAATAGAAAAAAACATTGGCAAACAACCGAAAATTTTCTCGTATCCCTTCGGAGAAAGCAGCAAAAAAATCGAAGAAGTTTTAAAATTATTGAATTATGAAATTGCTTTTTCTCAACATTCAGCTCCTATTCATTTCAATCAAAACATTTATAGACTTCCAAGGTATGCTTTAAATGACGAATTTGGTGGCTTAAAAAGATTTAGGATGATTCTTAAAACTAAGCCTCTCAAAGTCTTCCAAAGTTCTTTTGATGACTCAATTATCAATACAGATGAATTTCATTTCAGTTTTCTTTCAAAAATCCCTTCAAAATTTATTAATTGTTTTGTTAATAACTCCGCATCTATCATAAAAAAAGATGAAGGTAAAAAAGTAATCTTGTATCTTTCAAAATTGAAAGATGGAGAAAGGTATAGGATTAATTGCACTTTTATTGATCAAAAGGGAGAAGTTTTTTGGTATGGAAAAATGATTAAAAGAGTAAATTAATTTAAAAGTCCAATGGTTTTATCAAACTTCATAAAATTATTTGTTTCAATAAGCAGTTTTAGGTCATTAACGTAAGCTTGGTCTCTCTCTGAATAATTTTTTAAAAAATTTGCCAGTACATTTCCAGATAAGCTCTCTCCATTCATCCTCAGTTTGCGTCTTTCTTGTCTAAAGTCCTCATATGCTAAATGAGTATTGATATTTTTCAAGTATGACCTTACAGATTCTGAAAGTGTGGGAAATTTTTTAACAAAAAATTTCTTTCCATCTGCTCTGTTTCTTGGTTTAATTCCGTTTTTACCGTCATATGTATATTGACCAAAAATTGCATTTCCTTCATTCATATAACGTGAGCTCCCCCATCCACTTTCAATAGCTGCTTGAGAAAGAGCCAAAGATAAAGGAACTATATCAACCCTGACCAATAATTTACCAAGGCTAGATTCTGTATAATTATACTTTTCACTAAGTTCGAAAAGCCAATTAGGCCAAAATTCTCTTGACACAACTTCACCTCCTGATTGATTCCACCAATCAAGAATTCTTTTTCTATCTTCGAGTATTTTTCTATTTTCTACAAAAATAATAGGTAATAATGTATTAATAAATAGTTTCTTTCTTTTATTGACTGACTTTATATTTGAAAAATCGTTAGGCCAGCTAGAAAATATAATTAAATTTGATGACTGGTCATTAAGAAAGGACTCGACAGAAAAATTATATTTTTCAAATATATCGATCATTTCATTTGCCTCACCTATAAAATCAACCTTTGATTCTTTACTAATGTAGTCTAACATCGATTTGTCCTGAACTATAAAGCTAATTGAAGAGTTTCTGATATTATTTTTATTTGAAAAACCTTTATAAAATCCAATCGCCAAATTTACAAATACAAGCGAAACCAAAAGAACAATTATGTTTCTGTTAATTGCCTTAATTTTTTCCATTATTGATTTATAGCTTCAACTGAATCAATTTCCGGAATATAATATTTTAACATATTTTCTATCCCAGATTTTAATGTTATTGTTGAGCTAGGACACCCAGAGCAGGCTCCTCTAAGTTCAAGAAAAACAATTCCTTTTTGAAGTTTGACAAAATTTATGTCACCTCCGTCTTGAGCAACAGCAGGTTTAATTCTTTCTTCAAGTAGTTCATTTATTTTATTAACGATTTCTTGATCTTTTTTTGTATATTTTATGTTACTCTCTTTTGGTTCCGTGTTATTTTCAATATTTTCAATTTCCTGGCCAGAAGAAAAATATTCTAAAATTGATGACAATAAAGAAGGCTTTAAGATTTCCCATTCTACTGATTCAGATTTGGTCACAGTTAAAAAATCTTTTCCAATAAAAACACTTTTTACGTTTTCTAAAACAAATAACTTACTAGCAAGAGAATTGTTTTTAGCCTCTTCTGGTGATTTAAACTCTAGAGTTCCTTTCTCTAGTAAAATCTTTCCAGGAAGAAATTTTAAAGTAGCTGGGTTTGGAGTTTCTTCAGTCTGTATAAACATAATCTTAAAATAATGAAATCATGATAACTTGTCAATTTCTTCTTCCGTTAAAAGTGGAGGAATGATTGTAATTGGAACTTTGATTTTATCACTATGTTTAAGGGTAAAAGCACTTATCAAAGGATCTCCGCTTGATCTATTAGTTGAAGCCGCCAAAACAAAATTTGAAATAAATTTATTTGCACTGAGAAATTCTATTATACATTCTAGTCTGTCACCTTTCATTATAAATTTCTTAGGTTTTTTATTAGAGAAAGTTAGAACATAATTTTCATATTCTTTAATTTTGGATTCAGCTTCTTCTCTTGACTCTCTCTCTGCGATGTCTTCAACCGCCTTCCAATGACTAAATTCTAGCGTTTCAAAAGTATATAAAAGTGCTACTCTGCCATTTGTTCTAGCTGATCTTTGAGCAGCATACCTTAGCGCGTTGAATATTTCCTTTGAGTCATCAAGGACGACAAGAAATGTTAGTTCTTTTTCTGTCATAAGTATTTTCTAAATATTAAACCCGCTGATAAGCCTAAACTAATTGCAATCATAGCAGAAAAGAGTCCGTACATAAATGAGAAATTGTGAGCAAATTTAAAAATAAATGAACTTAAACCTGGTTTATAGACTTGTATTTTGACTTTTTTACTTTCAAAGTTATTTATACTGTCAATTATATTTAAAGATACTGTGTAATCTCCTTCTGGAGCATTCTTGGGGAGGTTAACAGGGATTTTAAAAAAGCTAGGTAATTTTTGATTCACCACCTCAAATGAATTATTTTTAATCAAAAATAAACCCAGTGACATTTTTTTTTTAATTAGATCCCTTTTAAGATTATCGTTGTCTTCTCCAACAAGTTTTACATTATCAAATAAATCTTTTTTTACTTCAAAATCAATTTCATCGTCATTTTTATTTGTATAGTAATGAAATAGACCTGGGTATACAAATTCTCCAGTTTTATTCCATGACCACATTCCAAAAATTTTTTTCTTATTTTGCAAAATAACTTTCTGATCTGGGCCTTTAATTTTTAAGACCAAAGAACTTTTGGAGTCTGTAAACCCAAAAATTGTAAAATCAGGTTTAACTTTATCTTTTGAAATTTCAATAAATCTGTCTGATAAATCAAAGATTAATGACTCAGAACTAGATTCTTTATAAAACGAAATCGCAAAAAATAAAAATATGATTTTGACAAATACACTTCTAAACATTTTGTAATATAATCCTTGAATTTGCCGATGGTTCATTTACTAACTCTATACCCATTTTAATGCAGACAATTAATACTATTAAGGCAAGTAAGATTCTTATTTGTTCCCCTTTAAATCTAGATGTAAATTTTGATCCATATTGAGCACCGACTACACCCCCAATGAGTAAAAAAATTGCTAATATTAAGTCAACTGAATAGTTAAAAGTAGCATGAAGAATTGAAACATTGAGTGTAACAAAAACAATTTGGAATAATGAAGTACCAATTGCCACGACGGTTCCCATTCCAAAGAGATAAATCATAGCAGGAACCATAACAAATCCACCACCGACTCCCATGAATGCTGATAAAAGTCCGACAAATATTCCAACAAAAATTGGGAGCAAGATTGAGATAAAAATCTTAGATTGTCTAAACTTCAATTTAAGTGGCAGATAGTCCAAGAAACCTCTTTTTTTCTTTTTATAAGAAGATTCAACTTTTTTTTCACTAACCAGAGATATTGTGCTCTCAACTAACATTAAAGTTCCAATAATCGCTAAAAAAAGAATATACAAAAACTTTATTATTAAATCGATGTTTCCAGACTCTTTCAAAAAATTGAATAATATAACGCCAACAGTTGATCCAAAAATCCCGCCGATAAGCAAGAAAATTCCTATTTCATAATCTATGTTTTTTTTTAGACCATGAGCCATGGCACCTGATACAGACGAACCAAGTATTTGAACGGACTCTGTTCCAACAGCAGTAGCGGGTGGGATTCCCATAAAAATTAGTAATGGTGTCATTAAGAATCCTCCGCCAACTCCAAATAAACCAGACATAAATCCTACTAAAAAACCAAAAAATAGAATTAACAATAAATTTATTTGAATTTCAGCAATCGGAAGATAAAAACTCATGATTTAAAAAATCCAATTATGTTTTTTAATTTTGTTAAGCTTTCATTTGCCATTTCATTTGCTCTAAGATTTCCATCCTTTAGAATCGAATCAAGATAATCTTCATTTTTCAAAAGCTTCTTCATCTCGGAAGAAATTAAAGAAATTTTTTCGACAAGAAGATCGCTTAAATCTTTTTTAAAAATTTTAAAGTCTTTGTCGACATAATTAGATATTACTTCATCCACTGATTCATTATTTAATGCAGAAAATATGTTTATTAAATTTTTAATTTCGGGCCGGTCATCCAAATCTTTAAAATGTTCTGGGAACGAATAAGAATCTGTTTTAGCTTTCTGAATTTTTTTTTCTATTTCTATAGAATTGTCCGAAAGATTAATTCTAGATTGATCTGATGGATCTGATTTACTCATCTTCTTCAAGCCATCTCTTAGACTCATCACCCTTGTAGCATTTCCAGTAATGATTGGTTCAGGAATTGGGAAAAAATCATTTTGATAATATCTATTAAATGCTTGTGCAATATCTCTTGATAATTCCAAGTGTTGTTTTTGATCATCTCCAACAGGAACATGTGTTGATTTATAAAGAAGAATATCAGCGGCCATTAATACCGGATATGAATATAAACCTAGCGGCGCTCTTTCTTTATTTTTTCCTGCTTTATCTTTAAATTGAGTCATTCTATTAAGCCAGCCAATTGGTGTATGACAACTCAATATCCATGCGAGCTCACTGTGTCCTGTGACATTTGATTGAACAAAGATTATTGTTTTTTTTGGATTAATTCCTGATGCAATATATGCAGCTGCAACTTCTCTCGTATTTTGAAGTATTTGTGTGCGACTATCTGAAGTAGTAAGAGCATGCAAGTCTACAATACAAAAAATACAATTGTTATGAGATTGAAGTTCAATCCAATTTTTTATTGCCCCGAGATAATTGCCTAGATGAAGATTGCCTGTCGGCTGCACACCTGAAAAAACCAAATTATTTACTTTTTCTGAATTTTCCATTTTTTTATTTCTAATTCTTTAATTCCTAAAAAATACATCAGGGTAGAATAAATAATTATTCCAAAAATAATACATAAAATAAGAATAAAATTTGTATTATATAAAGTATACATTTGAAAATTATTTATCATAAACTCATAGGTTTTTAAAACAATATAAGACATAGTTAGTGATGCTAAGAACACTTTTAAAAATACTTTAAAAATTGAAATATCAAAAGAGTAGTTGAGATTTTTGTTTAATATATAAAAAAGTAAAATAAAATTTATCCAAGCAGATACAGAAGTTGAAATTGCTAAGCCAACATGAAGAAACTCTTTTATTAAAATGAGATTTAGTATTAAATTAATTGACATACAAAATAAAGAAATTTTTATAGGAGTTTTTGTATCTTCATTTGCGAAAAATGGAATAACTAAAATTTTTATCATAATGAAAGCTGGTAAACCACAACTCAATGCTATTAGTGCTGAACTAGTTGCTTGAACATCTTTATATTCAAATGCTCCCCTGAAAAATAGAAATGAGATAATGTTTTCTGAAAAAATCAACAATCCAAAAAAAGCAGGTATTGAAAATAGAATTCCAAATTTTATTGCTTTTGAAATACTTTTTTCGGCTTCTTTCTTTTGGTTTTTTTTAACCTGAGATGACAAAACTGGTAACAATGCAGTGCCAATTGCAATTCCCAGTACACCTAAAGGAAGTTGATTTACTCTATCTGCATAGTATAAGAAAGAAATTGAACCGTCTGGAAGTGTTGATGCAAGAATCATATCAATCAATAAATTTATTTGATAAGCACCATTTCCTAGGATTGCTGGCAACAATAACTTAAAAAATTTAGTTATTTCTTTATCACGTTTGAATGTCTTTAAAAAAGAAAAATTTATAGAAAGTTTAGATTTATTTCTTCCAATATTATAGTACATCCATATGACTTGAATTATTCCTGCAATTGAGACAACAAAACTTAATGTAGAAGAAATTAAAAATAAATTTTCAGATTTAAAAAAAATAAGAAGTGTGAAAATTAACGATAAATTTAAAATGATCGGGGTGATAGCCATTGAAGCAAATTTTCCCAGTGTGTTTAAATAAGCTCCCATCAGAGACGTTAAACAAATAAAAAGAACAAATGGAAATGTAAGTCTTGTCAAATTAATTGAATGATTAAATTTTTCAGGATTATCTGAAAAACCAGGTGCAATAAGAGTAATTATTAATGGCATGAAAATTTCTAAGATTAGAACAAATGCCAAAAGCGCTACCAAAAGGAATGAAAAAATATTTGAAAAAAAAACATCAGCACTTCTTTTTCCTGATTTAGTCATTACTCCAGAAACCACAGGTATGAAAGCAGCATTCATTGCACCTTCTCCTAAAATTCTTCGGAACAAATTAGGTAATTTAAAAGCTACGAAAAAACAGTCAGAAATCAAACCGGCTCCAATTACTCTTGCAATAAGTAAATCTCTGAAATAACCTAGTATCCTACTTAGGAATGTTAAAGATCCGACTATAGAGATTATTTTAAATAGCATTACTTAAATTTTATTGAGTTTATTTTGAATTTCAGTCTTTAATTTTGTTATCATTTCTTCGTTTTGAATCTTTGAGCCATATTCACTTCTTAAATGAAAACTATCCTCCACAAAGTCACCATTAGTTGAAATTTTGGCCATTGATATAATAATCTTATTTTTTAAAAGGATTTTCGAAATATCATATAAAAGCTTAGGTCTGTTATTTGTCTTTACAATCAAAATACTATAAGTTGCAGAAGAAAAATTATCAATTTCAACATTAGCTTTATTTTCAAGAAACTTAATTTTTGATTTTATTTCATCCTTTAATATAAATTCTACTCCTTTCCCCAAATCACTAATTTTTTGATTTAAAGATTTTAAAGAATTTTTGGCATCATTCTTACTATATTTTCTATTTTGATTAAAAGATAATTTGAACGTATCTATAACTGTCCCATTGTCTAATGTAAAAATTCTAGATTCATAGATTGATAAATCTTCTGACACAAAAATCGATATTAGATTCAAGAATAAACCTGGCCTGTCCTTTGTTACAATAATAATATCAAAAAATGGAGTATTACTAAATTTTCGAATTACATAATCAAAATTAATATTCTCATTTAGAAGAAATTTTTCTATCTGGTAAGCTATCATTTTCTCAGACTGTAGTAACCAATAATTAGGGTAGGAGATTTTGGAAATTTCAGACATCCTGAACTTTGTGATCTTTCTAGAACTTTTCACAATATTTTCTTGAATTTTTGATATTTTATTGTTCAAACTTGTTACTTTTACGGGCTTTCTAATTTGTTTTTCTATCTTTAAAAAAAGCTTACTAAGTAATGTCGCCTTCCAACTGTTCCATAAACCTTGATCTACTGCTGAAATATCAGTTACTGTAAGAATAAATAAGGATCTTAAAAAAGGAATATTTTTAATTTTCTGTGTTACATGTCTAATAACCGAATGATCTTCAAAGTCTTTTTTAAAAGCAACATCACTCAGTAATGAATGATTATACACAAGTTTTGCAGTTTGTTTAGCCACAGTTATATTTTCCCCTAATCTTAAAACAATTTTTTTTGAAATTTCTTCACCTTTTTTGCTGTGCTCTCCACCTTTCCCTTTTCCAATATCATGTAAAAGAGCTGCATAAAAAAGTGACCTTCTATTTAAATTTTTTTTTATTTCATTAAAGGAAAAAGAATAATTTTTATTTACTATTTCACCCTTTTCTAAATCTTTCAAAATATTTAAAGCTTTTATAGTGTGTTGGCCAACTGATAAAGAATGAAATCTATCAAATTGGGGAAGATGGGATATTTTTGAAAATTCAGGTATTAGCTTTGAAACTATTCCTATCTCATATAAATTGACAAATTTTTTTTTATCCAATGAAAAAAATATTTTTCTAAAAAGTTTTATATTTTTTTCAGTAAAAATTTCTTTTCTTGCAAGCTTGTTTATGTTCTCAAATGCAAGCCTTCTATCATTTCCATTATCAATTCCTTTATTTACCTTTTTTAGATAAGCTTCAAGTTTGAACTCATGATTAACTTTTAAGGAGTTCAACTCAAAGTGTTTACTCTTATTTTTAAGTAATTTTTCAATTATTTGTGTAAAAATTTCTGTCAAATTTTTAGTATCTCTAATACTTCTAAAATAATTTTTAATCATTTTCTCCACATAAAGATTTTGATTTTTAACAGCAATTTTTTTTGGAATTTTATAAATTAGTCTGGAAATACTAATTTGAAAATCAAAAGACAGCTTATCATTTGCTCTTTCACTTAAATAGTGGAGATGGCATCTTAATAACAACAAAAATTCTAATGAAGATCTCAATGTTTTTTTTTCTTTGATTGATAACAAATCAGATGATGTTTTAAAGTCATTAGCATTGAGCATTTTGAAAATATTTATACCCCAAAAAATTAAATTGATATCTCTTAGCGAACCTTCACTTTCTTTTAAATTTGGTTCATTTTTGAAATAGTCATAACCAACCTCGATTATCCGTTTGTTTCTCTCATCTAGCTTATTTCTCAAGAGTCTATCTCCATACTTCACGATGTCTGCTCTAAAGTTTTTCTGTAATTCATTAAATAAAATCTTCGATCCGCAAATGTTCCTTGCGTCTAACATTGAAGTTTGTATCACGTGATCTTTTCTTGATAATCTTATTGATTCCTCAACATTTCTTACCGCATAACCTATATTTAAACCTAAATCCCATAAAGGAAATAGAAAAAGCTCTACAAGTTTTTTCTTGCTTTCTTCACTTACATTGTTTTGAAATAAAAAAAGTAGGTCTAAATCCGAGTAGGGTGCTAATAATTCTCTTCCGTATCCTCCAACAGCACAAATACAAAAAATGACATTTGATTCGATTTGATATTTTGTTTTGGATTTATAAATTTCGACAATAAGTTCATCAATCAATTTTGAGTTAGCTTTACAGCAATTAATCGCTTTGTTTTGCTTTAAAAAATCAATTTTTATCTTTTCTCTTTGGGTAAGAAAACTTTTTTTAAGCGTTTGAAATTCTTTATCAATTATTTTTTGCTTTACTTCCATTATCTTAGAAGTTTTTTTTCATAGCATAAAGAATATCTAGTGCATCTTTAGGACTAACCTCATCAAGATTGACTCTGTCTAACATGTTTTGAAGATCATTTAATTTATTTTCAATAATATTATCATTTGCATTAAAGCCATCATTTTTTTTTGAAGTTGCTTTATACTCTTTTTCTGAATCAAATGACTCTAGAATTTCTTTAGATCTAATTACAATTGGTTTTTTTAATCCAGCCATGTTAGCAACATGCAAGCCAAATGATCCCTCTGATATCCCATCAACTACTTTATAAAGAAAAATAATATCATCATTCCATTTTTTAATTTGAAGTGTCTTGAGTTCTAGACATTTATAATCACTTGATAGAGAGCTAAGCTGTTTATAATGCGTTGCAAAAAGTGTTAAGCAATTTATTTCTTTTAATATAAACTCCAACACTGCTTGTGCTATAGCAAGTCCGTCTTCGGTAGATGTGCCTCTTCCAAGCTCATCCAAAATTACAAGTGAGTTTTTAGTTGCTTCATTGATTATTCTAGAAGTCTCTATCATTTCTGTCATAAAAGTTGACATACCCTTGGACAAGTTGTCTGAAGCTCCAATTCTCGTAAATACTTTATCAAAAACACCAAGGTTGGCAGACTTTGCTGGTACAAATGAACCAATTTGATTTAAAATAATTATGATTGCAGTCTGCCTTAAAAAAGTACTTTTACCTGCCATATTTGGACCAGTCATAAGCCAAGCGAAATTATTTTTATTCATAACACAATCGTTTGGAGTAAATTCTTGCGCATTTTTAAATAAACTTTCTTCTACTACAGGATGTCGACCATCAGTTATTTCAATCTTATTTTCTCTAACAATATTTGGTCTACAGTAATTCTTATCTATTGCTAGACTTGCAAAACTTGAAATTACATCTACGAACGAAATTTTTTTGGAGATGTGATAAATTTCCTTATTTGCGTTGTTTATTTTCTGACAGATCTCACTATAAAGATCTTTTTCAAGTATAATTGATTCCTCTTGAGCATTAAGTATTTCATCAGAAACTTTCCTAAGTTCTTCTGTTTGAAACCGTGAATTATTTACAGTATTTTGAATTAGATTAAATTTAAAGTTCTCATTATTTATTACTTTTTTCGCATTTTTATTTGTTACCTCAACGAAATATCCATGAATATTATTGAACTTTATTTTTAAATTTGTGATTTCTGTAAGTCGGCCATATTCTTCCTGCATCTCGAGTATTTCTTTTTGTTTTAGATTTTTAATATCTCTAAGAGAATCAAGTTTACTATTAACACCTTTTTTAAATACTCCTCCATCATGCAAATTAACTGGAGGGTTTTCTGTTATATTATTTGAAATGACTTTTTCCAGAATCATTGCTTTTTCTAATGAAAGATTGTTGGGTAAAAGAAGATCCATTTCTTCACTTTTAAAACCTCGTACCTCTTCAAATATTTCATGCGCATTTGTAACGAAGTTTTTCAATATTAAAAGATCTCTAGGGTTATTTAAATTAGCACTTATTCTAGATAATGCTCTTTCGACATCTGAAAGTTGCGACAAAAAATTAATAATTCGTTCCGTTGCAAGAGAGTGTCTTATCAAATTGTCAACTAATTGGTGTCTTCTTTTTATTTCATATTTATCTATAAGAGGTTCCTTCAAAAAATCTTTGATTAATCTGCCGCCTGAAGCAGTTTTAGTTTTGTCTATAACGCTAAGAAGAGAACCATCTTTTTGACCATCATTTTTTTCTAATAATTCCAGACTTTTAATTGAAAAATGATCAATTTGCATATAATTTTTTTTATCGACCAACTCAAAATTATTAATTAAAGGAATATTTTGTTTTTGTGTAAGTTCCAAATAATGTATTAAAGCCCCTAAGGCGCTCATATCTGAATCACTCAAATCGCCCAGCGTCTCAATAAAAGATCGCTTAAAAAATTCTTTTATTTTAGATTTATTACTTTCAAAATCAAAAAAATTGCTAGGAACTTTTGAAATTTTCTTCTCCAGATAATTAAATTTTGAGTCGAGCAATTTTATTTTATCTATTTTATCTGAAATAATTATCTCCTCAGGAGCAATTTTATTTATCAATTCATAAAGCTCATTAATTGAATTCTTGCCTTTAACTCTTTGAAGCTTTATCACACCTGTTGACATATCAGACCAAGATATTGATATATCTCCCTTTATGATTGAGATACTTAAAAGATGATTGTTTATTTTTGAATCGAGGAGAGAATCATCTAATATTGTTCCAGGTGTAATAATTCTTACGACATCTCTAGTAAAAATTTTTTTATTTTTTGATGAAGTAATTTGGTCATCTTTTGTTTCCAACTGTTCCGCGACTGCAACTTTATAACCTTGATTTATTAATCTTGATAAATAGTTTTGCGATGCATGTGCTGGAACGCCGCACATTGGAATATCCTTATTATTTAATTTTCCTCTCTTTGTGAGAGCAATGCCTAATGCTGAAGAAGCTTCTATGGCGTCCTCAAAAAAAAGCTCGTAAAAGTCTCCCATTCTATAAAACAATAAGTATTCTTTATGTCTCGATTTTACCTCCAAATATTGTTGCATCATTGGAGTAGGTTTAGACTTTTCATTAATTGTGTCTAATGGATTGAAACCTTTTATATCAGGTTGTTTTAATTTCATATTAATTTAAGTTAGTATACAAAATATTAAATCATTTTCATGTTCGTTCATAAAGACATAATTATTGTATTTCTTTTTTTGTTTGTTGTATCCTTAATCTTGCTAATAATTTTCATAAAAGATTTGAAGATTATTAGTAAATCGCTGCAAAATTTTAAAGGGAGTGCAGTTAGATCTGATAAGGTTTTTTTCTTTAATCTTTTTCAACCGCTAATTTTTAATCTTAATTTAATAATAAAAAATCTTAATGAAAAGTCGAAGTTCTCAAGGTTGAGAATTTTTTTCTATGACTATTTTTTTCAATTTTTTCCTGACCCCCTTCTTATAATTGACCAAAACAACATAATTATTGAAATGAATGAACAAGCCATTAATTTTTTTGGAGAAGATTCAAAGCAAAAAAATATTTTCTCAGCTATTAGAATACCAGAACTAAGCTCGCTTATCGATGAATCTGTTAAACAAAAGAAACCTGTTGAGAAAGAGTTGAATTTAATTTATCCAAAGGAAAAAATCTTTAATATTTGGATTTCAGGTCGAAGGGATTTAGGTAAAAATAAATTAAATTTTATAAGACTATTTGATGCGACATCTCAACACAATATTCAGAATATTCAGAGAGATTTTATAGCAAATGCTAGTCATGAATTAAAAACTCCAATTGCATCAATTATTGGATACTGTGAGACTTTAATAAATGAGTCTCCCAAAAAAAATTCAAAAAAGGAAGAATTCCTTAAAACTATGTTCAATGAAGCTAGCCGAATGTCATCGTTAGTTAAAGATCTCCTTTCTCTTACACGAATTGAAAGGATTGAATATATCCCCCCTGAAGGCAAGGTTAATCTTAACGAAATTTTGGAAAATATTCGAAAAACATGTAAAGAAAGAAAGTTTTTGAGCAAAACAAAATATCAGTTTTCAATTCCTAAAAGAAAAACTGAGATTATTGGTGATGAATCAGAATTAGAGCAAGTTTTTTTTAATATCATAGAAAATGCTTTAACCCACAGTCAGTCCAAGAAACCTGTACAAATAAAATTAATGACAAAACTAAATACCGTAGTGTTTCTTGTGCAAGATTTTGGCATTGGAATTTCAAATCAAAATATTCCAATGCTGACCAAAAGGTTCTATAGAATTGACACCTCAAGACCAAGAGATACTGGTCACACCGGCCTTGGTCTCTCAATTGTCAAACATATTTTAAACAGACATAATGCACAATTAAATATTCAATCCGAAGTTAACAAGGGGTCATCATTTTCTGTAACGTTTGAAAAATACAAATCTTATTAAAAATTTTTCTTTTAATTTAGTGTTATTTTGTTGATATAAATTGGTGTTGTTTTTTTGCAACAAACTTGTTTAAATTTCATTAAAAGCTTGTTTGTCATAAAGTTGTAACAAAAGATTACTAGCTTACTTTTTTAACTTTACGAGGGAATATTATGAAAAAATTATACTCAGGTATTGCAATCATGGCAATAAGCGGTCTGATTACAAACGCCAAAGCACAAGACGTTGGTGCACAGATCGATGCTCTGCAAAACGAAATACTAAAAATGAAAGAACAGATGTCCAAAGGTTCTGGAGATAACAAAGCTTACTTTAAAAAAGGAAAAGGTCTTAGCATCAAAAGTGCGGATGGAAAATATGAATTTAAAATTGGTGGTCGTATGATGTACGATCTTACCCAATTGGTTGATTATGAATCAGGTACTCATACCATGACTCAGCATGAAACTGGAAACGGTTTTGGTGCTGAATTCAGAAGACTGAGATTTGATATCAAAGGTAAAATTGGTAATGGATGGGCTTGGGTTATCCAACCTGACTTTGCTGAAGGAAGTGCTAACTCCAAGGTTAGAAATGTTGTTATTAAAGATGCCTTTATTTCAAAAAGTATTAAAGGAGTTGGTAAATTTTCTTTTGGTAACGTAAAAAGTGGTCAAGGTCTTTATGAGAATACGAGTTCTAACAACCTTATCTACATGGAACGACCTCTTCATAACGAGATGATGAACTTTGCTCAAAGAATGGGTATAGTTTATGACACGTCAGGGGCTCTTGGTAAACAATTTCACGCTAAAATGGGTATTTTTAGTGGTCTAGAGTCGGGTTTGGTTCAACCTATCGGTGATAGTGGTGTAGCAGGAAATGCTGATAATGAAAGCGAACATTACGGAGCTAGTATTGCAGTTCATTATCATTACAAAACTGACACGCCATTAGTAGGTGGTCCATTATCTACTCTTTTTGGGTATCATTTTGGATACTTAAATATGTCTGGCTCTGAAACTTATGATACAAACAGTGCTAGAGCCAACGGTGTTCACACTTTTGTTGATAAGCCTATTGATATTGGTAATTTAACAACTGCTGATACTCACACATTTCATGGTCCTCAATTGTCCTTGATTTTCAACGATGCTTTATTGTTACAAACCGAATATCAAATCGGTAAATATACATTTGATCCAGAAGAAGTTAGTAGTGGGGTTCTCTCGACTCGTGATGACTACAATATTTATGGAGGCTCGATTGGTATCTCTTATGCGATTACTGGTAAGTATAAGCATAGCGGAAAAAAAGGAGCTGTTGGTGGTCTTAAATGCAAAAGACACTGTTTTGTTCCTAAGTATCAGTATGAATGGATCGACGCTAATGATTTTGACGATGTTGGAACAGGCGTAGGTTCACGTGATGGTGGCGGTGGAGCTGGACAAGTTCATACCATGGGTTTTAACCACTACTTTAATTCCAATGTTAGAGCCATGTTTGAGTATGCTTACGGTGAATATGATCTTGATAATGCTAGAGGTACGCCATCTGACATTTCCACCTTACAAGCAAGACTACACCTTAAATGGTAAAATTTTCTTTCCTTAGATAATTTTAAAAAATTAAAAAGAGGCTTTATAAGCCTCTTTTTTTTTGTGTCATATCATATTAGTAACACTATATGTAGTGTTGTAATAATTTTGACACATTTATTTGATAAATGATATGAATGGATGGCGTTTCCTTTAAACACAATCATTACAGAACAATATGGATTTCAGATGTTCATTTAGGTTCAAGCGGTTGCAAAGCAGAATTGCTTTTAGAGTTTCTTAAAGTTTCAAAGTCCGAAAAAATTTTTCTTGTAGGAGACATTATCGATGGATGGCGATTAAAGAAAAAATGGTATTGGCCACAAGCTCACAACGACGTTATCCAAAAATTACTTAGAAAAGCTAGGAAAGGAGTAAAAGTTGTATTTGTACCAGGTAACCATGATGAGGCTGCGCGCAAATATATTGGCGTGAATTTTGGAGATATAATAATAAAAAAAGAAGCTTCCCATACCACTCTCAAGGGTAAGAAATTATGGATCATTCATGGAGATCAATTTGATAGCGTTATTAGACATGCTCGCTGGCTCGCATATGTTGGTGACAAGGGTTACGCTATGTTAATCCGCTTAAACAATCTATTTAATAATATTAGACAATTTTTAAAGCTACCTTACTGGTCATTATCAAAGTTTATTAAACAAAAGGTAAAAAAAGCTGTTTCATTTATTACTGCCTATGAATTAGTAATGATTAAGGAAACAAAAAGAAGAGGGTTTGATGGTGTTGTTTGCGGGCATATACACAAAGCAGAGTTCAAATCAATTCATGATATAATATATTGTAATAGCGGTGATTGGGTAGAGTCTATGACCGCGATTGTAGAACACCTCGATGGTAATCTAGAGATTGTCGACTGGTCATCTAGAATTTCTCAAGTGCATTCAAGTCACTTTCAACTCCCACAAAAAACTTAATTTCCTAGTTATGAAAATAGTAATTGTCTCAGATGCCTGGCACCCTCAAGTTAATGGAGTGGTCAATACGTTATCTAAAACAAAAGAACTTTTAGAAAAAAAAGGTCATAATGTTTTAATGATAACACCTAATCTGTTTAAAACATTTCCTTGTCCTACTTACCCTGAAATCCGATTATCTTTTTTTCCAGGGAACAAAGTTAAAAAGTTAATTAAAGAATTCAATCCAGATGCTATTCATATTGCAACTGAGGGTCCACTCGGTTTAGCAGGAAGAAATTATGTGGTGAAAAATGGAATTGTTTATACAACTTCATTTCATACAAAATTTGCAGAATATATATATAAGAGAATTAGGATTCCTCTTTTTATAAGTTATGGTTATCTAAAATGGTTTCATAGTAAAGCACATAAAATACTTGTTCCTACAAAATCAGTAATAGAAGATTTAAAAAAGTGGAATATAAATAATACCACAATATGGCCACGAGGTGTTGATTTTAAACTTTTCAAACCCCCTTTGCAAAAAAAGAAAAATGACAAACCGATTTTGATAAACATAGGAAGAGTTGCTATTGAAAAAAACTTAGAAGCATTTTTAAAATTAGATCTTAACTGTGAAAAATGGATTGTAGGTGATGGTCCAGATAGACACAAACTCGAAAAAAAATATCCAAATGTCAAATTTTTTGGTGAAAAAAAACAACATGAATTACATGAATACTACGGAAAAGCAGATTTATTCGTTTTTCCAAGCAAAACTGATACTTTCGGACTAGTATTACTAGAAGCTATGGCGTGTGGACTACCAGTAGCAGCATTTCCAGTTGCAGGGCCAATTAATGTTATTGGAAAAAGTGGTGCAGGGGTTCTAAATAAAAATCTTAAAATCGCCTGTTTAAATGCATTAAAAATACCCGCCAACAAACCTTTACATTATGTAAAAAAATTCACCTGGGAGAATGTTGTCAATATCTTTGAATCTAATCTACAAAATTCAAAAAAAAGGGATCCAAAAACATATGTCTTTAAAGAGAATCCACATAAAAAGAATACTGGGTTGAAGAGATTATATTTTGCCTTAATAAATAGTCTCTCAGGATTTATATTTGCTTTTAAGGAGGAGAGTGCTTTCAGACAAGAATTACTTCTCACTTTGATATTAATCCCTCTTGCTTTTATATTTCCAACCGAGGTCACAGAAAAACTTCTCATGATTGGAAGTATTATGCTTTTACTCATAATTGAATTACTTAATTCAAGCATTGAAGCCACTATTGACAGAATTTCTTTTTCACATCACGACCTTTCAAAAAGAGCCAAAGATTTAGGCAGTGCAGCTGTTCTTTGTTCACTTGCTTTTGTGTTTGTTACATATGTGTCAATATTGAAGAGATTTTTTTAGTGTATATACACTTTTTATATAAGATTGCAGGTAACTTTAAAAGAACGTCTTAAAACTTCAGAAACCTTTTTAATGTGTATATACATTATTTTTTTGAATCTAATGCTTTTTCAAAGTATTTATGAACAATTTTATCTTGGTTTTCTAAAAGCCAATCTATCGATGGCTCGTCCTTCATTGCTTTCTTTATTGCACTCGTGGTCGCCTTACGATGAATATCAAAAAGTATTTTGTGATCTAAATTTTTGTCTTCAGCTACACTTGGATTCAACCAAACTGATACAATAATGCCTACATCATTAACTATTTTCTTTGGAATATAACCCTCTCTAACGGAATCTAACACACCATTAGCAATAGCTCCTTGAACTGTTCCCATTAAAATATTGGTATATCTGTCGTCTTTGACAGTGACCTTGCTCACCATTAATGTTGCTGGCCTAACCATTACGTCTGTGTTCATTATCGCAAGAACTTTTGTATGTCCTTTAACTTGATTGCCTAGTAAAGTTGCGAAAGCTGTTCCAAATGGGCCGTTAAATTTTCCGATAACTACTTCCGGCTCAGCTGCTGTTCCTGGTGGTCCTCCAGCAATTAGTGACTCACCAACTTTGATGTCAAAATTATCGCTCATAATTTTACTCCTTTTAAAATTAAACCAGTTTCTTTAACTTTTTCTTAAGTTCTATCGCTTCACATGCTAATTTTATATATTTGGGTATTTGTATATCTTTTTCTCCTTTTTTACCCTTCTCATAATACTGAATCATTCTCCTTTTTAGGCCAAGTACATTAGCAGCCTCTGCTTGAGAAAAACCATTCTTTTTTCTCCATTTTTTGAACTGTTCTTTTTCCATAGACTTTAAGAAACTAAGTATTAATACCAAAAAAAAAAAATTATTACAAAATAATATTGACATATGCGCAATCAGTGCGTATATTTTATTATTAACACGCAACAGTTGCGTGTGGATAACTGCCTAGGAGATTATATATGTATGGACATTTGCTATATTGGGACTTTGTTTTTAAAAAAAGAAGTTTAGACAACCAAACGAAAAGAAAATGACTTGGGTTATTGTTTTTGTAACGTTTTTTGGCCCTCTTTATGATTCTGACGGCTTTGTAACAGACGTAAGTAAAACTACCACAGAAACATATAATACTCAGAATTCGTGTAGGTTTATGTCTGAGATAATTAACGGCCAACTTAAAAGCGCTTCAAACATAAAAGAAAATACCAATATTTTAAAAAAGAAGTATTCAGTTTGTTTGTCTTTTAGTGATTGGTCACACTATAAGTTAGATCAGGATTTAGAGTCCCTCAAACAAAAATTAACAGAAAATACAACAAACAACAAAAGTTTTAAATAATTGACAATATGCAATAATTGCGTATATTTGTATATGTTGTTTCTAGGAATTACAATGCATAAATGTAAAGTTAAAAGGAGGAATTAAAATGCAACCACTTAAAAAACCAACTCAGCTTAAAAGATGGGGGAAAAAAAATAAGATTTCTAATAAGAAATTTTCTCGCTTAACAGGTTTAAGTCTTAAAAAAATGAGTAAATCTAAAAAGCTACCAAAAATTGTAAAATTAGGGTGTTTAGCAATTGAAGGTGCGAAAAAAAAATCTGATCAGAAAAAAGAAATTCAGGTTTTAAAAAAGAAAAATAAAAATTTAAAAGCTAAAATAATTAAATTCAAAAAACCTAAAAAAAAGGTTAGTAAATTAAAAAAGGTTAATAAAAAGTTAGAGTCAAAACTTAAGAAACCTAATAAAAACGTTAGTAAATTAAAAAAGGATAATAAGAAATTAGAATCTAAACTTAATAAACCTAAAAAAGTTATTAAAAAATTAAAAAGTAACAATAAAAAGTTAAAAGCTCGACTTAAAAAAAGTGATAAAAAAACTACAAAAACTTCTCAGTCCACTGTCAAAAATAAGTCAAAAACAAAAAAAATTGATTTAACAAAATCAAATGGGAGCTTAGATAAAGTTTCTACTCAAAATATAAACATAAAAACGGATATCACCTCTCCTACATCAGAAGAAAAACCTGAGACAACAAAATAAATAAAATATAATATGTCACCTTACGTAACACTTTTACGTAAGATGACATGTGTATTTTTGGCTAGTTAAGAGCTTTTTGTCATAAAACTGTAACACTACCAAAGTACAGGTTCATCATGGCAACGTATGCAATTAATGGAATTGGAAGAATTGGTAAATATGTACTCAAATTTCTTCTAGAAAAAAATTTAGATTTAGCTTGGATTAATGATGCAGTTGGAACTATAAACACACATTGCCATTTGTTGGAGTTTGACACTGTTCATGGTCGTTGGAATGCCAAATTTTCTACCGACCAGAATATAATTTCAATTGATGATCGAAGACTAATTTTTAATAATCAAAATAAAATTGAAAATTTAAAACTAGAAGGTGTAGATATTGTTTTAGATTGCACGGGAGTCTTCAAATCAGAAAAAAAATTAGCCCCTTATTTTGATAATGGTGTTAAGAAAGTAATTGTCTCTGCACCAATTAATGAAAAAAATGTTGCAAATATAGTATTTGGAATAAACCATAAAACATATATTCCCGATACTCATAAAATAATTACAGCTGCTAGTTGTACAACAAACTGTTTAGCGCCTGTTGTAAAAGTACTCCACGAAAAAATTGGCATAGTACATGGGTCAATTACAACAATACATAACGTAACTAACACACAGACAATTGTCGACAAACCTGGAAAAGATATCAGACGATCTAGGTCCTCTTTAAATTCTTTGATTCCCACAACAACAGGAAGTGCGAAAGCAATATCTCTTATTTATCCTCAATTAGAAGGAAAACTTAATGGTCATGCTGTTAGAGTCCCACTTTTAAATTCATCATTAACGGATTGTGTTTTTGAATTAAAACGAGATACTTCTGAAGAAGAAGTAAATAACTTTTTTAAAGATGCCTCTGAGAATGATTTAAAAGGGATTTTAGGCTATGAGGAAGCTCAGCTTGTATCAGCAGATTATGTAAATGATACCAGGTCAGCAATTATTGATGCGTGTTCTACTATGGTTATAAACAAGAGACAACTAAAAGTTTATGCATGGTATGACAACGAAATCGCTTACGCAAAAAGAATGGTTGATATTTGCGAATTTGTAAGTGAATCTCTATGATTTTTTTGTCTAAAGAACAATTCTCTTATTTGATAGTTACCTTTGCTTATTGGGTATTTATGCTTAGTGATGGGGCACTGAGAATGTTAGTTTTACTTCATTTTCATCAAAATGGTTTTTCACCACTACAACTCGCATATTTATTTCTATTTTATGAACTGGCTGGGATTTTTACAAATCCTTCAGCTGGATGGTTAGCCGCTCGATACGGTCTTAAGCTTACTTTATATGCAGGTTTGACTGTTCAAATTATATCTCTTTACTCTCTATCACAATTGGATGAAAATTGGAGTCAAAACTTTTCGATTTTTTATGTTTTAATCGTCCAAGGATTAAGCGGCATTGCAAAAGATTTAACAAAGATGTCCTCTAAATCAGCAGTTAAACTTTTAGCACCAGATAATCAATCGAGCCTTTTTAAGTGGGTGGCAATCTTAACAGGTTCGAAAAATGCTATAAAAGGTTTCGGATTTTTGCTGGGCTGTGCATTATTAGCAACTATAGGTTTTTATAATTCATTAATTTCAATGGTTGTTATTGTTACCTTTATTTTGGTATGTAGTTTTATTTTCTTAAAGAATGATCTTATAAATAAAAATAATAAAGCAAAAATATTCGATGTATTTTCAAAATCTAAAAACATTAATTTTCTATCTGCAGCAAGAATTTTTTTATTTGGAGCACGTGATGTTTGGTTTGTGGTTGGATTGCCAATTTTTTTTTACAGTGTTTTTTCGGATGGTTCGGTAGATGGGAATAAAAAAGCCTTCTTTATAATTGGGAGCTTTATGGCCGCATGGATAATTCTCTACGGAATAATTCAAGCTTACTCACCAAAATTATTCTTAAAGGAGGGCAACAGAAAAATTAACTTGGTAGATATCTCAAAAAATTGGGTTCTCTACCTCCTAATTAATCTAATCTTATTAACTTTTTTACTATTTTTTTTCAGTGAAATTTTTCTGACAACAATTTTTTTATTTTCTGGTCTTTTTATTTTTTGTGGAATATTTGCTGTTAATTCGTCTATTCATTCTTATTTGATTTTGCATTTCTCAAAAATGAACAGAGTTTCTCTTGATGTTGGCTTTTACTATATGGCTAATGCTACTGGAAGGTTTTTCGGAACCCTTTTATCTGGATTATCTTATCAATTTGGCGGGCTAACTTTAAGCTTAGCATTATCAACAATCATGATTGCTTTTTGTTTGTATTTAACATCCTTCCTCCAGGAAAGTTATAATGAACAAAAAATTTAATAAAAACATTCAAAATTCTCCGATGCGTTTCATCAACAGAGAGTTATCTTGGTTGAGTTTCAATGATAGAGTTTTGAACGAATCAGAAAACCTTCAGAATCTGTTAATAGAGAGACTAAGATTTCTTTCAATTTCAGGAAATAATTTAGATGAATTTCATATGGTAAGAGTTGCAGGACTTTACCGACTGATGAAACAGAAAGTTTCCATGAGAACTGATGACGGAAGAACAGCCAGGCAACAGTTTAATGACGTTACAAAATCTTTGAGGTCACTTTTAAAAAAACAACAAAATATTTGGAATAGCCTTAAAAAAAAATTAAGCACAAAAAAAATAAAAGTTTTGGAAATACCAAAAGATTTCAAAAAAGAAGAAAAGAAAATAGTTGAAGTATTCAAAAAATCGATACTGCCTTCTTTAACACCTTTAGCAATTGATAGTGCTCATCCATTTCCATTTCTGCCAAATCAAAGCATTACAATGGTATGTGCTTTAATAAATAAAAAAGGGAAGCTATCTTATTCTCTAGTTATTTTTCCACCAAAACTCCAAAGATTTTTCAAAGTTTCAAATCCCAATAATTTTGCTAAATCTGAGGATATTATAAAAAATAACATCAAAATTATCTTTCCAGATTTTAAGCTAAAAAGTTTTTCATTAATTAGAGTTATCAGAGACAGTGATATTGAATTTGAAGAAGAGGCTGAGGATTTAATTCTCTCATTCGAAACTGCTCTAAAAAAAAGAAGGAGAGGAACAGTTATTGGTTTATATATTCAAGGAAGAGTAGAAAAAAAATTACTTTCTTTTATTAAAAAATCGCTCAAAGTTAGTGAGGAAAGAATTTTTCGAGTAAATTCACTTTTGGATATTAATTCACTAAATGAGATTGTCGAGCACGCCGATCAAGATCTTAAATTTAAAAAAATAAAGCCAAGATTTCCGCAAAGAATCATAGATTATAATGGGAGTTGTTTTTCAGCAATCAAGAAAAAGGATATTATCATTCACCATCCCTTTGAGAGTTTTGATGTTGTTGTAAACTTTTTGGAACAAGCAGCAATAGATGATTTTGTTGTATCGATTAAACAAACACTTTATAGAACGAGCAAAAACTCGCCAATAATTAAAGCTTTAATTGATGCTTCTAATAATGGCAAGTCAGTAACAGCAATAGTGGAATTAAAAGCTCGTTTTGATGAAGAGAAAAATATCAAATGGGCGCGTGATTTAGAAAAAGCTGGTGTGCACATCGTATATGGATTTGTAAATCTCAAAACTCACGCTAAGATTTCAGTTGTAACAAGAAAGGAAAGTGATGAGCTTGTGTCGTATGTTCATTTTGGAACTGGAAATTATCACCCTATAACTGCAAAAACTTATACTGATTTATCTTTTTTTTCATGTAATAAAGATTTGGCAAATGACGCTTTAAAAGTTTTTAATTTTATAACTGGTTATACAAAGCCAGAAAAAATGAATGTGTTGACATATTCACCAAAATTTCTTAGGGAAAAATTGACTTCTCTTATCAACAATGAAATTACAAATAAAAAAAAGAATCTACCTGCTCAAATATGGATCAAAGTTAATTCATTAATTGATAGTAATATCATTGATCAATTATATTTTGCTTCACAGAATGGAGTTAAAATAAAACTAATAGTAAGAGGTATATGCGGACTAAGGCCAGGAATTCCTGGTTTTTCTGAGAATATTGAGGTAAAAAGTATTATAGGAAGGTTTTTGGAGCACAGCAGAATTTTTTGTTTTGCCAACGGGAATAAAATGCCAAATGAAAAAAATTTCGTTTTTATTTCTTCAGCTGACCTTATGACAAGAAATCTTGATAGAAGGGTAGAAGCTTTTATTCCCATAACCAACCAAACTGTTCAAAAACAAATTCTGAATCAAATAATGGTTGCATACTTAAAAGATAAAAAAAATAGTTGGAAATTAAAATCTAACGGGTCTTACGAACGCATTGCTTCAAAATCAGTTGGTTTTTCTGCACATAAGTATTTTATAGACAATCCATCTTTATCTGGCAGAGGATCAAAATTTAAAAAAAAATGAGTAATAAAAATAATCCAATTGCCATAATTGATATTGGCTCATCTTCAGTTAGGCTTGTCATTTTTGATGAGCAAAAGTTTTCAGCTAGTGTCATCTTTAATGAAAAAGTTACTTTAAATTTGGGAAAAGGAATATTCATGAAAAGAATAGATGAATCAGAACTCCAAAATTTAATGAAGGTATTAAAAAGATTTTTTTATTTATGTAAAAATGTTAAAAAAAAAAATCTTCATATTTTTGGATCAGCTGCTTTGCGACTTGCAGAAAATCAAAATCTTATTGTAAAAAAACTAAAATCTGAGTTCGACCATGATATAAGAGTTTTAACGGAAGAAGAAGAGGGAGAGTTATCAGCAAAAGGTGTTTTTTTTTCACACCACGAAATCGATGGAATTGTTGGCGATTTTGGCGGCGGTAGTCTTGAATTAACTGAAGTTAATACTTCGAAACAAATAAAATTTATTGATTCTTTAATTATAGGACATGTAGTCCTTAAAAAAATTGGGAATTTTGATGACAAAAAGGTACGTAAATATATTAAAGATTCCATACAAAAAGTAAAATTAAATAAATACTCAAATTTTTATGCAGTTGGAGGGTCCTTTAGAGCATTAGCAAAATTGCATATGCACATAAAAAGTGAAGATTTAAAAATAATTCAAGATTATAAAGTTGATTCAGTTGAATTTTTGAATGAATTAAGAACAAGAATTTTTGTAAATAAAAATACAGTTGATGAAAAGTTTTTAAGCCAGTTATTCAAATCAAGAAAAAAATCGATCCCATACACCTTTAATGTTTTAGAAATGTTAGTTCAAAAGATGTCGATAAAAAAAATCTTTTTTACTAACACTGGAGTTAGAGAAGGTGTTCTATATGATCTAGTTAAAGACAAAGGCGTGGATCCGTTTTTAAGCCAAATTAGAAAAATAGCTCGCGGAACAATTAAGAAAAGAAATGCCGAGAAATTATTCAGTTGGATTTTACCGTTTAATGATATTTTGAAAATGGATCAAAATCTTTTACTTTCAGCATGCTGGCTTACAAACATAGCGTCGGCTTTGCATCCAGAGCATAGAAGAATTTTTGCTCTTGAAAAAATCTTATACCATCAATTTTTTCACCTAGATAGGCAAAATAGAATTATGCTTGCTTTAATTCTTTACTTTAGATATTCAAACAATCTTAAGGAAAATTTTGCTTTGTCTTATTCAGAAAAGATTTCAAAAAAAAATCTCATTAAAGTTAAAATATTGGGACAACTTTTAAGAATGGCGCATCATATCACAGGCAGACTTAACTATAATAATTTGGATCATTGTAAATTAACAATTAATTCCATAAATAAGGTTAATTTTAAAGCAAAAAAAACCTATCTGCTTTTCGGACAATCGTTTGAAAGGGGCATGAAAAATATTTCAGATGCCTTTGAATCATTAAAAAGTAATTAAAAGACACTTTCATTAAGAGTCTCAATTTACTCTCACGCATTTCACTCTCACACTTTTTTAAAATATATTTATTAATAGAAAAAATTATGAATGACTTAATTTACCTTTTAAATTTTTATCTAAATTGTTAGCCATATCTTATGCTAAATTTATCGTTATTTAGGCATGCCAAGTTATATTGAACTAGGACGTAAATGAATCAAAGTTTAACGGATTTTTAAGAACATATAGTCAGTTAGCAGTGAAATTTTCAATAGCTTCATTAACAATACGAAATAAGATTTTAACAATTAATATAAAAGAATCATATTAAAAATTTCTCTGATTAATTAATCATTTTTAACTTTTTTCAAGGAAAACTAAAATTATTAAAATCACTGCAGGAACAATTCCAAGAATTGCTAGCATATACGAAATACTTAAATATTTATATTTTTCCTTAAGAACAAACCCTATTTGATAAAAATCAATTAGCATAAGTTCATATACTCTTTTAGGACTTTTAATCTGTTCAAGCATGTACTTTACATATTTCTCCTCGCTAATATTTGATGATTCCATAAAAAATAAAGGATTTTTACTTTTACTTATTTCCTGATTTTTTTTTTCCTTAACCAATCTTGGTGTAATAACCCAAACAGCAAATAATAGAGAAATTAGCTCAAACAATGAAAAACACAAAATTAAAAAATTTTGTGTATGGGAATTATTTTGATAGTCGTATTTAAAAAAATTAGATGCGATTATACTGAGGCCAATTATGATGACGCCCATCAGTATGTTGGCTTTCTGATCAGCTAGAGAGATTAATTGAACTTGCTTTTGATGAATTGTTCGAAGCATCCCAATTGTCTCTTTGTCTATATGGTCAGATTTTAGGGAAACCATAGCTTACTATGTTATAATTTTGTTACAAATTTATGAATTAAAATTCAATTAGAAAGATTTTCCTACTCCTCAAACTTTTTTGTCATAAATATTCTATAAAACTGAAACAAATATTCGTTATTCTACATGTAGTAGTTAGTAAATCAAATTATTACAAAATATGCGGTTTCGATTAAAAAAAAACAATCAAGAAAAAAATCAAGGTCCAAGGTTCAATAATAGAATTGAAAAAATTAAAATAATTCTAAAGAAAGTTAAATTTGTTGCTAAGAACGTCATTTATGTGAGAAGTTGGTCTAGAAATTCTAGATTATTAGAGAAAATAAAACCTGAGAATAATTTTTCTATTCACTCGAGAACACTAAATTTCAATCAAGGTTCTATTGAGTTAAAAATAATCGACGATACAGATAAATTAATACACAAAGTTAAGAAACTAAGATACGAAAGTTTTTTTGGTGAATCAGAAAAAAACAATTATGATTCAGATGAATTTGATAAATTATGTGACCACTTAGTAGTAATTGATAAATCAATTTCTGACGATTACGTAGTGGGAACATACAGGTTACTTTTAAAACCAAAATTTATGAAATCACAAAGATTCTACAGTCAAACAGAGTTTAATATTTCTAAGTTAACCAATGAAAAATCATTAACGCTTTTAGAAGCAGGCAGATCGTGCGTTCATAAAAATTATAGGGATGGAAAAATAATAAAACTATTATGGAGGGGGCTTGCTACTTATATTGCTAAAAATAAGGTTGATATAGTTTTTGGCTGTGCAAGCTTCCCATCAAGTAATCATAATTTGTTTAGAAATCAACTTTCATACTTAAGGCACTTTCATTCATCCCCACATCATTTAAAAACAAACCCTCTAAAGCAAATAAAAGTAAATTTTAAACCAATTAAGAAAAAGTTGCTCGACTCTAATGAAGAGTTTAGAAAGCTACCCCCATTGATTAAAGCTTACATTAGAGTTGGAGCATCTGTAGGTTCTGGCGCAATTGTGGATAAAAAGTTTAATACTACTGATGTCCTAGTTATATTAGAAGCAAAAAGAATCCAAAAAAAATACTCTCAACTATATTTAAAAAATACACATTAATGCTGTACTCACCAATACTATCAACTTTAAGACTGGCAATATTGATTCCATGGATTTTATTTATTTCTTCTATCCATTTAATTATTTCTTTAATTTCTAAAAGATTTTTTTCTTTTTTCTTTAGTTTATTTTTTAAGGGCATAATAAACATAATTGGAGTTAAAGTTAATGTTTCTGGTTTGCCGGAGAAAAGAAGGACTTTATTTGTCTCAAATCATATATCTTACCTGGATATAATAGTATATGGATCACTGATAAATACAGTTTTTGTCGCTAAGTCAGAAATTAAAAAATGGCCAATAATTAATAAACTTTGTACCATTGCAAAAACAATATTTGTAGAAAGAAATAATATTAGATCATTAAGAAATCAAATTTCATTAATTGAAAAATCTCTTCAAAAAGATTCCAATGTACTTTTTTTTCCAGAGGGAACATCTAGTGATGGATCAAACGTTCTCAGGTTTAAGAGCTCTTTATTTTCGATAGTTGATTCAAAGGAACTAGGAGATTTTTATATCCAACCCGTCTCACTATCATATAATAAACTTGATGGACTGCCACTGAATAAGTTTTATAGACCCTTCTTGGCTTGGTTTGGAGGAATGGATCTATTTTCTCATCTTTGGAAATTCTTAGGATTGGGTGCAAGTGAAGTTAAAGTTAACTTTCACAAAGCTAAAAAGTTTTCTTCATTCTCAAATAGAAAAGATGCATGTTTTTTTTGTTATGAAAAAATATCTGAACAACTTAATAGTGACCATCGTTCTCTAAAGATTAATAATAAACTCAAACTTTATGAATTAAAATTCCTGTAAAATTTACACTTTTAAAATTTTTCTATTTAACGCTCGTATTAAACATTTTTAAATTATCGAAAAGTTTTAAAAAAATTCAAACAAATTGCCTAAAATATTTAGAGATTTTTAATACTAGAAATCATTAAGCTTATGATAAGGGGTGATGGGGGCTAAATCTCCTTAGCCAACTTATAGTTTCTCCACAATAATGTTTCTGGTGTTAAATTTATATCATGATTTGTGATATGATTATATTGTTTGATTAAGTTAGATAGTGCTTTAATGTTTCTTCTTTTTTTCTTGTAGGAATATAAATGTCTTTTGGTATAAATTAAATTTTTGTTGATAAATAATTTTGGTTTAGCATTAAGTTTTAGGGAACAAATAGAAAAGGGTAATTGATCACGAATGTTAAATTTCTTGTAATAATACCACCAGACTTTAGAAAATCGAATATTTTGTATATTGTTCTTTCTTAGAATTAAACAGCAATGAGGACAGTAGTGTTGATCATACATATACTTGATCCTCTTTAAATATTTGAATAAGTTTATAAGATCCTTTTCATCAGCAACAGATATTAAGTACCAATCTATTAGCTCATCGAGAAGACTTTTTCTTGCAGAATGCTTTAAAACTCCAAATGAATTTTTTTCAAAAAAATCAAATGAAAAATTAATTAATTTTTCTGTAATCACCCTATTACAATCAACATAAATTACATTAGATTCTTTTGGGAAATACTTACTAAAGTTTATTTTGAAATTTCTTGATAGATATCTATTATCTTTTGATGAATTAATTTTAACATATTCCCATTCACCTTTTTTTTCAATTTCTTGATTATAAAAACAAATATATCTTACTTTTTTTGAATAAAAATGTTCATTTGAGATTCTATCATAATTTCCAAAGTTGACAGTATAGATGTACATAAAAACCTCTAAATAAAAAAATTATAAATTCAAAATTTATTAATTTATTTTTTTTTTGTTACAACATTGTGAAATATTAAAGATTCAAATTTTTATTAGATTTCCCTATTAATGGGCTGATTATGATCAATCAATATTTGAATTTTTTATTGCATAATTAATAACGTGAAATAAAAAATTTTGCTCAATAGTTCCATTTAATAGAAATGAAAAAGGACCGGAAGCATATGCAACTACATCTAAACCAGAATGAGATTCTTTAAAAAGTGGTACAAGAGCTTCATGGTCAAATTCAATATCCTCATAATCAAAATCAGATAACTTTTTTCGAAAAGCATATTGTAAAAAATATTTTTTTTCAAAAACACTTCCAGGTCCATTCAGGTAGTTTACAACTGAAAAAGGTTTCCCGTCTAAACCTAAATTAGGTTTACTTTGATGTTTAGATTCTTTGGGGTTAATTCTATAACATATACCATTTATTTTTGATCCTCTTCCACAATACCCATTGATGCCAAGAGAATGAGCATGGTCAGCGGTGACGATTAACAACGTTTCTTGTAGATTTACTTTTTGAATAATATTTTGAATAAGTTTGTTGAATTGTTGGGTTTGTCTGAGAACGTAATTTAGTTTTCCAGCATGATGTCCGTGGTCAATTCTTCCGGCCTCTATTAATAGATAATAACCATTTTTGTTTTTATTTAGATATTCAATAGCTAAATTTGACAAATCTAAAAGAGAAGGTTTGTTTTCTTCCTTTGCTAAATAGGGAAAATGCGAATCAGCAAAAAGACCGATTAATCTTTTTTTAGTATTAATTTTATAGTTTTGGAAGTCATTTTCATTATTAAGATAAATTCCCCCGCTATTTTTAAATTCTTCAATCAGGTTTCTTGAATCGGTTCTTTTTCCTTTTTGACTAACACTTTCTAAAGGTAAGAAATGTCTTTTGCCACCACCTAATGCAAGATCAATATCAGAATTGATCAACTGCAAAGCTATATCATCTTGTGAACAATTTTTAGGAACTTTGGAGTCATCTTCCCAATTCCTGTCAAACGAGTGGGCATATAATGCCGCGGGAGTTGCGTGCGTAATTCTAGTATTTGTAACAACTCCAACACTCTTATCTAATTTTTTAAATATATCACCAATACTTTCCACCTCAGTTCTTTTGGACATGCAATCGCCACGTATAGAACTGTCTGTTAATCCAATAATTCCAGATTTAGTTTTAATACCACTATGTATTGCTGTTGATGTTCCTGCAGAATCTGGGGTTTGTCCATTAGTAGTGTAAGTTTTTATTAAAGCCAAATGGTCTAATTCTTCGTGTGGTAAAACAAATTCATCTCCAAGTCCACCATTTATTTGTCCTTGATTCAATCTGTTAATATAGTTTGTAGTAATGCCATAACCATCACCAACGATAACAATCACATTTTTAGCTTTGTTCTTATTAATTTTTTTTTGAATTTGATTTTTAATAAATGATTGACCATCATTAAAACTTTGATAATTCTTTTGTGGGTTAGCTGATAATTGACTAAAAGTTATTAAAAATAATAATAATAAAAACATATTTAAATATAAACTTTAAATATTACAAATTTAAGAAAAATAATTTAATGGTATTCCCAGTCCGACTCGAGCGGACATGAAGCAAAGTTCAACGGATTTTGAATTAGTTGCGTTTAATTATAAGTAATTGATTAAAATACAGAAAGTTTCTCCATCACACTTTACCATCACACTTTTAAAATATATTTAGTAATTAAAATAAATCATGAATGACTTAATTTACCTTTTAAATTTTTATCTAAATTGTTAATTTACACTTTATGCTAAATTTATCATTAATTAGGCATGCTAAGTCAGATTGGAGTAATTTCGATGGAGACGATATGTCAAGACCTATTTCGATGAAGGGTAAAAAAAAAACCGAAAAAATACTGAAATTTTTAGAGAAAAAAGAAAAAAAAATAGTGTTTAAAGAAATTTTTTGTTCTCCGTCGAGAAGAACCAAAGAGACATTAAAACTATTATTAGAAAAAATTTCCAATGATCCGAAGATCTATTATTTAGACGACTTATATCATTCATCAGGAATAAATATATTTGATACCGTCATGTTACACGCAAAACTAAACAGAGTTTTGGTAGTATCACATGAACCCTTAATTTCCACTTCAATTGAGAATTTTTTTAGTGGAAGCAACAATAAATATTATCTAAATGCTATTGAAGAATATACAACTTCTGCTTTTTTTAATGTAAGCTTCAAGTGTAAAGAATGGTTTGAGATTAATAAATCAGTATCAAAAATAAATTTTTATACAAAACCTAAAGATTTGTGAACCTTAAATGAGTAAAAAGTAATAAAAGTACATTGTCATAAAAGTGTAACATAAATGTCATATTTCTATGCACTTAATTTCTTATTGTTTGCTTTTAACCTTTAACTATAAAGAGAGGAAATATGAAAAAATCTTCACTTGCTATTGTTGCTTTGGCATTTGCTTTTAGCACTGAATCAATAGCACGCGACCAAATCAAAATTGTTGGTTCTTCCACAGTTTATCCTTTTGCTACAGTAGTGGCAGAAAGATTCGGGAAAACAAGCGGTTTTAAAACCCCTGTAATTGAATCTACGGGTTCAGGTGGAGGTCTTAAGCTTTTCTGCAAAGGCCTAGGAACCGAACATCCAGACATTACTAATGCTTCTAGAAGAATAAAATCCAAGGAAGTTAAAAAATGCTCAAAAAATGGCGTAACTGATATTACTGAGATAAAAGTCGGCTTTGATGGTATTGCCATGGCTAACGCTAAATCTGGTCCTATGCTGGAATTATCATTAAAAGATATTTATCTTGCTCTGGCTAAAGACGTTCCTGCGGATCCCGAAGGAAATACTGTAAAACC
>CACBON010000007.1 GCA_902540805.1 uncultured Alphaproteobacteria bacterium | reverse complement strand
GAGATAATTGCTACTTCCATTGATACTAATGATCTTTATGTTGATATAAAGAAATCGCTAGATAAGAAAAAATTAAAGAACGTCCTCTCTGAAATTTTTGAAGAGAAAGAGTCAATTTTTTTTGAAAGAATATTTAACAAAGAACAATATTCTTTAATAAAAAAAGATATCTCCCCAACTGAACTAAATAAATTAAGATCCGTTGGAGATCCAGCTATAAAACTTCATAAATCAAAAAAAAGAGTTTATCCACAACATAATATCTTCTCAAATTTGATAGGTCTTAAAACAAACGAATTAATAAGTAAAATTGAAAAGAATATGAACAAAGAACTTGTTGAAGGACAAAATTTAAAACTTACCGTTGATTTGCGTATACAAAACATTGTAAGAGAAGAGTTATACAAAAGTTTAATTGAATACAAGGCTAAGGCAGCTCTTGCAGTTGTAATGAATGTGAAAAGTGGAGAAATTTTTTCTATGGTCTCACTCCCTGACTTCAATCCAAATTATCCTAAGTCAATACTCCCTAAGACAGAAAATAATCTTAATGCTGAAGCTAGATACGAAATGGGATCTACATTGAAGATTTTTAATGCTGCTATGGTATATGAGTCTGAATCTGAAATTCAATTCAATGAATTTGAGATTTCTGATGGATATCAAATTACAAACGAAAAACATATTCTAGATGATCATATTGATCAAAAAATTTTAAATTTTGATGATGTTTTCGTTAAATCTTCTAATATTGGAAGTGTAAAAATTTTCGAATCATTTGGACCAAACAAACAGAAACAATTTTTTAAAAAAGTTGGACTTACTGAAAAACTTAATATAACAGGGTTGAATGTTGTTTCAAACAAACTTCCAATAAATTGGGAATCTCACTCAAAATTTATTAGTTATGGATACGGCTTGTCACTCTCTCCAATTAGTTTAATAACTGCTTTTTCATCTCTAGTTAATGGCGGATATAAAATTCAACCGTTGTTAATAAAAAACGGTATTAATCAAAAAAAAGTAAAAGTTTTCTCCTCTGACACATCTCAAAAAATTAATGAACTAATACATAAAATAGTCATAGACGGAACTGGAAAGAAGGCAAAGGTTAAAGGACTTTTAATAGGTGGTAAAACAGGAACTTCAAAAAAAGTAGAGAAAGGAAATTATTCAGAAGAAAAGAAAATAACTTCCTTCATTGGTGTTTTTCCAGCCAATTCTCCAGAATTTCTTACTTTTGTTCTTTTTGATGAGCCGCAAAAAAACGTCGCAAATAATAAAGAAACCACTGGTGGCAATACTGCAGCTCCAACTTTCTCGAAAATTGTAAAAAAAATTTCACCCATAATAACTAAGGACAATTACTCAAGAAATTAGAATGAAATTAAAAGACATAATAAAAAAATCAAATTTACAAACTAAAATAACCAACCCTTTAAATTTTTTTGTTAAAGGCATTTCAATTCACTCTTGTCAAGTTAGAAACAACTTCATTTTTGCAGCTATTAAGGGTGGCTCACATAATGGGTTTGATTTCATTAAAGACTTACTTAATTATAAAAATATAGCTATTGTCTTATCTAAAAGTGACGAGATACCCAAAAATTTTAGAAAAAGCAATTCAGTTGCATTTATCCAAGTCGAAGATGTTAGACTTTTTATTTCAAAAGTTTGCTCAATTTTTTTTCGAAATAACATTAAAGAAAAGATTGCGATCACCGGGACAAATGGAAAAACAAGCATTTCATTTTACGTAAATCAAATCTGGAGAAAAAAAAAAATGAATGGAGCATCTATTGGAACGTTGGGGATACAGTATAAAAAGAAGCTCAATATGATCTCTAAACTTACTACACCAGATGTTATAAATAATCACAAAATATTAAAAAAATTAGGTGAATTAGGTTGTGAAAAAGTAGTATTTGAAGCATCAAGTATCGGACTCGATCAAAGAAGACTTTCCCCTATTAAGTTTGACATAGTGGGATTCTCAAACCTTACAAATGATCATTTAGATTATCATAAAACAATGAATAATTATAAATTAGCTAAATCACTTTTATTCACTTCTCATATAAAAAAAAGAACAATTGCAGTAATTAATACAGACTCTAAGTTTTCAAACTTTTTTTTAAAATTATGCAAAAAAAATAACATACAAATCTTAGATTATGGGAAAAAGGCAAGTTTTTTAAAAATTAAATCAATAAAAAGAGTTAATAATATTTTTGAAGTAAAAATTTTTTTTTGTAATAAGTACATCACCCTCAAAATCAATTGTTGCGCTGAATTTGAAATTTACAATATGCTTTGTTCTCTAATTTTGGTTTTTAATAAAAAATTACGAACTACCGACTTACAAATCATTTCTGAATTAAAAAATCCATCAGGTAGATTAGAAAAAATCTTTGATAAAAAAAATATAAGAGTTTTTGTAGACTATGCTCATTCTCCTGATGCAATTACTAAAGTTTTATCTTCATTAAAAAAAATAACCTCAGGAAAATTAATTCTTGTATTTGGATGTGGCGGAAATAGAGATAAATTTAAAAGAAGTCAAATGACTGAAGAAGCCTTAAAATATTCCGACACAATAGTAATAACTGACGATAATCCAAGATTTGAAGATCCTAGAAAAATAAGAGATGATATGATTCGCAATCTGAAATCAGAAGATTTAAAAAAAATTAAAGTTATTGGAAATAGAGAAATAGCAATTAAAAAAGCGGTTAATTTTTTATCAGAAGAAGATGTATTACTTATTGCAGGAAAAGGGCATGAAAACTATCAGATAATAAAAAACAAAAAAATTTTTTTCAGTGACAAAATTATAGCTAAAGAGTATTTAAAAAAAAAATGAATATTTTAACCACTAAAGAAATTAATAAAGCTCTTTTATTGAAAGATGCATTTAGAGGTCAAATTGAATTCTCTGGAGTATCGATTGATACCAGAACAATCAAAAAAGGAAATTTATTCATACCCATTAAAGGAAAAAATTATGATGGTCATAATTACATTGGTGAAGCTTTTGAAAAAGGAGCTTATGCTTCATTAGTTGAGTTTAGGAAAAAACAATTCTTTAAAAATGATAAAAGATTTATATATGTTAAAAGTTCAATTAACTCATTACACAAATTAGCAAAGTTTTCTAGAAATAGAATAAAAGATTTAACAACAATATGTGTTACAGGAAGTAGTGGAAAAACGACTTTAAAGGAATGGATATTTAATATTTTTAAAGGATCAATTAATACATATAGAACTATTGGTAATTTTAATAACGAAATTGGGATGCCACTTTCCCTTGCAAATATGCCAAGAAACACAAAAATCTGCATTCTAGAGCTTGGAATGAATTCTCCAGGTGAAATAAAAAGATTATCAGAAATTGCCAAACCAAATGTTGGAATTATCACAAATATAGGTACAGCGCATGCCGCTAACTTCAAAGATCCAAAAAATATTGCAAAAGAAAAATCTGATATTTTTAGTTTTTTTGATAAGACATCGATGGCAATAATTCCTTTTGAAACAGATTATTATAATCTTATTTCAAAAAAAGCTTCACAAAAAACAAAGCTAATTTATTCTTTTGGTCAAAATAAGAATTGTGATTTCAGAATTAAAACAAGAGAAAAATCAGTCTCTAAATTCAAGGTTATCGATAAAGAGTTTAATTTAAAGAACAATCAATCATCGAGTAACTGGGAACAAAATATTATCATAATTCTTGGATTAATAAGAATCTTAAATATAAAAATCAAAAACATTATACCATCAATAATGAAACTTACACCTATTGAAGGTCGTGGAAAAAAATTTCAAATCACTTATGAAAAAAAATCTTTCACTCTAATTGATGAATCTTATAATTCAAGTCCTGAATCATTAGCAAAAGCAATAGAAAACCTAAAGAACTTAAATTTAAATCATACAAGAAAAATATGTGTGATTGGAGATATGTTGGAGTTAGGAAAAATGTCTAAATCTAGTCACCTAAAAATTGTTAAAAATCTGCTTAACACCAAACCAGATATAATTTTAACTGTTGGAAAACATTCTTATGCAATTTTCGAAAAACTTCCTGAAAGTTTTTTGAAGTTTCATTTTAAAAATTATAAAAATGTTTTTGATAAATTGTTAAGCATCATTGAAAATAAGGATATAATAATGATAAAGGGATCAAACTCAACTAAGCTTCATTTGATCTCTAAAAGATTAATCGAGCTCAAATAACAATGCTTTACTATTTCCTAACACCATATATAGAAAATTTAAATTTTCTTAATTTATTTAATTATCTTACATTTCGAGCAGGTGGTGCTCTTTTTACGGCTTTTTTCATATCTCTTTTTCTCGGTCCAAAATTTATAAAAAAACTCAAAAGTGTGCAGAGGAAAGGTCAACCTATAAGACTAGACGGTCCAAAAAGCCATCTCGTTAAAAAAGCTGGTACTCCAACTATGGGGGGGATGTTAATTCTCATCTCTTTATTCATTTCGATATTATTTTGGGCAGATCTAAGTAGTAACATTGTATGGTTAATTTTTAGTATTACGATTTTATTTGGATTGATTGGAGCCCTCGATGACTACAGTAAACTAAAAAACAATAACCCTGAGGGATTCAAAGCCTCCTATAGATTAATTATTGAATTTTTAATATGTTTCATATTTGTTTATGTATTTAACAAAATTGTTAATCCAGATTTAGTAAACATTGTTTTTATTCCATTCACTAAGGGATTTTTTATTGACCTAGGTAATTTTTACTATATTTTTGCTGCTATTGTAATTGTTGGTACTGCGAATGCAGTCAACTTAACTGATGGTCTAGACGGGTTAGCCATCGGACCAATAATGATTACAACTCTGTCTTTTGCTTTCATAGCCTACTTTACAGGGAACTTAATTTACTCAGAATATTTAAAAATCCCTTATGTAAGTGATACTGGAGAATTGGTAATTATTTGCGCCTCATTAATAGGTGCAGGTTTAGGGTTTCTTTGGTTTAATGCTCCGCCAGCAATGGTCTTTATGGGAGATACTGGCTCTTTGTCAATAGGCGGTACTATTGGGGCAATTGCTGTTGCAACAAAACATGAGATAATTCTTTCATTAATCGGAGGAATCTTTGTGCTTGAGGCATTGTCAGTTTTTGCTCAAATAACCTCATTTAAACTTACGGGCAAAAGGATTTTCAAGATGGCACCAATACACCATCATTTCGAGCAAAAAGGATGGTCTGAGGCAACGATAGTTATAAGATTCTGGATTATTTCAATTATTTTAGCACTTCTTGGTCTCGCTAGTTTGAAGCTAAGATGATTAGACAGTTTAATTCAGAAATTTTTATTTTGGGTATGGGTATTTCAGGCATTTCTTTAGCTAAATATCTAATGAAAGAGAAAATTCCAGTTACATGTTGGGATGATAACCCAGAAAAGAGAGACGTTATTCATTCATTACAAATTAAAATTAATAAAATGACACCAGAAACACTTAAACATTGTAACTATTTGGTTTTAAGTCCTGGTATTAATCATCAAAAAAACAAACCTCACGAAGCCGTCAAAATAGCAAGAAACCTAAACATTAAAATTGTAACAGATCTAGAGTTTTTAAAGATTCTAAATATAAAAAATCAACTGATCGGTGTAACTGGAACGAATGGAAAGTCTACCACCACTCATTTCATAAGCCAAATTTTATCTTATAAGAATTTTCGAGACTCAAAATCTTGTGGAAATATTGGAACACCATTTACTGACTTAAAAATAAATAAAAGAACATTATTAGTTGTAGAGGCCTCGTCTTATCAATTAGCTAAAATAGATAAGCTAAATTTTGATTACGCTTTTCTTTTAAATATATCAAAGGATCACGTTGAGTGGCATGGAACATTTAAAAAATATATAGATTCCAAACTAAATATTTTTAAAAATCAAACAAAGAAAAATTTTGCTATAATTTGTATTGATGATATTAATTGCAGAAGAATAGCCTATAATTTTAAAAAAAATTTTCAATCAAAGCTAATTCTTATTAGTTGCAAGTATACTGAAAATGTTGACATATATTTGAAAACTGAAAATAACAAAATTAAAATTTTCAATAATATATCAAAGGAGTATTTTGAGATGTCTATAAATAAATTAAATTTTTTAAAGGCTCTTCATAATTTTCAGAATCTATTAGCAGCTTATGCATCTAGCTTTCTACTTAACCAAAAGACAGATGATTTTTTGAGTTCTCTTAAAAATATTCACACATTGGAACATAGAATTGAATTCTTAGGTACATTTCAAAATATTGATTTTTATAATGATAGCAAATCAACAAACGTAAATTCAGCAAAAACTGCAATTAAGTCATTTAAAAATATTTTTTGGATATTAGGTGGAAGAAAAAAAAAAGGTGGACTGAAAGGGATAGAAAAAAATTTAGGAAATGTACTTAAAGCATACGTTTACGGTGAATGCAGGGAAAGCTTTAAAAAATTTTTAGTTAGAAATTCAATTATTTGCTTAGAGTTTAGAACTTTGAGGGAGTCATTTAATCAAGCATTTAAAGACGCAATCAAGCAAAAATTAAATATTAATATTTTGCTTTCCCCTGCTTGTTCATCATTTGATCAATTTAATAATTTTGAAGATAGGGGCATGGAATTCAAAAAATTAGTTTCAGAACAGATAAAATAAGTGATTAATAAAATTAACCCTTTAAAAAATAATAATTGGTGGAGTAATATTGACAAATTAATACTCATTTCAACTCTTCTACTTTTACTCTTTGGTGTTATTTCTATGTCTAGCATTAATCAGCATCTTGAAGGGAAATTTTATTTTTCTACTGATCTTCTTCTAAAAAAACATTTAATATTTTGTATTGCTGGTTTAGTGATAATTTTTTTATTATCTCAATTTTCCTTAAAGCACGCAATCTACCTTTCTTTATTCATTTTTGTTTTAAGTATAGTTTTGTGTGTAGCTGCTATTTTTTTCTTTCCAGAAACAAAGGGTGCAAATAGATGGATTAAATTTTATAACTTTTCTTTCCAGCCATCCGAACTTTTCAAACCATCATTTATTGTTCTCAGTGCTGTATTACTTGGAAGGTACAAAATAAAGAATGATTATTCATTTTTCTTAAATATTTTATGTTTAACTATTGTTTCTTCTCTTCTTATTCTTCAACCTGATTTTGGAATGTTTATTTTGATATTTTCAGTGTGGTTAATACAAATTTTAGCCTCTAATATAAATTTAAAAATAATCATCCCAATTGTTTTAAGTTTTATTTTAGTTTTTTTATTGTGTTTTTTTGCTCTAGAGCATGTAAAATTTAGGATTATGAATTTTTTCTTTTCTGAAGTTGGAGATAATTATCAAATATCTAAATCTTTAGACTCTTTTGAAAATGGGGGGTTATTTGGTAAAGGAATTGGAGAAGGAACTATTGCCAAGAATCTTCCAGATGTGCATTCTGATTTTATCTTTTCTTTGATTGGTGAAGAGTTAGGAGGATTTTTTGCAATTTTGATTATAGCAGTATATATTACAATATATTTGCGAATTCATATCATATCTCAAAGATCCAACAATTTCTTCATTGTCACCGCGCTGACAGGTTTAGCAAATATCCTTATTTTTCAGGCTATAATTAATATCTCCTCATCTCTAAATATAATTCCTACAAAAGGAATGACTTTACCCTTTATTTCTTATGGGGGTTCATCATTTATATCAAGTTCAATTATAGTTGGATTTATATTATTACTAATAAAAGAAGAAAAAAATGCGAAGTAAAGTTTTTCTAATAGCTGGAGGATCAGGAGGTCATCTTTTCCCTGCAATATCACTCACAGAAACTGATAAAACTTTTGATTATTATTTTTTGATAGATCATAGAATAGAAAATATTATTAAAAAGAAAAAACTTAAATATTTCAAAATATTTTCTTCTTCATTAAAAATCAATCTACTTATACCAATTAATATCGCGAAAATTATCTTTGGATTTTTGCAATCTTTATTAATTTTTACAAAGCACAAACCAAATATCGTCGTTGGGTTTGGGGGATACACCTCTATACCTTCAATAATTGCTGCAAAAATTTTAAAAATTAAGATAATAATTCATGAACAAAATGCGGTTATGGGAAAAACCAATAGATTGTTATCCTATCTCACAAAGAATATTGCTCTAACTTTCAAAAATACTAAATATGCAAAAAATTTTTCTATTCATACTGGGATACCTGTGAGACCAAAAAAAAAGTCACACAATAAATCAAAATTAAAAAGAATATTTGTGGTTGGAGGAAGTCAAGGTGCAAAAATATTTTCTAAATTGGTTCCAAAACTTATAGAAAATTTAAGCATTAGTTCAAAAAAAAAGTTGATTGTTGTCCAACAAGTTAGAAAAGAAGACATAGAGTTAACAATAAACTGTTATAAAGAAATTCAAATAAAATCAATAATTAAGAATTTCTTTGATGATATATATGATCAATTTGATAAAGCAGATCTAATTATTTCAAGATGTGGTTCATCAACTCTTGCAGAAATAGAGTTATACAATAAATTTTCATTGTTATTTCCTCTTCCGTCTTCAACAAACAATCATCAATACCACAATGCAGTTGAGTTTAAAAAAAATAACCAATGTTTAATTTGTAACGAAAAAAAGTTTGATTTTAAAAAAATATCCAAGGAAGTTGAAAAAATTGTTTTTAAAAAGAAATTACATAAAATAGGAGCATCAAAAAAATTAAATCGTAAATTATCATTATTAAATTTTATAAAAAAAACAATAGTTGAAAATGCTTAAAAAAAGAAATGTTCACTTTATAGGTATCGGGGGAATAGGAATGAGTGCAATTGCTGAAATTCTTCATAGCAAAGGGTTCAAAGTTACTGGAAGTGACATTACTGATAATATAATTGTTAGAAGGTTAAAGAAGAAAGGTATAAGTATTTCTTCAAAACATGCTAAAAAAAATATTATAAACGTGGATATTGTTGTATATTCCTCTGCCGTAAAATTTTCAAATATAGAGATTAAATCAGCCATTAAAAAAAAAATTCCATTGTATTCAAGGGCAATGATGCTTGCAGATGTCATGAGACTTAAATCCTCAATTACAGTATCAGGGTCTCATGGGAAAACCACATCAACCTCTCTAATTTCATGTATATTAGAAAGAGCCAATCTTGATCCGACAATAATAAATGGAGGTATCATAAACGGCATTGATGCAAATGCAAAGTTAGGGAATGGTGAATGGATTATTGCTGAAGCTGATGAATCAGACGGCTCATTTACAATGCTACCGTCTACAATTGGAGTTATTAACAATATTGATTTAGAACACCTTGATTATTATAAAAATTTAGATGAGATCAAAGCATCCTTTGTAAAATATGCAAATAACGTCCCTTTTTACGGATTTTTGTCAATTAACATTGACGATAAAAATATACTTAATATTTTGGATAAAATAAATCACAAGCAAATTTATACTTATGGTTTCTCAAAGAAAGCAAACTTCAGTGCTGCAAACGTAAAAATCATAAAAAAAAATAATACTTTTTTTTCTTGCTTCGACATCATTAATAATATTGAAAAAAAAGTTTTAAAAAAAGTATTAATTCCTCTTATAGGATCTCACAATATATCTAATACTTTAGCAGCTTATAGTATTTCAAAAGGTTTAAAAATTAATGACTCACTTATTAAAAATGCTTTGAAAACCTTTAAAGGGGTAAAAAGAAGATTTTCAATTATTTATAATAGTTTCGACAAAATGATAATTGATGATTACGCACATCACCCTAAAGAAATAAAGATGACATTAAAAGCTTTAAAAAAAATTACTAAAAATAAATTAGTTGCTATTTTTGAACCCCATCGATTTAGTAGAATCAAAGAATTGAAAGAAGATTTTGTGAATAGTTTTGAAAATGCTGATGTAATTTTTGTCTTACCAATCTATGCAGCCGGGGAAGAGCCTATAAAAACTATTAATAATTTTGAATTATCAAAGCTATTAAAAAAAAAGTATAAAGAAAAAATAATTTCCTCAATTGATGGTACAAAATCTGACTTCAATGAGATTAAGAATATAATCTCAAGAAAAGACAATGTTATTTTTTTAGGAGCAGGTTTTAGTTCAGGTATAGCTCAAGAATTTAAAAATTTTATGGAAAAGAATGAATAACAAATCCTCTCTATTAAAATCTTTAAAGTTTAACTATCAACTTGGTAAAAAGACTTGGTTTGGAACTGGAGGAAATTGCAATCTATTCATTGAAGTAAATTCAATAAATCAATTAATAAACACAATTAGAATAGCTAAGAAATTTCTTCCTATTTTGGTAATAGGTTCAGGGTCAAATGTGATAATAAGAGATGGAGGTTTTAAGGGAATTGTTATAAAATTAGGAGGAAATTTTAGAAAAATTGAAATTGATAATAATAACTCCGTTCTATCTGTTGGAGCAGGTACAAAAGACTCAGAGGTTGCAAAATTTTGTGTTGAAAAAAATATTTCAGGTTTAGAGTTTTTAAGTGGTATTCCTGGAACAATAGGTGGAAATATAAAAATGAATGCGGGATGTTATGGTCATCAAATCAGTGACAATTTAATTGATTGCACGATAATTGACAAAAAACTAAACAAAAAAACAGTTAAAAAAAACGAAATAGATTTTCATTACAGAAAAAGCTCTTTTGATAGCGAACAGATCATAATAAAGGCAAGGTTTAAAATTCAAGAATGCAATAAATTACAAATAAAAAAAAAAATTTCAATTATATCTAATAAAAGAAAAAAATCTCAACCTGTATCATCTAGAACAGGAGGAAGCACATTCACAAACCCTACCCTCTATCCTGCTTGGAAACTTATTGATGAAATAGATTACAGAGGCAAACAACTGGGTGGGGCGAAAGTATCAAGTCTTCATTCAAATTTTCTAATAAATTACAAAAACGCATCATCTTTAGATCTGGAAATTCTTGGTGAAGAAATCAAAAATAAAGTCTGGGAAAAAAGAAAAATTAATTTGAAATGGGAGTTAATAAGAATTGGTGAATTTAAAAAAGTCTGAAAAAATTTCAGTATTAAGGGGTGGAATCTCTGAGGAAAAAGAGATTTCTATTTTAACTGCTAATCAAGTATACAAAAACTTACAAAAAAAATATGACACAACATTAATTGATGTTGATAATGATTGTAATAAACTAATTAATGATTTAATTAGATCAAAACCAGATAAAATTTTTAATTGTTTGCACGGAATATTTGGTGAAGATGGTCAATTACAATCAATTTTAAATTATTTAAGAATTCCTTATACGCATTCAGGAGTTTTGGCATCATCAATAGCTATGAACAAGGTTGTATCAAAATACTTTTATAAAGCGTTGGGAATCCGATTTCCCCAACATTTTGATATTAATAGCAAATTTACCAACTCTGCCTTTCCATTGATAGTTAAACCAATATGTGGTGGATCTAGTAAAAATTTACTAAAAATTGAAAATCAAAAACAATTAAATGATTTCAAAAAAAACAATTTTGATAAACTTCATAAATACATGGTTGAAGAGTTTATTGATGGAAGGGAAATTACAGTTGGAATACTGGAGGATAAAATATGTGGAATCATGGAAATTATTTTTACCAGTGAAATTTATGACTTTAAAAATAAATACCAGGTAATTGCTAAACATGTACTTGACCCAAAATTACCAAGAAATGTAAAACAAAAATTGAAAGATATTTCTTTGAAGATTCACAAGGCAATCAATTGCAAATGTATTTCAAGATTAGATTTTAGATATGATACTAATTCAAAAGAGTTATTTCTTTTAGAGATAAATACACAACCTGGTCTAACTCAAAACTCACTTTTACCTGAAATGGCCAGAAGCAAAGGAACAGGTTTCCTTGAACTATGTGAAATTTTACTGACATATGCAGAATGCGAATTTTTATAATATTTTCATTAGCTCTAATTACAATACTTGCAGCAAGTTTAACAATAAAAAACAATGTTTTAAAAGAAATTTTCAAAAAAAAAAAAATAAAAATTATAGAATTAATAAATAACGATAAAATTTCTAAAGATTATTTCTTTAAAAAAATAAGTGTTAAAGAAGGACAAAGTTTTTGGAAATTCAATCCCTTCAAATTAAAAAAAGATTTAGAAAACTTTAATGAAATAAAAAATTTCACTTTTTATTTGAACTGGAGTGGGATATTGCAAATAGAAATTGATGAAACAGAACCATTTATGATTTGGATCAGAGATGAAAACGCAAATTATATAGATTTAAATGGTAGTATTTTAAAATTTGATGTTAAAAATGAAAAAGATAGTATAATTAAATTATTCGGAAACAATGCTAATTTGGAGATCTCAGAATTAAATTATATTCTTTTAAAAAAAGAGAAAACTTTACGCAGCATACATAGTATTTTTTACCAAAATAATATTGGATGGAAAATAATTTTTCACAACAACAAGTGTGTTTTACTTCCGCTAAAAAAACTTGAAAAAGTTTTAGATATATTTCAAGATATAATAAAATCAGAGTTATATAGCCAATTTAATTTTTTTGATTTAAGAGTCTTTAGAAGGGTTTATATGAGTAATAAGAGATGTTAAACATTATTCAAAGTAAAGAAAAATTTTGTGTTTTTGACATAGGTACCGACAAACTTGTTTGCCTTTTTTTCAAAATAAAAGATAACAAACCTTACATATTAGGAATGGATCATCAAAAAAGTAACGGATTCTTAAATAATAATGAAATTGACCAACAGAAACTTTCCCTAACAATTGCAAAAGCTATTGAAAAAGGCTTACCAAAAAAATCAAAAATTAGTGATTACAAATGTTTCAGCAACTTAACAGATATAAATTTAATAAGTAAAAAAAAATACAGTGAAATTTATTCTGGAAAAATTGCTATTACTAAAAAAGATATCAGAAAAATTTTTAAAAAGTCAATTATAGAGTCAAAATTAAGAGGTAGGTACCTTGTGCATTCTTATCCTTTGAACTTTAGAATTAACAATAAAATTATTAATGATCCGTTAGGGCAAGAATGTGACAAATTAGGAATACTTTCATTCAATGTCTACGCCAGTTATAATTTATTTGAAATTATAAATAAATGTTTTAAGAATCAAAAAATTAATATAAAAAGTTATTTTGACTCAGGTATAGCTTCTTCACAGGCAAACCTAACTAATTCAGAAAAAACTAAAGGCGTCGCCTGTATCGACATTGGTGCAAAAACCTCAAAAATTGTTGTTTGTGTTGAAGAGAAAATCGTTTACACAAAGGTAGTTGCAATTGGTGGCGAACATGTTACCAACGACATAGCTAGGGGTCTCGAGGTTTCAAAAGAATCAGCAGAGCATTCAAAAATCATTTATGGAACTCTTAGCCTTCCTTTTAATGAAAAAATAGAAATTAATTCAGGAAATTTTAAAAATAAAACAATAAGTAGGAATTTGCTTTATGGAATTATTAAACCAAGATATGAAGAAATATTTGAAATTATTAGAGACCATATTTTTGATGATATTAATGCAAGAGTAAGTATTAAATCAATTGTAATTACAGGAGGGGCAAGTAAAATTTACGGATTAACCAACATTTCTGAAAGTATATTTAATAGAAGAGTTAGGATAGGGTCTAATAGCAATAGAGAAAGTTTTTTTCATAATAAACCGGAATTTAGTACAATATTAGGTTTAATAAAATTAGCACATGAAAATAATAAGTTTAATAATTTAAATGAATTGACAAAAAATAATTTTTTTACTGCATTTGATAAACTTGAAAATTGGATAGAGGAAAGTTACGCATAGATTTTGAAACAAATTGTAACTTTTTGTGATTTGAATATTTGTTAAAATTTCGTTAAAGATAAAGAATGTTACAAGCTAATAATAAAGTTGAAAATAAACATCTGTTTATCGAGTCCTCACTTCCTAAGTTTCTGACTGCCGTAAGACAAAAAACTTTGCAAAATGAAATAGTTTTTAAGGGAATTGGTCTCCACACTGGCAATAAAGTATCAATGAAAATTTTTCCAGCAATCGAAAATACTGGAATTGTTTTTAGACGTAAGGTAGGAAATAATGTGATTTTGATTAAAGCAGATTATAGACACGTAAAGTCGACAAATCTTTGTACTCTTTTATCAGATAGAAATGGAAATTTTGTTTCAACTGTCGAACACATTCTATCAGCGTTATATGCATTTGAAATTGATAATGTTATTATAGAATTAACTTCAAACGAAATTCCAGTGTATGACGGATCTTCTCAAGATTTTGTAAAGAAAATTAAAGAAGTTGGTTTTGAAGAACAGAAATCCTTCAAGAAATTTATTAAAATAAAAAAACCTGTAGAAGTAAAATCAGGAAGAAAATACGCCAGAGTTTGTCCATTCGATAACACTCTTATTTCAACCGAAATAGATTATGAACACAAATTAATTGGAAAACAAAGTATTTCCATAATGCTCACACCTCAAATTTATGAATCTCAAATTTGTAAGGCCAGGACATTCGGTTTTCTTAAAGATGTAGAAGATCTCAGAAAAAATAATTTAGCTCTTGGTGGAAGCTTAGACAACGCAATTGTATTAGACGAAAATAATGTGTTGAATAAAGATGGACTTAGATTTAGCGATGAATTTGTCCGTCACAAACTTCTTGACTTTATTGGTGATATTTCTCTGTCGGGTTATAGAATGCTAGGTTCATTTTTCTCATCACATCCTGGACATGAAACAAACATTCAACTATTGAAGAGAATTTTCCAATCTCCCAATAATTGGGAACTAGTTTGCTCTAATTAAATTAAAATCTTCTTTATAAATAAATTAAATCATTTAAAAATAATTAGCATGAATGTAAATGTGCTAATTCTAATTTTTATTTTATTTTTTTCTTCTTGTTCTTCAGATCAAGAAATTAAAACAAATATATCTAATTCAGATGACGTTTCTCTATATAATTCAGGGATGAAATATTTAAAAAAACAACAATACGATGAAGCAATTGATAATTTTACCGAGCTTGAAATTCAATATCCCTACTCACCCTGGGCCTCTAGAGGTCAATTGATGATTGGTTTTGCTCACTATTCAGCAAATGAGTATGATGAGGCAATTCTAAATTTAAGTAAGTTTGTGGAACTTAATCCAAATCATGAGTTAATACCTTATGCTATTTATCTTAAAGCCTACTCTTATTTTGAAAGAATTCCAGATATAAATCTTGATCAAAAATTTTCGACCAGAGCTTATGAAGAATTTTCAGAATTAATAAATAGGTATCCAAGATCTAAGTATGCACTCAAATCTAAAAAACATATAAAAAAACTAAAAAATCATTTGGCGGCCAAGGAAATTAAAATAGGTAAATATTATCAATCTCAAGGTGATTACCTTGCTGCTGTTAAAAGATATAAAGTAGTTTTAAGAGAATATAGACAATCTACTCAAATACCAGAATCAATTTTTAGATTAATTGAATCTTATGTTTCCATTGGATTGATTAAGCAATCATACTATCTTTTCAAAATATTAGAGTATAATTTCCCAAGATCTCAGTGGACTCGTGAAGGATCAAAAATTGTAGAAAAATATAAAATTAATAAAAATTTAGCAAAATATAAAAAAAAACAACTTGATCTTAAGAAATTAAAATCATCCGACCTCGATTTACTGTAATTATGATTAGGCATCTATCAATCAATAATTTAATGTTAATAGATAAGATTGAAATGGATTTCGGTATTGGTTTGTGTGTGTTAACTGGAGAAACTGGTGCAGGAAAATCCATGATTCTTGAATCATTGGAGCTTCTATCAGGGAGAAGAGTTAAAACTAATATACGTTCAGATAATGGACGAAAAACTGTAATTACCGCTTTAGTAGAAATTTCAAAATATACCTTGATTAAAAAGGTATTAGGTGACCTTGATATTAATGTTGAAGATGAAATAATTATTAAAAGAATAATCGACAGTGATGGCAAAAGTAAGGCTTTGATAAATGATAATCTTGTTAGTTTAACAACACTAAAAGCAATAACTTCAAATCTTTTTGAAATTCATAGTCAGTTCTCAGAACAGGGATTACTTGACAATTCAACACATATGTCAACATTAGATAATTTTGGAAATTACCAGAGTGAATTAAAAAAACTTTCTGAAGCATGGCTTGAATTTAGAGCTGCAGAAAAAAAATATGTTGAGGAGCGATCTAGATTTGAAGAAATTAAAAAAAAGAGAGAAGAATTTGAAATTTATTACAATGAATTAAAAAATTTTGAACCAAAAAAAGGAGAATTTGAAAAATTAGAGAAAAAAAAAAAAATTTTACAAAATTCTAGAAAAATAAATGAGAATTTAAACGAAATAATAAATAACTTTATAAGAGAGGATCCTCCAGGTATTGAAAAATTACTTGCTAAAAATTTGTTAATGCTCAATCAAATCCGAAAACTTTTAGATCAAACAACCATGACTGAGATTGAAAAACTAGATTCTATATCTTATGAGGCATCTGAAATTTGTAAAACACTTGAAAACTTTTTAAATCAAGAACTTGACCATGGTTCACTAGAAAAGATAGATGATAGGGTTTCGGATTATAAAAAATTATCACAAAAACATTCAATTGAACCTGATCATTTAGAATCAAAATTAATTGAAATAAAAAACAATTTACAATTAAGCGAAGAAAGTAATTTAAATATTGAAAAACTCGCCAATAAATTAAAAGATATAGAAAAAAAATATCTAGACCAATCTCAAATACTTTCAAATCTGAGAAAAAAGAACGCCGAGGTAATGGATAATAGAATTAATGCTGAGTTTCCTGAACTAAAATTAGAGAATGCAAAATTTAAAACTATAATTAGCGATTGTGAAAATACTGAATTTGGAAAAGACAAAATTATTTTTAATATTAAAACTAATCCGAAATCTAAAATGGGTGAAATTAAAAGTATTTCATCAGGGGGAGAGCTTTGTAGAATTGCCCTTGCAATAAAGGTGACAGCAGAACAGGAAAGATTTTCTACAATGGTGTTTGATGAAGTGGATAGCGGAATAGGTGGAGCAGTTTCAACAGCAGTTGGTGAAAGATTAAAAAAGTTAGGTAAAAAAAGGCAAGTTTTGGTTGTAACACATTCTCCTCAAGTTGCCTCCCTTGGTGTTCATCACTTTTTAGTAAAAAAAAAATTACTGAATAATATTACATCAATAGATGTTATTAAAATTGATGGACATGAAAAAACCAATGAAATAGCAAGAATGTTGTCTGGAAAACAAATTACTAATGAAGCAATCCAAGCAGCAAAAAAACTCATTGAAAGTTAACTATTTGATCATTTTTTAGGTTTTAAAAATGTTGAGTCTTATTAAATAACCATGATTTTTCGTTTTGCTTGAGATATTTTTTTAGTTTTTTGTATACATCCGAGTGGTATCTATTGATCCATTTTTTTTGAACATCGGTCAATAGGTCTAAATCTATAAGGTTTTTTTCATATGGATAAAGAGTCAAATTTTTAAATTCTAAAAATCCTTTATATTTTGAAGGTATAATCAATAAAAGATTTTCTATTCTTATTCCATAACAATCCTTTTTGTAATATCCAGGTTCATTTGATAGGACCATTCCCTCTTTCAGCTCAGATTTATTAAAATTTTTGGAAATTGATTGTGGTCCTTCATGCACTCCTAAAAAACTGCCAACTCCGTGTCCAGTACCATGACTGTAATCCAAACCATTTTGCCACAAACTATATCTAGCCAAACTATCTATTTGATGTCCTCTTGTTCCTCTCGGGAATTTAATCATAGCAAGGTTTATGTGTCCTTTTAAAACTCTTGTATAATTTAAAATATACTCTTTTTTAGGTTTGCTACCTCCAATAAAGATTGTTCTAGTGACGTCAGTAGTAGCTCCTAAATATTGTGCGCCAGAGTCACACAAAAATAACTGTCCTGAAATTAACCTTTTGTTATTTTGAATTGGATTATAGTGAATAACTGATGCATTCTTTCCAAAAGCTGAAATAGTCGGAAAACTTGAGGAAAAATAATTTTTATTTTGTTTTCTAAAATCTTCAAGCTTACTTGAAACATTTACCTCGTCTAAATCAGAGGAATATTTTGTCTTTTCTAACCAATAAAAGAATTTAACAAGAGAAACACCATCTAAAATATGGCATTTAATGGAATGTTTTATCTCAACTTTATTCTTCTTGCATCTTATATCAATACATGGGTCTTCTATTAAATCAGGTTTAAGTCCGGCTGATTTTATCAGTTCATAATAAAAATATGATGAGGAGGAATTTAAAGCAACTTTTTTATTCTTGGGTAATTTTAAAATCGCAGATTCAAATTCTTCGAAACATAAAGTTTGAACTCCTTTCACTTTTTCTTTACAGGGAAACTTGTTTAAATCGGTAAATAGTTTAATGGTGGTTTTTGTTACAATTGCTCTGCAAATAACAATTGGTGTGTGTTCTAAATCAAAACCCCTTAAATTCATAAGCCAACAAATTGATTCTGATGAAGTTAAAATTAAAAAATCGTAATTAATTTTATTAAATATCCTTTCCTTTTTCGATAATGTATCTTCACCAGATATTTTTTTTTTTAAAAAAAAACAATTTTTTTGACTCTTCCTAATTTTTCTATCCCAAAACTTATCTATGATATTTTTTTTATCATGATAAATCTTTATAGATTTTAACTTGGCAATCCTTTTTAATTCTTTTACAAATTTAATATTAAAGATTCTGAAATCAATCAACATTGTTTTGTGTCTGATATTTTCTTTCAAAAATGAGAAAAAGCTCTCACTTTGTAAGTCAATAATTTTGAATTTTGAATCTATTTCTTTTTTTGCTTGTAAAAGATATCTTCCATCAGTAAAAAAGAAATTTTCTTTTTTGGATATTAATGCAATTCCATTCGAGCCAGAGAAGTTTGTAAGCCATAGTAATCTCTTGTTTTGATCTGGAGTGTATTCAAGTAAATTCTCATCGCTAGTAGAAATGACGTAAAAATCAATTTTCTTCAAAGAAATTTCTTTTATTAATTTTTCTAAATTATTTATCATGTTTATTTTCTTTTTTTTTAAAAATTAGTCCAACCCATTTGAAACTATAAAATTTTTTTTTTAATTTAAAGTTAAATTTATTGAAAATTGATATTATTTCCATTTCTTGATCAACGAGGATCCCCGATATAACAATTTCACCATTATTTTTTAATTTATTATAGTATTGTTTTACAAGTTTTTTGTGAGTTATAAGTAATATATTTGCCACTATCAAATCATAACTTTTATTTCTTAGAAAAAAACTATTTAACCCATCTTGATAAAAAAACCTTACGTTATTCAAATGATTAGTTCTGAGATTTTTAAAAAAGGTTTTTTTAATTTTATTATCTTTGTCAATTGAATCAATTTTCCGATTTGTAGTTTTATTTAATACAAATGATAAAATTCCAGAACCAGTTCCAACGTCACAAATTGAACTGTAATATTTTTTTTTAATTAAATATTCTATACAAATAATTGATAAAAAAGTTGATTCATGGCGCCCTGTTCCGAATGCATTATTAGCTGGAATTATTAATTTGAACTTTCTGTTCGATATTTTTGTTGATAGTCCCTCACTTATATAAAAGAGTTCTGTACGAGTGCCTTGATCATCTTTAATATTTTGATATACCCAATCTTTTTTTTTAATTGTAGTTAAAGTAAAATTACCAAATTTTTTTCTGAGTTCAGCTGCAGAAAAGTTATTGATTTCTGAATTATTTAAAAAAAGTTCTACTTTAAAATGATTACCCTCTGGGAAAATTGACACATTCTTATATTTTGTAAAAATCCAAGTTATTAAACTTTCATTTTTTTTTGATTTAATTAAAAAGATAACTTTTTTCAAAATATTATAACTTTGAAACAAAATCAGAAAATACTTTTATTACTTCATCAGAATTTTCAAAACGTATTTGCAGTTTTTTCTCAGATATTCCTAAGATTGTTCCAGAACCAAACTCTTTATGTTGAACTTTCTCTCCAACTTCAAAATCAGGATTTGAAAATTGTTCTAGTTTCATTTTGTTTTTTTTAATATTTTCCACAACTTGAAAAACTTTACAACTTTGTTCAGGAAGTTCTGATAAAAACCTAGAGGGTATAGAACGATACACACTATAGTTGTATTGTTTTCTGTAGTTTACATATGAAATATTTAATTCTTTTCTTGCCCTTGTTATACCTACATAAGCCAGGCGTCTTTCCTCTTCAAGTCCCTTGTTTCCATATTCGTCGATGTTTCTTTGATTAGGAAAGATTCCCTCCTCCCAGCCTGGAAGAAAAACAAAATCGAACTCAAGACCTTTTGCACTATGTAGAGTCATTAAAGAAACTTTTTCATTAAAATCACTATCATTTAAAGTATCATTCAAAAGGCTAACTTCTTCAATAAATTCTTCCAGTGAGTTTCTATTCTTCAAATCTGTTATAAGTTTTTTTAAATTTTCTAGTCTTCCCTCAGATTCTGGTGTTTTTTCTTTTTGAAGCATTTCAGTGTAACCAACATCATCAAGCAGTGATCCGGCTACCTCAAAATGTTTCTTACTTTTTAAAGCAGATGAATGTCTATCAATAATAGAAATGAAATTTTGAATATTTTTTTTTTGTGAAGAATTTGATGTCCCAGATAAAATTAGAAGTTTCAAGGATTCGTATAATGAGACATTTTTTTTTTGTACAATATCATAGAGGTTTTTAATTAAAGCTTTACCTAACCCTCGCCTTGGAGTATTTAATATTCTTTCCAATGATAAATTGTCTGATTTATTTATTAGTATTCTAAAGTAAGCCATTGCGTCTTTGATTTCTGCTCTTTCATAAAATCGAAGGCCTCCAACAACTCTGTATTTTATGTTTTCTTTCAAAAATCGATCTTCAATATCTTTAAACTGAAAACTTGCTCTTGTTAAAATTGCAATTTTATTAAGAGATATACCATTTTTTTTTAATTCTTTGATTTTTTGTGCAATGAAAATTGCCTCAAAATCATCATCTTCAAAATTTCTGATTAATACAGGGTCACCATCTTTATCGGAGGTCCAGAGTTTTTTACCTATCCTTTCTGTATTTTCAGAAATTATTGATGATGCAGTTTTAAGAATATTGCCTGTAGATCTATAATTCTGTTCCAGCCTGATAATATTTGAATTATCGAAATCTCTTTCAAAATTTAAAATATTCTTTAACTCTGCACCTCTCCATCCATAAATAGATTGATCCTCATCTCCTACGCAACATAAGTTTCTATTTAATTCTGTAAGTAATCTCAACATCATATATTGTGCTGAATTTGTATCTTGATACTCATCTACCAAAGTGTATTTGAATTTTTTTTGATAGAATTCCAAAATTTGTTTATTTTCCTTAAATAATTTTATTGGTAATAGTATTAGATCTCCAAAATCAACTGAATTATAATTTGAGAGTCTAGATTGATATGATTTATAAATTTGTTTAAACTTTCCTTTTGTTTCGATTTCGAATTCATGATTGTCAACATCCTCAGTTTCCAATCCAGCATTTTTAACTTGATCAATCATGTATAAAAAGTTTTTAGGAACGTAAACTTTTGGATCAAGATTTTCAAGAGAAATTACTTGCTTTACAAGTCTTAATTGATCATCTTTATCCAATATAGTAAAATTATTTTTTAAACCAACCAACTCTGAGTTTCTCCTTAAAAATCTTAGTCCTATGGAATGAAATGTTCCTATAAACATTCCCTCAATTGGATGGCTAAGCATCTTTTCAACTCTTGTTTTCATTTCGTGCGCAGCCTTGTTAGTAAATGTGACACAAAAAATTTCCGACATTTTTGCTTTCCTGTTATATATTATATTTGCTAACCTGGACGTTAAAACTTTTGTTTTCCCAGTTCCTGCCCCCGAAAGGACAAGTAGTGGTCCTTCTGTATTTAGAACGGCTTGCTTTTGCTGCTTATTTAGACTGGAAAGAAAGTCTGGTTCTGGTAACTTTATTTTTTTCATAAGATATAAAGATTAATCCTATTAGTTAGGAGCATATCCTAGATTTGATCCCAACCACTTTTCAGCATCCCTTAAACTGATTTTTTTTCTTTTTGCATAGTCTTCTACTTGGTCTTTAAAAATTTTTCCAACACCAAAATAACTTGCTTGTGGGTTTGCAAAATACAATCCAGAAACTGAACTTGCTGGTGTCATTGCAAAGCTTTCAGTCAATTTTACTTTTAAATTACTCGATACTTCTAACAGTTCAAATAAGGTCTTTTTTTCTGTATGATCAGGGCACGCAGGATAACCTGGGGCAGGTCTAATTCCTTCAAACTTTTCTTGAATTAATTCTTTGTTATTTAAATTTTCTTTTTGTGCGTAACCCCAAAAATTCGTTCTTACATCTTTGTGTAACATTTCTGCAAATGCTTCTGCGATTCTATCACCAATTGATTTAACTAAAATTGAGTTATAATCATCATTTTTCTTTTCAAATTTTGAAGCTAAAGTTTCAATGCCATTTCCGGCTGTAACTAAAAACCCTCCAATAAAATCATTTTTAGTTCCAATTGGTGCAACGAAATCTGCAAGACAGAAATTAGCTCTTTTGGAATTTTTTCTACTAACTTGTTGTCGTAAAAAAAATAATTTTTTTTTTATTTTCTTTCTTCTTTCAGAATCAAATAAAAGAATATCATCACCATCTGAATTAGCAGGCCAAAACCCAAAAACGCATTTAGGTTTCGTTATTTTTTCTTTAATTAACATGTTAATCATATTATTTGCATCATCCCAAAGATCTCGAGCAGCTTTTCCAACAATCTTATCATCGAGAATATCAGGAAAATTTCCGTAAAGTTCCCAAGCTTCAAAAAAAGGTTTCCAGTCTGTAAATTTCATTATTTTTTCGATAGAAACGTCTTCTTGAGTTTGCACACCGATTTTCTTTGGTTTAATTGGTTCGTAATTATCCCATTGAAAATTAAATTTATTTTTTCTACATTCTTCAAGATTATTATCATTGATCTTGTCTTTTTTGAAATATCCAGAACGAAGAACTGAATATTCTTTTTTTAATGACTCAACGAACGGTCTGCATTTACTTTTAGAAATCATATTTGCTGCTACTGAAACTGCTTTTGATGCGTCATTAACATGACATACGCCAAAATTGTATAAAGGATCTATTTTTATAGCAGTGTGTATTTTACTTGTAGTAGCCCCACCTATTAATAAAGGTTTATTAATTTTATTTCTCTCTAATTCACTTGCAACAAAGCACATCTCATCTAAACTTGGGGTTATGAGACCTGACAACCCAATTAAATCAACATTTTCCTCTATTGCAGTTTCAACAATTTTACTAGCTGGAACCATAACTCCCAAGTCAATAATTTCGAAATTATTACATTGTAATACTACACCAACTATATTTTTGCCAATGTCATGAACGTCCCCTTTTACAGTTGCCAAAAGTATTTTACCTTTAGAACTCTTTTTTGATGTATTATCTTTTTCCATGAATGGCAGTAAGTAAGCTACTGACTGTTTCATTACTCTCGCAGATTTTACAACTTGCGGTAAAAACATTTTTCCGGAACCAAATAGATCACCAACAACATTCATTCCATCCATGAGTGGACCTTCGATGATTTCCAATGGTTTATTATATTGTTGTCTTAATTTTTCAGTGTCTTCTTCTATAAATTCGTTAATGCCATTAACTAGTGCATATTCTATCTTTTTTTCTAATTTTTCAGTTCTCCATTTTTTGTCAATTTTTTTTCGCTCTACACTACCTGAATATTTTTTTGAAATCTCAATCAAATTTTCAGTTGCATCAAGATGTTTATTGAACAACACGTCTTCTATACACTTCTTAAGATCTTTAGGTATTTGTTCGTAGATTGTAATTTGCCCGGCGTTAACAATTGCCATATCTAGTCCATATTTTATTGCGTGGTAAAGAAAACACGAGTGCATTGCCTCCCTAACCTGATTATTTCCTCTAAAACTAAAAGAAACATTAGAAAGTCCACCAGACACCTTGGCTAGTGGTAAATTTTTTTTTATAAGTTTCGTTGCTTCAAAAAAATCTAATGCGTAGTTATTGTGTTCTTCAATTCCAGTGGCCACTGCAAATATGTTTGGATCAAATATAATATCTTGAGGAGGAAAATCTAACTTTTGAGTCAAGATTTGATAAGCTCTTCTTGAAATTTGATATTTTCTTTCTACGTTATCGGCTTGACCATCTTCATCAAATGCCATAACAACAACAGCAGCTCCATAATTTTTAATTTTCTCAGCTTGTTCAATAAAGATTTCTTCGCCTTCTTTTAAACTTATTGAATTAACAATAGGTTTTCCTTGAATACATTTCAAACCGGCTTCTAAGACTGACCATTTTGATGAATCTATCATAAATGGAACCTTGGCTATTGCAGGTTCAACTGAAATTTGATTCAAAAACTTGACCATAGCTTTCTCCGAATCCAATAAACCCTCATCCATATTTATGTCAATGATTTGAGCACCATTCTCAATTTGTTCTTTTGCAACTTCAATAGCTTGATCAAAATTATTTGATAGAATCAGTTTTTTAAATTTTGCTGAACCAGTAACGTTTGTTCTTTCGCCAATATTAATGAATGTAGGGTTGGAGCTCATTTTTATAAATTAAAGGCTTCTAAACCCGATAGACGGAGATTGTTAGATTTCTTTTTTAATACCCTGGGTTTTTTGTTCATTACGACTTTACTCATTAATTTTATATGTTCAGGGGTTGTTCCACAACAACCACCGATAATATTTATATAGTTACTATCGCTCCATTCTTTAGCAAATTTTGCAATAGAATCTGGTGTTTCGTCATATCCCCCAAAAGCGTTTGGCAAACCAGCATTAGGATGAATACTTGTATATACCTCTGAAATCCTATTTAGTTCAATTAGATAAGGTTCTAATTCTTTTGGCCCTAGAGCACAATTTAATCCCACACTTAATGGATTAGAATGGATTATTGAATTGTAGAAACCTTCTATTGTTTGTCCCGAGAGTGTTCTTCCGGATAAATCAGTTATAGTGGCAGAAATCATGATGGGAATTTTAATGTTATTTGATTGCTCAACACTTTTTATAGCTAACAGTGCAGCTTTTGAATTTAAGGTATCAAAAACTGTCTCAACTAAAATTATATCTACCTTTGCTTTAATCAATGCACTGATGCAATTCTCATAATCATTAAATAAATTATCAAAATCTATATTTCTGAATCCTGGATCGTTAACATCTGGGGACATAGAACAAGTTCTATTTGTAGGTCCTAAAACACCTGCAACAAATTTATTTTCATTTGGATTATTTTTAAGAAAATCATCAACTGCTTTTCTTGCTAAATTACCACCCTGATAGTTTAATTCATATGCTAAGTCTTGACATTTGTAATCTTCCTGAGAGATTCCTGTGGAATTAAAGGTATTTGTTTCAATAATGTCTGCACCAGCATCAAGATATGACTTATGAATATCATATATCAGTTTTGGCTTGGTCAAATTTAATATGTCGTTATTTCCAAAGAGGTTAACGTGATGATTATTAAATCTTTCTGCTCTAAAATCCTTCTCTTTTAATTCTTCATTTTGAATCATTGTACCTATCGCACCATCAAGAATTAAGATTTTTTTATTTAAAGCATTTATAATTTCGTTGTTGCTTTTCATCAATTTTCATCCTTCAAAGTTCTGATACCCAAAATGTGACATATGGCAAATGAGAGATCTGCTCTGTTTAATGTGTAAAAATGAAAATCTTTTACCTCTCCATCAAGAAGTTTTCTGCATTGTTCATATACAATTGTAGTTGCAACTAGTTTTCTTGTTTGAGGATCAGAATCAAGACCGACAAACATGTCCAATAACGATTTGGGCATTTTGCAATTCATTTTTTTTGCAAATTCCATTGTTCTTTTACAATTAGTCACAGGTAATATGCCGGGAATAATTGGAATTTTAATTCCTCTTTTTATGGCACCATCAATAAAATCAAAGTAACTATTTACATCAAAAAAAAATTGAGTAATTGCTTTTGAAGCTCCCAAATCAATTTTTTTTTTTAAAACATCATATTCTTGATTAATAGATGAAGAATCTGGGTGCATCTCAGGGTAAGCTGAAACTGTAATTTCAAAGTCAAATTTTTTTTTCAATACTTCTATTAAATCCGTTGCATAAGTAAAGTCACTGAATTTGTTTTTTGTTTTATTCTCTCTTTCGTCTCCTCTTAGAGCAACGATATGTTTAATTCCAGAGTTCCAATAGTCTTCTGCTATGCCTTCAATTTCAGCCTTTGAAGTTCCTATACATGTCAAATGAGCCGCAGGCGTCAGCGAAGTCTTCTGTTTAATCTCTTTTACTAAACTGTGAGTATTATTTCTAATTGAACCTCCTGCACCGTAAGTAACAGAAATAAATTTTGGCTCTAAGGGCTCCAATCTTTTTATATTAACCCATAAAGACTCTATTGATTCTTTGTTTTTTGGGGGAAAAAATTCAAAGGATACGTTTATATTTTTTGACAATAATGTATTTGATATCATTTTATTTACGCAAAGATTAAAAAATTTTATTTTTATGTTTTTTAGTTTATTTTTTTAATATAAAATAGTTTAAATTAATAGAAAATAATTAATGTGCAATATATGGTAGAATTAATTTTAAAATATAACAAGATGTTGTTGATCTTTGTAATTTCAGCATTCATCTCTTTTAATGTTGAAAATGCAGAAGCTACAGAGAATGTTAATGACCCATTCGAAAATGTGAATAGAAATATTTTTAAATTTAACAATAACTTAGATGATTATTTTTTTAAACCTGTGGCCAAAGGTTGGAGAAAGATTCCAGATATACCAAGAAAACCCCTTACTAATTTAGCAACAACAGCTAAAACTCCAATCAGTCTAGCCAATGCTATTTTACAATTAAACAAACAAAGTATCGGGAATATAATTGGAAGATTCTTAATAAACATGACTTTTGGGCTAGGAGGTTTGTTTGACGTTGCCAGTACTGATAGTTTTGGGAACATACCAGACACAGAGGAAGATTTTGGTCAAACTCTTGCAGTCTGGGGAGTTCCTGACGGTCCGTATGTTATGCTCCCAATTTTTGGACCATCAAGTGTTAGAGATGCTTTTGGGCTTGGAGTTGATACAATAACCAATCCTCTGTCTTTTGGATATCGAATGAGTGGAATAGGATTAGAGGCACGCTTATCAGGTCCAGTTGTAAGAGGTGTCTCAACGAGAGAAAAATACCTTGATTATCTTGATGAAATGAAAGAGGGTTCGTTGGATTTCTATGCTACAATGAGGAGCCTTTATAGACAAAAAAGAAGAAAAGATATTTCAGGTGAGCTTGAAAGCAAAGATCTATCTTTAAGCATGCTCCCTATTGAAACATTTGAAGATGAAGAATTAAAGTCCGACGCCAAAAATATAATTACAACAATGAAAAATGAAAACGTAGAAACCAAATCAGATATGACTAGATATTATAATGGAGTTCTTCCTTCGTCTAACTACCCTGGCTTTAATGAATCCAGAGTTAATCTGATTGAGTAATATGAGTTATTTTAGAAACTTCATAATCCTCGCTCTTTTTATTATACCAATCCATTCAGTTTCTGACGAAAAAATAGAACAAAGTAAATATTTTGTTGAAAATTTAGGTAAAGAAGTTGTTGAAAAAGTTTCAAATGTTAACTTAACCGAAAGTGAGAGAAATGTTAATTTTAGAAATCTTTATTTGAATTCATTTGATAACTATTATATTTCTCGTTTTGTTTTGGGAAGATATTGGAAAAATTTAGATAGTAAAATGAGAAAACAGTTTGTTGAAAGTTTTAATGATTACATAGTGGCAACTTATGCACCCAAATTTAAAGGTTGGGAGGGAACCTTTCAGGCCGTTGATTCACTAATTGAAAACAATTATTATAACGTCAAAATGAATGTTTTAAATAAAGACGGCCCAACTCTCAAACTTATGTGGAAAATATATCTAGATAAAAATAAAAATTTTAAGATCCTAGATGTTAACATTGATGGAGTAAGCATGTTAGTAACTCAAAGAGCAGAGTTTATGTCTGTAATTAAAAACAATCCCAAAGGGGTTTTGGGATTGATTGAAGCAATGGATAAAAAAACTTCGGGGTAAGTAATTAACCAAATTTTCTTTATTATATATGCGGTAGGCCCGGAGGGACTTGAACCCCCGACAACACCGTTATGAGCGGTGCGTTCTAACCAACTGAACTACGGGCCTGTAATTACAATATTTATATGATATTACTTGACTTTTTAGTTATCAAGAAAACTTCTTAATTTTCTCGATCTACTAGGATGTTTTAGTTTTCTTAAACCCTTTGCCTCTATCTGCCTAATTCTCTCTCTTGTAACAGAAAATTGTTGACCTACTTCTTCTAAAGTGTGATCAGTGTTCATTCCTATTCCAAATCTCATTCTCAACACTCTTTCTTCTCGTGGTGTCAATGTAGAAAGAACACCAGTAGTAGCTTCTCTGAGATTATTTTGTATAGCAGCATCAAGTGGTAGTTTTATGTTTTTATCTTCAATAAAATCGCCCAGGTGACTATCATCTTCGTCTCCTACAGGGGTTTCAAGGCTGATTGGTTCTTTAGCTATTTTCAAAACTTTTCTAACCTTTTCTAAGGGCATTCCAAGTCTTGCGGCTAGCTCTTCTGGTTGAGGCTCAACTCCGTTTTCATTGAGAATTTGTCTAGATACCCTTACTAACTTACTAATTGTTTCGATCATGTGAACTGGAATTCTAATTGTTCTTGCTTGGTCAGCAATAGATCGTGTTATTGCTTGTCTAATCCACCAAGTAGCGTAAGTTGAAAATTTATAACCTCTTTTATATTCAAACTTATCTACTGCCTTCATTAAACCAATATTACCCTCTTGAATCAAATCTAGAAATTGAAGCCCTCTGTTAGTATATTTTTTTGCTATTGAAATCACTAATCTTAAATTTGCTTCAATCATTTCCTTTTTCGCCTTACTTGATTGGACAACTCCTTCATTTGCGAGACTAGAAACTTCTTTTATTTCTTTTATTGTCATCAATGTTGAAAGCATTATCTCTTTAAATTTTGAAATTATTTCTTGGGTTAACTCTTTTTTTGAGAAAGACACCCACTTCTTATTATTTTTTTTTGTTAAATTTCTTAGCCAATTTTTGTGTTGACCATTTTTATTATATTCTTTTTCAAATTCTTCGTTAGATATCTTAAGTTTTGATGCAATGTCTAATAATTTTCTTTCTCCAGCAATGATTTGGATGTTATACATCCTATGTGTTTCAATTACATCATCAATTCTATTTTGGTTTATAAAAATACTCATCACCTGCTGCGAAACTGATTTTTCAGCAGATTTAATTTTTTTGTCCAATTTGATATCAATTTTTTTATTTGAAATTCTCAGATTGATATATTCATCTTTTAATTTCCTATACTTCTTAAATAGTTTCGAAAACTTTTCTAAGTTTGAGGTTATATGTGGCTTGAGATTTTCTTCCTTTTCAAGAATTGATAAGTCAGATAGTTCATTGTTGTCATCAGATGATTCTGAATCAAAATCCTCTTGATCTTCATCATTTGTTTTCCCCTCCTCATCACCGCGGTCTTCGTCAGTATTATTATTGAAAATTTGCTCCTCTTTAAGTGAAATATCTGCTTCAAAATCCTCTTGTTCACCATTTACAGATCTTAAAGTAGAATCAAGATCAATAAAATCTCTTATCTGACGATCTCCAGATTCATAATCCTCAAAAAACTTTTGAATTGACATCATAGAGATTATACTTTTTGAAAAAGCATCGGCAGTTTTCTTTTTTCCCTCCTCTATTCTCTTTGCTATTGCTATTTCTCCAACTCTAGATAATAGCTCAACATTACCCATTTCTTTCAAATACATTCTAACCGGATCGTCAGTTCTTCCAGTATCTTCATCTTTTTCTGTAGCGACTAACTCTGATCCATTCTCATCGTTTGAAATTTCTTCTCCGTCTTCGTCGTATATTTGAATATTAAGACTTTCGACTTTTGAATAAAATTCGTCTCTATCTTCAAATTTCTCATTTTCAAGAGCTTTTTCACATTCTGAGCGCTGCAAGAAACCTTTCTTCTTGCCTTTCAATAATAACTTTTTGAGCCCTTCGCTAGACTTATCAATTAATGGTTCTTCTGAATCGTCTTTCTTCGACGTAGATAGTATTTTTTTCATGGGAAATAACCTTTTACAATTAATACATGAACTGTGGATGAATATTATTCAAGACTTTTATTCTGTATATTCTTAATTTCATAAGAAATTTTATTGTATTTTTTTAATAAGTTTGCAGATATTACTTTTTCGGACGATTCTACCATCTGCTTTTCAATTAACCTTCTTTCCTCTAAAAGATTAGGCAATCTTAAGTTATTAAGAATTTGTCTAAAAAATACTTTTTTTTCCTCTTCATTTAAACTTGTAGCGTGTGTCTTTTTGAGTTCTTTAATTTCAATAAACAAGTTAGGATCCAATTTTTTATTGTAATTTTCCTCTTCAAGAACTAACTTGGATTCTGCAGTAAAATTCTTAAGCACTTCAGTTTTGACGTTTTCAAGTTGTTCATTTGATAATTTTATTTGGAAAATTTCTTCATGGTAATCTGTTAGTTGGTTTTTGTAAAAAATTATCATTACTAAAAATAACTTTTCATTAATATTTTCTATAATTTTGTTTAAGTAAGACTTTTTCTTTAAACTTGTTCTAATATTATTTCTATTCCATATAAAACTCTCTTTTTGAGATTTTAAAAATCTGAAATATTCCTTTGAAACTTTAGCATCGTCAATTTTCTTCACAATTTCATTTATTTTATTATCAATTAAAGCAATAGACTCAGGTGTATCGCTTTTAATAGAGTTTTCGATACCTTCCCAAATTATTATTGAGAGATCTTTTGCTTTGTTTTTAAGAGCAAGAAAATCGTCTTTTTTCTTATTTTGAAGGAAAGAGTCTGGATCTAAATTTCCAGGAATTAAAACAAACTTCAGTGATTTTCCAGGAAGCAAAAACTTTAGAACTTTTTCAGCTATTTTCTTTGAAGCAATCTGCCCTGCATTGTCGCCATCAAAACAAACATAAGGTATATCTGAAAAATTCCACATTTTTTTTAATTGCATTTCAGATAACGTAGTTCCCAAAGTCGAAACTGCATTTTTAATTCCTGAACAATACAATTTTATAACGTCCATATAACCTTCAACTAAAAATATTTCTTTTTCTGATCTTATATGTTCAGAGTTTTCTTTCAGGCCGTAAAGTAATTGGCTTTTTTTGAAAACCAAACTTTCCTGTGAGTTAATATATTTTATTTTAGAGTCTTGAATAGTTCTCGCACCAAAACCTACAATATCATTTGAAAAGTTATATATTGGAAATGTTATGCGATTGCTAAACCTTCCAAAGAATTCTCCTTTATTATTTTTAATTAAAAGATCAGTTTTTTTGATTTCATCAAAACTTAAACCCTCTAACTCTAAATATTTTAATAAATTTTTATGATCTGGGGCATAACCAATATTAAAAATTTTTAAAGCCTCATCAGTGATTCCCCTTTGTTTTAAATAACTGTAAGCAATTTTTTTTTTTTCTAGTAATTCTTTAAACAAAGTATTACTTTTACATAAAATATTTGTAAGAAGTTTTGCTTCTGTACTGATTTGACTTGTTTTCTTATCGTAAATATAGGGAATACCAGAATATTGAGAAATATAAATAAGTGATTCTACAAATTGTAAGTTTTTGTATTTACTTATAAAATTAATTATATTTCCACCAGCTTTACAACCGAAACAATAAAATAAAGATTTATCGTTATTAACATTGAATGAAGGAGTTTTTTCATTATGAAATGGACAATTACCTACAAATGAATTTCCTCTTTCCACTAAATTAACGAACTGCCCAATAAAATCAGATAATCTTACTTTGTTATTTACCTCATTTAAAAATTGGTTTACAGAATTGTTATGCTTAATCATTGAAGATTTTTTTTTGCTTTCTCAGCAACTACCTGCATATCTAATTGTCCTGGATATTTACCTTTTAAAAAGCCTAAAAGCTTTCCTAAGTCTTTAATGGAATTAAACCCATGTTCTTCAATAGTTTCACGTAAAATATTTTCAAGTTCTTCAGATGTTATTTGGTGAGGAAGAAATGAGCTAATGATTTCAATTTCTTTTTCTTCTCTTTTTTTTAAATCATCTCTTCCTGCATCAGAATAGATTTTGACGCTTTCTTTTCTTTGTTTAATCATATTTTGAAGAAGATTTAGTATTTCTTCGTCAGAGATTGAGTCGCCCTTCTTTTTGGTTCTATATTGGATGTCATGATCTTTTATGGCTGCTAAAACTAATCTTACAGTTGATGTAGCTATTTCATCTCTACTTTTTAAGTTTTGATCAAGAGTTAGCTTTATTTTTTCTCTCAATGACTGCATAATCAAAATAAAAACTTCAATATTACTATGTAATAGTTGGAATTTAATAATATCAAAGTATATTATTGAACAAATGAAAAATAGTGTCAAAAGAAATGGAAAAAATTGTGTTTTACTGCTAGATGACGGTTCTTATTTTTTTGGCAAAGGGTCAGGCTATTTTGGGAATTTTTTTGGTGAAATTTGCTTTAATACTTCAATTACTGGCTACCAAGAAATATTAACAGATCCATCTTATTTTAATCAAATAATTAATTTTACTTTTCCTCACATTGGTGTAGTGGGCGCGAATTTTGAGGATTATGAAAGTGATAAGATTTATGCATCAGGTTGCATAATTAATAACCCAATATCAGCAGCTTCTAATTTTAGATCAAAAATGAATTTTGAAAATTGGTTAAAAATAAACAAAAAAGTATGTGTTTCAAATATTGATACAAGAGCACTTACAAAAAAAATTAGAAATTCAGGTGCGTGTAAAGCATTAATTCATTTTCCTAAAAATGGTTTATTTGAAAATATAGCAAATCTAAAAACTAAATTAATGAAATTTCCTAGAATGAAGAACCTAGACTTAGCATCAAAGATTTCAACGAGTTACATATACAAGTGGTTCAATCAAAAAAAATTAAAATCATTTAAAATTAATAAGAATTTTATTGCTGTTATCGACTTTGGCATAAAAAAAAATATTTTAAATATATTAAGCTCCTCTAAATATGACGTAATTGTTTTTCCTTATAACTTTTCAATAGACGAAATTATTAAAATGAAACCATCTGGACTATTTCTTTCAAATGGTCCAGGAGATCCTTTGGCGACCTTCAAAAACAATAAAGAAAACTTATGTTCTCTGAAAAATTTTAAAAAACCTATTTTCGGAATTTGTCTTGGACACCAAATACTTTCATTAATTTATAGCGCGAATACTGTGAAAATGCACCATGGACATCGTGGAGCAAATCATCCAATAAAAAACCTTAAAACAAAAAAAGTTGAAATTACTGTCCAAAACCATGGCTTTGTTGTTTCTAAGAAATCTTTCCCAAGAAATTTAAGTGTCACTCACACTTCGTTATTTGATGACACAATAGCAGGAATAGAGGTAAAAAATAAACCTTTTTTCTCTGTTCAGTATCATCCAGAATCTTCTCCAGGTCCTCAAGATAGCAGATATTTATTTGATAAATTTTTTAAGCTCATAAAAAATGCCTAAGAGAACAGATATAAAAAAAATCTTAATTATCGGTGCAGGTCCAATAGTTATTGGTCAGGCATGTGAATTTGATTATTCAGGAGCTCAGGCATGTAAGGCTCTAAAAGAGGAGGGGTTTAGTGTGATTCTGGTAAATTCTAATCCAGCGACAATTATGACTGACCCTGAACTTGCTGATCGGACTTACATCGAGCCATTAAACATATCAATGCTAGAAAAAATAATTATCAAAGAAAGACCAGATGCACTTTTGTCAACAATGGGAGGACAAACAGCACTTAATTTATCAATAGAATTAGAAGATAAAAAAATTCTCAATAAATATGGTGTTAAGTTAATTGGTGCAACCCAAAAGGTAATCCAGAAAGCAGAGGATAGAGAGCTTTTCAAAAAGTCAATGACTAAAATTGGTTTAGACACACCTAGAGGATTTGTTGTTAAAAGTTTAGATCAAGCTCTAAAAGCTCTTAATTATCTTTCATTTCCTGTTATCATAAGACCTTCTTTTACTCTTGGTGGTTCTGGCGGAGGGACATCTCAAAATAAAAAAGAATTCATAAAGATAGTAAAAAAAGGTATAGATTTGTCCCCGATTAATGAAGTTTTGATTGAGGAGTCTCTTATCGGCTGGAAAGAATATGAAATGGAAGTAATAAGAGACAATCAGGACAATTGTATCATTGTGTGTTCTATTGAAAACATTGATCCAATGGGAATACATACTGGAGATTCTGTAACAATTTCACCTGCACTAACTCTAACAGACAAAGAGTTCCAAAAAATGAGAAATGATTCAATTAAGGTTATAAGAGAAATAGGGGTAGATACTGGTGGTGCAAATGTTCAGTTTGCAATTAATCCCAAAACAGGTAGAAACGTTGTTATTGAAATGAACCCGAGAGTTTCAAGATCTTCTGCTTTAGCATCAAAAGCAACGGGTTTTCCAATTGCTAGAATTGCAGCCAAACTGGCAGTTGGTTATTCTTTAGATGAGTTGAGAAATGATATAACTAAAACAACACCAGCTTCATTTGAGCCAACAATTGATTATATTGTTACAAAAATTCCGAGGTTTACATTTGAAAAATTCAGTATGACAGAGGAAAAACTGGGTACTGCGATGAAGTCAATTGGAGAGTGTATGGCTATAGGTCGTTGTTTCAAAGAATCCTTTCAAAAAGCCATAAGAAGCCTGGAAACTGATCTAATTGGATTAGATTCAAATAAATTTCTTCAAAAAAAAAATAAAAGAGAACTTATAAACTTACTTAGCGAAAATCGACCTAATAAGTTTTTAATAATTGCCGAATGCATTAGAAAAAAAATTGATTTACAAAAAATTATTGATTCTTCTAATTATGACCCCTGGTTTGTAAGAGAAATTTATGAGTTGGTTGAATATGAAAAAGTATTGAAAAATAAAAAGATTTCAAAAGAGATATATATTCAAGCCAAGGAGTATGGTTTCTCAGATGAAAAAATTTTGCAAATATCTCAATGTTCAAAAAACGCTATTTTGAAAATAAAAGAAAAAGACAAACTTTTCAATTCGTTTAGAAATATTGATACATGCTCAGGTGAATTTCAATCTAAAACTCCTTATATGTATTCTTCTTGGAACTGTATAGAAACAAATAACAGATTTGAGGAAGAAACCCAAGTAAGCAATAGAAAAAAAGTAATAATTTTGGGTGGTGGTCCTAATAGAATTGGTCAAGGAATAGAGTTTGATTATTGTTGTGTTCATTCTTCTTTTTCACTAAAAGAGCTAGGTATTGAGTCTATAATGGTCAACTGCAACCCAGAGACTGTTTCCACTGACTATGATATTTCTGACAGACTTTACTTTGAACCACTAGATTCAGAATCTGTCTTAGAAATTTGCCATGCTGAAAATATTAAAAATAAATTACTTGGAGTAATTGTTCAGCTTGGAGGTCAAACACCACTTAAATTATCGGAAAAATTGGTAGAGTCAGGAATTAAAATATTAGGTACATCTTTTAAATCTATTGATTTATGTGAAGATAGAGACAGGTTTGCTAAATTAATGAGAGATTTAAACATTTTGCAGCCAAAAAGCGATATCGTTTTCAATTTTACGGAAGCTAAGAAAACAATAAGATCTATCGAATTTCCGATTGTAATCAGACCTTCCTATGTTCTGGGCGGAAGAGCGATGAAAATCATAAATGATTATGATGAGTTATCTGCTTACTTTAGCAACAATTTTATTTTAAACAATAAATCTATTCTGATAGATGAGTTTCTTGTAGGAGCAAAAGAAGTTGATGTAGACGCAATTTCAGATGGAAAAGATATTTTTATTTCTGGCATCTTAGAACACATCGAGGAAGCAGGGGTACACTCAGGAGATTCAGCTTGTTCGTTACCCCCTCAAACATTGTCCACAAAAATTATTGATGAAATAAAAAGAATTACAAAACTCATTTCGCAAAATTTGAATATAATAGGTTTCATAAATATTCAATATGCCATCAAAGATGATAAAGTTTATGTGATTGAGGTGAATCCAAGAGCTAGTAGAACGGTCCCTTTTATAAGTAAATCAAAGGGAATACCATTAGCAAAGCTAGCAACAAAAGTAATGCTAGGGAAAAAACTAAAGTCATTTGATCTAAATCAAAAAGACAAAAACTATGTAACAGTCAAAGAGTCCGTCTTTCCGTTTGATAGATTTCCTGGAGAAGACATAATTTTAGGTCCTGAGATGAAATCAACTGGTGAAGTTATGGGAGTAGATAAAAATTTTCCAATGGCGTTTCTAAAATCTCAAATGGCAGCTGGAAATAAATTACCTGAGAAAGGTTCAATATTTATTTCAGTTAGAGATGAAGATAAAGAAAATATTCTTCTACTTTGTCAAGTTATAGAAAAGATCAATTTTAAAATTTATGCTACTAAAGGCACCGCTAAATTTCTTAAAAAATTTTCAATAAATGTAAAAATTATTAAAAAAGTAAATGAAGGAAGTCCACATATAGTGGATTTTATAGAAAAAAATAAAATTCATCTCATTATAAATACAACAAGTGGTGCAAAGTCTTTAGCAGATAGCTTATCAATAAGAAGAACAGCATTAAGTAAAAAAATACCCTATTTCACAACGATTTCAGCAGCCAAAATTGCAATCACCGGGTTGAATATTGTGAATGATAGTGAAATTTCAGTTAAATCTATCCAAGAATTGTATAATATCTAGAATTTAATTTGTAATCGTTATAATATTATATGATGATAGAAAAATTTCCAATGACTGCAGACGGCCTTAAAAAACTAAGGGAAGAACTTGAGAATTTGAAAAATTCTGAAAGACCAAATGTTATTAAAGCTATTGCAGAAGCGCGGGAGCATGGAGATTTATCAGAAAATGCTGAATATCATGCTGCAAGAGAAAGACAAAGTTTTATAGAGGGTAGGATAGCAGAATTAGAAAATAAAATAACACGTGCTGAAGTAATTGATCCCTCAAAACTTGATAATTCAAAAGTAACTTTTGGAGCGACTGTTATACTTACAGACTTGGAAACTGACAAAAAAAATACATATACAATTGTAGGAACAGATGAAGCAGATATAGAAAAAAATTTGATTTCCATATCTGCCCCTTTGTGTAGAGCTATGATAAATAAAAAAGTTGAAGATATTTTTGAGGTTCAAACCCCAAATGGTATTAAAGCTTATCAAATAAACTCAATAAATTTTAAGTAAAATGAACAAAGAAAAAGTTTTAATTATTGGATCAGGTCCAGCAGGATACACTGCAGCAATATACGCCGCCAGAGCTGGTCTCAATCCTTTATTAATATCAGGTTTAGAACCAGGTGGACAACTGACAATTACTACGGATGTTGAAAATTTTCCTGGATTTGAAGATCCAATTCAGGGGCCATGGTTGATGGAACAAATGAAAAAACAAGCTATAGCTTATGGAACAAGAATAATGAATGACTATGTTCTAGAGGTTGATTTTGAGAAAGAAATTCACAACGTCAGGACTGAAAAAAGCAAACTCTCATCCCACACAGTAATTATAGCCACCGGCGCTAAGGCAAAATGGTTAAATATTGAAGGTGAAAAAAATTTCAGAGGATATGGTGTATCTGCATGTGCTACATGTGATGGATTTTTTTATAAAAATAAAAATGTAGCAGTTGTGGGTGGAGGGAATACTGCCGTAGAAGAGGCTCTTTTCCTCTCAAACCTGTGTAATAAGGTTGTGCTTATTCACAGACGTGATCAATTAAGAGCGGAAAAAATACTTCAAGAAAGATTATTTGAAAAGAAAAATGTTGAATTCATTTGGAATTCTGAAGTTCAAAAAGTTTTAGGAGATAATGAAAAGAAAGTAATTACTTCACTTGAAATATTTGATTCTAAAAATAACAAACAAGACATCTTAAATGTTGATGGATTTTTTGTAGCAATTGGACATAGTCCAACTACAGAAATTTTTCATAAGAAATTAAAGATGGATGATGAAGGTTATATTTTTACAGACGCAGATTCTACAAAAACGAGCGTTGATGGTGTTTTTGCTGCTGGTGATGTAACAGATAAAGTTTACAGGCAAGCCGTTACAGCTGCAGGGATGGGTTGTATGAGTGCATTAGAAGCGGAAAGTTTCCTTACAAAAAAAAATCTTATTTAATAAGAATGCCATTTAAAATAGACTGATGCGTATCACATTTAATACCAAATTTTTTTGAGTATTCAACAATGAAGCCAGACAACCATTTTAATTCAAGCCGTTTTCTATTTATATAATCTAAATACATAGAAGAAGTCATGTCAAAGGGCATTTTTTTGATTTTCTCCAACCAATAGTCCACTGGGTTTAACTTAAATTTAACGTTAAAAACCTTTGAGAGGTTATAAGTTTCATTCATAGCATTCACAAAAGTTTTCTTCAGTGAAGTTGAAGCAAAAATTTCTCCAATCGGTTTCTTAGTTAAAGTCGTAATACCACTATAAGCTGATAAAAAAATAAACTTTTCCCAAATTTTTTCTTTTATGTTTGATTTATATTTTAAATCAAGTCCTGAGTTCTGACATTTTTCACAAAAGTTAAGTAATTTTTTATTTTCAATTTCTGACATACTGCCAACAAAAAACGAAGCCAGTTTTCCTTTGTGAATTACATGTTGATTTTCGTTTATATAAGATGATATTTGCGCAACAGCTCCGTATGTTTTTTCCTCACCAAACTTTTGACTTATTTGTTGCTCTGAATAAATACCATTTTGGAATGGTAGTAAAATAGCATTATGAAGTCCTTTTGCACTTATTTCTTTAATAAAGTCGTCAAAATCATAAAGTTTCACTGTACTTATGATTACATCAAAATCAGTTTTGTCTGGAATAGTATTATAAATTTCAACTTTTTTAATATTTTTATCACCCAACTGACTTTTTAATTTTAGACCATTTTGTTTTAAAAATTCATATCTTTTTCCTCTCGCAATGTATGAAATATCAAAATTAGCGTTTTGAATTTGTGATCCCAGAAACCCCCCAACACCACCTACTCCATAAATCAAAACTCTCATTTATGAAATTTTCTTCAAAGCTATTCTTATTCTTTCGCACGCCTCTTTTAGATCATCAAAAGATGTTGCATACGATATTCTGAAAAATGGTGATTTTCCAAATGCAATGCCAGGTACAACTGCAACTTTAGCTTCGTGAAGTAAATATTCTGCAAAATCCATGTCATTCTTAATTTTTTTCCCATCTTTTAATCTCGTATTTATAAAACCTTCACAACTTACATAAAGATAAAATGCTCCACTTGGTATAAAGGGATTTAGTCCTGATATAGATTCAAAAAAATCAATCAGAAGATTTTTTCTATTTTCAAACTTTTTCAGCCAATCTTGTAAAAAATCCTTTTCACTTTGAATTGCATGTTTTGCAGCTACTTGACTTATAGAGCAAGGATTAGTTGTGCTCTGAGATTGGATTTTAGCAATTGCTTTTATCAATTCTTTTTTACCAGCACCATATCCTATTCTCCAACCTGTCATTGAGAAAGCTTTTGAGACACCATTAACAATAAATGTATTTTCATAAAGTTTAGGTTCCACATTGATAACATTGTAAAATTTTGTCCCATAGGTAATATGTTCATATATATCGTCTGATAAAATGTTTACATGAGGATTCTTGAGTAATACTTTTGAAATTTCTTTTAATTCTGACTTACCATATACAGCACCTGTTGGATTTCCAGGAGAATTAATTATAAACCACTTTGTCTTTTCTGAAATATTGGCTTCTAATTGCTTTGGAGTTATTTTGAAATTATCTTTCATATCTGTTTCCATAATTATTGGTTTTCCTCCAGCTAAGTTGACCATATCTGGATATGACACCCAATAAGGAGCAGGAATAATAACTTCATCATTTTTGTTTAACGTAGACATAAATAGATTGTAAATAACATGTTTCCCTCCTACTCCAACTGTGATTTGATCTGAATCATATTTTAAGTCATTTTCACTCTCAAATTTTGTTTTTATAGATTTCTTTAATTCAGGTATACCATCTACCTGGGTATATTTTGTAAATCCATCATTTATTGCTTTAATCGCTCTATCTTTAATATGTTTGGGTGTGTCAAAATCTGGTTCACCAGAACTTAGACTTATTACTTTTTCTCCAGAAAGTGTCATTTCTCTGGCAATCTGTGATATCTTGACAGTTAATGAAGGTTTGAACCTAGATAATCGATCTGAAATAAGGGTCATCTATTAAGAAAAAAATGTAAATCTTCAATTTTTCGATTATATATTAACTTTGATAAAAATATATTAGATTTTTTTTTTTGTAAAATTCTATGGAAAAATGTAAATTCAATTTGACTAGTCCTTTTCGCCCATCGGGTGACCAGCCTTTGGCAATCGAAAAATTATGTGATGGTTTAGAGAGAAAATTAACAGATCAAGTTTTATTAGGTGTCACTGGTTCTGGAAAAACATTTACTATGGCTAATATTATTCAAAAACTACAAAGACCTTCCCTAATATTTGCTCCAAATAAAATTCTTGCCGCTCAACTTTATAGCGAAATGAAAAGTTTTTTTCCTAATAATAGTGTTGAATATTTTGTTTCATATTATGACTATTACACTCCAGAAGCCTACGTTCCTAGAACAGATACCTTCATTGAAAAAGAATCGTCTATTAATGAGCAAATAGATAGAATGAGACACTCAGCAACCAGATCTTTGTTAGAGAAAGAAGACACCATTGTCGTAGCAAGTGTTTCATGTATATACGGTTTAGGTTCAGTTCAATCCTATTCATCAATGGCATTTAAAATAGATAAGAAAAATAATTATGATATAGATGAAATTAAAAAAAAACTTGTTGAACTTCAATATAAAAGAAATGATCAAGTGCATTGCAGGGGTACATTCAGAAGTAGAGGTGACTTTCTTGAAATTTTTCCTTCACATCTAGAAGATAGGTCATGGAGAATCTCTTTTTTTGGGGAAACAGTTGAATCAATCGATGAATTTGATCCATTTATGGGAACAGTCTCTAAAAGTCTTGAAGAAATCACAGTATTTGCTAATAGCCATTATGTAACCCCTAAACCTTCTCTAATTAAAGCAATAGAGAAAATTAAAATTGAACTTGACGAAAGAATAAAATTTTTTGAATCAAAAAAATTATTCCTTGAAGCACAAAGAATTGAGCAAAGGACAAAATTCGATCTAGAAATGATTTCTGCAACAGGAAGTTGCTCCGGAATAGAAAACTATTCAAGACACTTGTCTGGGAGAGCTCCTGGAGAGCCCCCTCCTACACTTTTTGAATATTTACCCAAAAATGCTCTATTATTCATAGATGAATCACATGTAACAGTTCCTCAAATCAGAGGAATGTTTAAAGGTGACAGATCAAGAAAAAATACTCTATCTGATTATGGTTTCAGATTACCTTCTTGTAAAGATAACAGACCACTTATGTTCGAAGAATGGGAAAAGTTTAAGAGTCAGACAATCTATGTTTCAGCCACACCTGGTGAATACGAACTTGATAAGACAAATGGGGTTTTTATTGAACAAATTGTACGACCAACAGGTTTGGTAGATCCAATATGTGAAGTAAGGAAAGCCTCTAATCAAGTGGAAGATATTATTGAAGAGTGTAAAAAAATTACATTAAAAGGTCTGAGAGTTTTGATAACAACACTAACAAAAAAAAATGCTGAAATGGTAACTGATTACTTAAACGAAAATGGGGTGAAAGCAAGATACATGCATTCCGAGATTGACGCATTAGAAAGAATAGAAATTATTAAAGATTTAAGAATAGGCACATTTGAGGTACTTGTTGGAATTAATCTTCTACGAGAGGGCTTAGATATTCCGGAGTGTGGACTAGTAGCTATTTTAGACGCTGATAAGGAGGGTTATCTTCGTTCTCAAGTTTCTTTAATTCAAACAATCGGTAGAGCTGCAAGAAATATTGATGGAAGAGCAATACTTTATGCAGATCAAAAAACTAAATCCATCCTTCTTGCTATTGAAGAAACAAGCAGAAGAAGAATAAAACAAATAAACTTTAATAAAAAAAATGGAATTATACCAAAATCTACTACAAGAAAAATTGAAGAAACTATAAATCATAATGACGAAAAAAAATCTTCAAATCACGACAGGCAAGAATCGTTGGATTTTTTAAAAAAAAAGATGTTAGAATATGCTGAAAATTTGAATTTCGAAAAAGCGGCTGAGATCAGAGATAAAATCAAAATCAAAGAAAGAAAAGAACTTGGAATTAAACAAAATATATAAGTCGGTTCTCATAACTGGTGGTGCTCAAAGAATTGGCGAGTCTATAGCTTGTCATTTAGCTAATAACGGGTTAAACATTGCAATTCAATTCAACAAATCTAAAACAAAAGCACAAGAGTTAAAAAATAGATTTAAAAAGAAAAAAATAAAATTCTCAATTTTTAAATTTGATTTTGAGAAAAACAAAAATATTTCAAAATTTTATGAAAACATAATCAACGAATTTGGTCATATCGATATACTTATTAATAATGCTTCAACTTTTGATTTTGATACAATATCCTCATCAAATCTTAAACTATTTGAAAAACATATAAATGTTAACCTAAGAGCTCCATTTTTTTTATCTCAAAACTTTGTGAAACATTATACAAAACAAGGTTTGATAATAAATATAGTCGATCAAAGGGTAAATAATATTACTCCTTACTTTACATCCTATACAATTAGTAAAGTTGCACTGGCTGCATTAACAAAAAGTCTTGCACTTTCATTAGCTCCTAAAATAAGAGTGAATGCAATATCACCTGGACCAACATTGATGAGTAAAAATCAAAATTTAAAGCAATTTAGAAAGCAAGTACTTAGAACTCCTTTAAAAAAACAAGTAAATTTAGCTGAAATTAATGATGCTATTAGTTATCTTATAAATAATCAATCAGTCACCGGAGAGATATTAACTTTAGATTCTGGGCAAAGTTTAGGATGGGCGCATTCAAAATCAAAGATATTTAAGTCAGATTAAAGAGTTTGAAGTTGTCAACAATAAAAAAAAAAAAAAAAAAAAAAAAAAAAAAAAAAAAAGAAAAATATAAATGTAACTTTAAAAATATATTTTATGTGGGAGAGAAAACATTTTTTTTATCAATTTAATCAATGACTTACAAATTTGATTAATTTTTAATCAATTTGTTAAGAGTAGCAGAATTGTTAAGATTAATTACAATACTCAAAGTTTATAAACAGATTTATCCACAGTAACAGTGGATAGTAATTTTATAACATTTTTTTATAATGAAAGATAAAGATTTGAGAGTAAGGAATGAAACTGAAACTTAAATATGACTATAAGACAGGCTTAGAGGCCATTAAAAAAGCTTCAAAAACGTTTCCTGATGGTTCTGGAATATATAAGTTTATGGATTGCAATAAGAAAGTCTTATATGTGGGTAAAGCTAAGAATTTAAAAAAACGAATCTCAAGCTATGTTAATCATAAAAGTCAAACAAATAGAATTAAGTTATTAATTAATCTGACAACAAATATAGATTTTATAAAAACAATTACCGAAGTAGATTCTTTTATATTAGAAAATAATCTTATAAAACAATACAAACCAAGGTTTAATGTAAGGTTGATTGATGACAAAAGTTATCCTTACATTTGCATTACTTCTTCTTCAGAATGGCCAAGAATAAAAAAGTACAGAGGAAAATTAAATAAAAATGAAATGTATTTTGGTCCTTTTGCAAGTGTTAGTGCAGTTGACAATGTATTAAGACAAATTGAAGGAGCATTTTTATTAAGAAGTTGCACAGATAATGTCTTCAAATCAAGAAAACGACCGTGTATATTATATCAAATTAAAAGATGCAGCGCTCCATGCGTAGATTATATCTCAAAAGTTGAATATAAAGATTTAGTTGATAATGCAATCTCGTTTCTGAACGGAAATAATTCTGAAGTGAAATCAAAATTAATTGTTAAAATGCAATCTGCAAGTGAATTACAAAATTACGAGAAGGCTGCTAAATTAAGAGATAGAATAAGTGCTTTATCAAAAATTTCTAACGAAACATATTCAGATCTAAATAACAAAGAAAATTTTGACGTTATTTTTCTTAAAAAGAAAGAAAACTTAATTTCCATTCATATTTTTTTTTTTAGATCAGGGAAGAATTTAGGGAATAAGGATTTCCTGTTTGAAGATAATTTTTGTGACGAAACCGAAAAGATTTTTTCTCAATTTTTATATTTTTTTTATACTTCAAACACTCCACCAAAAGAAATTTTGTTAAACACAAAGCCACAAGATATTAACATTTTGAAATCTCTATTGGAAAATAAAGTTTCAATCAAAATTCCTTTAAAAGGTAAAAAACGAATGATTCTAAAGATGGTAGAAGAAAACGTCGACGCCTCATTTGAGAAAAGAAAAAAGGAAAAATTTAAGACAAATGCGCTTCTAAATTTAATAAAACTAAAATTTACTTTAAAAAATATTCCTAAAAGAATAGAAATTTATGATAATAGTCATTTAAGTGGATCAAACCCTACTGGTGCCATGGTAGTTTTCGAGAATGGAGCCTTTGTAAAAAATTCATATAGAAAATTTAATATTGTGTGTGAAAATAATATTACAAACGATGATTATTTTATGATGCATCAAGTTATGAATCGTAGGTTTAAAAACTTCGATGGATGGAAAAGAAAACTTCCTCAACTTATTCTCATTGATGGAGGACTTGGTCAACTAAATATAGTAAAAAAAATACTTGCTGAGAAAAAATTATCAAATATTGACATTTTAGGAATTGCGAAGGGAAAAAATAGAAATGCTGGTGACGAAAAAATACTTAAATTTGACAAAGAATTTAAATTAAATAAGAGCGATGAAGTTCTTTTTTTCTTTCAAAGACTGAGAGATGAAGCTCATAGGTTTGCAGTTCAATCAACAAAAGCCAAGCATCACAAATCATTCAAAAATTCTTTATTTGACGAAATAACTGGTATTGGAAAAAAAACAAAAAATTTATTATTATCTTATTTTGGAACTATTGATAATATAAAAACTGCTGGAGAAGAAGATTTAAAAAAAGTTCCTGGTATTGGAATAAAAACTGCAGCAAGAATTTATAAAGAATTTAACAAAAATGTTTAAAAAAGAAAATATCCCAAACATTCTCACACTACTTAGAATTTTAGTAATTCCAATAATCATAATTTTTTTAGAAATTGATACTAAATTTTATAGCTGGCTAGCTCTTGCATTATATATATTAGCTTGTTTGTCTGATTTTTTAGACGGTTACTTGGCAAGAAAGTTCGAACTTGAATCAAGTTTTGGAAGATTTCTTGACCCTGTAGCAGACAAAATTCTTGTAGTATCAGTTATATTCATACTCATATCAAACGGAATCATAAAGGGCATGTTTGTATATCCTGCACTAATAATAGTTATAAGAGAAATTTTAGTGTCAGGTTTAAGAGATTTCTTTGCACATTCAACGGAAACACTGCTTGTTACAAATTTATCAAAATGGAAAACTTTAATTCAGATGTCTTCCCTGGGTTTTTTGATGGTATCAAATGATTTTGAAACGAGTTATATTTTATTTATTGGATACCTTGGTTTAACAGTTGCGTCAATAATGACAATACATACTGGTTATATTTATTTTAAAAAGAATCTTAGATTATTCAAATGAATAAGGTTTTCGGCATTGTTGGGTGGAGCGGCAGTGGAAAAACAGACTTAACTACGAGAATCATATCCTATTATTCACAAAAAAAGATAATTGTTTCATCAATAAAACATACTCATCACAACTTTGAAATAGATAAAGAAAGAAAAGACAGTCAAAAACACCTTAAATCTGGTGCCAATGAAGTAATTTTGTATAACGAAAAAAAATGGGCATTGATTAGCAGACTGCAAAAAAAATCAACAAGTATTTATAAAATTCTGGAGAAATTTGAAAAAAAAGACCAACTTATCCTTATTGAAGGATTAAAACATAGTAAATTTCCTAAATTAGAGGTTGTAAGGTCCTCAATTAAAAAACCATATATTTTCAAAAATGATACAAACATAAAAGCAATTGTAATAGATCAAGAAATTTCAAATATTAAACCTACTAAACTTCCAATATTTAAATTTTCTGAAACTGAAAAAATTGGAAATTTTATATTAGAGTACTTTAAAAGATGAATGATCAACATAAAAACCTTATTTCATTCAAAAGTGCTAAGAAAATAATGTTACGTACTTTAAATTATAAAACTAAAACAGAAATTAAAAACTTGAAGGATTGTCAGGACAGAATCTTAGCAAAAGATATTTTTTCAGAGATAAACGTTCCTGAATTTGACAATTCAGCAGTTGATGGTTTTGGTTTTATAAATTCAAATGAAATTAACAGAGAATTAAAAATTGTAGGAGAATCAAAACCTGGTAAGCCGTTTTTGAAGGCTATTAAGAAAAATCAAGCTATTAAAATTTATACTGGTGCTTATATTTTGAAAGATATAACCAAAGTGAATACTGTATGTATGGAAGAGGATTGTGACTCAGATCGAGAGAAAGTTAGGATTATAAAAAAGTTCAAAACAGGAAATAACATAAGAATTAAGGGTGAAGACGTAAAGAAAAAACAAAAAATCTTTTCATCAGGGAGAAAAATCAGGTCAATTGATCTTGCCCAACTTTCTTCTCTAGGTGTTAAAAAATTAAAAGTATTTAAAAAAATCCGAGTTGGGATTTTTTCTTCTGGAGATGAATTATGTGAGTTTCCAAAAAAAAAATCAAGATATGAAATATATGATGCAAATAAACTGGTTTTAGTTTCTCTATTCAAAAAAATAGGTTGTGAAGTAGTTGATCTCGGCATTATAAAAGACAATTATTCTGAAACAAAAAAATTAATCTTAAAAAAAATTAAATCTCTAGATGTAATTGTTACAAGTGGGGGAATTTCAAAAAGTAAAACCGATAAGGTCGGAAAGTTTTTTGAAGAAAATGCAGAAATCGAATTTTGGAGAATGTCAATTAAACCCGGCAGACCGTTCGCATTTGGAAAAGTAAAAAATACTCCTTTCATTGGTCTTCCTGGAAATCCAGTTGCAGCAATTATTACTTTCTTCATGCTTGTAATTGACTATATTAAGATATTGTCAGGTTTAAGAGAAAATCAGATAATTGAAAGAATTCTTCCATGTGACTTTCAAATGAAAAAAAAAAAAGGTAGAACTGAATGGTTAAGAGGCAGGATTATTAAAAAGAAAAATTTGCATTATTTAACTAAATTTCAATCTACAGGTTCCGGAATTATTTCATCAATTAGTCAAAGTCAAGGAATCATAGAGTTGGATGAAAAAAAAGAATATATTAAAAAAGGTTCGTTACTTAAATTTTATAGATATGAGGATATGTTAAATTGAAGATCTTATATTTTGCTAAACTAAAACAACTAGTTGGAAAAAGTGAAGAAACCATTATTATTCAGAAAAAAAAAAAAATTTCACAAGTAATCAATGAGTTGAAAAAACGGAATGAAGTTTACAATTTTGCTTTTAAAGAGACCAACTCCCTTCAATACGCTGTAAATTGCGAATACGTTGATTTAGATTGTTTTGTTACAGATAATGATGAACTGGCAATCTTTCCGCCAGTGTCAGGTGGATAATGCAAATATTATTTCTAAAAAAAAATTTTATTGAAAGTAATTTTATAAATAAATTTTCATTAAATAATAAAGATTCTGGGGCAATATTTTCATTTATTGGAAAGGCTAGACCTAAAAATCAAAGTAATACTATATTAAGTATTGACATTGAACTTTATGAAAAAATGGCTTTGGTTCAAATAAAAAAAATAATAAACAAATTGATGAAAAAGTATTTGATTGATGATTATTTGGTAATTCACCGATATGGAAAAGTTAAACCAGGAGAAAATATTGTCCTTATAGTTGTAGCAGCAAAACACAGAAAAGAGAGTTTTAGATTTGGAGAAGGATTAATGGATTGGCTTAAAGTTAAAGCTACTTTTTGGAAAAAAGAAAATTTCGCAGACGGTTCTCAATGGGTAAACCAAAAAAAAACTGATAAAGAATTTATTGATTTTAATCTCTAACAATCTTATTGAACTCATTTAAAAGTAATTTAGTAATTTCTCCTACCTTAAATTTATAATTGTCAATTGAAATAACAGGAGTGATCTCCACAGCTGTACCAGTTAAAAAAACTTCATCACAAGTTTGTAAGAAGTCATACTTAAAATGATCTTCATTTATTTCGATTTCTAATTTATTTGCAAGATCAATTACTGTCTTTCTGGTTATTCCATTAAGAAAACAATCTGGTATAGGTGTATACAGTTTATTATTTTTAACAAAAAAAATATTAGCACCTGTTGCCTCAGCTATAAAGCCTCGATAATCAAGCATTAGAGCATCGTCAAATCCATTTTTTTCAGCCTCGTGCTTGCTCAATGAACAAATCATATATAGACCCGCTGCTTTACTATTTGTTGGAGCAGAGTCTGGAGACGGTCTTACCCAATTAGATTTAGTTAGCCTAATTCCCTCTAAAATTTTTTCAGGTGAAAAGTATGACGGCCATGGCCAAGAGGCAATGGCTATATTTGTTGTTGCATCAATTGCTGAAATTGCCATTTTTTCACTTCCACGCCATACAACTGGTCTTATATAGCCGTTTGCCACTTTTTGCTTCATTGTTAACTGTCGAATAATTTCATTAATTTTTGTTTTTTTAAAAGGAATATTGAGGTCTAGAATTCTCGCAGATTCATAGAGCCTTTCTATGTGTTCCTCTAACTTAAAGATTTTTCCATCATAAATTCTTATTCCTTCAAAAACACAACTACCATAGTGTAATCCGTGATTTAAAACATGTGTTTTGCAATTTTTCCATTCTTTGTAAACTCCATTAATCCATATATAACCTGTTCTTTTATCAAAAGGGATCATTTGCATAATTTAATCATTAAAGTTAAGATTTATTAATATAACATTGAAATTAAAATTATAAATAGCTTGATATTTATTATATGAAGAATTTGCCCCATTTATTGTGTATTGATGATGATAATAAAATAAGAGAATTGCTAGAAATTTATCTATCAAGTAATAATTTTAGAGTAAGTGTTGCTAAAGATTCATTTGAAGCTGAAAAATTAACTAGTTTCTTTTTATTTGATCTCGTAATACTAGATATAATGATGCCAAAAAAAGATGGAATACAATTTCTTAATCATTTCAGAACATTTGATTTTAGCACACCTGTATTAATGTTAACAGCAGATAACCAAATCGAAAAAAAAAAAGCATCGTATTCTCACGGTTGTGATGATTACTTAGTTAAACCATTTGAACCTTCAGAATTACTCTTAAGAATAAAAAAGCTTTTGAATCCGAGGTTTAATAAGAATATTTCTTCCAAAAAGGTTTATTTTGGTGATTTTGAATTTGATTTAAAGTTAAAAGCTCTCTTTAAAAATAAAATTAGTATTAGCCTTACATCAACAGAAATTCTAATTGTTGAATATTTAACTCAAAATTTAAACAAAGAAGTATCAAGAGAGGAAATATCTAATTTATTGGGGGATGGTATTAATCTAAGATCAGTTGATGTAACCATTACCAGATTGAGAAAGAAACTAATTTCAGATCAAGAAAATTCCTTTCTCAGAACCATCAGAGGTAAAGGTTACATGCTTATAAGTGAATATGATTAAAAAGGCTATAAAAGACTTGCTTCCTAGGCGACTGCTTCCAAGATTACTATTAATATTTTTGGTACCTCTAATAATAATCCAATGCTCTGTAATCTTTTTCTTCTATGATAGACATTGGGAAAAAATCATAAATAGATTTTCAAACATTGCAGGAAACAACATAAATCTTCTTGCGGATTTTTACATGAAGAATTCATTAGAGGATACTAAAAATATCGCGCAAACACTAAATATCAAAGTATCATTGAGCAAAAGTACAAATGAGGACTTAAGAAATAGATCAAGATTAGAAAATAAAATTTTTCAAACTATAAAAAATAGAGTTAACGAAAATATAAAAATTGACTTTCAAGAAAATTTTGTTTCTTTTTTTTTACCAGTTAACAATCATTACCTTAAAATAGATTTTCCAAAGAAATATTTACTCAGTGAGACACCAACAATATATATTCTCTGGATTATATTTACTTCATTGGTTCTATCATTAATTGCATTTTTATTTTTGAGAATACAAATCAGAGCAATATTTAGATTAGCGCAATCTGCTGAAAATTTTGGAAGAGGAAATAAAATAAAAAATTTTAAACCTGAAGGCGCCATGGAAATCAGAGCAGCTGGCAACGCTTTTATTAAGATGCAAAAAAGAATAAATAATTACATCGAGCAAAAAACTAGTTTTCTCACTGGTATTTCTCATGATTTAGGAACAATAATAACCAGAATTAAACTGAGATTAGAATTACTTAATAATAAAAAAGATACTCTTCAGATTAAAAAAGATGTTGAAACGATGCAATTGTTTCTTAAAGAATATCTGGAATATTCTAAGAAAAATAGTAGTAGTAAGTTTGAAACAGTAAATATTCTTAAATTAATTGATGAGGTTGTTCAATCTTCAAAAAAAAAAAATAAAGAAATCAAAATCAAATGTTTTAAAAATTTACGAATCAATACAGATAAAAATAGTCTATTTAGAATTATCTTTAATTTATTCGAAAATGCTTCAAGGTATGGATCTAAAATACATGTGAATGTAAACACAAAAAATAAGAATATTATTATTAATATTGAGGATAATGGACCAGGAATTGACGAAAAATTTAAAAAACAAATTTTTAAGCCATTTTTTAAAATAGACAATTCCAGAAATCTTAATAAAAGTGGATCAGGCTTAGGGTTGAGTATTGCAAAAGATTTAGCCAAAAGTATTAATGCAAAAATTATTTGTAGTAATTCTAAAAATTTAAGTGGTTGTTTATTTTCAATAATGATTCCGCATAAAAACTAATGTTGTTCCAATTTTTTAGAAATTATTTTCGACTTCTTCTCAGCGGACATAATTGCTTTTTCAAATAACTTAAACAGACTATCTCCCTTTGATAACACTTTTAAACCATCCTCAGTTGTGCCACCCTTACTTGCAACTGTTTGTATTGAGTCACTAAATTTATAATTTTTTTTATTTATGTCTTCTAGAACACCTTTTAGCAAAAGCCTTATTGCAGATAATGACTCGCTTTCAGTAAATCCGTTGTTTTTAATAATTTTATTTAAACAATTTAAAATATAAAAAAGATACGCTGGTCCACCTCCAAACATAGCTGTAAAAAAATCAATTTTTTCCTCTTTCTCTACCCAAGTAATATCTCCAAATTCACCAAAATCCTTTACTATTTTATTTTTGATATTTCTATTTAAATCATCACCATAAACTGCGGTCGAGCTATTATTAGAAGATATAAAAATATTTGGCATAATTCTTAACACTGAGCTTTTAGATATCATCCATTTTGAAATAGTTTTAGTTTGAAGACCAGCAATGAAAGAAAGAATTACATGGTTTTTATTACAGTAATTTTTAATTTCACTTACAACTTTTTTTGAATCCTTTGGTTTGACACAAATCATTATATAATTGACTTTATTCCAATTAACTTTGTTTTGATCATTAAAACATTCCACATTGGGAAATTCTTTCTTAATACTTTTACAAACTCTAATATTTTTTTCTAATACTGAAATCTTTCTCTTCTTCTTAATAAAACCGTCTAAGATAATTTTTCCTAAATTTCCGCAACCAATTAAAAGTGACGTCATGCCTCTCCGACTGTGTCCAATAATGCAATATCTAAAGCATGAATAGGATCTTGTTTTTTATAAAAGAAAACAAAAAAAACTGGTAAGAATCTATCGCATTCATTAATTACAATATTTATAATATTTTTTATTTGTTCTACTGAAATAGAATCTTGCCCTTTTATTGAAATCTTGTAGCTAAATAAGATGGCATTAAGTTCTGTGCAATAATTAAAGAAACCTACATTTGCTTTCTTATTAACATCAGAAATTAATGAATAAATTGATTTATTTATTCTATTTTTTTTTGACATTTCAAAATAAGTGCTAACTTCAATTATTTTTTGTTTACTGTCCCATTTAAAATTAATATCATAATTTTTCCAAACACCTTTTGAAAAAATAACAATTTCATCATTAGAGTCTCTAACTTTTTCAATTTCATCATTCAACACATATTCTTCTATGAAATCAATAGGATTGTTATTACTAAAATTTTTTTTTTGATTGTCAAAACTCACGACTTAATAATAGAATATATTTAAGCATTAAACAACTACAATTAGTATCAAAATTTAAATTTTACACAATATGTTGATTAGATGATAAAAGATACAATAATTTTAATTTTAATAATTTTTTATATTATAATTTTCTTTACATGGATTGTTTTTTTTTATAATTCACTTAAAAAAAACCAAAATCTAAAGCAAAAAATCTATTTATTTAATATTTCATCTTTTATTATTTTCACGTATTTAATAAGTTTTTTAATATTAGAGGTCTTAAATTAATGTTTTTAATCACTGGAGGTGCAGGATTTATTGGATCCAATATGATTAATTATCTTGTTGATAGAGGTGAAGAAGTAGTATCAGTCGATTGGCATAATAAAATTAATAATAAATATTTTCACAACCTTGACTTTAAAATTATAGATCCGTTGAATTTACATTCGTTCTTAAAAACTAACAAAAAAAAAATTTCAGTTGTAATTCATCTCGGAGCAGTAACTTCAACAACAGAAAGAAATTTAAATCTAATAATTGATAACAATATCAGATTATCATTAATGCTTTATGAATGGTGTATAAAGCAGGAAAAAAGACTTTTATATGCATCATCCGCTGCTACATATGGAAATGGGGAAAATGGCTTCAATGACATTTCAGATGATGAATATTTATCTCAACTTACACCTTTAAATTTATATGGATGGTCAAAACATGTGATTGATAGATTTATTTGGAAAGATTCAAAAAAAAAAAATAGACCTCCTCAGTGTGTAGGCCTTAAGTTTTTTAATGTTTACGGGCCAAACGAGTTTCATAAAAAAGATATGAAAAGTATAATTCTTAAAATTTTTGAAAAGATTCGAAACGACAAAGTTATAAAACTTTTTAAATCTCACAATCCAGAATTTAAGGACGGTGAACAGGTAAGAGACTTCATATACGTAAAAGATGTGATTAATGTTGTCAATTGGTTTATTGGTAAACCAAAAATTAGTGGTTTGTTTAATGTTGGAAGTTCAATACCACAAAGTTTTAATTATCTTGCAAAATGCGTTTACAGAAATTGTAATATGAGTGAAAAAATTGAATACATAGATACTCCAAAAAAAATTAGAAAACAATATCAGTATTTTACTAAAGCATCTTTACAAAAACTTAGAAAAGTTGGTTATGATAAAAATTTTTTTAGTCTTAGAGATGGAATCAACGATTATATACAAAATTATTTAATAAAGTTCTAGCATGTATATCCATGAATTAAATCCAATAGCATTTTCATTATTTAACTTTAAGGTCTATTGGTATTCTTTATCATATTTATTTGGATTTATATTTAGCTACTACTATGTCAAATTCATTCTAAGAAAAGATTTTTTAAATATAAATTTTAAAATTTTCGAAGATTTTCTTGGATGGGCAGTTCTTGGGGTTATTTTTGGGGGAAGAATAGGATATGTTATTTTTTACAATTTGAATTTCTACTTAGAAAATCCTATCGAAATACTAAAAATTTGGCAAGGAGGAATGTCATTTCATGGAGGTTTGATTGGAGTAATATTATCAATTTTCTTTTTTTCAAAATCAAAAAGAATTAACTTTCTCGATCTTTTAAATTTAGCATCCTCATGTGCACCTATTGGACTTTTTTTGGGTAGACTAGCAAATTTTGTAAATAAAGAACTTGTAGGACGACCAACAAATTCTGACTGGGGTGTGTTGTTTTTTGAAAATGATGTCCTAAGACACCCAAGTCAAATTTATGAAGCCATTTTTGAAGGTCTAATAATTTTTTTTGTGATTTTTTATATTATTAAAAAGAAATATTATAAATATATAAACATTTCTTCGCTATTTCTTATAATGTACGGTATTTTTCGCTTTACAATAGAATTTTACAGAGAACCTGATAGTCATATTGGATTTATTTTTATGAATATCTCAATGGGGCAAGTACTATGTTTACCAATGATTCTTATAGGATCAATGTTTCTTAGAAAAAAAAATGTTAGATATTAGAGATTTTTTAAAAATTAACCATATTTCCTTAAGCAGATTTATTAATTATTGTTTGTATAAAAAAGACAAGGGATTTTATCAGAAAAATTCAATTGGATCACATTTCATAACTTCACCTGAAGTAAGTCAATTGTTTGGTGAATGTGTGGCTATATTTTTTTTACTTATTTTAAAAAAATATAAGGTACATACATTTTGTGAATTAGGACCAGGGAATGGTACATTAATGAAAGATATAATTTTAAGTTTCAAAAAATTCATAAAAAATTCAATGTCATTTTATTTATATGAGAAATCTATTTTTTTAAGAAAACTTCAAATAAATAATTTAAGTAACTTCAATTCAACATCTTACAAAATTATTTTTTTAAAAAAACTTCAATTTAAAAAAGAGCCAATTTTTTTTTTTTGCAATGAATTTTTTGATGCTCTTCCTATAAACCAATTTGAAAAGGTAAATAATTCATGGTTTGAAAAAAGGGTTACTTATTCAAATAAATACGAAATAATAAGTATTAAATCTAAAGAGAAATTTAATAAAAATTATAAAAATGGAGACGTAATTGAAATTTCTCCTTTATCAACCCTTTATCTCATAAAAATATTAAGACATATAAAACAATATGGTGGTGGTTTTTTAATTTTTGACTACGGACCATTTTTAAAAAAAAACATTAACACTTTACAAGCAATACATAATTCAAAAAAGTGCGATATTCTTGATTTTCCATTCCAGTCAGATATTACATATCATGTGAATTTCAATGATTTCAAAAATATTGCAAAAAAATTAGGATTAATTAGCTATGGTCCTATTTCACAAAAAGATTTTCTTTTTTTTCATGGAATAAATGAAAGAGTTTTAAATATAATTTCACAAACATCTTCAACTGAGAAAATTGAAAGTCTTAACAAACAATTTGAAAAACTCACATCTCCAGGTGGGATGGGTGGGTTAATAAAATGTATTTTTATAAGTCGTGATAAAATTGATTCAACAGTTTTTAAATTATAAATGAATGAAATAAAATTGCATAAAAATTATATTTTCTGTTTTTTTTCGAGAAATCGAGAAATAAGTAAACACAAATTTTCATCTTTAAATTGTGCTTATAACAAAGGAGAAAGTGATTCGATTATAAAAAAAAATAGAAATTTTGCTTCTTTTTATTTGAATAAAAAAAAAATAATATTAGCCAATCAAGTTCATTCAAATATAGTTTCGTATGTTAATAGTAATTTTTGTAAAGATAAATATTCTGATGCTATGATCACCAGTAGAAAAGACGTTCTTCTCGGAATATTGACTGCTGATTGTGCCCCAATAATTGTGTTGGGGAGAAAAGAATTTGGGATAATTCATGCTGGCTGGAGAGGGTTAATTAATGGAATAATAGAAAATACAATTAGAAAATTTCATTCACTAGGAGAAAAGGTAAATAATTTAAAAGTCTTTGTAGGACCTCATTTGTCTATGGACTCATTTGAAGTTAAAAGTGATTTTATTGAAAATATTAAAAAAAATAATAAACAAATTGATGAAAAAGTATTTGATTGATGATTATTTGGTAATTCACCGATATGGAAAAGTTAAACCAGGAGAAAATATTGTCCTTATAGTTGTAGCAGCAAAACACAGAAAAGAGAGTTTTAGATTTGGAGAAGGATTAATGGATTGGCTTAAAGTTAAAGCTACTTTTTGGAAAAAAGAAAATTTCGCTTCCGTATCATCCTCAGATGCTTTAGTAGGTTCTTCAACTTTCATAACAGTCGGTGGTGCTAGAGTAGCAATTGTAAAATCTCTATCCTGAATAGTTGGTTTTTACACTTTCATCAAGATTTATTGAACTAATGTGAATACTATCTCCAATCTCTAAGCCACTGAGATTTGCTTCCAAAAATTCCGGAATTTTTGAAACCGGCGTTTTGAGCTCGACTTCGTGTCGTACAATATTTAAAACTCCACCTTGCCTCAGACCTTCACATTCATTTTCGTTTATAAATTTTACTGGAACAAATAGCGTTACTGTTGTGTTTTCCCCGACCCTAAGAAAGTCTATGTGCAAGATGTTTTCTTTAACTGGATGCAATTGAACATCCTTAGGAAGGACTTTAAAGTTTTCATTATTAACAGTAATTTCACACTGTTTTGAAAAAAAGCCAGAATCACTTAATTGCAATTTTAGCTCTTTCTCGTTTAATGATATCGGAATAGGCTCTTTTTTGTCACCATAAATTATACCTGGAATTAATTTCTTAGATCTAAAATCCCTGGAGTTTCCTGTACCTGTTTTTAGTCTTTTTTCAGCATGAATTTTTACTTTGACTTCATTCATAATTTTCTCCCTTTTTTCAAGCAAACAAGCTTGAAACAGATCTATTATCAGTAATTCTTCCTATGGCTTCGCCAATTAAATGTGCAATTGATAACTGTAAAATTTTATTACACTTTTTTACATCATCTCTTGCAACAATGCTATCAGTAATTATCATTTTATCAATTGGAGATTTTTCAATTCTTTCAATTGCAGGATTAGATAAAACACCATGAGTAATGTAGGCATAAACAGATTTTGCATGCTTACTTTTAAGGGCTTGAGCTGCATTCGCAAGAGTCCCAGCTGTGTCGCAAATATCATCAATTAGTATGCAATTTTTATTTTTAACCTGCCCAATAATATTCATTACTTCGGAAACACTTGCCTTTTCTCTTCTTTTATCAATTATTGCTAAGTCACAATCTAGCCTTTTGGCAATTGCTCTGGCTCTAACTACTCCACCAACATCAGGTGAAATTATTATTGTTTCATTATTATCAAATTTTTTTTTTATATCCTCAATAAAAACAGGTGCGGCAAATAAATTATCTGTAGGGATATCAAAGAACCCCTGAATTTGTCCAGCATGTAAATCAACCATTAGTGCTCTATCAGCTCCAGCGGTACTAATTAAATTAGCAATCAGTTTTGCAGAAATTGGTGTCCTTGGACCTGATTTTCTATCTTGTCTCGCATAACCATAATAAGGCATAATAGCAGCAATTCTTTTAGCTGATCCTCTTTTTAAAGCATCTATTGTCACTAAAAGCTCCATTAAATGATCATTTGCAGGAAAGGATGTTGACTGAATAACAAATACATCCTCTCCCCTAACATTTTCTTGAATTTCGACAAAAATTTCTTTATCAGGAAATTTTTTTATTGTAGCTTTTAACAAAGGCACTTTTAGGTAATTTGATATTTCTTGTGCTAATGGAATATTACTGTTACCTGAAACGATTT
>CACBON010000006.1 GCA_902540805.1 uncultured Alphaproteobacteria bacterium | reverse complement strand
GCTCCTATTATATCTAATCTATAGAAATTCATGTCGGAAAAGTTGGCGTATAAATTGGATGTAGGGTGTCTATTTAAAAATCTAGTTTTGTGATTTAAATTTTTCGTTATTTTTAATTTACCTATTAGTGTTACCCTTGGTCTTGACATTGGATCTTCATAATTAAAAGGATTTTTTTTGAATTTAGGGAAATAGGGATACAACTTTTGTTCTTCACAAAGCATCAGTGAAACCAAATTATCTTTAGAAATATTGGTAGTGTGTTCAGATAATTTTGAAAGTAGAACAATAGGACTTAAATCATAATCAAACGCCGTAAGGGTGAAAGTTGAATAAGGAAAGGTTTGTTTAACACTAATTTTTTTTGTACCAAAGCTCCTTGGATCAAAACTGGTTGATAAATATCCTCTTGAAGAGGACCTTATTAACTGTCTTGTTGCGTAATTAATTTTCATTCTTTTCTCTTAATATATTATGTATAATAACTTCAGGATTTAATTTAAATGAAAAATTTCAAATACATACAATTTATATTTCTCTTGATATTATCAAATTCAGTAAATTCAAATCAAGATTCTATAGTTTTTCATGGAGCTTACACTTTTGAGACTTTTGATGGTCAAAGAGCGTGTGCAGTATATGTTTCTATTTTTAATAATACAAACAAGGATTTCTTAATAGAATCAATATATACTGAAGTGGCTTCAAAAGCTGAAATTCATGAAATTGAGACTGAAAACGAAATTATAAAAATGAAAAAGAAAGAAAATTTTTTAATAAAATCCAAACAGCAAGTTTTTTTTCAACCTGGCGGTACTCATTTAATGTTAATGGGTTTGAAAAAAAAACTTACTGATGGATCTTCTTTTAAGGTTGAGTTTTCATTAAATGACGGCAGTAAAAAAAGAGTTCCTGTTATGGTTTTAAATGAAAAATTGAAAGAGAACTTTATCGAGTAAAATGAATTTAAAGAGAATTCATAGCACGTCTGTGGTAATAGATGATAATGGAGTGTTAATTTTAGGTGATTCTGGTTCTGGAAAATCAGATTTAGCATTGAGATTGATTGATAGTGGTGCAACTTTAATTTCAGATGATATTTCGATTTGTAGAAAAAATTCAAATAATATTTATCTTTATTGTCCTCCAGAAATTAAGGGTTTGCTTGAAGTAAGAGAGATTGGAATAATCACTGTTCCTTTCGTCGAGAGAATAAAATTACGATTAGTTGTTAATTTGAAAAGTAATAATAATGAAAGGTTTCCAAAAGATAGTTCTTTTAGAATACTGGGAATTAAGATTCCTACCATCAATATTGAAGGAAAAAATTCATCGGCAGTTGCAAAGATTAAAGTAAAATTAAATGAGATTAGAGAAACAATATAAAGTTTTCATAGTTACTGGACTATCAGGTGCTGGTAGGTCATCAGCATTAAAAATTTTTGAAGATATGGGTTTTGAGGCAATCGACAATTTACCGACCTACCTTTTGAGGAATATTATAAACACAAAGATAAAAAGAAATCTTGCCGTCGGAATTGATGTTAGAACAAGAGACTTTGATCCAAAAAAAGTAGCTAAAGAGATTTCCCAAAAAAAAAAGAATTTAACTCTTTCAGTCATTTTTTTTGATTGCGATAACACAACTTTATTGAACAGGTTTAAAGAAAGTAGAAGAGTCCACCCTTTAAAATTAGATTTGCCAATTGTAGAAAAAATTGAAGCAGAGAGGAATTGGCTTAAACCTTTATTGAATATTAATGACTACTACATTGATACATCAAAATTTACTTTAAACCTTCTAAAAAATGAGATGCAAATTTTGTTTAAAAAACTCTCAGATTCAAAAATTAATGTAAGAATTATTTCTTTTGGATATAAATTTGGACTACCCAGAGAAGCGGATATTGTTTTTGATATGAGATTTTTAAGGAACCCATTTTATGAAAAAAATCTTAAAAATTTTGATGGTAAAAACTTAAAAGTTATAAATTTTGTTAAAAAACAGGAGTATTTTGATTTTTTTTTTGATAGGCTTTTGCTACTGTTTAATAATATTCTTGAGGGATATAAAAAAGAGGGAAAAGAACATATCACTATAGCATTTGGTTGTACAGGCGGAGTCCATAGATCTGTTGTATCCAGTGACCATTTCCTTAATTTAATTAATAATAATAGAAAATTGAGAATTTTTATAGAACATAGAGATATCGAAAAATGATCGGTGTAGTATTAGTAAGTCATGAAAATATTGCAAAAGAGATGCTTAGTGTCATACAACACATTGTTGGTCCACAAGAAAATCTTATAGCAATATCTATCTTTCCTGAGGATGATATGGAGAAAAAAAGATTAGAAATTCTTGACTCAGTTAAAAAAGTAGATGCAGGCAAAGGTGTAATTGTTTTAACAGATATGTTTGGTGGAACTCCATCAAATCTAGCAATTTCTGTTATGCATGGTGAAAAGATTGAAGTTGTAGCTGGTGTAAATTTACCGATGTTGATTAAAATGATGTCGATTAGGCATAAAAAGTCAATTAAAGAGATAATAGCGATTTCACAAGAATCAGGCCGAAAATATATAAATGTAGCTTCAGCATTTTTTGAGGAAAAAAAAGATTGGAACAAAAAAAAGTAGAAAGAAAAATATTAATAACTAATAAACTAGGAATACATGCAAGGGCCGCAGCAAAATTCGTAGAATTAACTTCCAAATGTGATTCAAAGTTTATTGTCAAAAAAGGTTCAAAGGTTGTAAACGGTTCCTCTCTTCTGGGTTTAATGACTTTGGCTGCCTCTAAAGGAACGGAAATAAAAGTTCAATGTATTGGTAGTAATTCAGAAAAGGATTTAAATAAACTAATTAGTTTAATAAAAAATAATTTTGGAGAAGAAAAACCATTATCAGAGAATACTGATAAAGAGTTGGTTTTAAAAGGGATTGGGGTCTCAAGTGGATATGCGATAGGTAACTGTTTAGTAAAACAAAAAACTAATGTTTCTAACGTAAGATATAACATTTCCATATCATCAGTACAAAAAGAAATAATACGATTGGAAAAAGCAGTCAAAGTCTCAATTTTAGACATCAAAAAGATTATTAACAAAATAACTCATCATAAAAATGATATCTATAAAGAGATGAAATTTATGTTAGAGGCCAATATTTCAATTATTAGGTCATCATCCCTTATGAAAGACGCAAAACAAAGAATAAAAGACGATCTCATTAATGCAGAATATGCAGTTGATGAAGTGCTAAATAAGCATTCAAAAATTTTTAAACGCATAAAGGACGATTACTTAAAAGACAGATTTGATGATGTGAGAGATGTTTGTACGAGAATTATTGAAAACCTTCAAAAAAAAAAAGTTCAGACCAGCATTAAAAACAATCAGATATTATTTTCGACTGAGTTGAGTCCATCTGATCTATTGGCTAATGCAAAAATTAAATTTTTGGGGCTAGCAAGTATGTTTGGAGGTCCTGAGGGACATTTTGCAATAGTAGCTCGGTCTTTGTCAATTCCAACTGTAGTTGGGGTAAAAAACGCTCTTAGATATCTAAAAAACGGTGAAAAAATTATAATAGACGGTGATAAAGGATTGTTGATCAAGAATCCTTCGCAAAAGACAATATTAATATATAGGAAAAAAATAGAAGAAAAAAAAAATGAGGATCAAAAGTTAAATTCATTTATTAAGACTATTCCAGTTACTAAAGATAAAAAAAGAGTAAGAATTGAGGCTAATGTTGATGATTCTGATGAAGTTAAAATATCAATGAAAAAAGGAATAGATGGTATTGGTTTATATAGGACCGAGTATCTTTTTATGAACAAAAAAACCATACCTTCTGAACAAGATCAATTTAATTCAATTAAAAAAACTCTTATGCATTTGAAAGGAAAGCCACTAACAATTAGAACATTAGACGTTGGTAATGATAAAAAAGTGCCCTCTATAGAAAAATATTTAACAAAATCACCTAATCCTGCTTTGGGGCTGAGAGCTATAAGACTGACATTAGCTTTCCCAAAAATTTTTAAAAGACAAATTACGGCAATCCTAAGGGCAAGCTCGTACGGGAATATAAGGATAATGTTACCAATGGTTTCAAATGTATCAGAGTTAATTGAGACAAAAAAAATAATAACAGAAGTAAAAAAGGATTTATTAAAAAAAAATAAAAGGTTAAAGATTCCTACTCCTAAGATTGGAGTATTAATTGAAACACCGGCTGCGGCATTGATTTCTGAGGAGTTAGCTAAAAATTGTGATTTTTTTGCGATTGGTACGAATGATTTAACAATGTACACTTTAGCCATAGACAGAGGTGATGAGGAAGTTGCTAAAATATATGATCCTGGACACCTGTCTGTTTTAAAACTAATTCACATGACTGCAAGGTCGGCAGACAGAAATAAAATTCCTGTAAGTATTTGCGGAGAGATGGCCGGAGATACATTATTTACTTCAATTCTTATTGGAATGGGTATAAGAACACTTTCAATGAGTACATCTCGAATATTGAAAGTAAAGCAATATTTAAGTCAAGTAAATTCAAATGAAGTAAAAAAAATTTCAGATGATATTTTTAAACAGGATGATAATGTGGTGATAAAAAATATTTTGTACAACTACAACCAAGAAATTAATAAAAGGATTAGAGAAAAAAAATATGGATGATTTTAAAATTAAAGACATAAATTTAGCTGATTGGGGAAGAAAAGAGATTAAAATTGCTGAAACGGAAATGCCGGGGCTTATGCAGTTAAGATCAGAATTTAAAGATGAAAAACCTCTTGCTGGTGCTAGGATTGTTGGATGCTTGCATATGACGATACAGACTGCAGTTTTAATTGAGACGCTCATAGATTTAGGAGCTTCTGTTAGGTGGAGCTCTTGCAACATTTATTCTACTCAAGATCAAGCAGCTGCAGCTGTTGCCAAAAGCAAAATTCCTGTTTTTGCTTGGAAAGGTGAAACTGAAGAAGAATTTTGGTGGTGTATAGAAAAAACAATTACAGGGCCTAATGACTGGAAACCAAATCTTATACTAGATGATGGAGGAGATCTTACAAAAATTATGCATGAAAAATATCCCCATCTTCTCGATGGAATTAGAGGTTTGTCAGAAGAAACAACAACAGGTGTTTTAAGGCTTTTAGAAATGGAAAAAAACAATCAACTTTTAGTACCTGCTATAAATGTTAATGATTCAGTCACAAAATCTAAGTTTGATAATAAATACGGTTGTAGAGAAAGCTTAGTTGATGGAATAAGAAGGGCAACCGATGTTATGATGGCTGGAAAAGTTGCACTTGTTGCGGGATATGGTGATGTCGGTAAAGGTTCAGCAGAAAGCCTAAGAAATGCAGGATGTCGAGTAGTTGTTACTGAGATAGACCCAATTTGTGCTCTTCAAGCTGCTATGGACGGGTTTGAAGTTAACACTATGGATGATGTTGCGGATAAGGTAGACATTTTTGTTACAGCCACCGGAAATGTTGACGTAATAACTATAGATCATATGAGAAAAATGAAAGACAGAAGTATTGTATGTAATATTGGACACTTCGATTCCGAAATCCAGATTGAAGCTCTTAAAAACTACAAGTGGGATAACATAAAACCACAAGTTGACGAAATTGAATTTCCTGATGGAAAGAAAATAATAGTTCTTGCAGAGGGTCGTTTAGTAAATTTAGGATGTGCAACTGGTCATCCTAGCTTTGTTATGTCAGCTTCTTTTTCAAATCAGGTTTTGGCTCAAATAGAGTTATGGAAAAATTATAGTAAATATAAAAATAAAGTTTATGTTCTTCCGAAAAAACTAGATGAAAAAGTAGCTAGGATACACCTTGATAAAATTGGTGCAAAGTTAACCAAATTATCAAAAAACCAGGGGGATTACATAAATGTTCCTGTAGGTGGACCATATAAAAGTGAAGAATATAGATATTAACAAAATTATAGTTTTTTAATACCCGATGTAGTTGAGTATTCAAAATGAAGAACTTTGTCAGGAAAAATCTTTTTGTAACAACTATGAGCAGCCATCGCAGCTTCGGAAAAGCCAGTTAGAATTAGTTTAAGCTTACCGGGGTAATCACAGATGTCTCCAATTGCAAATATACCTTTGGCGGAGGTTTGAAGACTTGATTGGTCAACGCTCAATAGATTTTTTTCTATTTCCAATTCCCATTCCTTAATAGGACCCAATTCAGAGGAAAGGCCAAAAAAAGGAAGAAAATAATCTACTTTAAGATCTATTTTTTCTTCATCAAGGTTGCTAACAGTCAATGTGTTGATTTCTCCTTTAGAGCCTTGAAGAGAGTGAACTTGAAAAGGTATTATTGTTTTAATTTTTTCTTCCTTTTCAAGTGAAAAAAGTTTTTCGACACTATGAGGTGCGGCTCTTAATTTTCTTCTTCTATGAATAAAAAATACTTTTTCTGCAACTGAAGACAATTCAATGGCCCAATCTACAGCAGAATCACCACCACCAGCAATTGCTATTCTCTTATTTTTAAAAATCGATTTGTTAGTTATATGATAAAAAATTGATTTATTTTCGTATTTTTCAATGTCTTCTAGAGGTGGTTTGTTGGGTCCAAAAGCCCCGTTGCCCGCTGCTATTAAAATACACTTACATCTAATTGATTTATTATTTGAGGTAAAAACTAGAAATTCATCATTTTCTTTGGTAATTTTTTCAACTCTTTCTCCCAATATAAATTTTGGTGAGAATGGTTTGATTTGACTGAAAAGGTTGTCAATAAGTTTTTGACCAGATATTTCGGGGTATGCGGGAATATCATATATAGGTTTTTCAGGGTACAAAGATGAGCATTGTCCACCAATAATATCAAGTGAATCAACAACACATGATTTCATCCCAAGTTGCCCAAGTTCGAAAACTGAGAACAACCCTACAGGACCAGCTCCGATAACTAATACATCTGTTAAAGTTTTATTCATAATCGTTTTTTTTGTTTTATAAACATTAATTACATATTTATATTAGAATAATTAGTAAAAATGAAAGATGAATTTAAAATTAATTTGGTTAACCTTGGTGAAACTGAAAAATTAGCACAAAAAATTGCCAAAAGAATTCAACCTAAAAGTTTTATTTCTTTAAGAGGAAAACTGGGAGTTGGAAAAACTACTTTAGCTAGTTTGATAATTAACAATCTATCCAGAAAAAAAATAAGGGTCTTAAGCCCAACCTTTTCGCTTGTTAATATTTATGATTTAAAAAAAATAAAAGTTTGGCACTATGATCTATTTAGGCTTAGTAATAAAAAAGAAATTTTTGAATTGGATTTTGAATTGGCACTTTTAGATTGTGTAATAGTTGAATGGCCCGAAATTATAACTGAGTATTTACCTCATAAAAGGATTGAAATACATCTTGATGAAGACGAATCTTTATTAAGATATGCGACTGTTAGGTGGATAAATAAAAATAAAATTTGTGAACTTGATCCCTAAAAATGATAGATGAAATAACCAAAAAATTAGATCATAAAAAAATTAAATTCGATAATCTACAATTCTTAGCTGGCGATGCTTCAGATAGAAAATATTTTTTAATTAAACAACAAAATAACGTAAATGTGTTGATGGTCGATAAAAATCCCGAAAATTTAGAAAGATTTTTAAAAATTTCATATCTTTTGAAAGAACATGTAAGTATTCCGGAAATTATTACAGATTTAAAAGAAGATGATATTTTAATTATAGAAAATTTTAATAAAAACAAATTTAGTGAATTATTAAAAACATCTAATAAAATAAAATTGTACAAAGTTGCTCTAGACGCACTCCTATACATTCATAAAAAAAAAATTGATAAAAAACTTGTTCATTACAGCAAAAAAATCTTTTTTGATGAATCAAATTTATTCTTCGACTGGTATTTAGATATGTCAAAAAAAAAAGTTGAATTATTAAAAAATGAATTTAATTCAATCTTTTCAGGCTTTTTGGATAAAGTCTATTTATTACCGAACGTCTTCATTCATAGAGATTATCATATTGATAACTTATTTTATCTCAAAGAAAAGGAAAAGCATTTCAAATGTGGTTGGATTGATTATCAGGATGCCTTAGTAGGTCCATGTGTATACGATGTTGTTTCACTTGCACAAGATGCTAGAATAGACGTAGAAAAGACAACAGAGAATTTTTTGATTAAATATTATTTAGACAATTGTACATCTATTGATAAAGATCTATTCTTATTTTCATACACTGTTGTAGCAATCCAAAGGCATCTTAAGGTTTTAGGAATTTTTAAGAGACTTGAAATACGAGATAATAAAAAAAATTATATCAAACATATACCAAGAGTTTTACGTTTACTTGAGTTTAATTTAAAAAAAAAAAAATTTAGTTCTTTATTTAAGATTTTAGAAAAACCATTAGGTTTGTCATGATCTCGCAGGCAATGATATTTTCAGCTGGATTAGGGAAGAGGATGTTACCACTAACAGAGAGCACACCCAAGCCACTTATAAAAATTAATAATAAAAGTCTTCTAAAAAATAATATTGAAAAATTAATTGAATCCAAATTCAGAAATATTGTCGTAAATGCTTATCATCATTCAGAAAAAATTATTAACGAAACAAAAATGTTCAAATCAGTAAAAGTTATTGTCGAAGCTGAGAGACTTGAAACAGGAGGAGGCTTATTAAATGCAATTAACGAGAAATACTTCAGAGAAAACACTCCTATTGTACTTCTTAACGGAGATATTTTTTGGTATGACAAAAATTATAAGTCAATTGACAAAATCGTTAGTCTATGGAACCCACATAAAATGGATATGCTCTTATGTTTAAAAAGAAAGGAAGATTTTTTTGGTTACAATGGTAATGGAGATTTTGATCTTCAAAGTGACAACTTCTCATCGTCAAAATTAGAAATAAAAAATAATCCTTCGTATGCATATACAGGGCTGCAAATAATTAAGCAAAATATTATAAAGGATATAAAGAAAAATTGCTTTTCATTAAAAGAACAGATAATTAGTTCTTTAGAAAAAAAAAAATTATTTGGTTATGTAGACGAAAATCAATGGTTTCACATAGGAACAGTAGAAGATCTTAAAAAATTTAAGGAAAATTATTGTGAATAATTTTATAGTTTACGATTTTGAAACATCTGGAAGAAGTTCTCGATTTGACCAAATTCTTCAAGCGGGAATTATAATTTATGATCAGAACCTAAAAGTTTTAAATAAGTTAAATTTAAAATCGCGTATTAACCCAGACATTGTTCCATCAATCAATGCTTTAAGAGTTAATAAATTAAAGATCTCAGATATTCTCTCAGAGAAGATGAGTTGTTATGAAATGACAATGAAAATGCATAGTTTTTTATCAAAATTCCAAGACTCCTTTTTTGTTGGTTTTAACTCTATAAATTTCGATGAAGAATTTTTTAGACAAACACTTTGGGAGCATTTTACTTTCCCTTACTTAACAAATACAAATGGAAACTCGAGACTAGATGTACTTAATTTTGTGACATTAGTTCATGCTTTCAGAAAAAATGCCTTAAATGTTGAGGTAAATGATGAGGGAAAAATAACATTCAAGTTGGAAAGTTTGGCAAAAGCAAATTGTTTTGAGTCTGACAATGCACACGAAGCAATTGCAGACGTTGAAACCACAATGAAACTTCTGGAAATGCTTTTAAAAAATAATTACGACCTCTTTAAAATATTCATCAACAATTCGTATCCTGTAAAATTAGAAAATAAAATTATTGATCAAAATATTTTCACAATGCACAACTACATCTTTAACAAGCATAGGGTTTATCTTGTTAAAAATCTTTTGAAACACCCAGTTTACAAAAACCAAATGATTGGATTTGATCTTAAATATGACACCTCAGAAATTGTTAATTATGGCATAGATGAATTGGGAGAAACATATAGATCAAAATCATTTTTCAGAAAAATTAAATTAAATAAACAACCATCTATTTTGGACAAATCTTATGCAAGAAATCTCAGTCCTTATAATGAATTAACTGATCATGAAATAAATTTAAAATGTGAGCAACTTCAGAAAAAAGAATTTCTCATGAATCTCAATAAAATCCTGGAAAAAGAATCATTAGATTACAGTGAAAATCAGTCTCAGGAAATTAAATTAGAAGAGGAAACGATTTATTCTCAAAAACTCAATTACAACGATTCAATAATTATGAATAGGTTTCATCACGAGGAATGGGACAAGAAGTGGAGTTTTGCCGAAAAATTTAAAGATCAGAGGCTTAGATTTTTTGCAGCGCGTCATATTTATAGAAATTATCCAGAGGAACTTCCTAAAAAAATTTTTAAATTGCTACATAAAAAAATTTCGGAGAGGATTTGTTCCTTAGAGAAAAAAAAATTTATAACAATCCCAGCAGCTATGGAAGAGGCTGATTCATTATCTATAGAAATTGAAGAAAATGATTTAGGAAATGATTTAAAAGAACAAATAGATCAGTATAATATTTACATTAACTTTTTAAATGATTATTATAATAATCCAAATGCAAACCCAATTCAATTTGATATGAATTTATCAAAAAAACTTTTTGCAAATTAATGGAGTGCTAAAATGACAGCTATAAAAAATTGTAACGAAAATGATTTTGAAGATGAAGTTCTCAAATCTAACCTTCCTGTAATTGTAGATTTCTGGGCAGAATGGTGCGGACCCTGTAAGATGCTCTCGCCAATATTGGAGGAACTTTCAGATGAAATGAAAAATGAGATTAATGTGGTAAAAATTAACCTAGATGAAAATCAAGACCTAGCCATGAAATACTCCATTAGAAGTATACCTACATTGTTGTTATTTAAAGAGGGAAATTTAGTTGACACGAAAGTGGGTCTTTTGCCAAAAAGTGAAATTGTAACTTGGTTCAAATCTAAAACCTAATTAATCTTGAAGCCATCTTGTTTTAAAACTTCTCCTGCTAAATATAATGAACCACAAATTACTAACTTTCCGTTTGAATAGGTTTCTTTTATTTTTTTCAAAACTTCTTTGATATCTAATGAACATTCAATGCTAATTGTGGAGCCGATCTCTTTTTCTATAATTTTTTTTATTTCATATGGTCTTATATACTGATGATCTGGTATCGGTAAAAGAAATATTGCTGAAAGGTTTTTTATTAGTTTTTTAATAAATGAATTCGGATCCTTCCCAATCATCATACCGATAACTAAGAAAACATTTTCTTTTTTCCATTTTTCAATTACTTTTTTTATTACATTTGATGCTTCTAAATTATGTCCTCCATCTAACCAAATCTCAAAATTTTTACCCATGTATGAGGATAAATTTCCATTTTTTAGATTTTGCATCCTGGCTGGCCATTTCGCTGATAAAATACCTTGGTTGATATATTTATTTAAAATATCTGCTCTTCCAAGTGACAAAACTGTTGCTATAGCCGTTGAGGCGTTATCTATTTGATGTTCACCAAAAAGTTTAGGGAAATTAAAATTATAATTTGTATCCTCAAAATACATTATGAAGTTTTTCTTTATAAAATCTCTTTTTGAAATCCTCCAATTCGCACCCTCTTCGAATAGCTTAATCTTCATTCTTTTTGCTTCAACTCTTGCTAACTTTCTCACAACTGAAGGTTGCCTAGATAGCACTATTTGTTTTGAATTTTTTAAAATACCTAATTTTTCTTTTGCAATTCTCTTGATTGTTGAACCAAGAAAGTTCATATGATCCATTGAAATTGGTGTAATAACACTGCATATTTTATTTTCAACTACATTCGTAGCATCAAATCTTCCACCAAGGCCTGTTTCTAAAAGAATAATATTAGATTCAATCCTGCTAAATGCCAAAAATGCGGCGGCTGTTGTAATTTCAAAAAAAGTAATTTCTTCTCCGTTATTATAATATTCACATTCTTCTAAAAGTGAACTTAGATGGTTGTTACTTATAAGTTTAGAATTAATCCTAATTCTTTCGTTGAAATTTATTAAATGAGGAGAAGTGTAAGTATGCACTTTATACTTTGAAGATTCGAAAATGGCTCTTAAAAAAGAAGTTACAGAACCTTTCCCATTTGTGCCTGCAACGTGAATTACTGGAGATAATTTAAGATGGGGATTATCTAACTTCTTTAGCAATTTTATTAGACGTTTAAGAGATAAATCAATCTTTTTTGGATGTAACAGTTCTAGCCTTCTTAAAATTTTAGTTGATTTGTCCACTTCTTGGTTAAGCTACAAGGAAGTCCAGTAAATCTTCAATTTTTTTCTTGAGTTCTTTTCTATGAACAACAAGATCGATCATGCCTTTTTCCATTAGATATTCTGATTTTTGAAAGTTTTGGGGTAACTTTTCTTTAATCGTATCCTCAATAACTCTACTTCCTGCGAAACCAATAGTGGCGTCCTTTTCAGCAATTATTATATCACCAAGCATGGCAAATGAAGCTGAAACGCCGCCAGTTGTTGGATCAGTGAGAACAGAAATAAAAGGTAAATTTAATTTTCCAAATGCATTTATTGCTATAACAGTTCGTGGCATTTGCATTAAAGATAAAATTCCCTCTTGCATCCTCGCACCACCAGATGAGCTAAATATAATTAACGGCAGTTGATTTTTTTTCGCAAAATCACATGCAGTTATTATTGCTTCACCAGCTGCCATACCCATTGAACCTCCCATAAAATTAAAATCAAAAATTGCTGTAACAATTTTTTTTCCATTTATAGTTCCCGATGCCACCATAACGGAATCATTAGTTTGATTTTCTTTTTGAGCAGTTTTCAATCTGTCTATATATTTTTTGCTATCTTTGAATTTTAGTGGATCAGGCTTTATTTTGGGTGTGTCCATTATCATAAAATTCTTTCCTAAAAATAATTCTAATCTTTCTTTTGAACTTATTCTAAAATGATGATCACAATGTTTGCAAACATATTGATTTGACATTAATTCTTTTCTCAATAGCATTTGAGAACACTTTGGACAAGTTTCCCACAAATTGTCAGGAACTTCTTTTTTTCCAACAAAAGCTTGAAGTTTTGGTCTTACAAAATTAGTGATCCAATTCATATAAATAACTTACCATTATTTTCTTAAATTTGCCAAGAAATCAGATATGCTCTTTAGCATATGATTTTCTGAATATTTGCCTTTGTTAAAATTTTCAATAAAGGTAACAATGACTGATCCAACTACACATCCATCTGAAAATTTATTCAAGCTTTGTATTTGATTTTTATTTTTAATACCAAATCCAACACAAATTGGAAGGTTGGAAATTTTTCTGATTTTTTCCAACGATTTTCTAACTTCACTAATAGAAGGTTTTTTTGTTCCTGTGATACCCATAACTGAGACATAATATAAAAAACCACTCGTATGCTTAAGAATTTTTTTTAATCTTTCTTTATGTGTTGTTGGTGTGAGAAGCCTAATATTGTGAACATTATATTTTTTTGTATAGCAGTTTATGTAATGGTCTTCTTCAGGCGGTAAGTCCACAATAATCAGACCATCTATTCCAACTTTACTGCAATTTAAAAAAAATTCCTCTATACCGTATTGAAAAATTGGATTGAAATATCCCATTAAAACTATCGGAGTATTGTAATCACTCTTCCTAAAATATTTTACTAACTCGAAAGTACTATCAATATTTGCTCCGGCTTTAATTGCTCTTTGACTTGACTTTTGAATGGTTGGACCATCAGCCATAGGATCAGAGAAAGGAAAACCTATCTCAATAAGATCAATTTTTTGATCCCTTAGTACATTCAATATCTTTTTTGAAATACTTTGATTTGGATCGCCTGAAGTAATAAAAGCAACTAACGCTTTTCTATTAATTTCTTTTAATTCTAAAAACTTTTTGTCGATCCTATTTAGCATCTTAATCCTAAATCTTAACACCTAAGCTTTCAGAGATCGAAAAAATGTCCTTATCTCCTCTTCCACACATATTCATTATTATGATTTCATTTTTTTTAAATTTTTTTGAGTTTTTAAGAAGATATGCTAAAGCATGAGACGGTTCTAGAGCGGGAATAATACCCTCCAACTTTGAACACATCTTGAATGCATTAAGTGCTTCTTTATCAGTAGCACTAAAATAATTCACCCTTCCCGTTTCCTTTAACCATGAGTGTTCAGGTCCAATGCCAGGATAATCTAAACCTGCAGAAATTGAATGTGCATCAGTAATTTGTCCTTCTTCGTTTTGTAGTAAATATGTATAATTACCATGTAAAAAGCCCGGCTTTCCTCTTGATAAAGAAGCTGCATGCATTTTGGAGTTTATACCTTTTCCTCCTGCTTCTATCCCTAGAATTTGTACATCCTCGTTGTTAAGAAATGGATAAAAAAGACCAAGAGCATTAGAACCTCCTCCGATACAAGCTAGTAAATAATCAGGGAGTCTTTTTTCAATCTTAAGGATTTGTTTCTTTGCCTCTAATCCAATAATTGATTGAAAATCTCTTACCATCATTGGATAAGGATGAGGACCCGCAACCGTCCCTATAACATAAAAGGTATCTTTGACATTGGATACCCAATCTCTTAATGCTTCATTCATCGCATCTTTTAGCGTAGATGTTCCAGATTTTACTGGAATAATTTCAGCTCCAAGTAATTTCATTTTGAAAACATTTGGAGCTTGTCTTTTAATATCCAAAGCACCCATATATACAACACACTTTAAGTTAAAAAGTGCACACACAGTTGCAGTTGCAAGTCCATGTTGCCCAGCCCCAGTTTCAGCAACAATCCTTTTTTTTCCCATCTTTTTTGCTAAAAGTACTTGTCCTACACAATTATTAATTTTGTGAGCGCCAGTATGATTTAGTTCATCCCTTTTAAAATAGACTTTAACATCACCAATCTCTTTGGAAATTCTTTTAGCATGATAGAGTGGACTTGGTCTTCCAATGTAATTTTCAAAATAATAGTTAAGTTCTTTTTTGAACTGCTTTGATGCTCTTACCTCTTTGTATTTGTTTTCAACATCAAGTAACAGAGGCATCAAAGTTTCTGCCACAAACCTGCCTCCAAATTTTCCAAATCTTCCATGTTTATCTGGGAACTTGTAATAGTTAATTTTATTTTTCTTTTTCATAATTTTTTACACAATTAATAAAACTTTTGATTTTTTTTTGACATTTTTTTCCTCTGGACTTTTCTACTCCTGATGAAACATCAATAAACGTAGCCTTTGTAATTTTTAAAGCTTTGACAATATTTTCTTCGTTTAGTCCACCTGCTAGAATCCATTCTCGGGGTGAATCATAACCTTTAAGGAGCTTCCAATCAAATGAAATTCCTGTGCCGCCACTAACATCAGTTTCGCTTTTTGTATCAAATAATATCATATCACATAATTTTTCATATTTACGTGCCCTCATAATATCTGAATGTTCTTTTATTGGTATTGCTTTTATAATCGGCTTTTTCAGTTTTTTAATTTCATTTATATAACCCAAATCCTCATTTCCATGAAGTTGAATGATATCTAAATTCAGAGTTTCTGAAATATGATTAATCAGATTCAAATCAGCATCTACAAACAGTCCAACAAGTTTTTGATTATCGTTAATATATTGTCTAAGTTTCTTTGCTTCTAGCGCATTTATAAACCTTGGAGATTTTTGGTAAAAAACAAAACCAATATAGTGAGCATCTGAACTTGCTAAAATTGATTCTTTATCTTGAAGCCCGCACAATTTAATTTTTGTCTTCATAGTGTTTTTCTATATCCTGTAAAATACTTTTTATTGAATTAATTGGGTCGCTAGATTGTGTAATTGATCTACCAATAATTAACATATTTGAGCCATTATCTATTGCTTGGCCGGGGGAAATAATTCTTTTTTGATCATTTTTGTTATTGTTTAAAAATCTTATTCCTGGTGTGATAAATAGCATTTTGGTGTTATTTAGACTACTTTTCAAGTGAGGAATTTCATGAGCTGACGAGACTAAACCGTCGATGCCAGCTTTTTCTCCAATTTTTGCTAAATTCTTTACATAATCTAAATTGCTGGAATTATAACCAAAACTTTTTAAATCTGCGTTATCTAAACTGGTGAGCATCGAAATGCCCAAAATTTTTGTATTATTTTTAATCGAAACCACTTCCTTGACCATTCTCAGACCTCCAGAGAGGTGAATAGACAAAAAATCAGGTTTTAAATCAATTAGATTTTGAGCAGATTTTTTTACTGTGTTTGGTATGTCTTTTAGCTTTAAATCTAAGAAGATTGGTATTCCAAGTTTTTGAATTTCAAGAAATCCTGTAGGACCATTCTTTGTAAAAAATTCTAGGCCAATTTTTATGCCTCCAATATATTTTTGTATTTTTGATATTAACTTTTTTGATTGTTCTAAATCTGAAAAGTCAATTGCGCAATAAATAAAATTTCTAGAATCCATGTTTTTAACTTAATTGCTTTTTAAAAAAAGAAAAAATTAAACCCAAAATGAATCCTAAAAAGATAAGGACTAGAACAAGAATATATAAAGGCAGTTCCAAGAAAAAAGGGAATGGAAATAGATTTATTTTAACTAAATATTTATTTCCAATAGCAAAAAGGGAAAAAAAAGTTAAAAAAAAAAAACAAATATAAATCCAATCATTTTTTTAATCTTTGATGACATTTATTTCCCTTCTCAATTTTTTTCCTGGTATAAAATGAATAAAATTTTTTTTTTTAATTTCTATTTTTTCTCCTGATGAGGGGTTACGTCCAATTCTACTTTCACGGGTTTTTGTTGAAAAAGTACCAAAGTCTCTGATTTCAATTCTAGCTCCCTTGGCTAAGTTTGATGCAAAAAATTGTAGAATTTTTTCAAGCGTTCTTTCAACCTCCCTTCTTGGTAGATACTCGAATTTGTTTTCAAGCTCCTTTAAAATATCTGATTTTTTCATATTCCTGGTGTCCAAATAGCTATAAAGCCATTATAAAAGTTTTGATTTAAATAATTAATCTTTTTTTTTAAAAAATTGAGATTAAATACTTTTGTTATATCGTTCTGAATCGATAAATCTTTAACCTTTACGTCATCACCTAACCCAGCCTCTTGCCTTAACCACGACAATGCATCATTCTCAGTTCCAACTGCATCAATGAGCTTCAAATCTTTAGCTTGTTTTCCTGTTACAATTCTTCCATCTGAGACCAATTCTATTGTGGAATTTGATATGTCTCTATTTTTCTTTACCAAATTCAAAAATTCTTTTTGCATTTTTTGTATAATATCTTTCAAGTAATTGAGTTTTTCTGTATCGATTTCTTCAGCAGGGTTAGGCACTGCTTTTAAGTCACCACTTTTAATAATTACTGGATTTATACCTAATTTATCAAGAAGTTGACTGATATTTGCTGTTTGAAGTATCACACCTATTGATCCTGTGATGGTTGCCTCATTTCCAAAAATTCTGTCAGAACTTAGGGATACAAGATAACCACCTGAAGTAGCCATTTCTCTCATGTAAGCAACTGTAGGTATTTTTTTACTTAAGTTTTTAATTGATTCGTGAATTTCTTTACTTCCCACATATGTACCTCCGGGACTGTTAATGACAGTTATAAGTCCTTTTACGTTTTCATCAGCATCTAAGTTATTTAGTTGTTCAAGTATGTCATTCCTGTCTTTAATGATTCCTTCGACAGTTATTTTAGCAATAAAATTTTCTTTTTGATGAAATTGAAGTGAAGCAGTCACGACTAACAAGATCAGTATTGTGATAATTAATAAACGTTTTATTGTTGATTGTCTTCTTGAATAAAATTTGTCTAAAAAGTCATTAGGTTTCATCTTTAGACTTCTTTTTATCTTCTTCCAGTGCAGCACCTATTATATCACCTATACTGGCTCCTGAAGAAGATGAACCATATTCTTTAAGAGCTTCTTTTTCTTCCTGAATTTCTAAGTCTTTAATTGATAATTCATATGTATCATCTTTAGCAATCTTTTTTAAAACTTTTGCATCAATTTTTTCACCAACTGCAAATCTAGATGTATTTTGTTCTGTCTTAACTTTTGCTAGATTTGATTTTTTAACAAATCCCTTGAAATTTTTTTCAAAACTAACTATCACTTTATCCTCATCGATTTTTTCAACAACACATGTCATTGTTTTATTGACAAATTTGTCCTCTTTGACGGAACTTTTCGTTAGTTGTTTAATACCCAAAGACACTCTCTCTTTTTCCACATCAATATCCAAAATTTTAAATTTAACTTTTTCACCTATCTTGTGTTTTTCAATTGCTTTGGAACCGTTATCTTCCCAAGATATATCTGAAGCATGAATCAATCCATCAAGCTCTTCTGTCAAGCCAACAAATATTCCAAAATCTGTTATATTTTTTATATCACCTTCAGCAATGTCCCCTACTTTTTTTGTCGAAGCAAAGATCTTCCATGGGTTTTCAGTGCATTGTTTTAATCCCAAACTTATTCTTCTTTTAGTGTTGTCAATTTCTAAAATTATTACCTCCACTTCTTCGCCAATCTTGAGGATTGAATTCGGGTTGATATTTTTATTTACCCAACTCATCTCAGAAGTATGAATAAGACCCTCAACTCCTTTCTCTAACTCAATAAATGCACCATAATCTGCTATACTTGATATTTTTGATTTTAATTTTGTACCAACCTTGTAAATTTTCTCAACGTTTTTCCAAGGATCCTCTGTTAACTGTTTAAGACCAAGACTAATTCGATTGTTTTCTTTGTCGTATTTTATAACAATCACTTCTAAGTCTTCACCTATCTTAAACATTTCAGAGGGGTGATTTACTCTTTCCCACGAAATGTCTGTGACATGAATTAATCCATCCATTCCTCCTAAGTCAACGAAAACACCATAATCTGTAATATTTTTTACTACGCCTTTTAATTTATCTCCCTCATTTATATCTGATAAAAGTTTACTTCTATCAGCTTTTCTAGACTCCTCTAGCAAGACTCTTCTAGAGACAACGATGTTACCTCTTAATTTATCCATTTTAAGAATTATCATCGGTTGTGGTTTATTAAGTAATGGAGAAATATCTTTAATTGGCTTTAGATCAACTTGACTTCCAGGAAGAAATGCTACTGCTCCATTGATGTCAACTGCAAAACCCCCTTTAACCCTTCCAGTGATTACTCCCGTCACCTGTTCTTTTTGATTTTGTTGTTTTTCAAGGTTTGACCAAGACTCTTCTTTCCTGGCTCTTTCTCGACTTAGAAGGGCTTCACCTTCTTTATTTTCAAGCTTTTCTAAATATACATCGTATTTATCCCCTACTTTAACTCCGTGTTCTTCTCCAGGTGAATGAAACTCTCTTATAGGTATCCTTCCTTCAGCTTTAAGTCCTACATCTACGACTACTGTATCGTTAACGATTGAAAGAACTGTGCCTTTAATAATTTGACCTTCTTTGTATTTGAATTCTGATAAGCTTTGTTCTAATAATTCACTAAAATTTTCTACCAATTAATTTCCTCTATAATTTATTGATTACAATTACAAAATTTTCAAGTGATATGCAATTATTAAATAAAATCAGTTCTTTTTCTTATATACTGTAACGCTATCTCAAGGACTTGAGTTTCATCAATCTTTGATGTATCAATCTTGAAACTGTCAACGGCTGACTTTAGTGGAGAAATCTCTCTTTCAGAATCTTGGAAATCTCTTTTTCTCATGTTTTTAATAGTATTTGAATACTCTAATGAACTAAGTTTTAATTGTCGATTTCTCCTTGAGGCCCTTATTTCCAAATCTGCATCTATAAAAAACTTTACCTCAGCATTGGGAATAATTACTGTTCCAATATCTCTTCCGTCAATTACGGAACCTTTTCCATTGGGAGGGTTGTTGGCAAAGTTCCTTTGATAGTTTACTAGTGTATTTCTAATTTCGGTTGATTGAGAAATTTGAGATGCAAGCCTTGAAATTTTTTCTGATCTTAAACATTCCAATTTTTCAATATTTGTGAACCATTTATTAAAATTTATATTAGTGGGTGGCTTCTTTCTACCATTTTTAATACTTTCAAATGCATAAATTCTATAAAGAAGACCGGTATCTAAATGATCAAAATTAAGTTTTTTTGATAAACTAGTTGCTAGCGTCCCCTTGCCTGAACCCGCAGTTCCGTCAATTGCAATTACTGGTTTAGAATTTTTGAAAATATTCAATTTTAGCACCTAAATTCTGAAAGAGTTCTTTGAAGCTAGGAAATGATGTTTTTATCATTTTCATCTCATCAATAACAATAGATTTATTTGAAAAAAACCCAAAGATAAGCATTGACATTGCCACTCTATGGTCATTTTCTGTTTCAACTTGATTGCCTCCTTCTTGATTTTTTTTTCCATAAATTTTGATAGAATCATAACCTAATTCTAATCTCACCCCATTTTTAGATAGAGCGTTTGACATCGAAGTAAGTCTATTACTTTCTTTTACTTTTAGTTCTTTTAACCCATAAAATTCGGAAACCCCTGATGCATAAGAGGCTGCTACAAACAATATTGGATATTCATCAATAAGTCTTGGAACTATTCCCTTATTCACGACAGTCGCTATTAAATTTGAACTTTCGACCTCAATGTCACCAACAATTTCGCCATTGAATTTTCTCTTATTTTTAACGTTAATATTAGCATTCATTTTCTTTAAAACATCTAAAAGACCAGTTCTGTAATAATTAAGACCAACATCTTTTAATTTTACTTTGCTTTTTTTAGAGAGGAGAACTGCAATTATAACAAATGCTGCAGAACTAAAATCTCCAGGAATTTTTAATTCTTTGGGTTTAAGAAAATTTGGTGACGTTAATTTAATTACATTTTTTTCTTTAATTAAGTTTGCTCCCAAAAACTTTAGCATTATCTCCGTATGATCTCTAGATGGAATTTTTTCCACAATTGTAGTTGTGCCTTTTGTATTTAATGCTGCAAGTAAGATACAACTCTTTACTTGGGCAGAACCAACATTTAAAGTATGGTTTATAGGAACGTAATGATTGTTGTGATTGAAAACCTTAATTGGAAGTAAACCGTCATTGTGTGTTATGGAAACATTCATTTCTTGAAGAGGGTCAATAATTCTTTTCATTGGTCTCGATGATAATGATTTGTCCCCAGTTAATGTCGCATTTACCTCGCTAGTGCTAAGCAAACCAGTCATCAGCCTTACGCCCGTTCCAGAGTTTCCGAAATGTAAAATTTTTTGAGGATCAGAGAAAAGCCCCCCTTGTCCAAAAATTTCATAGTAATCATTTTTTTTAATTATTTTAATTTTTAAATTTTTGAGAACTTTTAAAGTGTTCATGACATCTTCAGATTCTAAAAGCTTAAAAACTTTAGTGTTTCCTAGGCAGGTTGACGAAATAATAAGTGATCTTATGGAAATGGATTTATCTGAAGGAACAGTTATAGTTCCATTTAATGGTTTACTTTTCGAAGATTTCAGAGTAATAGTTTTTTTCATCTCTAATTATGATATATAATTTATTTACTTTATTATTGAAAGTTGATTATGGAAAAATTTGACAAAGGTGCTAAGAGAAAATGCGCAAAATGTAACACTCTTTTTTTTGATTTTGAAAAATATCCAATTGTTTGTCCAAATTGTGGGGCTGATGTAAACTCACTTTTAACAAATGTTTCAAGGCGAGGAAGACCACCAAAGATTTTAAAACCTGAAGATAATCTGGAGGCAAAAGACATGGAGATCGAGGACATTGAAGCTGACGATTCCACAAGCACAACAGAAGTCGATTCAGATGAATCAAATGTTGATGAAATTGTGGAAATTGAAAGAGAAACAGATTCTTAGTTATTCTGTTGAAAATTATTACTTTTTAAAGTTATACACGAAAATATTTTTGGGGCTGTAGCTCAGTTGGGAGAGCGTCTGGATGGCATTCAGAAGGTCGTCGGTTCGATCCCGTCCAGCTCCACAAAATTTATTTATATTTTAATATCTTGGAATATTAAATTGATTTATATAATAATTTATTGTAATTATTATTTGAACGCTTTTAAAGGTTCGTGTTTGTTGCTCGAATAGAGGATTTATGAATAGAATGTCAGTGTTTAATAGCCCTTTTTTATTGGGATTTGACCAATTTGAAAGAACTGTTGACAGAATTTCAAAACTTTCAAGTGATTCTTACCCACCCTATAATATTGAACAAACATCTCCAAATAGTATTAGGATCATAATAGCCGTTGCTGGTTTTAATAAAAAAGACTTAGACATAAGTTTAGAAGGAAATCAACTTCAAATTAGGGGAAGTAGAGAAGATAATGACTCTGATAAAATTTATATCCACCGAGGAATTGCAACCAGACAGTTTCAAAGAAATTTTATTTTAGCTGATGGCATAGAAGTTGAAGAAGCTTCAATGGACAATGGATTGCTATTTATTGACTTGTCTCAACCAATTAGTAATGAAGAATCAAAAAAGATTGAAATTAAAGATAAAAATAATAAGATTAAAGATAAGTTAATCAGTTTTGGAGGTGAAGATGAAAATGTCTAAAGGTAGCAACTCAACGAGCTTCGACTTTCTTGAATACGGAAACGCTTCCCTTGCATTTGTAAAAAAAGAGATTCACAAAGAGGAAAATTTTACTACGGACGTTTTTTCAGTTTATTGTGCTGATGGAACTCTTCTGGCAGCTTTCGATAGCAAGGAGTCAGCTATAGCTGCAATTCTTCAATCTGGTCTCGAACACATCAATCTTCATTAGGTTTTCCAAAAAACTTATAAATCTCTTTTGATTTCTCTAATTTTCTTAGTTTTTGAACAAAATTTTTGTTTTTTACAAAACTAGAGATTGACGACAAAACAAGTAAATGTTCAGATTGACAATTTTTTGGTGCAAGTATTACAAAAACTAAGTCCACATCTTTTTTGTCTGGTGCAGAAAAATCAATAGCAGATTTTAATTTTAAAAATAATACCTTTGTTTTATTAATGAGACTTATTTTTGAATGAGGAATTGCGATTCCGTTACCCACACCAGTTGAACCTAACCTTTCTCTTTCATTTAATTTCTCAATAATCTTTGAACTTTCTTCGAAATCATTTTTAGCGAAGACGTTGGATACAAGTTTGAAAAGATTTTTTTTACTATCAACATCAACATCAACAAGGATCGAATCAAGAGCAATAAATTCAATTAATTTCATTTTTTAGGATCCACCCAGCCTATATTTCCATCTGATCTTCTATAAAGTATATTAAGTCTTTTTGATTGGACATTTTTAAAAAAAATAGCATTTTGATCTTTTAAATTCATCAGCATCATTGCCTCACTTACAGAGACAGTTTTTATAATATCTTCTGATTCAGCAACTATAACTGGATCATACTGACTATCTTTCATTTTTTTTAGTTCAGGATTTTCAATAATATATTGGTTTGCTTTAAGATATTTTAGAGGTTTTCTATTCTTCAATCTATGATCAGTAAGTTTTCTGTGATACCTCCTGAGTCTTTTTTTTATTTTTTCGTTTGCAACATTAAATGCGCCATAAGCGTCATTGCTTTCAGCATTACCCTGAATAAATATAGCACTATCAATGTGAATATTAATTTCACATCTAAAGTTAAAAGTGTCTTTAGAAAATAGAATATTTCCACTTATGAAATTATCAAAATATTTTTTAAGTGTTTGTACTAAAGAGTCTTTGACATATTGGGTTAAAGACTTACCTACTTTTGTTTGCTTTCCCGAAACAGATATTTTATTTGAGTCAATCAAAAATCATTGCCCAGATAGAATGTTCTTACATTTTTATTTTTAATTATTTCATCAGGCTTACCTTTGAAAAGGACTTTACCCTCAAAAATAATGTAAGCCCTATCCACAATTTCAAGAGTGCTTTTCACATTGTGATCAGTCATCAAAACACCTATGTTTCTGTTTTTCAGATTTTGAATTAATTTTTTTACATCTTGTATTGCTATTGGATCAATTCCAGCAAGTGGTTCGTCCAATAGAATAAAGTTAGGGTTTGATGCTAAACACCTAGCAATTTCTAATCTTCGTCTTTCACCTCCAGATAAAGATAAAGATGGTGCATATCTGAGGTGTTCGATTCCAAATTCCGCCAACAAGTCTTCAAGTCTTTTTTGTTTTGCTTCTACTGATTTCTCAGTTTTTTCTAATATCGAAAGAATATTTTCTTCCACATTCATTCCCCTAAATATTGATGATTCTTGAGGGAGATAACCTAAACCTAATTTCGAACGCCTATACATTGGGAATTCTGAAATTTCTTTTTTGTCAAGATTTATGGATCCACTATCCGCTTTAATTAGTCCCATAGTAATGTAAAATAATGATGTTTTTCCAGCTCCATTTGGACCTAGTAAAGCTACCGACTCGCCTCTATTTAGATCAAGTGAAACATTATCCAAAATTCTTTTTTTATCATAAGATTTTGTAATATTTTTTACTTCTAGCCCTTTGTTATTTACCGCAATGAATGGGATATCAATTTGACTCATCTGGATCAACTCCTCCTTTATCAATGAGTGCTCTTACTTTATTTTCATTTAATTTGGTTCCTGGAGCGGGTAATAACTTACTTATACCACTTCTAAGATCGACCTCAGCATATTCACCTATCAAAAAACTTTCTCCTCTTTGAAGTTTTACATTTCCAAATAATTTACAAATCTCTGTAACATTATTATAAATAGCTTTATCACTAAATGCTACTTCATTATTAGTTTTAATTGAAACATTATTAAATCCTAGAAGTTTTTTAACTGTGGTCTTTTGATTCCTTTCTTGAAGATACCAGACTAACTTGTCAGCTAATACAACAAATTCATTGTCTTTTTTGGCTTCTGCCTTTCCTGTAGCAATGGCGATATTTTTAGATCTCCAATATTCCAGTTTTTTATTTGATTTTAAAATATTCTTCTCAGAGGTAAGGATTATATTTTTGCCATTTATAAAAAAATAATCTTTAAGAATTTTATACTCAGCATATTCTCCACCAGTAATTTTCATTTTTTTGTCTTTGACCACAACATTTTTTTTTGCTCTCACCTCTGTTATATTCATATTAGATGAGTCATTTTCTTTGTAAAATGCTTCTATTTTATCAGACTCTACGGATAGGGTTCCACTCAGAGCTTTAGCATTACCTAATGCAACATATTTACTTTTATTCTTGTGCCATTCAATCCCATCATCAGCGAAAATTTCAATAGGCCCATTACTATTGTCAAAATTTGTGAGTTGTTGTGACTCTGAAATCTTCGAGCTTAAGAAGATTAAAATGGTCATAAGATAATAACTTTTACTAATTTTTTTCATTGATTAATTTTAATTTTGTTTTTCCAGTAAAAAATATTTGTTCTCCATTATTAAGAATTTTAAATCCCTCAGAAACAATAACTGAATTATTTTTTTTTCCATTTACTCTTTTATTTCCTGAAAGGATTTCTTTTTTAAAATCAAAGTACATTTCAGATGTTGTAAAAGTCATTTCATCTCCGTTATTAAATTCTACATTGCCTTTAACCTCAAGTTGTTCGACATTTTTATGGAATACCCCTTTATCGCCACTTAAGAAAAACTTCTCTTTTCCGTTGATTATTTCTCCAGTTGGTTTTTCAAGATTGAAAATATTTGGCTCTTTCTTTAGTCTCGTCGCCTTGTTAGCCATTACTTTGAAGGGTTGATTCTTTTTATCAATTCCTATAAAAGTGGGTTTGCGTAAAACTTGCCTAGCTGACTGAAAATCACTTTCATTATATGAAATGTCGAAAATGACTTTTTCTTTTTCAATATAATTGTTGTTATAAAAAACAAGAATTAAGATTGATACTGAGAAAAAAAGAAGAATATATTTTAAGCTTTTTATAAAAACAGAATAATTCATAAATTTAACCATCTTTTAACATGTCATGCATATGAATAATACCAATAGGTTTTTTTTGTTTAGTAATAAAAATATTTGTAATTGATTCTTCATTCATAATTTTCAATGCTTTTGATATAAGAGTGTCAGGTGATAAGGTTTTAGGTTTTCTTGTCATTATTTCTTTAACATTTTTATCAAGTAATTTAGGATTCATATTTCTCCTTATATCTCCGTCGGTGATGATTCCGATGAGTTCATTTTTTTTTGATACAACTCCTACACAACCCTCTCCTTTCGATGTCATTTCTAAGATGGCGTAGCTCATTTTTTTTGTTTCAACTATCAATGGTATATCAAGATTAATTTTCATTACATCTTTCACTTCAGACAACATTTGACCCAACTTTCCTCCTGGATGTAACTCCCTAAAATCACTTTCTGTGAATTTTTTTTTCTTCAATAAGGTTACTGCAAGAGCATCGCCTAGAGCTAGAGTGCAAGTTGTAGAACTGGTTGGCGCCAATTCAAGTGGACAAGCCTCAATATTTTTGGGTATGAGAAGATTTAAAGTTGACTCTCTTGATAGAGTACTGTTTGGTTCACTTGTTATTGAAATTATTGGTATTTTTATTTTCTTGCAGTACAAAATCAAATTAATTAACTCTGAGGTTTCTCCTGAGTTTGAAATTAAAATCACTACATCTTTCTTTTCTAACATACCTAGATCTCCGTGATTTGCCTCAGATGGATGAACATAAAATGAAGGTGAACCGACTGAAGAGAGTGTAGAAGCAATTTTTGAAGCAATATGGCCACTTTTTCCAATACCTGAGACAACAATTTTTCCTTTATTTTTTAAAAGCAAATTTACAACTTTAACAAAATCCTTTGAAATATAACTCTTTAGCAAATTGAGAGCTTTAATTTCAATATCAATTACATGTCTTCCCGTTTTAATTTCCATTTCTTTTATTCTAGTGCGAAAAAATATCAGTATCAGTGAAATCTAATAGATCAAGGTTTATTCTTGTTGGAAGGAAAGTAAATAGTGATTTTGCAATATCTAACCTTTTCTCTCTTCCCAGCATTTTTTCAAGTCTATCTTTCAATTCAAATAAATGAATTACATCATGCGAAGCATATCTAATTTGATTGTCAGATAATTTTTCAGATGACCAATCTGATGATTGTTGTGATTTATTTAAATCAACTCCCAAAAGTTCTTTGCATAATTCTTTTAGCCCATGTTTGTCTGTGTAAGTTCTGACAAGTTTTGAGGCTAATTTTGTGCAAAATATATTCTCAATATTAGCTTGAAAAGTTTTTTTTAAAATTGCAACGTCGAACCTTGCGTAGTGAAATATTTTCTGAATTTTGTGATTATTTAATATTTTTAAAACTTCTGTATGTCTACTGTCAAATTTTGAATCTTTTTTACTAAATTGGACCAAATGACATTCTTCTTTAGAGAAAGCAAATTGTATAAGACAAAGCCTGTCCCTAATTAAACTTAAACCTGTTGTTTCGGTATCAATTGCTATAATGTTTGGAGTTTTTATTTTTGCCGGAAGGTCGTCCTGGTGCAAGAAAATTTTTGATTCGCCAAATTTAAAAGTTTTCATTGTTTGATATTTTTTAATTATGATATTAATACCAAAGTTATAAGATAAATAGTAAAAAAAAAATGAATGAAAAAATAAGTGGAAAAAAAGTAGTTGTTTTTGGAGGAAAGGGTTTCATCGGTTCTCATTTGGTGAATCTTTTATGTAAGAACTCATGTCAGGTTGATATAGTGACAAGAAGTGATAATAAAAAACTAGATTTTTTTTTAGGTTGCGAACCAGGGCAAGTGAGTGTAAAAAAAATAGAGAAATTTTCTGATAGTAAAATAGATTATTTAGTTCAAAACGCTGATATAGTTTTTAACTTAATTGGAATTCTCTTTGAAACAAAGAAAAATACTTTCTCTGATGTTCACGTAAACATACCCAGAGAGATAGCTGCTGCAGCCAAAAAAAATGGTGTTAGAAATTTCATTCATCTGTCTGCTTTAAATATTGAAAAATCAGTTACATCTTTTTATTCAAATTCAAAACTTTCTGGTGAGCAAGCGGTAAAAGAAAAATTTCCAGATTGTGTTATAATTAGACCAAGTGTTGTTTTTGGAAAGAGAGACAGTTTTACAAATTTTTTCATAAGCATGTCTAATTTTAGTCCTTTCCTTCCTCTTATAGGTACACCCGAAATAAAAAAACAAGGTTTGATTCCGATATTGAATTTTAAAAAAAAGGTAAAATTTCAACCTATTTATGTTGGTGATTTAGTTTCTTTTATGGTTAATACATGCCTGCTGAAGAAAAAAATTTTTGACCTTTCAGGCCCAACAATTCAATCCTTTGATGAAATTTTTGATATAATTCTCGAAGCAAAAAAAAGAAAAAGACTTTACATGCCGATCCCTTTTTTTCTTGCAAAGATCTTAGCGTTTTTTATGGAAATAATGCCAAAACCTCCACTCACTCGAGATCAAGTAAGGTTATTAGAGTATGATAATATATCAGCAAAAGGATTCGAAAATTTAAAACAATTTGTAAAAAATCCTTCTTCATTGAAGACAATAGCAGAAACTTATTTGTAGGAATTTAAATTAAGACTAATAAGATCCATAAGCCAAAACTAACTCTATATAAAACAAAAATAAATAATGAAAATCTTTTTACCCACGTTACAAAAAAATATATAAAAATTATTGAAAAGAAAAAACTTAGAAAGAAAATCATGAATGTTTGAGAATTAATCAACGTACTAAAAGAGCCACTAAACGTTGAATTTGCAATCATAAAAATCATTGCACCTATTATAACTGGAATACTTAAAAGATTCGCGTATTCTACTGAAAATTGTCTTTGGAATCCAAAGAATCTCATTATTGTTAAAACTGAACCAGATCTACTTACACCAGGTACAAGCGCTGCACATTGAAAAATACCAATAAGAAATGAAGTCAAATAATCCAGTGAATTTTGATTTTTAATTCTCAGACAAAATTTGTCTACTATGAATAAAATTATACCAAAAAAAATACTTGATATTGCAATGATATTCAAAATTTTATTTCCATCATAATCTAATATTTTAGAAATTACTAATCCAGCTATTATAATCGGAATTGTTGAGATTATTAAATTTACTAGCATAAAAGAGTTCTTGTCAATGTCAGGCCTATCAATCATTTTAATTGAAAAAAAAAGACCTAAAATAACTCTTCGATAGAATGTCATTATAGCAAAAAGTGAACCAAAATGTGCGATTATTGTGGCTTCGTGAACACTGATTTCCGAATAATAATCAATAGGATAAATTGAATTAAAAATGATAAGATGTCCCTGAGAGCTAATAGGTAGAAATTCTGTGAACCCCTGAATTAGAGAAAATACAACTAGAGCAAGCAAAGCTAAATACACCTCATATATAATAATAATACTATATTATAAGATTAAAATGATTTATTATAAAAATATACTTAAAAAAAAAAATTCATCTTATGAATATAAAAAATTTTGATCTAAACTTACTTTTAGTTTTTAAAACACTTTTTGAAGAGCGAAACGTAACTAAAGCTAGTAAAAAAATGGGAATAACTCAACCCGCTATGAGTAACGCATTAAATAGATTAAGGTATCTTGTGAAAGATGATCTTTTTATTAGGGGACCCAGAGGAATGAGACCTACTCAAAGGGCAAATGACCTTTCTCTTCCAATTCAAACTGCGTTGAATAACTTAGAGCTTTCCTTATCCTCTATTAACTTTGATCCAAAGACAACAAAAAAGCTTTATCGAATTTCTATGTCTGATGATGTTGCCCCAATCATACTTCCAAATTTAGTTAATTTTATTGAAACGAACTCGCCTTTTTCATCTTTGTGTATTAGATCAGAGCAAGGTAATGAAGCCCTCAAGCTTCTGGACAATAACGAAATTGATTTTGCGGTTGGTCGTTTTGAAACAATAAGTGGTAGGTTCGGGTACACAGACCTTTTTACGGAAAAATATGTTTGCATATTAAGAAAGTCTCATCCATTGGCACTAGAGAAAAAACTGTCAATAGATCAATATCTTTCAACAAAGCATCTCAGAGTTGCTCCAATGGACGCTCCCACTCATCCCATAGATAGAGAATTGGGTCAACTAAATTTTGAAAGAGAAATCGCTGTAAGAATAGATCTTATAACACTTGCGCCTGTTATAATTAAAAAAACAGATTTGCTTTTAACTCTTCCATCAAGAACAGCACAAAGAATGGCCAAAAATTATGATTTTACAATAACGGAACTTCCACTAGAACTTGAAAAACGAAAGACAAAAATGGTTTGGCATAAAGAACTTACCAATCATCCTACATTCGATTGGATTAAGAATCAGATTCTAACAATATAAAATGAAACTAATTTTTTTTGGGGCAGGTTATTGTTCAAAATTCATTTTAAAAAGTTTAGAAGGTTTTGATGAAATTATTTGCACACATAATTTAGAATTATCATCTCAACCTTTTGATAAGAGATTAAGAATAAAAAGGATGACTTTTGCAGAATTCTTAAAAAATCGTAATTTTCTTTTTTCTGGAGCAACACATTTATTAAATTCTATACCACCTATTGAAAAAAAAGACTTGGTATTAGATTTACTTAAAAAGACTGAAAATAAATACTTTAACAAATTGAAATGGGTAGGGTATTTGTCATCAACAAGCGTTTATGGAGACCATTTAGGAAAATGGGTGGATGAGTACACAAAAGTTAATCCTAAAACTACAAGAGGAAAAATAAGAAAAAAAATAGAAGATTTTTACTCTAAATTATATAGAGAAAATAATATTCCAATTCACATTTTTAGATTACCAGGGATCTATGGACCTGAGAGATCTGCAGTTGAAAAACTATTAAATGGAAATAATCTTGTTATAAAAAAACCCAATCAATTTTTCTCTAGAATTCATGTAGAAGATATTTCTTCTGCTATAATTAAAAGTATGGGAAATCCAACACCTGGAGAGATTTTTAATATTACAGATAATAATCCTTGTTCATCAGAGGAAGTAACAATGTATGCTGCAAAATTATTAAAAATTGAAAATTTAAACTTTATGGATATTAATTCACCTAAAATTAATAAAATTACAAAAGATTTTTATAGAGACAATAAAAGAGTATCAAATAAAAAAATAAAAAAAATATTAGGTTGGACACCTAAATTTGAAAACTATAAATTAGGTTTAAAAGAAATTTTAGATAACATAAATGGCAAAGATTCTGCAAATAATTCCCTCTCTTGACCAAATAAATGGAGGAGTTGAAAGAGGGACACTTGACATTGCTAAGGAATTAATAAAATCGGGATTTCAATCCTCTTTACTTTCTTCAGGTGGAGAGATGGCGGAAAAGTACAAATATAGAGGGGTAGAGCATTATGAACTTAATGTAAAAAAAAAAGGAGTGTTAAGTTACTTCATATTAAAATCAAAGATAAAAGATATATTAAGCGAAATTAAACCTGATATTGTTCACATCAGAAGTCGCTGGCCTGCGTTTTGTTTCAACAAGATTATAAAGCACATGAGGATTCCTCTAGTTACAACTTATCATGGAACATATTCAGGGACTAATTTCTTTCCAAAAAAAAAATATAATAGCGTTATGACAGAAGGAGATAAAGTAATAACCATATCAAAATTTATCGATGATCATGTCAGATTTTTTTTCCCATCGACTAAATCAAAACTTGTTCAAATTAATAGGGGTATTGATACAAACTACTTTAATTTAAATTCTGTGACTGAGCAAAGAAAAGAGAATTTATTATCAAAACTAACTTTATCCGAAAATGTTCACGTAATTTTACTTCCTGCCAGAATTACTTCCTGGAAAGGTCACCTGGTTGCTTTAGAGGCTGCTAAAATTATTAAAGAGCGAGAACCAGAGTTGAACTTTGTAATTTTATTCGTCGGAAGCGAAGATGGCAAAAATAAATTTTCAAAAATTTTGATAAAAAAAATAAAAAAAAATGATCTCCAAAACAAAATTATTTTTTGCGGAAATCTCAACGACATGCCTGCGGTTTATTCCATTGCTGATATAGTTTTGTCTACCTCTATAGAACCGGAGGCATTTGGGAGGATTAGTGCAGAAGCATCTTCTATGACAAAACCAATCATTTCCTCAAATCATGGAGGCTCAAGAGAAATTATTGAAAATAGCATGACAGGTTGGTTGGTGGAACCTTCAAATCCATTTAAGCTTGCTGAGAAAATCTTAGAAGTTCTTCATCTTCCCCAACAACAAAAAGATGCGATCGGACTTTCAGCGAGAAGAAGAGTTAAAGAAAAATTTAGTTTAAATGATATGTTAAAAAAAACTTTAACAGTGTATGAAGATTTGCTCTCAACAAAAAAAAATTTTAATAATTAAGTTTGGTGGATTAGGTGACGTTGTCCTCTCCTTAAACGCAATATATTCAATATTTTATCATCACAATAAGTGTAAGATGTTTCTCTTGACAGAAGAACCTTATGATAAACTGTTGTCTAGTTCAAATTTATTTAAAAAAATTTTTACAATTAAGAGAAGTCTTTTCTATTTCTTAGATCACTTAAAAATAAAAAATGAAATTGATCCAAGTGAATTTGATTTTGTATATGATCTCCAGACTTCTAAAAGATCATCTTCGTATTTGAAAATTTTTTCAAAAACAAATGCCATTACAAACGGTATTGGAAAATATGCAAAAATTCCTCACTTAAATAATGGCAGAAATAAAATGCACACATTAGTCAGACAAAAGAGTCAGATCAAACTGAGCAAAGTGAGTTATTTATCAAAATTCGATATGAAATGGTTGTTTAAATCAAAATTCAAAGTTCCAAAAACTAAATATGTTATGATTGTTCCTGGTGGCTCAAAAAAAAGGTTAAACAAAAGAATTCCTGCAGAAATTTTTTTAAAAATAACAGATTTCCTTATAAAATCTGGTTTTAAAGTTTTGATAATAGGGTCTAAAGATGATTTGAAAGTATGCAATTTAATCGAGTCTTTTTACCCAGATGTAATAAATTGTTGTAACAAAACTGATTTTTTTGATATTGGGAAATTGTCATTAAAATCTTCATTATCTATTGGAAATGATACAGGTCCAATGCACTTGATATCAAAGGGAGGTAAAAAAACTATTGTGTTGTTCACAAAATTTTCAAATCCACAATTATGTAAACCAGTTGGAAAAAACGTATCTTCCTTTATTTATTCAAATGATGATGATAGGTTTTATAAAAAAATTATTTTTAAAGTAAAAAAAAATTTAATCCTGTGATTGATGATTAAGTTAAAACAACATTAAGTTAGATTTATGCCAAGAATTTTATTTCCAGACGGAAGATCCCAGAATTTTAAAAAAGAAACCAATGGATTTATTATAGCAGAGAGTATCTCAAAATCATTGTTGAAGAAAGCTGTAGCGATTTCTGTAAATGGATTACAAAAAGATTTATGTGATTCTATAACAGAGGATTCTGAAATAGAAATAATTACTAATGATTCAGATGAAGGTCTTGAAATTATGAGGCATACTTTAACTGCACAAGTTCTTGCAAGAGCAATCAAAATTATATATCCAAAGGCGAAATTAGCAATTGGTCCGACTATTGAAAACGGATTTTATTACGATGTTTTATTTGAAAAGCCAATATCAATTGACGATTTTCCTTTAATTGAAAAAGAAATGAAAAACATCATAAAAGAAGGGAGTCAGATTGAAAAATCATTTAAAAACAAAAAACAAGCGAAGGAATTATTTAACTCAAAAGGAGAAATTTACAAGGTAAAAATTATTGATGAATCTGAGCAAAAAGATAATTTTCAGATTTATAAACAGAAAAATTCGAATTTCTTTGATTTATGTAGAGGTCCACATCTTCCAAATTTAAAATTCATTGGCCCGTTTAAACTTACAAAACTTTCAGGTGCTTATTGGAAAGGAGACTCTAAAAATGAAATGCTTCAAAGAATTTACGGCACTGCTTGGAGAAGTGAAAAAGATCTAAATAATTATTTAAATCAAATAGAAGAAGCCGAAAAAAGAGATCACAGAAAACTGGGCAAAGAACTAGGCTTATTTCATTTTCAAGAACAAGCAGCTGGATCAGTTTTTTGGCACCCTAAAGGTTGGACAATTTATCAAAAAATAATGGTTTATATTAGAAAGAAACTTGAAAAAGCAGGGTATAAAGAAGTAAATACACCCCAACTTGTTGACAGTTCTTTATGGAAAGATTCGGGGCATTGGGATAAATTTAGAGAACAAATGTTTACTTCTGAATCTGAAGAAAAGACTTTAGCAATCAAACCAATGAACTGCCCTTGCCATGTTCAAATATTCAGGCAAGGTGTAAAGAGTTATAAACAGTTACCTTTAAGAATGTCTGAGTTTGGCAGTTGTCATAGAAATGAACCTTCAGGTGCTTTGCACGGTCTTATGAGATTAAGGTCATTTGTTCAAGACGATGCACATATTTTCTGTACTGAAGAGCAAATAATTTCAGAGACGTCAGACTTTTGTAAGTTGCTAATGGAGGTGTATGCGGATTTCGGTTTTAATGATGTAGTAATAAAGTTTTCTGATCGTCCAATTAAGAGAGCAGGCAGTGATAAAGTTTGGGATAGAGCAGAAAAATCTCTCATGAATGCAGTGGAGAAGGCTGGGTATAGTTATGAACTTAATCCAGGGGAAGGGGCTTTTTATGGTCCAAAACTTGAATTTGTTTTGAGAGATGCTATTGGAAGAGATTGGCAGTGCGGAACTCTTCAAGTTGATTTTGTCTTACCAGAAAGATTGGACGCCTCTTTCATAGGTGAAGACGGAAAAAAATTTAGGCCAGTAATGTTACATAGAGCGATACTTGGCTCATTTGAGAGATTTATTGGTATTTTGATTGAACATTACGCAGGCAGGCTTCCTGCATGGTTAAGTCCAATTCAAGTTGCATTAGCAACAATTAATTCAAATTGTGAAAATTATGCACAAGAATTAGCAAAGCAATTAAGAAAATTTGACATAAAATGTATCACAGACATAAGAAACGAAAAGTTAAATTATAAAATAAGAGAACTCTCAAACCAAAAAATAAATTTTATAGGTATTATAGGAGATATGGAAGTTAAGAATAATCAAGTCGTTCTTAGAACTTTGGGAACAAAAAATCAGGATGTTCTTAGTTTTGAAGACTTTATAAAAAAAATAAAAATTTCTTGCAGAATTAGCTAAAGTGTGAATATTTGAAGGAATAATGTAAATTGCAGGATGAAAGGAAATTTTTTAAAATATGCAATTAGTTAAATATGAATAAAGGTCGATTTCACTCACCAAAGCTGCAAGGCCCAGCTACCAACGAAAGAATTAAATCCAAATCTGTTAGAGTTATCTCAGAAAAAGGCGAAATGTTAGGTGTTTATAACATCCAGGACGCTATAAAGCTCGCATTTGAGCAAGGCTTGGATCTTGTTGAAGTTTCACCAAATGCCTCGCCCCCTGTTTGTAAGATCATAGACTATGGGAAATATAAGTATCAAGTTCAAAAAAAGCAGGCTGAAGCTAAAAAAAAACAAAAAACCTTTGAGGTTAAGGAGGTTAAACTTAGACCTGGTATAGAAGATCATGATTACGTTGTAAAACTCAAGTCTATTCAACGTTTTTTAAGCGGTGGTGATAAAGTCAAGATCACGTTGAGATTTAAAGGAAGAGAAATGGCTTATCATCAAAGGGGAATGGATGTTCTTAAAAAGTTAGAAAGTCAGATCGAACCTATGGCAAAAATTGAACAGGTTCCGACACTCGAGGGCAAACATATGATTATGGTCGTAGCACCAAGATAGCTTAAAAAAAACGATCTTGCTTTGACAAAAAAAAACGCTATAAATAATTTTATTATGCCAAAGATAAAAACAAAAAGTGGTACCAAGAAAAGATTCAAAGTTACAGCCACCGGAAAAGTATTGATGTTTGCAAGTGGAAAAAGACATAACCTTACGAAAAGAACCAAAACCATGAAAAGGTCTTCAAAAGGTCCAACTGTGATGTCAAAACAAGATACAAAAATTGTGAAAAAATATATTAATGCAAAATTGAGGTAATCTAAATGTCAAGAGTAAAAGCAGGAAGTGTAACAAGATCAAGACACAAAAAAATTTTAAAAAGAGCAAAAGGTTATTTCGGAAGAAGAAAAAACACTTTTAAAGTTGCTAACCAGGCTGTTGAAAAAGCTGGACAGTATGCTTACAGAGACAGAAAAGTAAAAAAAAGAGAGTTTAGAAGGCTTTGGATTCAAAGAATAAACGCAGGTTGCAGATTAAATGGAATAAAATACTCAACCTTTATGAATGGTTTGAAAAAAGTTGATATGAATTTTAATAGAAAAGTCTTAGCTGATATTGCTGCACTCGAACCAGAATCATTTAAAGAAATAGTAGCAAAAGTAAAAGCTGCCTAAAGCAACTCTAGAATGAATTACGATGAAATAATTCAATCAGCCTTGAAAGAGGTTGAAGAATCCAGCACTAGCGAAAAGCTTGAACAAATAAGAGTAAAATATTTTGGTAAAAATGGAACTTTTACTAATGCACTAAAATCATTATCAACCCTGTCTATTGAAGATAAAAAAACTGTTGGAGAGAAGCTAAATGGTTTTAAGAATCTTTTTTTTACCAATCTTTCTAGAAAGAAAAATCAGATTGAAAATATTGAAATCAATAAAAAATTAGAGAATGATTTCATTGATTTATCATTACCCGCTCGTGAGTTCAATTTTGTTGAAGCAAAAGTTCATCCAATCAGTCACACAACAAATGAAATAGTTAATATTTTAGGTGACATGGGTTTATCCTATGAAGAGGGACCAGATATCGAAGATGATTTTCATAACTTTTCGGCGTTGAATATTCCGGAAAATCACCCAGCAAGACAAATGCATGATACATTCTACATTAAAAGTAAAACTCATGAAAAATTCGTTTTAAGAACTCATACATCGCCAGTGCAAATTCGTTCTCTAAAAAAAAATAAACTTCCATTAAAAATTTTTGCACCCGGGAGAACATATAGATGTGATTCAGATATGACACATACGCCTATGTTTCATCAAGTTGAGGGTTTGGTGGTAGACAAGGATATAACATTTGCAAATTTAAAATGGTTTGTAGAATCTTTTTGTAAAACTTTTTTTGGGAAAAATGATCTTAAACTTAGATTTAGACCTTCATATTTTCCATTCACCGAGCCATCAGCTGAAGTCGATATAAATTTTAAGAAAGAGTCAGGAAAAATCGTTATTGGGGAGGGTGACAAGTGGATGGAAATTTTAGGTTGTGGTCTTGTTCACCCTGAAGTTTTTAGAATGTCAGGAGTAAAACAAGATGTCACTGGTTTTGCATTTGGGATGGGTATAGAAAGGCTTGCTATGCTAAAATATGGAATGCCTGATCTTCGAGATTTCTTTGATAGTGATTTGAAGTGGTTAGAGCATTATGGATTTAGTTTTTTTGAGAAAACTGACTTGAGTTGGAGGTAAGGTGAGATTCACGTTAGCATGGTTAAAAGAATACCTTGAGTTTGATTCATCTGTAGATTCATTATGCCAAAAATTAACCTCTATTGGTCTTGAGGTTGAGGAAGTAAAAAATCCAAAAAATGATCTTAATAACTTTATTGTTTCAGAGGTCGTAGAAATCAACTCACATCCGAATGCAGACAAATTGAAAATTTGTGATGTGAATAACGGAAAAGAAATTTTAAAAATTGTTTGCGGTGCTTCAAATGTAAAAAAGAATATGAAAACAGTACTCGCGAGTGTTGGATGTATAGTTAAACCCAATAAAGAAGATCAATTTAAAATTAAAAAAAGTAAGATTAGGGGTGTTGAGTCTCAAGGAATGTTATGTTCTGAAGAAGAATTAAATTTATCTGACGAATCAGAGGGTATTATTGAATTAAATGAAAACGCAAAAGTTGGGGAAGATTTCAATAAATATATAGATGATGAAATTATAGAAATTGATATTGCCATAACCCCGAATAGAGTTGATTGTGCAAGTGTTTTCGGTATTGCAAGAGATCTTTGTGCTTCCGGTTTTGGGAAGTTAAAACAAAAAAAAATAAAAAAAATTGAAAATGATTTTGAAAGTACAATAAAAATTAATAATAAACTTAAATCTGATTCATGTCCGCAGTTTTCACTTCGACAAATGACTGACGTAAAAAATTGTCAGTCTCCAGAAAAGATTATCAAGCGATTTGGAGGGTCAGGATTAAAAGTTATATCCGCATTGGTAGATGTTACCAATTATTTGACTGTTGATTATTGCAGACCATTACACGTATTTGACTTAGATAAAATTGAAGGAGATATAACTATAAGAAATTCAAAAAGAGGTGAAAAATTTATTGGATTAGACGAAAAAGAATACACTTTGGATAATGATATGATAGTAATCTGCGATGAAAAAAAAATAATAAGTTTAGCAGGCGTTATGGGTGGATTGAATTCGTCTTGCGATGAAAATACTAAAAATATTCTAATTGAGTCAGCATATTTTATGCCAGAAAATGTTGCATCAACGGGTCGTAAATTAAATATCATCAGTGATGCAAGATATAGATTTGAAAGAGGTATAGACCCAGAATCTACATTTGATGGAATTGAACTGTCAACAGAGATGATACTAAAACTTTGTGGGGGAAAAGTTGGTTCAATCATTTCTGATTCTAACTTAACTAAATCTTTTACTAAAATAAGTGTTGAGAAAAATTTTTTCGAAAAGATATTGGGTCATGAAATAGAAGAAAATTCAATTTGTGAAAAATTAGTTAAATTAGGTTGTCAAATAACAGACTTAAAAGATAACTTTTTAATAATACCACCATCTTGGAGACAAGATTTAAAAATTAAAGAGGACTTAGTGGAAGAAGTTGGTAGACTTTTAGGTTACGAAAAGATACCAAACAAAGCTTTCGATTTAAAAAAAAATAATGAAGCGAGTGTTACTTCTGAAACTCAAAAAATAAAAAGAAAAATAAAAGAACTTCTTGTGAGTCGAAATATCATGGAAATTATTTCTTGGTCGTTTTCAAATAAAAAATGGGAGGAAAATGTAATAGGAGATACAGATAATATTGAAATTCAAAACCCTATTAGTGAAGAACTATCATGTTTGCGACAAAGTCTATTAGGCGGACTATTAAATATTGTAAACAAAAATAATAATAAACATCGCCAAAATATATCAATTTTTGAAATAGGACCAGTTTTCACTGGTATTAACCCAGGCGAGCAAAAAGACCGTCTAACAATAATTAGGTCGGGTAAAGCAATAGACAAAAATTGGACTACTGATAACAGAAATTACGATGTTTTTGATATAAAATCCGATTTAGAAAGTCTGCTTAGATTATTGAAAATCCCTTTAGATAAGATCAAAATTAGAAACGAAAATAATAATTTTTTTCATCCAGGAAAAAGTTGTTCCGTATATTTTTCTGAATTAAAAATTGCTAGTTTTGGTGAAATTCATCCTAATGTTTCAAAAAGTTTTAAGATTAAAAATACGGTCATTATTCTTGAAGTATATATTTCAGAGATTTTAGAAAATATAAAAAAAATAATTCAAACAAAAAACAAATTTTTCGAGTCTAATTTTCAACACTCAGTAAGGGACTTTTCTTTTGAAGTGGATAAAAGGCTAAAGTCAATTGATCTTGTTAATTATATTAAAAACATTGATAGAGACATAATCTCCGATGTAAAAGTTTTTGATAATTATGAGAATGAAAATTTGCGGGCAATTGCTTTGGAAGTGATTATCCAATCGGACTCAAAAACTCTAAGCGAAAATGAAATTAATGAGTTATCCACTAAAATAATTTCTCAAGCTAAGACACAATTTAAAGTGAAATTAAGATAATGTTAATTGAAAGAATTAGAAATTTTTCAATTATCGCACATATAGATCATGGAAAATCGACCCTCGCTGATAGAATAATTCAAAGGTGTGGAGGATTACCTGAGAGAGAAATGAAAGAACAAGTTTTGGATTCTATGGAAATAGAGCGAGAGAGAGGAATCACAATAAAAGCACAAACTGTTTATCTCAAATATAAAGCACAAAATAATGATATTTATAATTTTAATTTAATGGATACACCTGGTCATGTTGATTTTTCTTATGAAGTGAGTAGATCTTTGGCATCTTGCGAGGGCTCACTACTTGTTGTTGATTCTTCTCAAGGTGTTGAGGCTCAAACTTTAGCAAACGTTTATCAGGCTATAGAAAATAATCATGAAATCATTCCTGTTTTGAACAAAATAGATTTACCTTCTTCTGAACCAGAGAGAATAAAAAAACAAATAGAAGATGTAATAGGCTTGGATGCATCAAACGCTATTCTTGTTTCTGCAAAAACAGGTAATGGGGTAGATGAATTACTAGAAGCAATAGTTGAAAGGCTTCCTTGCCCTAAAACAGTAGAGGACACTTCGCTTTTAGCAATGTTAATTGACAGTTGGTACGATCCTTATCTAGGGGTAATTATTCTAGTGAGAGTTCATGCTGGACAATTAAAAAAAGGAATGAAACTTAAAATGATGGGGACCCAGGCCTCTTATATTGTTGAGAAATGTGGATTTTTTACTCCAAAAATAAAATATACTGATGTTTTAGAGAAAGGAGAAATAGGGTTTATTACAGCAGGCATTAAACATGTAAGTGACTGCAAAGTTGGAGACACAATTACAGACTCATTAAAACCTACCAAACAACCTCTTTCAGGATTTAAACCTAGTAGACCAGTTGTATTTTGTGGTTTGTATCCAATTGATGCTGACGACTACGATCTATTAAGAGATAGTCTTTTAAAACTTGGTTTGAATGACGCTAGTTTTTCATTTGAACCAGAGACATCTGCTGCTCTTGGTCTTGGTTTCAGATGCGGATTCTTGGGTTTGTTGCACTTAGAAATAATTCAGGAGAGATTGAGTAGAGAGTTTGACTTGAACTTAATTACAACATCTCCGTCAGTGGTATATAAGATCGAACTAACGGATGGAAAAACTTTTGATATTCATAATCCTTCTGAACTACCTGACATAATGAAAATAAAAAAAATATCTGAACCGATTATTAAAGCAACGATTTTGCTTCCAGATGAATATCTTGGATCAGTGATACAACTTTGTACAGAAAGAAGGGGGATACAGAAAAATCTAAGTTACGTTGGGAAAAGAGCTATGATTGAGTACCTATTGCCCCTTTCGGAAGTAGTTTTTGATTTTTATGATAGACTTAAATCAATTACAAGCGGGTATGCAAGTTTTGATTATGAATTTAAAGAATACACAGAAAGTGACTTAGTCAGAGTTCAAATTCTTGTAAATTCTGAATCAGTTGATGCCCTATCTTTTATTTGTCATAGATCAAAGTCAGTTTCGAGAGGAAAAGTATATTGCGAAAAATTATGCAAATTGATTCCTAGACAACAATTCAAAATTCCACTTCAAGCTGCAATAGGTGGTAAAATAATAGCTAGAGAAACAATTAATAGTTATAGAAAAGATGTAACTGCAAAGTTGTATGGTGGAGATGTAACAAGAAAAAATAAATTATTGGACAAGCAAAAAAAAGGAAAAAAGAGAATGAGGCAATTTGGTAAAGTAGAAATTCCTCAATCAGCTTTTATAAATGTTCTCAAAACTTCAGATAATTAACTGGAGAGGTGGCCGAGTGGCTGAAGGCGCACGCTTGGAAAGCGTGTAAACAGGAAACTGTTTCGAGGGTTCGAATCCCTCTCTCTCCGCCACAAAAAAATTTTATATTTAAAAAGTTGAAAATAAAAATCTGAATAAATCAATCACATTGGCAAACTTCTAAAACAATCTTTTATTCTTTGATACTTTACAAGTTCCAGTTCTATAAATTGTTTCTATACTAGTTCTGAATTCGTGTTTAATAAAACCAGTATATCGATTTAATTCAATAATATTTTTTCTCACTAATGTTCCATTATTTTCTAAATAAGACATAGAAAAGATATTGGAATCTGTTTCTAAAAAATTTGATTTACTGATTTTTACACCACTGTCTTGAAAATCTCTTTCACTTTCAACGGCTAACCATTTTTTTAAATATTTAAGAATACTACCAGATCTTCATCTATAATACTCAAATTTTTAAACTCGATATCAGTTTCATCGTTCTAACCTGAAATGCCATAATTCATCTTACAGACTAATATTAGTTCATTGGCATTTGATACTGTTCCGAAATTTAGAAGAAAAAGAAGAAAAATAAAAAAGTACATTCAAAACTTTATCTGTATAATTTTCTTAAAGTCAATTTTATTTATCATTTAGTAATAAATAAATTTACTTAAAAAAGTAAAACTAGTTAAATACTCTTATTAATTTGGTATTAAAAAAAAGATTTAATGGAACATTTGTTAGAAAACTTATTCAGTGAAACTACTGCAAACCTAAGAGGCCTTATATTTGGATTTGTTCATGTAAGTATTATGTTGGTTGGATATTATTCAGCTTTCAGTATAAATAGGTTTCTAAAGATTATTTCTAACGGTTATGTTGCTGGCATATTTGGAGCTGCACTATCTCATATAATTGCTGATGTAATTGCTAGTTATCTTGATCCGCATATTAGAAGCATGATTTTAGGAATTGTTATTGGCGGTTTAATCCCTCTTGCCTTTATTCCACTTCTTGAGAGATTTGTAACAAAAAGTAAAAATCATATTGTAATTGGAGACCATGAGGATATTAAAAAAGATTTAGATTCGCATTAGATGATGAATGCTAAACTATGAATTTTTTACAACTAAAATTTTTAAAAATATATGGAAAGAACTAAATCATTCAAATATAGACAACTAACAAGTTGTAAATGCTTTAAAATGAGAAAAGCTTCACGATTAACTACTCAGTTTTACGATAAAAAATTAAAATCGGTAGGCATTAGAATAACTCAATTCACTATACTATCATTTATAGCAACAACTGAAAATAAGACTTTGATTTCACTTTCAGAGGAACTATCAATGGATAGAACAACTCTAACAAGAGGTTTAAATATTCTGCTTAAAGATGGACTCATTAAACAAATAAAATCAAAGGACTCAAGAAAAAAAGTAATGAAATTAACTGAAAAAGGATATAAAATTTTAGATGAAGCTATTCCACTTTGGCTTGAAGCAGAAGACCAAATTTTAAATCAAAGTAAAAAATTTGGATTCTCAGTTATTTAAGTTCCACAGAAAGTATTTGTGATTACCTCATCTGGTTTTGGAGGCAGGCCGTAGGAGTTTTTTGATTTTTTTTCTTTGAATGGTTCTCTAACCAATTCTAAAAGTTCCCTCATCTTTGAAAAATTATTTTCTCGCATAGCTTGATTTATTACGGACTCTACCAAGTGATTTCTTGGAATATAAATTGGGTTTATTTTTAACATTTTCTTTGAAATAATTAACCGTGATGAATTTTCAGTCTCAAGCCTTTTATTCCATTTTTCAAACCAATTTTTTGTTTCTTTTGATGCTTTCAATTCTTTTTTAAAAAAACTGTTTATTTTGGAGGAAGTAATTTTTGAAAGATTTCTGAAAGATAACGTAAAATCCATATTATTACTTTGCATTATTTTAAAAAAATCGTTTATCAAAATATGATCATCTTTTATTTTTTTTTTAAATCCTAATTTTTTTCTCATTTCATCTAACCAACACTCCTCAAAATATTTTGGATAGATTTCTAAACAATTAATGGCTTTTTTTTTGGCAGTTTCAAAATTATTGTCTAAGAGAGGTATAAGGCATTCTGCAAACTTAGATAGGTTCCACAACATTATTTTACCTTGGTTAATGTAAGAATATCTTCCACCTTGATCAATATAACTAAAGACTCTAGTCGGATGGTATTCATCCATAAACGCGCATGGGCCAAAGTCTATGGTCTCTCCGCTTATAGAAGTATTATCTGTATTCATTACTCCATGAATAAAGCCCACACTCATCCATTTTGCTACTAATTCGGCTTGTAACTTAATTACACTTTTTAAAAGATATTCGTAAGGTTTATTTTTGTTTTTTCTAGCAAAATGTCTTGTAATTGAATAATCAGCTAATTTTTTCAGAGAAGAAAAATCCTCCTTAAAAAAGAAAAATTCAAATGTTCCAATTCTTATGTGACTTGAAGCAACTCTGGTTAAAATTCCTCCTTTCAAAGGCTCCTCTCTCAGAACAGTTTCTCCAGTACTTACCATTGCTAATGAACGTGTACTCTTTATTCCAAGATAATGCAATGATTCACTAAGGATATACTCTCTTATAACAGGCCCGAGTGGAGATCTTCCATCTCCTTGTCTAGAGAAAGCAGTTCTCCCTGATCCTTTAAGTTGTATATCAAATCTTTCTCCATTTTTTGCAATCTGTTCGCCAATTAAAATCGCTCTTCCATCACCTAGTTGTGGCACAAAATTTCCAAACTGATGGCCAGCATAGGCCATTGCAATTGGTTTGGCTCCTGCGGGTAAATTATTTCCTGAGAAAATTAGTTTGCCTTGATCTTGGTCAGCAACAGAATTATTAACGTTCAAAAATTTTGAAAGTTCAAAATTGAATTCTATTAATTTTGGATTTGATACTGGTTTTGGTTTGATTTCTTGATAAAAAGTTTTTGGTAATTTATGGTATGTATTGTTAAAATTAAAAAACGTCTTTTTCAACTTAAACCTCCAAGAAAGCCTAATATAAGACCAATTAAAAACCCAAAAACTCCTCCCCATACGACCAGCCATCCAAGATGTTTGTGAATAATATCTTTTATTATGAACTTTACTTGTTCTGGGCTCAATTCATTCAATCTTGAGTCAATTATTAACTCAACTTCATTCTTAAAATCATCAGAAAGTGAACTATTAGCAAAATTTTTATTCTTTAATTCATCTATTGTTTCTTTAATTTTTGTTTTTAATGGCTCCTTTAAGGGTTCTAAAGCTTTTTCACCCCCAACCATTTGCAGCATAGATCCTAATGATGATTCTTTTATTGCTTCAATAAGCTTAAAATAGATATCGTCATAGTTAATTTTATTTAAAATTTCATCGACAGGCAAACTTTTTGTTGATGAAAAATTCTCTAAAGCTTTTGAAGAAAAAAACTCATGCATAATTAAGTTTTTTATTCCTTCCTTGAACTCTTTAAACCTCAACGGAATTACACCGGAACCAATAAGAAGTGGAACTTTCTCAAAAAGCATATGAACGGCAAGCCAGTTAGTCAATCCACCTGATAATCCGAATAAACCCGCCATAAAAATTTCTGCAGAATAGAATGGAGAAACTGTTCCATATATAGTTATTAATAGCGTGGTAATATTTGTTACAAGTCCTTTATTCATTTTTAAAAATAATTGTGTTCAAGCAAAATTTAAAATTTGTTGAATTCATTTTCAACTAGGTCATCCTCCGTAAGGTAGAGATGAGTGATGAAGGTTGATCCTTAACTCATTATTATTTATCTTTATAAATCCAAAAGTATATTCAACTTTAAGTATTTCATTTTTTTGATCTTTAAAAAAATAATTCCCCATAGAAAGTAAATAATTATTGTACTCTGTTATCTTATAGTTGTTAAATTCTATCGATTTCCAATTTTTAATTGCAAATCCACTGTCCTCTTTGCACGTATTATTTTGGCCTAAAAAATATGACAAAAACTCTTCTTTTGATGATCTAAATTGATCTACTTTCGCCAAAGTAGGTTTGAACAAAACATCACAATAATCAAAAGCATATATTTTTTGCATCAATTCTGATGTTAAATTATCTACATTGTTTTTTTTTTTATATTCTTGTCCAATTTCAATCACAATGTTTGCCCATCTTCTTTGCATTTGAGAAACCAAATTTACCATTTCCTCTTTAATCATTTGAATTCGCAAATTTAATTAACATTCTAGACCTCACTTTTATAATAAATTTTAATATAATTTTTAAATCATTAATTAGATTTTAATTGTTTCTAATGATACGATTATAAAATGAAATTTCACTTCTTTTTAATACTTTTTTTTATATTAGTTAACAAAATAAATGCAATGGATTTACTTCAAAACATAGAATCAGAAAATTCTTTTAAAAAATGGGAATTTGTTTCAGATAAAGTAATGGGTGGAATATCTGAGGGTAAATTTGAAATATTAGAAGATCAAAAAAATAATTTTTTAAGACTGAGTGGCATTGTCAGTACTGAAAATAATGGCGGCTTTATTCAAATAAGGACTAACTTTGATGTAAATGAAGAAAATTTTAATGGAATTAGAATTAAGGCAAGAGGTTTGCCTAGTGAATATTTTATTCACATTAGGACATCTTTTCTTTTATTGCCATGGCAATATTATTCAGGAAAATTTGTAGTTTCAGAAGTTTGGGAAGATCATGAAATTTTATTTGAGGATTTTGAAAAATCTAATTTTTATCAGCCATCACGCTTTAGCTCGTCAGATATAAAAAGTATTGGATTTGTTGCTATTGGAAAGAATTTTGAACCAAAGTTGGATATTTTAAAAGCAGAACTATTCTAAGTTGTGAAAAAATCAAATAGACCAGAAACAAAAGTTAAGAATAAAGAACCTAATATTTCAGAACCAGATTGGATAGTTTGGGCTGCATGGGCTGATAGAATTACATTTGAAGAAATATTTGAAAAAACTGGAAAATCTGAGTCTGATGTTATTAAAATTATGCGCAGAACTTTAAAAACGAAAAGCTTTAAGTTATGGAGAGAAAGGGTTCACTCTAAATCAATCAAGAATAGAAAGAGGTTTGAAGTCTCTAGAAAAAAATTAAAAATGCGTAAATCTGACTATTTTAAAGATTAAGTGCAGTTTGTGCGTTTTTTTTTGCCTCTGCGTTTTCTTTTCCCGTTAAATGAAATAGTCCAGTGAGTTTTGTCATCATTGAAGACTCAAAATCATCGATGACGTTGTCTGATAAAATTATTTTCCAAAGTAACTCAAAAATGAAGAGTATTTCGTCTTTGTTAAAATTATCTCTGATTTCTTTAGTTAATGAATAAATTTCAATGCTTTTTTCAGAACTTTCATTAGCTATTTCAAAACATTTTTCAACTTCAGAAGAATCAAGATGTAACTTATTCTTTAAAATTTTTTTTATTTGCTCTTTCTCTGTATCAGTGAAATTATCATCACTTCTAGCACATTCAACTAAAAGTGTTGATATTAAAATTGCTTTGTCAATAGGTGAGAATTCTTGGGTTTTAAGATTTTCTTTTTTTAATTTTTTAAATATAGCAAACATAATGCTAACATAGGTTATAAAACTTTATTGACAAGGTAAAATTTCTTTATAGCATGGTCAAATTGACATATATACCTCTGAAAAGTAAAAGTATGAACAAATATTATTTCTTGATCCCAGCTCTAGTTCTCACTTCAACTCTCGCATTAGCCCAAGACAAAACCTATGTCGCTCCCGACGTAAACATAATATCCGTATCACCAGTCCAAGGATCAGGCATAGATATCGACAGGGTTCCAGGTAAAATTCAAACAATTAATAGAGACCAACTTGGCAAAAAAAAGAATTTATCAATTACAGAAACATTAAACAGAGAAACAACAGGTATATCGTTGTTCAATTTAAATAGCTCCCCTATGCAGAATGACATTAATTTTAGAGGTTATGTTGGTGGTCCTCTTTTAGGCACAGCCCAATCTATAGCTGTTTATCAGAATGGTATGAGAATAAATGAATCTTTTGGAGAAGTTGTTCAATGGGACTTAGTTCCTGATTTTGCTACACATAGCATGCAAATTTTTACGGGTGGTGACCCAATTTTTGGTCAAAACGCACTTGGAGGGGCGATCACAATGGAAATGAAGAACGGTTTTAATTTTCAAGGTGCAAACTTAACTACATCTGGAGGGAGTCATGGAAGAACGAATGAAATTTTTGAATATGGACAAGAATTTGGAGATTTTGGGGTATATTTAGGAGCAAATTTCAATTACGACAATGGTTACAGAGACCACTCTGAATCATATTTGAACACTTTCTTCGGAGATGTGAGATACAGACCAGACGAAGACACAGAACTTTTTATCAATTTTGGTCAAGCCTATACCGATTTAAGAGGTAATGGTGCTGTACCTCTAACATTAATGGATCTGGAAGGAAGAGAGGCTATTTACACCTACCCTGATAATACACATAATAAAAATTATTATGCTAACTTTGGTGGTAATCATTTTGTTAATGATAAGTTGTCGCTTCAGGGCAATATCTTCTACCGTCATATGGAAAGAAGAAATTATAATGGTGATGAGTTTGAAGCAGGTGATTGCGGAAAAGGATACAATTTTACAAAAGGAACAGCTGATGGAATTCTTTGTTCAGAGTTAGAGGTAACTGGTGGCTCTGACGAACAATATCTGGACTTATCTGGAGCTGCAATCAGTTATACCGCACTTGGTTTGGAGCTTGAGGATGACGAGAACGAAGTTGAAAGTATTGGTGCAATTAATAGATCTAACACGAAACAAAATCAAATGGGGGTAAACTTCCAGTCAACACTTGATCATGGTTTGTATGATAAAAATAACACACTCATTACAGGCCTTGCTTATGAATTCTCGCATAATAGTTTTGCGTCTTCGACAGAACTTGGTATAATTCAGTCTGACAGAGGTGTTCAAGGTACTGGGGTTCTTCTCAGTCAAGATTCCGAGGGTGAAAACATTTTTATAACAAATCTCGAAGCAACAACACATAACTTAGCTTTATATGGAAGTAACACTATTGATTTAGATGATGTTACTTCTTTAAATTTGTCTGGAAGATGGAATTGGGCTTCTCTTAAAATGGAAGACCAATACTCCTCGGCACTTGAAGGACATCATTTTTTCAATGAATTTAACCCCGGGGTTGGAATAACAAGAAAGTTAGGCGATACGTTCGCGTTTGGTAATACCACAGTATATGCGACATACAAAGAATCGAGTCGTAACCCTTCAGTTGCGGAGCTTGGTTGTGCTGACCCCGCTCAACCGTGCAGACTTCCAAACTCATTTCAAGCTGACCCTCCTTTAGATGAAGTGAAAAATAGAAGCTTTGAGTTTGGGGCAAGGGGCGTCAAAGACGGTCTTAATTTATTTGGTTTAGATCACAGTGTTAATTGGAATGCAACAGCTTTTGCTGGACGAAACTTTAATGACATCATTTTTATTGGTGGAAACAGAGTTGGGACAGGTTATTTTAGAAACGTTGGTAATACTCAAAGAATGGGTACTGAATTAGCTATAAATGGTAAACTGGGAAAAAACATTACTTGGTACGGTAACTACTCATATGTTAGGGCTTCATTTGAAACTCATCAAAAGATTGCAAGTGCTGGACACTCAGAAAATCCTCATCCGTGTGAAGGCCCTGAAGAATATGGTGCTGGTGGTGATGCCGCAGCTACAGCTGATCAAGCGTCTTGTGAAGCCAAAGAATCATATCAAATTCAAGTGGGGCCCGGTGACGCTATTCCTGGTATATCTCCGCACATTGGTAGGATTGGCATTGGTTTTATCCCTTTTGATGGTTTAGGATTATTTGTAGACACAGAATATAATTCAAGGCAGTTCTACAGAGGTGACGAAAATAATGCGGAAGGAAAACAAGTTCCTGGCTATTTTCTTCTAAACGCTTCCATGGAATACACAGTTCCAAGAGCTAATGCTGATATAGCTGGATTCAGCACTTCCATATTTCTTGAAGGAAGAAATCTTCTAGATACAAATTTTGAGAGTGGTGGAATTTTAGCTGAAAATGAGGTGGACGGAACAGGAGGTAGTGGAACTTTTGTTACACCAGGTCAACCACTTACAGTCTTTGGTGGCATGAAATTCACATGGTAAAATAAAATAAGTTTTTTTAAGTCTAATTTTGACTATTTGTATACTATGAATAAAAATTATTTTTTTTATATTTTTGCGCTAATGCCTTTTTTAGTAGTCAACAGTGTAGCAAAAGCTAATGATAATTTTGACCTTGACGACATTAAGCTATACGACATTGTTAAAGTTGAACAATGTCTTGATCAAGCTTACGACACAGTTCCTGGTCATGCTAGAAAGTTAGAATTTAAAATCGAAGGAGATGATCCTATCTATGAGTTTGATATTGAATCATCTAAAGATGGTTCGACGTACAACGTTGAATGTAATGCAGAAGAGGGCTTCATCATAGAAGTTGAAAGGGAAGTTGACGAGAACAACCCTATTTTCAAGAGTGGAGCCAAAGTTACAATACAACAAGCTAAAGATTATGCATTGAAAATTCATCCTGGAAGAATAGTAGCTGAAGAAAGAGAAATTGGTATGGATGGGACATTAACCTACGAATTTGATATTCAAACTAACACAGGTTATGAAATAAAAGTTGATGTTGATGCAGTTACTGGAGAAATCGAAGAAGCTAATTTCGAACTTTATGAAATTGGAATCGAAAAAGAATAAATTAGTTCAGACAGGTAACTAATCATTTCAATTTCTGTTACAACAAAAATTATTTCAAATCTCGAAAAAGTTTTCCTGCTTCAAGTTAATAACTGATACCAGTCAGACCTTTACTTTTTTAGTAGCAAATAATAAAAAAAACTTTTCACCTTTATCAATTACAATTATCTTTCTAATGGTATCAAATCAAATAGATGTTTATTCATCAAAAGATGAACAACGATACAAGCAGCATATCCAAGTAAGATAGCCCATGCCCATTTTAAATGTGCAAAGAAGGTGTATACTCCTCTGGCTTGACCCATTAAAGCAACTCCTGCTGCAGAACCAATCGACAATAACGACCCACCAGTCCCTGCAGTCAAGGTAATTAACAACCATTGCCCCATATCCATTTCAGGATGAGCAGTTAATACAGCATACACAATAGGAATATTATCAATTATAGCTGAAAGAATACCTACCAAAATATTAGCATTAGTGGGACCGAGCGTTTCATACATGGGTCCAGAGATTAATTGTAAATAACCAAGAGACGCGAGCCCCCCAACTGCTACTAATATTCCATAGAAGAATAATAGGGTATCCCACTCAGCTCTTCCTGTTATAACAAAAATATCAAATTTGTTTTTGTCAGGACTTTTTATTTTAAGAAAATAACCATATGTTCCTAACATTCCTAATCCAAACATCATGCCAAGGATTGGCGGCATATGAAGAACATTGTGCCCGGTTACAGTTAGAGTAATTGTTAAAATTCCTAAGAAAGCAATAACATGGCCTCCTGGAAGTATTTGTACTTTTTTTCCATCACCCTTTGGAACTTCATCAGGTATTGCAAAATACATTATAGCAGCTGGAACAACGTAATTAACAACTGATGGAACAAAAATATTAAAGAAATCAAAGAATGAAACAAATCCACGTTGCCATACCATCAAGGTTGTAATATCACCAAAGGGTGAAAATGCTCCACCTGCATTTGCAGCAACAACAATGTTTATAAGCCCAGGAACTATAAAGGCTTTATTACCTCTTCCAGCCACCATTACAACTGTTCCTAGAATTAGCGCAGTAGTTAAATTATCAGCAATAGGAGATAGAAAAAAAGCAATAACTCCTGAAATTAAAAAGATCTTTTTATAGCTAAAATTATTATTTGATAACCATGAACATAGTGCGTCAAACATTCTTCTTTCAGTTAAGGAGTTTACATAAGCCATTGCAACGAAAAGGAAAAAGAATAGTTCTGCAAATTCTAGAACCACATGTCTAAATTGCGTTTCAGCCCATTTTGGGGAGATAGAAGGATCTTGCGAAGCTACGTATGCAATAACAACCCAAATGATAGTGGCAGCTAAAATTACTGGTTTGGATTTTCTGAAGTGAGTAAATTCTTCCGCCATTACAAATCCATAAGCAATGATAAAAATTAGTATGCAAAAAATACCAACCGGACTAAAAATCATGTTTAGTGAGGTTGGTCCGTCAGATGCACTTGCTGCAAAACAAAGCTCAGGAAGAAAATTAAATGGAAGAAATGTTAATAAAAAAATGCTAAGTTTAAATAAAATGTTCATGTATCCCCTTTTTCATTACTTAAAAACAACAAATATATATTCCATAGAAAATAATGACAAGTAAAAGAAAACAATTTAAAAAAACTTCAATTTCTATTTTTTTTTCTGATGATCAGGTTCCTAAAAAATTTAAAGACACAAGTTTTGAAGAATTTGATTCTTATTCAGTTTTAAAGACTGAAGAGGCGATATTAATAAATTTGAAAAAAATATCAAATCTTAACACACTTCAAAAAAATCACAGATTATTGTTAATTGGATTGGCGATTAGAAAATTTGTAAAATCTGGAAACTTTTTTATTGAGTATTTTGGTTGTAAGAAAACAGATATAAAAATTTTTTTTATCGGATGGCACCTAGCTGAATATTCTTTCGATAAATTTAAGTCTAAAAAGAAAACAAAAAAAAAAAATGCAAAGATTCATTTTGAATCATCGTCAGAAATCAAATCAATTAGTGAATCATATTTTTATGTAAGAGATTTAATAAATACACCAGCAAATATATTAGGTCCTAAGGAAATTTATAATTCAGCTAAAAAGTATCTGAAAAAATTTGATATGGTTAATTTGAAATCGGGAAAGAGTTTAGAAAATAATTTCCCTCTGATTTCGGCCGTTGGTATTGGTGCAAGCGCAAACAGACAACCAATTTTTTGCGAATTTAAGTCCAAAACAAAATATAAGAAAAAAATTGTTCTTATTGGAAAAGGAGTCTCCTTTGATACGGGTGGTTTAAATATCAAAACAGGGACTGGTATGTCTTTGATGAAAAAGGATATGGGGGGTGCAGCTAATTGTATTGGTCTTGCAAAGTTGTTCAGTGATGTTGGAATTCAAGTAGATTTACATTTATTGTTATGCTTAGTTGAAAACTCAATATCAAAAAAATCGATGAGACCGTCAGATATTGTTAAGAGTAGAGAAGGAAGTTTTGTCGAAATTGGTGATACGGATGCGGAAGGTAGACTAATACTTGCTGATGCCATTACTTATGCATCTGAAAGTAAGCCTGATTTAATAGTTGATATGGCAACATTGACTGGTGCATCAAGAGTTGCTATGGGAATAGAAGTACCGAGTTTTTTTTGTAATGATGATGATCTAGCTATGAAATTAATTGATTCATCGAAGAGAACTGGAGATCCTCTTTGGCAACTTCCTTTATGGGATAATTATTCTAATCAACTAAATTCTGAACATGCAGATTTTAAGAACATTGGAAATAGTGTGTTTGGAGGGGCTATCACAGCAGCTTTATTTTTACAAAAATTTGTTAAGAACACTCCTTGGATTCATATTGATCTTATGGCTTGGACAAGAGCCAATAAATATAGTTCATATGAGGGTGGTGAAGCTATGGGTATAAGAGCACTTTTAGATTTTTTTAAAAGTTTTTAAAAATATGCAGAATTTAGTAGACGCTTAGTATATTGATCTTTAGGTCTAGAAAAAATTTTCTTTTTCTCTTCAAATTCTACAATATTTCCAGATTTCATTACCATGATTTTATCAGACAATGCTTTAATAATTTTTAAGTCGTGACTAATGAATATGTAGGTTAGATTTTTCTTTTCCTGAAGATTCAAAAGTAAATCTACAATTTGCGATTGAACAGTCATATCTAGAGCACTGGTAGGTTCGTCAAGAATTATTAATTCTGGATTGAGAATAAGAGCCCTTGCAATCGCAATTCTTTGCCTCTGCCCTCCAGAAAACTCATGTGGGTATCTTGAAAGCATTGAATAATCAAGTCCAACATCAATAATTATTTGTTTAGTTAAATCTATGATTTCTTTTTTTGATTTTTCTTTATAATGAACTTCCAAACCCTCGCTAATTATATCTTGAATTGTTAACCTTGGACTTAAAGACGCGAATGGATCCTGAAAAATTATTTGAATGTTTTTTCGAAAAGGTCTAAATTTTTCTTCATTTAAATCTGAAATATTTTTATTTTTAAAGAAAACATTTCCTTCTGAAGATACTAGTTTTATTAGAGCTTGTGCAATAGAGCTTTTTCCTGATCCACTTTCACCAACAATTCCTAAAGTTTCTCCTTTTATGATTTGAAAACTTAAATTTTTTACAGCTTGAAAATAATCATCTTTTTTTTTGAAAAAAAAACTATTTTTATTTTTGTAGAAAACACTGAGATTTTTCACAGACAAAATAACTTCACTCTTTTTGTTTTGAAATTTTTTCTCTCTTGGTTTTGAGTTAATAAGTTTTTTTGTATAACTATGATTAGGTTGATTAAACACTTTGTTAGTGTTGTTCTGTTCAACAATTTCTCCTTGTTTCATAACGCAAACCCTGTCAGAGATATCTTTAACAATTCCTAAGTCGTGAGTGATTAGCAAAAGTGACATGTTATATCTCTTTCTTAATTTATCTAATAGATCCAAAATTTGTTTTTGTATCGTAACGTCAAGAGCAGTTGTAGGTTCATCAGCAATTAATAAGTCAGGGTTATTAGCTATTGCCATTGCAATCATAACTCTTTGTCTTTGTCCTCCAGACAATTGATGTGGATAATGAGAAAGTCTTTGTTCTGGATTTTCAATACCAACTTCTTTTAACAAATTGGTGCATTTTGATTTATTCGACTTCTCACTTATTTCAAAACATTCAGTAATTTGCTTTTGAATGTTATGTAGTGGATTAAGTGATGTCATTGGTTCTTGAAAAATCATAGAAATTTTTTTTCCTCTAATTTTTATAAGTTTAGATTCATCTAATTTAAGCAGATCTTCGTTTTCATAGATTACATTTCCTGAAATTTTAAGATTTGAATTTGACCTTATTAATCTCATTATGGTTAAAGCTGTAACTGATTTACCAGAACCACTTTCACCAACAATTGCAAGACACTCTCCCTTTTTAATTTTAAAACTACTTTTTTTAACAGCATTTACAACTTGATTATTGAATTCAAAAGTTAAGTTTAGATTATTTACCTCAAGTAAAGATTTCATTTAAATTACCTTCCTAGGGTCAAAAGCATCTCTAACAGCTTCCCCAATAAAAACTAGTAAACTTAATTGAAGTGACAGAGTTATAAATGCAGAAAGACCAAGCCATGGAGCTTGCAAATTAGCTTTTCCTTGAGAAACCATTTCTCCCAATGACGGTGATCCAGGTGGCAAACCAAAACCCAAGAAATCTAGCGAGGTTAGTGTGGCAATAGAACCTGAAAGAATAAAGGGCATCAAAGTTAGCGTTGCAACCATTGCATTAGGAAGAACATGTTTAAACATAAGCTTCATATTTTTTACGCCTAGTGCTTTTGCTGCTTTGACGTACTCAAAGTTTCTTGCTCTTAAAAATTCTGCTCTAACAACTCCTTCAAGTGACATCCAACTAAACAAAAGCATAATAAATAATAGAATCCAGAAACTAGGCTCGATAAAACTTGAAATTATTATGAGCAAATATAAAACTGGTAATCCAGACCAAATCTCGATAAATCTTTGTCCAAATAAATCAATTCTTCCACCATAAAAACCCTGTACCCCGCCAGCGAGTATTCCAATAATGCTTGACAGGATAGTAAGTGTCAAACCAAAGAAAACGGAAATTCTAAAACCATAAATGAGTCTTGCTAAAACGTCTCTTCCCTGATCATCAGTTCCAAGTAAATTTTCTAAGGTTGGTGGAGAGGGTGATGGAACCCTCAAATCATAGTTGATTGTATCGTATGAGTATTCAATGGGAGGCATAATGAAAAATCCTTTTTTATTTATTAAATCTCTTACATATGGATCTTTATAATCAGCCTCTGTTTCAAATTCACCTCCATAAAAGGTTTCAGAAATTTTTTCAAAAACAGGAAAATGAATTTTCTGTTCAAAAAAAACGAAGATGGGTTTATCATTTGCAATAAATTCAGCAAAAATAGAGATAAAAAATAATACGCAAAAAATTAAAGTTGAATAATAACCTCTTTTATTACTTCTAAAGTTTTTAAGTCTTCTTATTGTTAAAGGTGAGAAGGTCATTACTCACTTCTCCTTTCGAAGTCAATTCGTGGGTCAATGAGAACATATGTTAAATCGCTAATTAGTCTTAGAAGTAAACCAATTAAAGTAAAAATATATAAGCTTCCAAAAACAACAGGATAATCTCGACCCAATGCAGCTTCAAAACCTAAAAGACCCAGTCCATCCAAGGAAAAAATTACTTCGATCAATAAAGACGATGTGAATAAAATATTTATAAAAGCAGCAGGAAACCCAGAAATGACAATTAGCATTGCATTTCTAAAAATATGTCCATATAGAACTTTCTTTTCACCAACACCTTTTGCTCTAGCTGTCAGAACGTACTGCTTGTTGATTTCATCCAAAAAAGAGTTCTTTGTTAACATTGTAAGACTTGCAAATCCTCCTATTACCATTGCTAACACAGGAAGTGTAAGGTGCCAAAAATAGTCAACAATTTTTTCAACAACTGAAAGTTCTTCCCAATCATCTGAGACCAATCCTCTTAATGGAAAAATATCTAAATAACTTCCACCAGCGAAGATAACAATTAGGAAAATGGCAAATAAAAAACCTGGAATTGCATAACCAACTATAATTAAAGAGGAAGAATAAACATCAAATTTTGAGCCGTCTTTCACAGCCTTCTTAATTCCAAGCGGAATAGAAATCAAATATACAAATAAAGTGGTCCACAAGCCTAATGAAATTGAGACTGGCAACTTCTCTAAAATCAACGATATAACAGATTTATCTTTATAAAAACTTTCTCCAAAATCAAAAACCAAATAATTTTTTAGCATTTCTAAAAATCTTTGAAGAGGTGGCTTGTCAAAGCCGTATTGTTTTTCAAGTTCTTTAATTAAGTCGGGATCAATTCCTTGTGACCCTCTATATTTATTCTCAGTAGAACTAAAATTGTTTCTTGTTTGACTGCTTGATAATTGTTCACCGCCAGATGAGGTAAATCTCTCTGTAACTGAAACCTCGGTACCTTTAATTTGGGCAATAGCTTTCTCTACTGGACCACCTGGAGCAGCTTGAATAATAATAAAATTTACTGCTAATATCCCAAATAATGTTGGAATAATTAGAAAAAGTCTTTTAATAATATAATTTAACATCAGCTAGCTCTTCTTCTGATTCTCCATAAGATGAATAATAAAAAAATAAAAAGAAAAAAATAAATTAAATTATTCGTGTCTTTATTCTTTTTGTTTCTTGAGAGACTTTTGTTAGGCAAATTTTGAGCTTTTTTAGGATCAAACCACCAGAAATCAAAACCTAAGTCATATTTTGGAGAAATAGATGGTCTGGATATTTTATTCCAATATGCCACTCTGTAATGACCAATGTGGAATTGAGGGATTAGGTAGTAATTGAATAATAAAATTCTGTCGAGAACCTTGGTATAAGTAACCAACTCTTTCCTCGATTTTGCACTTATCAGTTTATCAATAATTTCATCGAGTACAGGATTTTTTACTCCCATGTAATTTGGACTGCCTTGTTGGTCAGCTGTAGAAGACCCCCAATAATTTTTTTGTTCGTTTCCTGGAGATATTATAGATCCATAATTTACAACGATCATATCATAATCAAAATCTTCGAGTCTTCTTATGTACTGAGAATCGTCTTGAACAGTCCTTATTGAAACCTCAATACCTAATTTTTTTAAATTTCTTTTCATCGGAAGAACAATTCTTTCAAATAGGGGTGATCTTAAAAGAATTTCAAATTTGAAAATCTCACCAGTTTCTTCCTTTGTAAGTAAATCGTCTTTTATAACCCATCCCTCTTGTTTTAATAATCTTCGTGCCATCCTTAAATTATTTCTTAACCCATTTTCTTCATCGGTACTGGGCGGCGAAAATACAGTAGTAAAAATTTCATCAGGAATCTTTCCTCTGTAGTTTTCTAGAATAACTAATTCTTCTTTACTCGGTAAACTCTGTGAAGAGAGATCAGAGTTGTCAAAGAAACTTTTAGTTCTAGTATAGGCATTGTAAAATAAATTTCTATTGGACCACTCGAAGTCAAATGCATAACCAAGGGCTTTTCTAACATTCCTATTTTGGAATATTGATTTTCTCATGTTGAACGCAAAACCCTGCATACCACTAGGTCTAAAATATTTTATTTCTTCAACTTTGACCCTTCCTTCCTTTACTGCTTCAAATTTGTAGGCTGTTGCCCAATTTTTTGAAGAATTCTCTTGTTTAAAATCATATGCTCCAGATTTGAACGCTTCTAAAGCCACGGTTTCGTCTCTATAAAAGTCAGTGTGAATCGTATCAAAATTGAATCGTCCTATGTTAACATTAATATTTTTTCCCCAGTAATTTGGATTCTTTTGCAACGTTAAACTTCTACCAGGCTTTAGATCTGAGACTAAATATGGGCCACTACCGAGGGGTGGGTTAAGAGTAGTTTTATCAAAATCTTTTCCCTCCCAGTATTTTTTTGAGAAAATTGGAAGTTGATAACCAATAATTAAAGGTAACTCTGGGTTAGGATCGCCTTTAAAGGAAAATTTTACTTCGTCTTCGGAAATTTTTTCAACCTTATCTACTTGACCATAATAAGTCTTATAAATTGGATGACCTTTGGAAATTAGTGTGTTAAATGAAAATATTACATCTTCAGGTTTAATTTTTTCATCATTTGAAAATCTAGCTATTTTTCTGATTTTAAAAATTATCCAGGATCTGTTATCTGGGATTTTAACACTTTCAGCAATTAGGCCATACTGGCTGAAAGGCTCATCAAATGAAGACTTCATAAGTGTTTCAAATAGATACGTTGTTTGCCAAGCTGCAACACCTTTTAATATGTATGGGTTCAGGTTGTCAAATGTCCCTATAGAGGCGAGTTTTATAGTGCCACCTTGAAAGGCATTGTCGCTTGCATAATCAAATTTTTTAAAATCTTTGGGATATTTTAGATCTCCATGCATGGCTATCCCATGTTTATATTCTAAACTAAAAGAATGGTTAAAACAAAATGCCAAAATAATAAATAAAAACTTACTAACTTTTCTCAAGGTTTGCCTTTTTATTGGTTAAGATATTTTAAAGTTCTTTTATGGTGATTCTTTTCAATTGATGCAATAACTTTTCCATCTGATTTATGATTTAATTCGTCGCCATTCCAGTCGGTAATTATTCCACCATGTTCATTGATAAGTGCTACCTGTGCTAAAAAATCCCATGGTTTCATTTGAGCTTCGATCACCTGATCAATTTTACCAGATAATAAAAGTCCGTATGAATAACAATCGCTCCCGAAAACAGGAAATCCAATTTTACCATAAATGTTTTTGATTCTTTTTTGTTGCTTATCATTGAACATTAAAAGTGAGGTTGATGATACAATAAGATTTTCATATTTTTTCTTTTTGCGAAAAGGATCACATTTTTTATTGTTTAGTTTTACACCAATTTTTTTCCCTCCACTCCATCTTTGATCTAAAATAGGAATATCTATTACTCCTAAAATCGGAATGTTTTTTTTTAAACATGAAATCAAGGTGCCAAATAGCGGTTTGCCAGCAATAAAATTATGAGTGCCATCTAATGGATCAATCACCCAAGTAAAGTCACCTTTTTTGTCATCAAATCCAAACTCTTCTCCTAAAACATTATGTGAAGAGTAGGCTTTATTTAATTTTTCTCTAAAAACTAATTCAATTTCTTTATCAATATTAGTTACAAAAGATCCGTCCTTTTTTTTTTCAATATCATGCTTCATTAAAAATTTTTTTTTTAAAATTTTATTGCTTATATCCGCAAATGAATTTGCAAATCTAGACAAGTCTCTGTTTTCTTTATTCATCAATTTAAAGATTTTAAATATGAAATTAAGTTTATTCTATCTTCTATTTTTTTAATTCCACTGTAAATCATTTTAGTACCCTCAATATATTTTTTTGGATCCTCTAAAAAATAAAAAAGTTCTTCAACAGTCCATAACTTTTTAAAATTAGTTAAAGCCTCTGAATATGAGAAATCAGAAATAATAGCAGCTTTTCTGTCTACAATTCCCCATAGTGGCGGACCGGTTTTGATCTTTAATTCTTTACTAAAATCATGACAAGCCGAACATTGTCTGGAAATTTTAATGCCTTTTTCAATATTTGCTGTTTGTAATAATAAATCTAAATCAACTTTTTCTTTTATTTCCTCTGTCTCAATCTCATTTTTTTGTTCTGTACTTTTAATAATAATGTATCCCTTATCTTTTTGATCTTTTTCCTTAAAAAATATTTCATCAAAAATGTGAAAAGTTTGAAATAAAATAAAGATTGATATTAAAGGCAAAAAATATTTGTTCATTTTTACTATGCAGTTATAAATTATTATATAAATTAACAAATATTGTGACCATCAAAAATAAAAAAACCTTAAATCCAATTATCATCATCCCAGCAAGAATAGATTCTTCTAGACTAAAAAAAAAGCTATTAAGGAATATTAGTGGATTACCAATGATTGTCAGAGTAGCACAAAATGCAGAGAATTTAAAAATGGGAAGGGTCATAGTTGGAACTGATAGTCGCGAAATTTACAATGAATGTGATAAAAATAATTTAGAAACAATGATGACTAAATCTTCCCACAAGAGTGGTACTGACAGAGTTTACGAAGTTTACGAAACTCTGAATGAAGATTTTGATTTGATTATAAATCTTCAAGGTGATTTACCAATTTTTAAAAAAGACTTATTAGAAAAAACAACCAAGCTTTTTTTAGATGACTCCGTTGACATAGGTTCGGCAGTTTGCGATTTGGAAGATTCAGAAATCAATGACAACAATGTTGTCAAAGCGAGAGTTGTTCTTGATGACTACGACGAGGGTTTTGCGTTAGATTTTATGAGAACAGTAGATTGTAAAAAAAATATTTATCATCACATAGGTCTTTATATTTATAAACCCAATGTTTTAAAAGAGTTTGTATCTCTTTTACAATCTAAACGAGAAAAAGAGAGGAATTTAGAGCAAATGCGCGCAATGGATAATAATTACAAAATAAAACTCGTTAAAGTTGAACATAACCCTCCGAGTGTTGACACAATAGAAGATTTGAAAAAAATAAGATTGCATTTTAAAAAAAATAATTTTTAATCAGCCTTAATCATGAAAAAAAAAATAGTTTCATTTCAGGGCATAGACGGAGCTTATTCAGATTTAGTTTGTCGAAAATTTTATCGGACTTACAAAACTTTACCATGTGAAACTTTCCAGAAAACTCTAGATGCAGTTTCTAAAGGATTTGCGAATCTTGCTTTAATACCAGTTGAAAACAATATTGCAGGAAGAGTAGCTGATATGCATTTTTTGTTGGAGAAAATTGAATTGAAAATAGTTGCTGAACATTATCACAAGGTTGAACATCATCTTATGTCAAAAAAAAATGTTTCACTAAAAAATATTAACAAAGTATACAGTCATACTCATGCTTTATCGCAGTGTAGAGCTAATATTGAGAAATTGAAACTGGAACCTGTAAATTATATTGATACGGCAGGGGCAGCAAAATTTGTAAGAGATAGTCAGGATTCAGATATTTCTGCAATTGCATCCATGCTAGCATCTGAAATTTATGAACTAAGAATACTAAAAAAAAATCTGCAAGACAGAAGAGATAACATAACTAGATTTTTAGTTTTTTCAAAGAGTAGTCCACAAATAAATATGGATCGAAAGGTAATCACATCTATTGTTTTTAATACGAAAAATATTCCAGCATCTTTATATAAAGCTTTGGGAGGTTTTGCAGAAAATAGCATAAATCTCACAAGATTAGAGAGTTTTTTTGTAAATAAAGATTTCAAACAGTTTTCCTTTATAATTGATGTTGAATCGCATCCTGACAACGGAAGCTTTAAGAAAGCATTGAAAGTTCTTAAAAGTTTTTCATCTAAATTTAGAATACTTGGTTTTTATGAAGCTTCAAAATTTAGAAAATAATATTATTTAAAAGTAAAAAGTTTAATGATAAGTTTAAATGGGAGTTGAATTTAGGCAATAGGTTCGCCAATCCGGTCAGAACTGAAAAGAAGCAGCCGTAACGTTTTCTATTGGGTTAAATTTCAGCTCCTTTTTTTGATTTTTTTTTATGAAGAACTCTAACCATTATATAGTATTAGCAAGAAAATATAGACCACAAAAGTTATCAGAAATAATAGGTCAAGAAGAAACCTGTAAAATAATTGAGGGTTCAGTCAAATTAGACAGAATTGCTCATGCCTACTTGTTTTCGGGAACAAGAGGGGTAGGAAAAACCACACTTGCAAGGATACTAGCAAAAATCGTAAATTGCCTGAACCTCAGTAAAGAAATGGTTGAACCATGTGGCAACTGTAAAAATTGTGAATCTATTGATCTCGGGAATAATATTGATGTAGTGGAGATTGATGCAGCAAGTAAAACTGGTGTTGCTGATGTAAGAGAAATAATAGATAACGTCAATTACAAACCGGTTTCTGCAAAAAAAAAAATTTTTATAATAGATGAAGTTCATATGTTATCAAAAGCTGCATTTAATGCATTACTTAAAACTCTAGAAGAACCTCCAATAGATGTAATATTTATATTTGCGACTACGGAAACAGAGAAAATCCCATTAACAATTCTTTCACGGTGCCAACGTTTTCAGTTAAAAAGAGTCGATACGGAGTTAATTGGTGTTTTTTTAAAAGAAATTTCAAAAAAAGAAGGTTTCGAGATTGAATCAGAAGGGTGCAATTTAATAGCCCAATCTGCCGAGGGTTCTGTTAGAGACTCTTTGTCAATTCTTGATAATGTTCTTACAAGAGGAAATCCCGTAAAAATTCAGAATATCAAAAACGTTATAGGTTTATCTGACAACACTTTGGTTTTACAACTAATTAAGGCTTTATTTGAAGGAGATCCTAAAAGCGCGTTAGATATATTTGAAGATTTATATAGTAAAGGAGCCTCTGTAAAAATTTTAAGTCAAACTTTGATGAATTTAACCTACCATTCAATGAGAATTAAAAGTGAAGTTGATATTGAAAGTTTATACCTTGATAAGAAAATTTTAGAGACTGTTGAATTTATCGCTAAAAACTTTGAAATGGACTTTTTGATTAGATTTTGGGAACTCATGCAAAAGTATATTAATGAAATTAATAACTGTTTTGACGAAAAACAATTTTTTGAGATGACTATAATGAGATTATGTTTTATTTCTCTAACGCCCACACCTTTTGAATTACTGAGAGAAAATGGATCAATAAAAATTGAAGATAAAATTGAAATTAAGGCTAAAGAAAATGTTGAATCAAATATGTTAGATAATCAAATTTCAAATCCGAATGATTTAGATATTAGAGAGACTCACAGGAATCTAGCGCTTGAGCCAAAAATACAAAAAATTCACGAGCCAGAAAATAAATTAGATGAAAAAATAGATAATTTGGCAAGATTTAAAAAGATTGTAGATAAAATTGAAGCTAAATCAGAAATGCAAATAGCTCATCACCTTAGAACCTCTTTTAAATTAGTCACTATTGAAGATAATAGCAATATTAGGGAAATTGAGCTGGAAAATATATCTGAAAATAAAGATTCAAAAAAGATTTTATGGAAAGCATCAAAACTTATTAGTGAGATTCAAAAAGAAAGATGGATAATAACTTTATCTAGTAGAAAAGGTTTTCTGTCTTTAAAAGAGTATGATAGAAAAATTGAAAAAAAAAAGATTATAGAAATAAGTAATGATATTTTTGTAAAAAAAATTCTTGAAATCATTCCATCTTCTGAAGTAACTTCAATACAAGAACTGAAAAATGATAAACTAAATAGAAGGGAAGAAAATGAATAATATGTCACAAATAATGAAACAAGCAAAAGCAATGCAGGAAAAAATGGCAGAAATGCAAAAAAAAATAGAAGAAACTGAAATTGAGGGAAGTTCAGGTGGTGGAGCAGTAAAAATTGTAATGAATGGAAAACACGAAGTTAAGAGTCTTTTTATAGATCCCTCAATTGTTAATTCAGATGAAAAGGAAGTTCTAGAGGATCTTATTATAGCAGCGTTAAACGATGTAAATAAGAAAATTTCTGAAAATACAAATGATCAGTTAGGTTCGATTTCTGGTGGTATGGGCTTACCTCCTGGTTTGAAGTTGCCTTTTTAGATGTATGTCATCTCTTGGAGAATTAATTAATATCTTTTCAAAGTTACCTAGTTTAGGTCCAAGATCTGCAAGACGTATTGTACTTCATTTGCTAAAAAATAAAGACAAAATTATTCCATCTTTAGTCTCAACCATTGAAAATGTGAAATCTGAACTTTCTTACTGCAATTTATGTGGAAATGTTGATGTAATTAATCCTTGTAATATATGCGCTAATATAAAAAGAAAAAATGGGAAACTATGCATTGTTGAGGATATAGGAGATTTATGGGCAATAGAAAAAAGTAAAGCGTTCAACGGAATTTACCATGTTTTGGGTGGAGTCTTGTCGGCAATGGATGGAGTTGGCCCTGATCAACTTAATATTGGTTCATTATTGAAAAGGTTAGAATCTGGTTCTTTCAAGGAGGTAATAATTGCTACTAATGCTACTACAGAGGGTCAAATTACTGGACAATATATTGCTGATGAGTGTTCAAAATTTCAAATTTTAATTACAAGACTAGCTCAAGGAATTCCTATTGGAGGCGAACTTGATCTTTTAGATTATAATACAATGTCAACAGCATTTACTTCTCGATCTGAAATAAAAAAAATTATATAGAATCGTCTAATTTCAATAACTTTTCTCGTTTATTTGAAATTTTCTTTGAGGTTATCAAAATATCATTAAGGTCAATTTGAGCATTAGAAAAGTGACTATCCATCTTTTTAATACGATTCTCAAGTCTAATTAATTCTTTATTTAATTCCTTTAAATGCTGAAAAATAAAAGTTGCATTATTCTGGATTTTTTTGTCTCTTATGAGGCTCTCAATAGAATTTAGAATTATCCATAATGTTGTGGGTGAAACTAAAAAAACTTTTGTCATGTAAAATGTTTCGCTAAGTTCTGGAAATAATCTAAAAATTTCTAAGTAGACTTGTTCACTAGGAATGAAAATTAATGCAATATCTGAAGTTTCCCCTGAAATAAGATATTTTTCTTGAACAGTTGTAATGTGATTTTTGATATCAGATTTAAATTTTTTAAGTAGCTTGATTTTTTCATCTTTTGAAACTGACTTTTGGAATTTTTCAAAACTTTCTTTTGGAAATTTAGCATCAATACAAGTTTTATTAAGAGAACCTGGTGACATAATCATACAATCAACCCTTGAGCTATTTGATAATGTTTTTTGAAACTCATAATGGTCTTTAGGTAGGTGATCCTTGATCAAATTTTCGAGTAACATTTCTCCGAATCTTCCCCTTTGAGTTGTATTCGACAAAAAGTTTTTTAAATCAACAACGTTTTCAGTCAGGCTAGAAATATTTTGTTGAGCCCTGTCAATCAAAGACATTTTTTCTCTAATTTGACTTAAGTTATTATGATTTTCAAACGATGATTTATCGAACTTTGAATCAATTTTGTCGAAATTTCTTATAATTAAATCTGATATAGATTGCTCAATTATAGATTGTTTTTCCAATAGAATTTTAATTCTCTCTTTTGTATTGTTGTTTGATATAAAAAATTGTAAAAATAAAACAACCAATAAGAAAAGAATAATAATATAAAAAACCTGGCTAGTAATTATCATAATAAAATTTAATGAGTGTTTTGGATATATTAATAATACCTGATAAAAGATTAAAGTACAAATCAACAAATGTTGATGCTTTTGACGAAGATCTTGAAAGCGTTGTAAAAAATATGTTTGATACTTTGGCTGCCTCAGGAAACGGTATTGGCTTAGCAGCACCTCAAGTTGGTATTAACAAAAGAATTGTTGTAATTGACCTCAAAGAGGATGGAAAATCAAATCCAATGACTTTGGTAAACCCAAAAATCTTAAGTTCGTCACCCGAGAGTTTAATTAATGAGGAGGGATGTCTATCGATCCCTGGGTACTATGCGGATGTTAAAAGACCATCTGAAATAGAAGTTGAATGGTATAACTTAAAAGGGAAAAAAAAAAAGAAGAAATGTTCGGGTTTGCTATCAGTTTGTATTCAACATGAAATAGATCATTTAGATGGAATCTTATTTATAGATTATTTATCAAAATTAAAAAAAAATAGAGCTCTAGAAAAGGTTAAGAAAATTCAAAAAAAAAATAATGAAGAGTCTAAATAAACTTTGCATTGGATTTTATGGTACATCAGAATTTTCATTAAGCTTCCTAAAAGAATTATTTTCTCTGGATATTAAAATTTCATATATTGTTACTAAGCCCCCAATTGCCTCTGGAAGGGGGAAAAAAGTAAACATCTCTCCTGTTCATGAATGGGGTTTAAAAAATAAAATTGATGTTTTAACTCCTGTAAATATGAAAGATAGAGAGTTCTTAGACTACGTAAAAAAAAGAAAAATTGATTTTAATATTATAGTTGCATACGGAAATATTTTAACAAAAGAAATTATAAATATTCCAGATTATCTTAGTATTAATGTTCATGCTTCGTTATTACCTAGATGGCGAGGTGCAGCACCAATTCAAAGAGCCATTCTTTCAGATGATAGAGAAACTGGTGTATGTATAATGAGGCTAGATGAAAAACTCGATTCAGGTCCAATAATAACTTCTCAAAAGATTGTTATTGAAAATGACGATAATTGCGAAAACGTATTTAAGAAAATTGTTTTCTTTGGCAAAAGAATACTGAAAGATGCAATTTTCAAAATTATTAATAATGAAGTTAAATATGTGTATCAGGATGAGAGATTTGCAACATATGCTAAAAAAATAAAAAAAAATGAAGCACAGATTAATTGGGAGAAAAATGCTCGCGAAATTAATCAAAAAATTAAGGCCTTTAGTCCAAAACCTGGAGCATGGACAATCATAAGAGATTCAGACACGAGGATTAAAATCCTAAAAGCTGACATAATTAAAGAAAAAGATTACAAAAAAAAGGATAAACTTAAGATTGGCGGTGTGGACGAAGATCTTGAAGTTAGATGTGGTAAAGACTTCTTGAAAATTAAAATTCTTCAAAGGAATGGAAAAAAACCAATTTCTGCATTTGACTTTTTAAACGGAAATAAAATTTCAATTTCAGAATTTTGTTGATGGAAAGAATTAAACTTACAATTGAATATGATGGTAGTGAATACGTAGGTTGGCAAAAACAACAAAATGGTAGATCAATTCAAGAAGAAATAGAAATTAGTTTAGAAAAACTATTTAATTCAAAAATAAAAATTTATGTTTCTGGACGCACTGATGCAGGTGTGCACGCCTTTGGACAGATTGCACATTTTGACTTACAAAAATCACACATTGAAACAAAAAAAATATCAAATGCATTAAATTATTTACTTAAAGAATCGAAAAATAAAATAACAATTCTTAAATCTGAAAAGGTTTCTGCAATCTTTCATTCAAGATTCTCTGTGAAAAAAAAAATTTATTTGTATAAAATTTTTAATAGATCAACGCCATCCTTTATTTTAGAAAATAGAGTATGGCATTTCCCAAGATTATTAAATACTGGCAAAATGGAAGAGGCGTCTCAAGTATTAATTGGAAAAAAAGACTTCAACGCATTTCGTTCAATAAATTGTCAGGCAAAAACTTCAATTCGATCATTAGAAGCAATTAAAATAAAAAAAAATAAAGACAATATTGAAATTAGAGTTTTTGGTAAATCGTTTTTACATAATCAGGTTAGAATTATCATTGGGACGTTGGTGAATGTGGGTATTGGAAAATGGGACGATGAGAAAGTTTTACAAATTTTGAAATCTAAAGATAGAACTAAAGCCGGCCCAACTGCGCCACCATGCGGACTTTATTTAGAAAAAGTTACTTATTAAACTCGTTCTTAAGAAATATATTTTTAATGAATTGATGGTAAATTTTAGTTAATTTATTAATACTGCTAATCTCAACCATTTCATTTACTTTGTGCATTGTTTTTCCTACCAGACCAAATTCCACGACAGGGCATATTTCTGAAATAAATCTTGCATCTGAGGTTCCGCCAGTGGTACTTAATATTGGACTACATTTTGTTACTGTTTTTATCGATCTAACAAGTGAATCTGTAAGAATATTAGAATAATTAAAAAAAGACTCACCAGAAACTTTCGAGGAAAGTTTATATTTTGTTGTCACTGATTTGATCCTTTTTTTTATAAGATTAATAACTTGTTGGGAATTAAATTTATCATTGAACCTGACATTGAATCTTACTTCAACATTTCCAGGTATCATATTTGATGTGAAGTTTGACGAATCAATAGATGTGATAATTAATTTTGTAGGTTGAAACCTTTTTGATCCTGAATCAAAAGGTTTATGAAGCTCTTTAAATATTTTTTCTAAATTATCTATTGGATTATTTGCTTTTTCAGGGTACGCAACGTGTCCTTGTTCCCCAAGAACTTCTAACAAAAAATTAATACTTCCTCTTCTCCCAATTTTAATCATTTCACCAATTCTATTTGGATTAGTTGGTTCACCAACCAAACAATAATCAATCTTTTTTTTTTTAGATTTTATCCATTTTATTAGACTTTTAGTCCCAAACTCTGCTTCTCCCTCTTCGTCTGAAGTTATAAGGAAAGAAATGGTTCCATCAAAAGTAAATTTATTCTCCCTAAGAAAGATTTCTGTGGCAACCATGAAAGATGAAATAGCCGTTTTCATGTCACTTGCTCCTCTCCCATACAATCTTCCGTTTGTTATATGAGGTTCAAAAGGATTGGTTTTCCATTTTTTCAGATCACCTGGAGGTACAACATCAGTGTGACCTGCAAAACAAAGGTTTGGTCCCTCGCCCCCTTTAAATGATGCATAAAGATTCTTAATTTTGCTACTTCCAGACTCTAGTATGTGGCAATTAAACTTTTTTTTCTTTAAAACTTTTTGAATATAATCTATCGCTCCAGAATTATCAGGCGTTATACTCTTAAATTTTATAAGCTTTGATGATAACTCAATTGTATCCATTATGACCTAAGAAGATCGTTAATTGAAGTTTTTGATCTTGTTTTTGCGTCAACTTTTTTTACAATAACTGCGCAATATAAACTTGGACCGATTTCTCCATTTATGAGGTTTTTTCCTGGTAACGATCCAGGAACCACAACGGAATATGGTGGTATCTCTCCAAAATAAGTCTCTCCTGTTTCTCGATCTACAATCTTGGTGGATGCACCGACATAAACGCCCATTGAAATTACACTACCTTCTTTGACAATTACACCCTCAGCTATCTCTGATCTCGCACCAATGAAGCAATTATCTTCAATTATTACTGGGTTAGCCTGCAAGGGTTCTAAAACTCCACCTATACCGGCTCCACCAGAAATGTGAACATTTTTTCCGATTTGAGCGCAAGAACCTACAGTTGCCCAGGTGTCAATCATTGAACCACTATCAACAAAAGCACCTAAATTTAAAAATGAAGGCATTAAAACAACGTTTTTTGCAACAAAAGCTGAATACCTTACTATCGCTCCAGGAACAGATCTAAAACTTCTTTTTGTCCATTCGTCTTCAACCCAACCGGATGTTTTTAGATAAACTTTATCAAACCAGCTATATTGACCTCTCCTTGAATTTGAAATTCCACTGGAAAAGATTACATTGTCTTGAGTTTTAAATGAAAGTAAAATTCCTTTTTTTATCCATTCATTTGTAATCCAATTATCGTTTTTTTTTTCGCAAACTCTTATTTCACCAGAGTCAAGTAATTGGAGAACACTAAATATATTTTTTTTTATATCTGGATCAGAAAAATTTAAACTTTCTCTTTCTTCCCAATATTTTTCAATTTCTTCTTTAAAGTTTGAATTCATATTTTTTTTATAATTTATAAAACTTTACTTATCACATCTAAAGCATTTATTACAGTTTTAAATCTAAAATCAATGTAAGATTGAGATTCACTACTTGATTTCTCTGAAATATGTATGGTAGTAAACCCCTTAAGTGATGCTGACATAAGATTTTTTTCTAAATCGTCAAAATAAGCAGTTTCCAGAGGATTTAGTTCATATTCTTTTATTAATTTATTGAGTGACGATTTCATTGGCTTTGGTATATAATTTGACTTTGTTATATCAAAAATGTCTACGAACTGATCTTCGATTCCTAAACGTCCCAAAATTTTTTTTGCATACTTATAATCACCATTTGTATATACGATTTTGCGACCAGGGAGATTTTGAAGTTTACTTCTTAGAATTTTAGAGTGTTTTAAGTTCTTTAAATTAATATTGTGAACATAATTACAAAATTCTTGGGGATCAACTTCATAGTGTTTCATCAATCCATAAAGTGTCGTTCCATATTTCTTATAAAAATTCTTCTGTAATATAAAAGATTTTGTTTCGGATAACTCAAGCTTTTGCGAAATGAATTTTTTCATTCTTTCGTCAATTTGAGAAAATATACCTAGATTTGGTGAATACAATGTATTGTCTAAATCAAATAACCAATTTTTCTTTTTTACTAAATTTTGAATTAACATCAGCTGGTGATCAAGGTACCTAAGCCTCTTTCAGTAAAAATCTCTAATAAAATTGCATGTGGAACTTTGCCATTTAATATAACTGCGGCTTTTACACCCTCTCTAACAGCTTTCACACAGGTCTCGATTTTAGGTATCATTCCTCCTGATATAGTTCCGTTTTTAATAAGTTTTTTTATATCGCTTAATGAAATCTCTGTTAATAAATTACCCTTTTTATCAAGAACTCCGTCAACGTCAGTCAAAAGAATTAATCTTTCAGAATTAATGTTTGAAGCGACGCTGCCAGCCATAATATCTGCGTTAATGTTGAAGGTTTCAAAACTCTTATCAAATCCTATTGGCGAAATAACTGGGACTAAATTAGATTGAAGTAGCCATTTTAAAAGTTCTTTATTAATTTTATGTGGTTGTCCTACAAAACCAATATCTGATAATTTAGAGGCTTTGAGGTTTGAATTGGGTATTTTTATTTTTTTTGTCTCTGCCAATAATGCATCTTTTCCCGATAGACCTATACCTCTTCCTCCTTCTTTATTAATTTCCATTACAATTTCTTTATTGATTGAGCCGGATAATACCATTTCAACAATTTTCATGGTTTTTTTGTCAGTTACTCTCAAGCCATTTATAAAATTACTCTCAACTCCAAGCTTATCAAGCATATCTTTTATTTTTGGCCCCCCACCGTGGACAACAACTGGATTGATTCCAACTTGTTTTAGAAGCACAATATCTTTGGCAAAACTTGAGCTAAGATTTTTTTCTCCCATCACAGCTCCCCCTAACTTAACGGTAATATTTTTACCTGAATATCTCTGCATAAATGGCAAGGCTTTTGAGAGAATTGTTGCTTTATTTATTAAGTCTTGAGTATTTGTTTTGGAAATTTTCATTATAATTATTAGGAACTCATTAAGAATTTTCTCAGTAAAATAATAGTATTAACTTGCTTTATGCTTGTATTAAAGAACTTTTTATTTAATTTTTTACCCGCAATATCATTCAAATTTCTAAGATGATCAAGCTGGCACTTATTTTTAAGTCTGTCTTGTTTCGTAAAAACTATGAAAATTTTTTTTTTAATAAAAATATTCAATTGACTAATTATATCCTCGTCAATTTTTTTAAATCCATGCAAAGAGTCGATTAAAACGAGAAATTTACAGATATTTTTTCTTTTTTTAATGTAGTAGTCCACAAGTTTATTAAGTTTGAATTCATCACCTTTTGAAATTTTGGAGAATCCATATCCTGGAAAATCAACAATTCTGAATTTTCCTTTCAATTCAAAAAAAACTAGAGATCTAGTTCTACCTGGAGTTTTTGAAGTCTTAGCAATTTTTAAATTTGTAATAGAATTAACCAAGGAAGACTTTCCAACATTTGAGCGTCCCCAAAAAACTATCTCAGGAATTTCTTCTTGTGGTAGATCAGTAAATTTATGAGCCTCAGTTAAGAATTTCCAGTTCTCAGGCATTTGTCAACTAACCGGATTATCCGCTTTTTGTTTCTTTAAAAGAAAGTACTGTTGAGCAATAGAAAGTATATTATTAATTGTCCAGTAAACAACCATTCCAGAGGGGAAAGTGGCTAACAAGAAAGTAAAAATAAATGGCAACATCATAAATATTTTAGCTTGAATCGGATCAGGTGGTGGTGGGTTAATCTTTTGTTGAAGATACATTGTAAGCCCCATTAATATTGGCCAAATACCAATTGTTAAAAACATTGGGGGGTCCCATGGAATTAATCCAAAAAGGTTAAACAAACTTGTTGGATCGGGTGCAGACAAATCTTTTATCCATCCAAAAAATGGTGCATGTCTCATCTCAATAGACACAAAAAGAACTTTATAAAGTGCAAAAAAGATAGGTATTTGAATTAATATTGGCAAGCAACCAGATGCAGGATTAATCTTTTTTTCTTTATACATTGCAAACATTTCTTGATTCATCTTAGCTTTATCATCTTTATATCTTTCTCTTAATCTTTGGATTTCTGGAGTTAAAATTCTCATTGCATTCATTGATTTAAAAGATTTATTTGCTAATGGGAAAAGCAAAACTCTGATACAAATGGTAAGAATTATTATTCCTATTCCGAAGTTACCTGAGAGTCCTGAAAGGAAGTGTAGGGCATAGAAAAGCGGTTTTGTAAGAAAGTAAAACCATCCAAAATCTACTGACAAATCCAGTTTGTTGATTTTTAGTTCTTCAATATATTTATCTATTAATGGAACTTCTTTTGCTCCAGCAAATACATATGATTTGATTTTCATACTTCTGTCATTGGGAAGTGATTGAATGGATTCGTTTATAAAATCAATTTGAACCGAATTTGGATTATTTTCGAGATTTTTAAATCTTGCTTTAAATGGTTTATCGTTTTCAGGAAAAATAGCGACTTGCCAATAATGGTCAGTAAATCCAATCCAACCATTTTTAGTAACTTCTACTATCTCATTTTCTTCCTCTATTTCATCGTATGTTACCTCTTTGAGAGTGTCATTAAAAACTCCTAAAGGTCCTTCGTGAAGAATAAAAAATTTATTCGCCGGTCTATAATTTTTTCTTCTGAGATAAGAAAAATTAGTGATTTCAACAGTCTTACCAGATTTATTGATTACTTCGTCTTCGACTGAAATCATAAAATTATCGTCTACATTTATTTTTCGTTCAAACTCTATCCCTTTACCATTATTCCAAGAAAGTTTGATTTCTTCACCTGTTTTGAATTCACTTTTTTCTGCTTTCCAAAGCGAGTCTTTACCAGGCATTTCTAAGGATCTATCGGTTGATGCCCAGCCTAATCTTAAAAAATATGGTTTATCTGAGTTTGAATTAGATAGGATTTGAATTTTTTCATTCTTTCCGATAGTTCTAAAATAGTCTTTCAGAAAAAGTTCATCAAATGTTGCTCCATACAAATTAATTGAACCTTCAAGTCTTTTAGACTCAAAGTTTATTCTCTTTTCTTTATTTCTTTCTATTGATATTGACTCTTTTCTTTCTAAGGTAGGAATATTTTCATCCGTCTTCGGAACTACAACAGGGTTTTCTGGCGGTTCCTCTTGCGTTTTCATTTGAGTCTTTGGATTAAAGAAGAAGTCATAGCCAATTAGCACAAATAGTGAGAAGACAACTGCTAATAATAAATTTTTTTGATTATCCATGTGCAACGGTAATATTAATATATGATAGTAGTTTATATTTCAATATATTAAATCACTAAATTTTTAACTGTATCCAAAAAATCTTTTTCAAGTTCTGAATACTTTTTTTTTTCTATCCGTTTCTTTGGAATTATTTCAAGTTTTGTGTTCTTTGGCATTGAATTAAGGTTATTTGCTACAATACATCTGATAATTCTTTTTAGGTAATTCCTCTTTACGGCATTGCCAATTTTTCTAGACACCGTTAATCCAAAATAAAAACCTGATTGAGAGGATAAAAAATAATTTATTATAAAGAATTGGGCGTAAATGGTTTTACCTTTTTTTCTTATATCAAGAAATTCTGCACGCTTTTTTAAAACATAATAAGTTTCAGGCGGAGATTTTTTTTCTTCCTTTTTGTCTTCTTCTCGCAAGAACTTTTTTTCCTCCGGATGACGACATTCTTGATCTAAAGCCATGTCTGTTTTTCCTGACTCTATTACTTGGTTGAAATGTTCTTTTCATAATGTTTCCTAACTATTATTTATAACAGAAAAATACTTTTGTAAATTAATTTGTTAATTTCCTCTAACAGTTCCATCCCTTCTAGAGTCAGCTGCGGCGTCAAAATTCTTTTTTTTTTTAATTATGATTGCAAGTCCGCTAGTTAAATTCCTTTTTAAAGCATTTTGTTTTATCATGTCTTTTAATGAATCAGTTTCAACAAATATTTTGTCTTTGATTTTTATATAATTTGGTTCGTTGATTGCTTTTTCGATATTTTTATTCAGATATAGTGTTGAGACAAGCGATTTAAATACATAAGAAATAATTGCTTTGCCTCCTGGTGAGCCAACTGTCATGTAAAAATTTTCATTATTGTCAAATATAATCAAGGGAGACATAGAGCTTAATGGTTTTTTTTCAGCTTGAGGTCTATTTTTAATCAGAACACCTGAATCATTTGTAATTTTAAATGAAAAATCTGTTAATTGATTATTTAAAAAAAATCCATTCGTAAATAATCTAGAACCAAATGAACTTTCAATACTTGAAGTTGCTGATAATACATTATTGAATTTGTCAACTAAAGAAAAGTGTGTGGTTGAGCTAAAGACCTCTTCAAAATTATGAATAAAAGATTTCTTCTTTAATTTTTTGAACTTTTCATAATTTTTCACGAGATATTTTTCATTGAGCAACTTTTCAATATTCACATCTTCAAACTTAGGATCTGCCAGTTGGTCATCTCTGATGGAATATACAAAATTAAGAATTTCAAGTAATTCGTTGAGGTTATTTTTTAATTTTTCCTCGTAAAATTCATATAAAATTAGAGCTTGTATAATGCATATTGTTCCAGAGGAGGGTAAACTAGGTCCACAAATTTTATAACCATTTTTAAGTTTTTTACATAATGCAGCTTTTTTTTCAGGCATATATAGTTTCAAATCATCAAGATTTAATAACCCAGGATTATTTGACTTATTTACAACAGATACGATATCTTGAGCAATTCTACCTTCATAAAAGCTTTGCATATTTTTTGAAATTGTTTCTAATGTTTTAGTGTAATCGTTGTTAAAAAATTTTTTTTTTGGATTAGTTTTTATACTTTTGTAAATTGAGTTTGGGTATAGAGAGAATAAATATTTTTCTTTATTTACCGCATTGATTAGCCTTTCTGGGGGGAAGAAACCGTTAGAAGAAAATTCAATAACCGGTTTTATAATTTCACTCCAATCAAGACTACCATAACTTTTATGAAAACTATACAAAGTTTTCAGGGTTGAAGGAGTTCCAACAGATGCACCGCCAACAACAGCTTCAAAAAATTTTTTTGGATTTCCATCTTTATTTAAAAAAATACTTTCTTTTAAAATTTTTGGTGCTTTTTCTCTTCCATCAAAACTTACAGTTTTGTTTGTATTTTTATCATAGTAAGTAAGAAATACTCCACCACCCAGACCAGATGATTGAGGTTCTACTAAACCTAATGTTAATTGAATTGCAATAGCAGCATCTGCAACAGTGCCGCCTTTTTTCAATATATCGTAACCTATTTTAGTGGCGTAATCATTAGCTGTGACAACAACAAATTTTTTGAATGTGCCTGACTTAAGACTTTTATCAATTTTAACCTCTGAGGATTTTTCTGGTTGAACAGTTTGATAAATGTCATCACTCCAAACTTGCTTTATTAAAATAGAGAATAAGGAAAATAGGAAAAAAATTATTTTTTTTTTCATAAATAAAAGTATAAATTATTTAGACTTTCATTAAACAAAAATTATTTAAGGAACATTTTGAACAAAAGAAAAAAAAGAAATTCATTAAAGAAGATTTTTTCAAAATCTAAAATTGTGTGTTTAACAGCTTACACTGCTCCGATAGCGAAAATTGCCGACAAATTTGCAGATATAATACTTGTCGGAGACTCAGTTGGTCCTGTGCTCTATGGGCATAAAACAACAAGACATGTCGACATGGATATGATCACAAGACACGCAAAATCTGTAGTTAAAAACACTAAAGAAGCTTTTATCGTTGTTGACATGCCATTTGGAACATACGAGACGTCGAAACATAAGGCATTAGAAAATGCCAGAAAAATAATATCTTCTTCCGGTGCTATGGCAGTAAAATTAGAGGGAGGCGAAAAGGTTGCTGATACTATAGAGTTTTTAACTCAGAATAAAATAAAAGTGATGGGACACTTGGGAATGCTTCCACAATCAATTACAGGTAGACCAAAAGTATATGGTAAAAGTGAAAAAGAAAAAAAACAGATCTTTAAGGATATAAGTGTTTTAAAAAAAGTTGGTGTTTTTTCTGTAGTAGTTGAATGTACTCTCAAGAAGGTTGTAGATGAATTGATAAAGTTTAGTGATTTGCCAATAATAGGTATAGGAGCATCTGAATGTTGTAGAGGACAAATAATAGTTACAGAGGATATTTTGGGAATGACCGAATTGAAAACAAAATTTTCAAAAAAGTACTTTGATTTTTTTCCTGTAGCAAAACATGCTATTAAAAAATTTTCTTTAGAAGTTATAAATGGAAAGTATCCAAAAAAAAATCAATGTTATTAATCAGTGACGAGAAAACTTTATCAAGAGAAATTGATAGTTTAAGAAAATCAGGAAAGCTAATTAATTTTATTCCTACAATGGGTAACTTACATTTAGGACATTCAAGTTTATTTAAAAAATCAGATAACACAGACGAAATACGAGTAGTAAGCATTTTTGTAAATCCACTACAATTTAATGACGACAAAGATTTTGATAATTATCCCCGAACAATTGAGTCAGATAAAAAAAAACTTTTAGCAGAAGGAGTAGATGTTCTATTTTTACCAGACGTGCAAATTATAAAAGTAGTAAAGTTTGCATTGAGATTGGGCCATATTGGAAGAAAGCTTTGTGGAATTGATCGAAGCGGTCATTTTGAAGGAGTAGCAAAAATTATTCTAAAGTTTTTGGATTTAATAAAACCAGATTTTATAACCTTGGGAGAAAAGGATTATCAACAGTTATTAATTATAAAAAAAATTATTAAGGACTTAAAAATAAAAACAAAAGTTAAGTCTTGCCCAACTATAAGAGATAAATATGGTATTGCGCTATCCTCAAGAAACAAATTATTAGGAAAAAAAATCTTTCTCGCTAGGTATATACCAACTGTTTTGAAGCAAATTACTTTGGAAATAATGGAGGGGAGTTTTGAACTTCATAGATTAAACTACTTTAGAGATTATTTGGAAAAATCTGGTATTGATCGAGTCCATTATTTAGAAATTTTAAACGAAAATAATCTGTCTTCACTATCAAAGTTTCCCTGTATGTCCAGAATTTTTATAGCTATATCCATAGAAGGAGTGAGATTAATTGATAACATGCGGATTGAATCTAAATTGGCATGTTCCACAAATGGAATGCTAAATGTTAGTCCAAATAATTAATTTTTGAGATAAATATGGACTTCTTCTGCCTGAGCAGAAGAACTTGTAGAGGAAGCTATTGAAAGTCTTTCAGTAGGCACTCCCATTTCTAAAATTTTAGAAAAGACCTCAGATGCTCTATCTCTGGCTTGATCTGCGTAGCTCGATCCACCTGAAGGACTTACGGCAACTACCTCAAAACCGGCAGATGGCATTTGTTCTAAAGCACCAGAAATAGATTCAAACAATGCCGTTGAATAATCAAAGTTTGTATCATCGAACTTTATGACCAATATAGCGTTATCATAATTAATTGGTGCCACTTTTATTTGTTTTGTTTCGACTGTTTGATTAGGTTGTTCAGAACTTCCAGAAGAAGATTTGGTTGGTGGAGCGCTAACAGTTCCTCCAAATTTCCCAACCTCAACATCTTCAGCTAATTGTTTCATATATTGTCTTTCGTCATTAAGAATTTGAATTTCACGAGAAATCTTTTCCTCTAGTTCTGTCATCAATCTGTCATAAAGTACTGAGGTTCTTTGAACATCATCATTTAGAACTTTTAATTGATTGTGATCCTCATCAATTGCTCCAGAAATGAAAAAACTCGAATCAATTGCATTTTTCAAATGTCCGATCAAGGCAGCATCAGCAGTTACTCTATTGTTTACAATTTGCAAGTTGTTGACATTATTTTGAATATCTTCTAAAGCCCTTTGAGCGTCATTCCATTGCCCCACTAAGATTGGGTTTCCAGGCGTGGTTCCAATCTGAAGTCTGGACCTTATAGCACTCGACAAGCCCTGATAAACTGATGTTTGTTCATC